>JBBDRO010000067.1:5232-44135 GCA_040905425.1 Gemmatimonadota bacterium | reverse complement strand
CCCCCACCCCCGCCCCGCCCGCGCGGGCCGTCCTCCCGGAACGCCAGCGCGAAGATACCGGCGGTGGCGCTGCCCGGCAGCGGTGTGTCGTGCACGCTCCAGCTGTCACCGTAGTCGTCCGTGCGGTACACGCGCGCACGGTCACCGCCGCCCGTGCCGAACCATGCTGTGCCATCCGGCCCGGTCACCAGGGCGCGGCCGCTCGCGGCAAAGCCCGCCTCCCCGACCAGCGGCGCCGGCAGACGCTCGGCGGGCAGCCGGGACCAACTCTCCCCGGCGTCGGTGGTGCGGGCCACCACGAACGTGCCGTCCACCGGGTCGCCGAAGGCCAGGCAGCGGCTAACGTCCCAGCAGGCGAGTGCGTCCATGAATACGCCGGGTCGCCGGTCCTCGTAGCGCGCTTCCCACGTGCGGCCGCCGTCGCGGGTGCGATAGATGCGGGCCAGGCCACCGTCGAAGCTCGTAGCCAGGGCGTGCGCGGTGGTGCTGTCGGCGCCATGGATGCCCACGATGAAGAGAGCCGTGGCCGTGGGGATGGTGTCCACGGTGAAGCGCTGGCCGCCGTCCACGGAGCGGGCCACTACGCCGCCGCGCCCTCCGGCCCATACGACCGCGGCCTGGGGTGCGTGCAGCGAGCGGAACTCCGCGCTCGTGGCAGCGGATGCGGTAGTCCACTGCGCGTGCGCGCTCGCGGGGGCCATGGACAGGAACACGGCGATCGGCGGCCAGAGGAAGCGCATGACCAACTCCGGGATCACGAGTGAGCGGCCAAGCTAGGGGTCACGGCGGCGGCAGGGCAATCCTGTCCCAACGCTCCAGGAATGGGCGGCGTCATTAAGACGGACATGGAGGAGAGCGATGCCGTTCTGGTGGGGCGTGCGTGCGCGGGCGACGGCGATGCCTTCGAAGGGCTGGTGCGGCGCCATATGCGCGCCGCCTACGCAGTCGCGCTGGGCGTCATGCGCAATCCCACGGACGCCGAAGATGTGGTCCAGGATGCGTTCATCAAGGCGCTCGAAGAGCTGGAAAGCTGCCGGGAGCCGGACCGTTTTGCCGCATGGCTGGCCCGGATCGTCCGAAACCGGGCGCACAGCTTCCACCGCTATCGGCGGGTCCGGCGGGCCACCACGCTGGATGACGCGGGGCCGCTGGCGGGCGCTTCGGACCCCGCTCAGGACACGGCACGTTCGCGTCTGCGGGACCGCTTGAGCCTGGCCGCCGCGGAATTGTCTGAAAAGCAGCGGCAGGTGCTGCTGCTGCACGATCTGGAGGGCTGGAAACACCGGGAGATCGGTGAGTTGATGGACATGCCCGCGGGCACGGTCCGCTACACGCTGCACCAGGCACGTCGTGCCATGCGCGAACTGCTCGGCGCTGATTCACTGAAGGAGGACTGAATGGAACGGGAGCGGCTGGATCTGACGCCGCTGGATCCCACGGGGGACCCGGCCTTCATGGAGCGTATGGTGGCGCGCATCATGGGCGCCGCGCAGGTGGAGCTATACCGCCGCGCGGGCGGCGGAGACATCTACGTTCTGCTGGGCCGCTGGTCCCGCCCGGCACTGGCCGCCGCCGCCCTGCTGGCGGTGCTGGCCGGCTCGGTGCTGGCCCGGTCCGAGTTCATGACCGCACCCGTGCAGGCGGCCGTCACGTCACCGTACGTGACCGCCGACCTCGCGTCGGAGGCGGACGTCCTGCTCTGGCAGAAGCTCGTGCTCCCGCCCATGGAGATCGAACTGCTGGCCACGCTCGAGGGAGAGTTCGAATGATGGTGATTCGTGCCGCGTCCGGCCGCACGCGCGCCGTGGCGTTCGGGCTGCTGGCGGTCACTTTTCTGGTGGGCGGGCTGTCGGGCATGGCCCTGCAGCAGACGCGGCGTGCGGCGTCTGCGGTGCCGCCAGCGGAGGATGTCCTGATGGTGCCATTCGGTACGGATGGGGAGATGCGAGCATGCCCGGCGCCCCGCCAGACGACGCGCGACCGCTTCGCGCCGCTGGACTCCATCGGCGCGTCGCCCGTAAAGCAGGACTCGATCGGGCGCATCATGGACGCGTGGCGGCCGAAGCTGAGGGCGGTATGGCGCCAGTATGATGAGATCCAGGACAGCCTGTACGCGCAGTTCGATACACGCAGCGACGCCGTGCGGGATTCCATGCAGGTGGAGACCCGCGCGGTGCTCACGCCCGAGCAGCGCGCGGCGCTGGAAGCGCTCTACGAACGGCAGGATTCCACGCACCGCGCCATGCGCAGGGCGCAGAAGGCCTTCGAGGAGGCGTGTATCGTCGCGCGCCGTGAAGCGCGTGGCCAGGACACCCCGCAGGATGGCGGAAACGACCGCTGATGACCGATAAACACGCAGGACGAACACGTCGAGAGGGAGCATCGAACATGTCTGCAGCTAGTCGCAGGACCATTACGGGATGTCTGGCGCTCCTGGTAGCGTTCGGCAGCACCCTCGCGATCACGGCGTGTGACGACACCGAGGCCGAGACAGCGAATTCCGCGCTGGAGACCGCGGCCGTACGGCGGATCAATCTAGAGGTGAAGGCGGAGGCCACCGGCGCCATCCAGCCGATCCGCACCGTGGAGGTCAAGTCCAAGGCGTCGGGTGAGGTGCTTCGCCTGCACGGTGAAACGGGCATGAACGTCACCAGGGGTACCCTCCTGGCCGAGATCGACCCACGTGACGTACGCAACGCCTATCAGCAGGCGGAGGCGGACATGGACGTGGCCGAGGCACGCCTGAAGGCCAGTCAGACGGGCCATGAGCGGTCGGTACAGCTGCGCGAGGCCAACATCATTACCGCGCAGGAGCTGGAGTCTGCCGAGCTGGACCTTGCCAACCAGAAAGCCGCGCACTTCCGGGCGCGGACGAATCTGGATCTGGCCGAGCAGCGCCTGAACGACGTGCGCATTGCCGCCCCCATCGATGGGACGATCATCTCCCGGACGGTGGAGGAGGGGACCATCATCCAGTCCGGCAGCAGCAGCGTGTCCGGCGGCACGGCGCTCTTCACCATGGCGGATCTGGCACAGATGCAGGTGTCCGCGCTGATCGCCGAGATCGACATCGGCCGTGTCTCAGCGGGCCAGCCCGTCAGCGTCACCGTGGACGCCTTCCCCGATCGCCCCTTCATGGGCTCGGTACAGAAGATCGAGCCGCAGGCCAAGGTGGAGCAGAACGTCACCATGTTCCCGGTGATCGTGGTGCTGGATAATGCCGAGGGGCTGCTGAAGCCTGGCATGAGCGCCAGGGTCGAGGTGGAGATCATGGAGAAGCCCGGCGTACTGGGCGTGCCCAATGATGCCGTGGTGAACATGAGTGACGCGCTGGCCGCCGGGATGGTGCTGGGCATGAGCGAGGAGGCGGTGACGCAGGCCCTCGAAGCCGCGCGCGCCGCGGGGCGGACGCCGCCCGCGCGCGGCGTTGGTGAGGCGGCCGAAACCGCCACCGCGGACAGCACTTCCCCGGCCGCCGACCCGGGTGCCGCGAACCGCCGCGCCGGGGCCGGTGGGCAGCGGGCCGGCGCCGATGGTACGGCTCCCGTGCAGCGGCCCGGCGCCGATGGCGCGGCACCGGGGCAGGCGGGTCAGCGCGGGCAGATCACCCCGGAGATGCGCGAGCGCTTCGCGGCCATGCGTGGGCGTCGTGCCGAGGCCGGGGGCAACGACGAGACCCGCCCGGGCGTGGTGTTCGTGAACGGTCCCGCGGGGCCGGAACTCCGCATGGTGACCTTCGGTGCCAGTGACTGGGACAACACCGAGGTGGTGAGCGGCCTGGAGGAGGGTGAGGCGGTCATCATCATCTCGGCCATCCGCCTGCAGCAGCAGCAGCAGCAGTTCGAGGAGCGCATGCGTGAGCGCATGGGCGGCGGTGGTATCGTGCCGGGCGGCGGTATGGGAGGGGGCCGTGGACGGTAAGCGGCCCACCATGCTCGTGGGAGAGACCATTGCCGTGGCGCTCTCCGCGGTACGGGCCAACGCGTTGCGGTCCTTTCTAACCATGCTGGGGATCATCATCGGCATCGGTGCCGTGATCACCATGGTGGCGCTGGGCGAAGGCGCGCAGCGGACCGTGCAGGACCAGATCAACGCACTCGGCACGAACGTCCTCACCGTGCGCTCCGGGCGTAGCATGTTCGGCGGCGTGGATCGGGGCGGTAGCCGGATCACCATGGAGGATGCGGAGGCGCTGCGCTTCGCGGGGGGCAACATCGCCGCCGTATCGCCGGAGATGGAGAGCCGCTACCAGGTGGTCTATGGCCGGCAGAACGCCAACCTGTCGGTCATGGGCGTGTGGCCGGAGTATTTCGAGATCCAGAATCACAAGCTGGCCGACGGCTCCTTCTTCACACCTGGCGAGGAGATGGGCCGGCGCCGCGTGGCGGTGGTCGGCTCCGGCGTGGCAGGGCGCATCACGACCGATTCCACGGCCATGCTGACGGGATTGACCATCGAGATCCGTGGCATCCCGTTCGAGGTGGTGGGGGTGCTGGCCTCGAAGGGGGAGCAGGGCTTCATGAGCCCCGACGAGACCATCTTCATCCCCGCCAGCACCGCCAGCTACCGCGTCTTCGGCAATGATCGTCTGCGCTCCATCCTGGTGCAGACCCCCACCGCCGCGGCCATGGATCCGGCCATGGGGGAAATCGACCGCATCGTGCGCCGCCTGCACCGCACGCGTCCGGGGGAGGACAGCCCCATCACGGTGCGCAACCAGACCTCCCTGCTGGAAACGGCGCAGGATACCACTCGCACCTTTACCTACCTGCTGGCGGGGATTGCCATGATCTCGCTGCTGGTGGGTGGTATCGGGATCATGAACATCATGCTGGTCTCGGTGACGGAGCGCACCCGGGAGATCGGCGTGCGCAAGGCGCTGGGGGCGCGTCGGCGTGACATCATGCTGCAGTTTCTGGTGGAGGCCCTGGTCTTATGCCTTGCGGGTGGCGCGCTCGGCATTGCCGCGGGCTACGGCGGCGCGGCCGCGCTCAGCCGGATCATGGACTTCCAGGCCGCGGTCGCCATGGATGCAGTGGTGCTGGCGCTGGGCTTCTCGGGCGCGGTGGGCCTCTTCTTCGGCCTGTGGCCGGCACGCCGTGCCGCCCTGCTGGACCCCATCGTATCGCTCCGCTACGAATAGGCGGGCGGCGCAGCGGCGCCCCGCAGCGCGGCCACCGGATGGATCGGTGGCCGCGTTTTGCTATGCGCGCAGTTCCACCCGTCGAGCGGTGAGTGCCTCGATACGGGCCACGTCCACGCGCACACCCAGGCCGGGTCGGTCCATGGGCACGGCCATGGTACCATCCGCGCGCATGGTCCAGGGCGGATCCACGATGTCCTCCGCCCAGTAGCGGTCGCTCGGTGAGATGTCCCCCGGAATGGTGAAGCCGGGGAGCGTGGCCAGCGCCACGTTGCAGGCCCGTCCGATGCCGGATTCCAGCATCCCGCCGCACCAGACGGGAACGCTCTGCGCCTGGCACAACTCGTGGATGGCCCGCGAGGCCGCCAGGCCGCCCACCCGCCCGGGTTTGATATTGATGATGCGCGCGGCCCCCAGCGCCAGCGCGTCCGCCGCGCGCTCCGCGCCGTCCACCGACTCGTCCAGGCACAGGTCCGTGCGGAGTCGTTGCTGGAGCGCCGCGTGCCGCACGAGGTCCCCCGCCGGGAACGGCTGCTCGAGCATGAGCAGGTCGAACGCGTCGAGCCGCGCCAGGCGTTCAGCGTCCGCGGGCGTATACGCCCCGTTCGCGTCCACGCTGAGCACGGCGCTGCTTCCCACCGCGTCCCGGACAGCGGCCACGAAAGGCAGGTCCGCGTCCGGTCGAATCTTGAGCTTGACGCGCCGGTAGCCACGGCTGAATGCCGCCTGCGCGCGCTTCACGAGGTCCGCGGGGGTGGCCTGGATGCCGAGGGATATGCCCACCTCGACACGCTCACGAACGCCGCCGAGGAGGCGCGCGAGCGCCACGCCCTCCCGCTCGGCCGCCAGAGCCCACGCCCCCATCTCCAGCGTGGCCTTGGCCATGGGGTGGCCCACAAAGCCCTGCTGCAATGCTGCGTGCGCCGCGTCCGGCGTGGCCAGGGGCACGCCGAGCAAGCGGGGCGCTGCCCACCGTTCGATGGCCAGCCACGCGGTGTCCACCGTCTCCGCGGAATAATTGGGCGCCTCACCCGCCACGCACTCCGCCCACGCCGTGGCACCGTCGGTCGAGGTCAGCTCGGCCAGCAGGATGCGACGTTCGGAGACCACGCCGGAGGAGATGCGGAACGGCTCCACCAGGGGGAGACGGATCTCCCGGAGCACGACACGGTCGACGATGAGCATGCCGCGAAGCTAACTTCCTTGCGTGCCCGCGTCATGGCATTGCCGGGTGAAGTCCGCCGATGTCGAGGACGCCCGCCCCGAGCCAGGGGCCGCGACGCAAGGACGCGCCCCTGGCGCGTGGGCGTCATTCATCCCGAACCCTGGAGTCCTGATGCGCCGCACGTTGTTCATGACCCTGCTCTTAGCCCTCGTGGTCACGCCCGCCGCCTCACAGTCCGCCGCGGTTCCGGCCGCCGCTGTCGGCACCGATCCGGCAGCGGAGGTGCTGGCCACGGTGCAGCGCCTGTGGGACGCCATGGCCGCCCACGACGCGGATGCCGCGGCCGCGCTCTTCCATCCTGAGGCACGCATGATCAGAGTCGGGGAGCGCGACGGCGCGCCATTCGTGGACGTGAACGCACCTGCCGGGTTCGTGGCCGCGCTGCGCGGGGCCGCCGGCGGCGCACCGTGGAACGAGACGATGATCGATCCGCAGGTGCGCGTGGACGGCAACCTGGCCATGGTGTGGACCGGCTACACCTTCCACCTGGGAGAGGCCTTCAGCCACTGCGGCGTGGATGCCATCCACCTGGTGCGCACGGCCTCCGGCTGGCAGATCATCGAGATCGCGGATACCATGCGGCGTGAGGGGTGTCCGGCCGGAGTGTGAGGTGCGCCGTGGGCCTGGGTGTCCCGCCGCGGGCCCGGGTGCCCGGTGCGTTGATGGGGGACGTCGCTTGAAACGAGAAGAGCGGCGCCCCCACCGGGAGGCGCCGCTCCGCCGTTCGCGGACGGCTTCAGCCGGTCGGCGGCGGCCTGCGCCGCATCGCGGCCAGCCGCTCGGTGAGCATCTTCTGCTGCTCCTCGGTGAGGATCTCCTTCAACTTCTCCATCTCCTTCTGCACGTCGGCCTGCATGGCCTGGCGCCGCGTCATGAGACCCTGGCGCTGCTCCGGCGTCATGCTGCGCATGCCCCCGCCCTGCATGAGCGCCTGCAGCTCCTTCGTGAACGGCGCGTGCTTCACTTCCAATGCTTTGGCAATGGTGTCTACGCGCGCCACCTGCTGCTCCGTGAGGCCGAAATCCGCTTTCTGGGCCAGGAGGAGCTGGAAGGCGTTCTGCTGGGCCACGGCCTGCTGGCGGGCCATGCCGGCGCGGCCGCCGCCCTGTGCCATGGCGGCGCTCGGCACCACCAGGAGGGCCAGGGCCAGTACGAGGTGACGCATCATGATCTGACTCCGCGAAGTGTGGTGCCGCGTCGTTCGGTCCCCATCGTGGGGCCGGCGTGGCGCGTTGCAGATATCGACGCCGTGCCCGCGCGAAGTGTTAGGTGACTACTGGCCGGGCAGCGTCACCGAGGCAAAGCGGAGCGCCGCGGGTTCTCCCGGCGCCGTCCATCCCAGCAGCACCGTGTCTCCGGCCCGTGCCATGCGCGGGAAGCCGCTTGCCCTGCCAGGATCGATCGTACCGGCGCTTCGCGCGCTGCCGGTCCGCCCATCCGGGGCCACCCGCCGGAGCCGGACCTCCGCACCCTCCCCCGCGCGCTCCATCCAGCTCACCAGGGCGTGTCCGTCCGCCAGGAGCAGCAGGTCCACCCGCCCCACGGGCTCGCCGTCATCGATGCGCACGGGAGGCCCGAAGCTCCGGCCACCATCCTCGGAGAAGGCCACATAGCTGCGGGCATTCCCCTCCGGGGCCGTGAACCAGGCGACGGCGACCCGATCACCTGCCGCGGCCACCGCCGGTCCGTTCACCGGGCAAGCATTGATGTGCCAGCCGTCCTCGTGCACCACCACCGGCTCGCTCCAGCGGCTGGCCTCCAGGCGCACGAGCTTGATGTCCCGGATCTCCTCCGGGCTCCGGTCCCGGTAGACCACCACCGTTCCCGAGGCGGTGGCCGCCGCGTCGGTCTGACAGCAGTCGCAGATGCGGTCGTCCACGACCCCCGCCGCCGCCGGCACACCCTGGGCGTCAAAGGCGGCCCAGCGGAGCGTCATGGGGCCGTCGCGCGAGTCGGCGTAGGCCCGGCCGTCCAGCCACACGGCACCGGTGGCGTCCGCGTGGGGGAAAAGGCTCACGAAGCCGTGCTCCGTGGCCGTGCCGTCGTCGTGCGGTGTGAGCGGCGGGCTCCAGGTGGCGCCGCCGTCCTCCGACCATGCCAGGCGCACGCTGTAGGCGCCCCGGCCGGCTTCGCGCACCAGCCACTGCGCCGCCAGCCGCCCGTTCGGCAGCTCGACCACGGCCGGGAAGTCGGCCCAGTTCACCAACCAGTCGTCGCCGGTGGCCACCGTGGCGGGTGTGCTCCACTGATTGTCCCGCCAGCGCGCGTAACGGAGCGTGGCCCCGCCGTCTGTACTCTCCAGCCAGGAGGCCAGCACGGCTCCGTCGGCGGTGGGGGAGAGCGCGGGGAACTGGCGGGCGACTGCGGGCGCCTGGGCCGCGGTGGCGGCCGTGGGCGGCGTGGCCGCGGTGGTTGCCAGGGCCGCGGTGGTAGCCGTCTGCGGCGTGGCTGCCGTGGCCGCCAGGGCCGCGACGGTAGCCGTCTGCGGCGTGGCCGTCGTGCCCGCCGTGGCCGGTGGGGCAGCGGGCGGAGCCATGCCCGCACGCGCCACGCCGCCGACGGCCAGAGCCGTAAGCAGGCCGATCGAGAGTAATTTCAGGTCGATCATCTTTCAGCGCCCCCTTACGTCGAGTTTCCACAGGTCCAGAATCACGGTGCCATCCGCCAGTTCGCGAACGCCCACCACGTGCTGTCCATCCAGGAATCCGGTCAACAGGCGTTCCGTGCTGCCGCCCGTGGCCACCACCGTACCGGCGTCCACGTCCACGAGTTCCAGGACGGGATCCAGCAACTCGTTCATGTCCAGGACGGGCGCTGTGACGCCGCCGCTCTCCACGGCGCGGAAGATCTCCTGCACCCGCGTCATGTTGATGCGCTGGGCCAGCACCCAGACCTCCCCGCCCGGTGCCGCGGCCGCGTCGAAGGTCATGGCGGTGGTGCCCGCCGTCTGCACGCGCTCCAGGGCCTCTTCCTCACTCTCGAGCGCGGGGAACCAGTAGGCCGCTGCGGTCCACGGTGCGCTGGCGAACGCCGGTGGCGTCCAGGACGTCCAGCCGGTAACGCGTGCCGTGCAGAGCCACCAGGCGCCCGTCTCCCAACCGCACGACCGCCGCCTGACCGCTCATGGCCGACTGGCCCGGATCGGACAGGGCCAGGCGGCCCACCTCTTCCCCGGCGGCGTCCAGGATGACACCCCCGGCGCCGCTCATGCTCATGGCAATCACCGATCCGTCGCCGCTGGGCAGGATGCCGCGTGCGCCCCCGTCGGCGGTAACGGAACGGATGATACGGTGCTCGGGATCCACCACCGTGATGCGTCCGCCGCCACCCACCACCCACAGGGTGTCCCCGGGTCCGACCACCACGTTCTGGATGCCGCGGAATTCCTCCGGCCCCCCGCCCTCGGTGCCGAAGGCGCGCTGGAAGCGTCCCGCGGAGGCGAAAACGGCGATCGTGCCAGGCGTGTAGGTGGGCGCCACGTAGAAGCGCCCCCGCGAGTCCCGGGCTACGCGGGACTCCACGGTGGGCCCGTATACTCCGGCATCGGCGCCGAGCACCAGCGTGGGCGTGAGGGTCACGCGGCAGGCGGGGCACGCGCGCCCCGGCGCCACGCGCACGCTGTCCTGCGCCGCCGCGGGCAGCACCGTGCAGAACACTGCCGCGAGCAGGCCACTGCGGCTCAGTATGGCTGCGGCTTGCATCGATTATCCATCATGGGGAATGACCGCTGTCGGTGTGTGAATCCGGATGTCCGCCGATGCGGGCGAGTCCATGGCGTCCGGGGACAACCAGAAAGAAATATAGTCCCGCGTACGGGCTGGCGCGATTATGGAAGGGAACCTCGGGAACCTCCCCCCGCCAGAAGGGATAGAGCCGTGTGGGGCGGACGGCGCGTACACCCCGGACCTTCAGAGGAGAGGATGCATGAAGATATGCACGATGGTGTTAAGGACGGCCGCCGCGGCGGCCGTCCTGGTCCCGATCCAGGCGCAGGCCCAGCGCATCTCCATCACGCCCCTGGCGGGTGCCTACATTCCCGCGAGCAACTTCTACGAACTCCGGGAGGGCGCGCAGGACGCACGGGTGGAGAAGGAGGCCACCTTCGGGCTGGGGCTGGCGTTGGAGCTGGGATCGGTGCGGGGCATGCTGGCCTATGCCACCGGCGCCACCGTGAACGATCGCGGCGTGGACCAGGCCTCCGGCCCGATCGGCGACGGATCCGTGCTCGTGGCTACGGCCAGCATGGTCTTCCGCCCCCTACCCCGCTTGCTGGGGCTGCGGCCCTACGTCATGGCCGGCGGTGGCCTGAAGCGCGCGTCGTACTCATTCGACGAGGCGGGGGGCGGCGTGGATCCGGGCGCCACCTTCGATGACGAATTGACGGATCCCACCGCACACCTCGGCGTGGGTGCCGATCTCATGGTGGGTCCGCTGGGGGTGGTTCTGGAGGCCAACGATTTCATCACCTTACGCGACGGCTTCGGACCCCATGACGGCTTCGTGTTGCTGGGTCTCCGCGTGGCTCTCTGAGCCAGGCAGGCAACAAAAAGACAGGGGCGCTCCGGGTGAACCGGAGCGCCCCTGTTTCACGACCTCGTGTGCAGACTACTCGATGATGACGTACTTCCAGCCGAGCACGGGGCCGCTCACCTGGATCGCCTCCTGGAAGCCGATCCCCTCCTCGGGAGCGGGGGCGGCCACCTCGACCTCCTTGGTGCCCACCTGCGTCCCACCCTGACCGATCAGGATCATCCGGATCTTGACGGGCGAACCGACGAGCGCGGTGTTGCCGATGATGCCACCCTGCACCGTAGCGGAACCGGCCTCCGTCTGCTCCACGGCCACCTCATCCACGAAGAACGGCATGGCCTCGCGCTCCGTGAGGATGGCGATCGCCGCGTGGTTGAGTGCCTGCTGCGCCTCCTCGGTGAGCTGGTAGCGGGCGCGCGCCGTGCGCACCTGCGCCAGGATCTGCATGATGGAGCTGTTGGCGGGGTCCACCTCCGCCAGTTCCTCACCCACCTCCACGATCTCCTCGAAGACCGGATCCAGGATGCGCGCCTGTTCCTCGGGTGCGGCCTCGGTGTTCTCGGCGGCCAGCGCACGGGCCTTCTCGTAGAGCCCCGTGAAGATCATGAACTTCACGTCCCGGTCGTAAGGGTTGGCGGCCAGCAGGTCACGAAAACCCTTGATGGCCGTGTCGTAATCGCCCGCCTGATAGGCCTCCACCGCGCCGGCGGCCTCGAGCTGGCCCAGCGTGCCCTCGGCCATCTGCCGGTACTGCTGCCATTCGGCACGGGTCTCCTCGTCCGCCTCCGCGGCGGCGGGGCTGTCCAGGAACGCAAGCGTCTGGCGGTAGTATTCCTCCGCCTCGCCGATGTTGCCGAGCTGCGCGTTCACGGCACCCAGGTAGGCCATGGCCTCGGGGCGGCCCTGGTAGAAACCATGTGCGGCCATGAGGTCCGCCCGGGCGTCCTCCAACTCCTGGGCCTCCAGGTGCGCCGCGGCTGCGTTGAAGGCTGCGATCCAGCCAGCCTCACGGTGTTCGGCCACCTCCTCCTCGTACTCCGGATAGAGTCTCACGGCCTCCTTGTACGCCTCCAGGCCCTCAGCAAAATTTCCCAGGCCCACGTGCGCCTGGCCGGCCAGCAGCCAGAGCTTGGCGTGCGAGGGATTCTCCCGCAGCCCCTCCAGCGCGGCGTCCAGGCCCATCTGGTAGGCCTCCAAGCGCGCTTCCGGAGTGGACTTGGTCACGGCTAGCACCACCTGCTGCTCGGCGGCGCGGGTATAGGAATTATCCCGCGGGGCCTGCGCATGGGCCGCCAGGGGGGCGAGAGCCAGGCCAAGAGTAAGGGCCGTGGTCAGCCCAGCGATCCGCTTCATGAGACCTCCGAAGGATGTGTTGCTCGATACATGAATCCCGGAGCCATGCCGGCGGCCGGGTGTGTTGCCCGCTCTCGTACACAGCCATGCCCCCAGAGTTTCACCTCTGGAGACTGTATACAGTATCTGGACGCCTATTGCCGCACAACCGTTGGCGGCAGCGGAAAGGCGCGCCTACGTCGTTCGTGGGGCGGCAGCGGTGCCCGACGGCCGTGCCTGGTGGCCAGCCGTAGACGTTCGCCGACCCAGCCGGACTCGGTACGGCGCTCCCCTCGAGGCGGGGTAGGGCAAGCCGTTCGAATACGCAACTCTGGACAAAGCGGCGATTTATCCTTATATAGTTCACCTGTCGGTTGAGGTACGCGCCCTTCATCGTGCGGCGATCCCTCCTCCGATGTCGTATCGGCCGTGTCCTCCCCGGGCCGGTCGGTTCCGGTGTGGTTTCCCCGCCGCACCGTCAGACGTGTCCGTTGGACCGTCGCGCACCGGCAGGTGCGTGGGGTCCCGTCATCGTGCACATCGAACCGAAGTACGCCAATGTTGCGAGCCATCCCAGCCGTCGTGGGCATCCTGCTGCTGGCCACCGTATCCACCGCCGGGGCGCAGTCACTGCGGGGCTCCCCGTCCACGATGCGCTATCAGCACGCCATCGCGATCGAGCACGATTACACCTTCCTGCGCAGTGCGGCCGAGGTGCGCCGGTTCGTGGAGCTGGGTCTGCTGGTGCGCGTGGGCGGGAATGCCCACTACGAACTGGCCAACGTGTCCTATCCGTACGCGCGCCCGGAGGTCAGGACGTTCGTGGAACGCCTGGCGGGGCAGTACCACGCCGCGTGTGGCCAGAAGCTGGTGGTCACCAGCCTCACCCGGCCGCGGGGCAGGCAGCCGGCCAACGCCTCCGACCTGTCCGTGCACCCGGCCGGCATGGCCGTGGACCTGCGGCGCGCCTCCGATGCCCGTTGCCGGGCGTGGTTGGAGCGAGTGCTCCTGCAGCTCGAGGGCGCGGGCGTGCTGGACATCACGAAGGAGAACTACCCGCCGCACTATCACGTGGCCCTCTACCCGCGTCAGTACGGCTCGTACGTGGCGCGCCTGGAAGGCCAGGCCGCGCAGCGTACCGTGGTGGCCGCCATGGAGGATGCGCCGGCCGTCCGGCAGGTGGCCTCGGGGCCATCGGTAGGAGGCACACGCACCTACGAGGTGGATCGGGGCGACTCCCTGTGGTCCATCGCACGGGCGTACGGTACGACCGTGGACGAGTTGCGGATGCTGAACGGCCTGAACGGCAACCGCATCCTGGCCGGACAGGTGCTGGAGGTCCCCTCCCGCTAGGCGCGCCCGGGCGCTCGACTTCGACGACCAGGCCACGCTGCTGCAGCAGACGCTGGCCGAGGAGGTGGAGACGAACGAGCGGCTCACCCGCCTGGCGGAGGGAAGAGTGAACGAAGACGCGCAGCGGGAGTGAGCGGTAGGACGGGGCGCGAACGGCCTCGTCGCATGGAACAGGCAAGCGGCCCGGCCGGGAGGCGATTCCGTCCGGGCCGCGGTGCGTACCGCGCCGAGCGCGTTTCTTGCACAGGCGGGCGCGTGATCAGGCAATAAGTCAGGAGGTCGAGCGGTGGAGCGCATGGACGAGATCAGTATAGAACCGATGCACGCACGCAAGCAGCGGCACCTCCCCGAGGGCGAGGGTTGGATCTACCAGCCGTCCTATGGGGGGCGGCGCGTGCTGGCCTACTGCACGCCCGAGGAATGTGAGTTGAAGGGCGGCAGCAGCGTGGATCGGACCGGTCGCTATGCCCACATTGCCGAGGCTTTGCGCTATCTGGCGGAGCGGGTCGGCCGCTCCTTCGTGCTGGACGGTGAGATTGCCTTGCACGACCAACGGTCCGCCTTCTTTGCCTTCGATCTGCTGCATCTGGACGGGAAGTCGTTGGTGGACACGCCCTGGAACGAGCGGCGTGAAGCGCTGGAGGATCTCTTCAAGCGGCGGCGCGTGGAGCACGTGGAGATTGCCGAGGCACGCAAGCGGGCTGGCAAGGTGCTCATGGATCACGCCCGCCAGGAGCGGTGGATCGGGGTCGTGGCCAAGCGGGAGGAAGATCCGTATCGTGAGGGTGGTCGCCACGGCGGCTGGGTGAGAGTCAGCCTTTAGCGGCCCCGGCGGCGGGGCCGGTCCCTGGCCGGGGAGGTCGTAGCCATGCCGCGCACGCTCCACACCGGCCGCCTGGCGCTGGCACTGCTCGTGGCCGGCTACCTGGCCTCCTATCTCTGGAATCCCCACCGATTCGGCCTGCTGGACCATCTGGATCTGGCCATTCACGAGGCCGGCCATCCGCTCTTCGCACCGCTGGGCACCTTCATGGGTATGGCGGGCGGCACCCTCCTCCAGCTCATTGTGCCCGCTGCTTTCGTGGTCTATTTCTGGCAGACGGGCCAGCGCTGGTCCGCGTTCGTGGTGGTCTTCTGGCTGGCGCAATCCCTCTTCAACGTGAGCCGCTACGCGGCGGATGCCCGCGCTCAGCTCCTGCCGCTCGTGGGCGGGGAATACGTACTGCACGACTGGAACTGGATGCTGGGCCGGCTGGGCCTCCTGGAGCGGGACCAGCAGGTGGCCGCCGCCATCCGTGCGTCGGGCGGCGCGCTCTACCTCGTGGCGCTCGCCGGGTCGGTGGTGGGAGCACTCGATCCGGCACGCCTGGATCCGCGGCCCGACGAGCAGCCGGCCCTGCGTCCACCGCCGATCGAGGCTGACGCGCGCCCGACGGCTGACACGCGCCGACCGGTGGTGACGGCTGCTCGCTGGCGGGAGGGGGAATGAAGACGCGCGGTGGCGCACACGCCGCAGCCCACGTCCGGGCGGCCCGTGTATGGGCCCTGCTCGTCCTGGCGGTGCTCGTTCTGGCGGTCCTCCCGGCGCTCCCCGCAGCCGCCCAGGGCACCCGGCTGGACTCCCTGCGCGCCAGCTACGCACTGCCTCCCGTACCGGTGGAGCGCATAGTGGGCGCGGCGGCCGTCCGCATCCCCGCCGCTTCGTTCGGTTCGCCCACGGCGTTCGGCGCGCGTTGGGGGGACGTGTTCGCGGGCGCCGGATATCAGCACCGCGCGCGGCGTACGCGGCGGGGGGACGGCGCGCTCACCGCGGGCTTCGGCGTGGGTGATCCTGCCGGTGCGGTTGCGCTGGAGGTCACGGCCACGTCCTTCTCGACGCTGAATCAGGGCTTCCTGACCAACGGGGGCCTGAGCTTCAAAGTGCACAGGCGCGTAGGCGAGCGGACGGGCGTGGCCCTCGGGGCGGAGAACGCCGTGCCGTGGGGCGAGCCCGACGCGGAGACCAGCGTGTTCGTGGTGGCCAGCCACCTGCTACCGCTCCGGCGGGACCCCGCCGCGGCCTTCGGCGGGGTGGGGGTGACGGTAGGGGCGGGCAACGATCGTTTCCAGCGGGAAGCCAGGGTCCGGGCCGATGAGGCCGGGTTGGGGCTGTTCGCCGCGCTCTCCACCCGGCTGACGTCTGCGTTGGCGGCCACGCTGGACTGGACCGGGCAGGATCTGAACGCGGGGTTGATCTATCTGCCGGAGTGGGCACCGCTGGCACTGGGGGCCGGTCTGGCCGATCTTACGGGCAGCGCCGGCGACGGCGCCCGCTTCATCGCGGGCGGCGGTGTGGCCCTGCGGTGGCGCTGATGTCTTCTACCAGGACGGGAGTCCACATGCACCTGCTCCGCTCATGCCTCGCGCTCCTTTTCCTGTCCGGTGTCATGCCGCTGACCGCGCAGGAGCCACGGGGTCCCCGCAACATCTCCGATGTGAGCGGTACGGTGGTGACTTCCGGCGACGTGGCACCTGGTATCTTCAGCCCGGCGAGTGTGGAGGCCGCGTTCTCCTTTGCCAGCCCGGCTGCGGCCACGGCGGTCCGCGCGGGTGTGCTCGGCCTGCAGGCCGCGCTGGCCAGCCAGGCCCTGGAGCGGGGCGGTGCGGCCGCGGCGCGCGTACCGCTGGCCCCGGATGCGCAGCGCCTCTTCGCCGACCTGCTGCGTTGCGCCAGCGCGTGTGATGCGCTGGTGGCGCGGACCACGGCGGCGTTGGCACCGGACGCGCCGGGTGCCCCCCGAGCCGCGCCCGCGCGAGCGCTGGCGCTGGCTTTGCGTGGCCTCGGGCGCACGGCCGAAACCGGCAGCGCTGTGGAACTGGCCAGTCGTCTCCAGGAGGCCGCAACCGCCTTCCACGCCCTCGTCGGGGAGGCCGGCGTCACGTACCTTGGGGCGCCGCCGGCGGAGCTGGACGTGGCGCATGCGCTGCTGCTGGGCGCCATCCGGTCCGTCACCGAATCATCCGGAAACCAGGAGACGTCATGAAGAAGCGTACCGCAGGCTGGACCAGCGCGGGCGCATGCCTGCTCATACTGGCCGCGTGTGGCGGAGATGCCCCCGAGCCGCCGGCCGATGCGCCGGACATCCCGCCCGCCGTGAGTGATGCCGCCGCGCCGGATGAGGCGGCGCTGACCATCGAGCAGGAGGAGATCGCGCCCGAGCTGGACGTGGACCTCTCGGCCATGACCCGTCTCCCGTCGGGCGTCTACGTCCAGGATCTGGTGGAGGGCAGCGGCGAGGTGGTGGAGCTGGAGGACCGCGTGGCCGTGCGCTATACGGGCTGGGTGCTGAGTGGGGAGGTGTTCGACGCCACCGAGGGTGACGCCACGGCCGTCTTCCCCCTGGCCAATCTCATTGAGGGATGGCAGGTAGGCATCCCGGGGATGCGCGAGGGCGGTACCCGCCGGTTGGTGATCCCCTACCCACTGGCCTACGGTGAGCGGCGCCGGAGCGAGGTCATCGGCCCGCGCTCCGACCTCATCTTCGAAATCGAGGTGGTGCAGGTGGGCGATCCGGGCGCGGAGCAGCAGGGCGCCACGACGGGCGGCTGAACCACGCGGCGGGGTCCCCCGTTTCCCGGCGGGGTCCCCCCCCGTTTTCACGATGCGCCCGCCACGCGGGCAAGTCCATAGCACTCCGGAGCACTCCGGGCCGGCATCAACCGGCCCGGAGTTCGGCCTCCGTGCCCCGCACCCGTGTCCGTCGGAGCCGCAGCGGCGGCACGTCGATCCGCTCGGGCCAGCCCGCCTCTTCGTGCTCCACGACCCGACGCGCCGCCGAGGCGTGCGCCAGCACCGCCGCCACGTCGATGCCCAGGTAGGTCGGCGTGTACGGTCCCAGCTCCCGGGCGGCCTTCGTGAGCTGGGCTTGGACGCCGTGCGCGTTGCCGTTCTGCAGGTGCACGAACGCGCTGGCGTAGAGGATGAGACCCTTGTAGAAACCACTGCCGCCCTCCCGCCACGGCCTCTCGAGCTCCTCGTGGCTCTCCCAGTACCGGCGGGCGTTGAAGAGCTCCACGAACGTCTCCAGCGCCGGCGGGAACATGAAGCGGTTCACCGCACCAGGAGCGCGGTGGCTCCCATCACCAGGATGACCACGCCGGTCCCCACCTTCACCACCGCCGCCAGCACGCGGCCGAGCAGCACCCCCCAGCCCACACGCCCGGCGCTCCATGCGTCGCGCGTGCCCAGCAGCGTTACGAGCGCTGCACCCACGAAGGTGCCCAGAAACCCGGCGACTACCGGACCCACGACGGGGATGGGCATGCCCACCACGACGCCCACCAGGCCGCCCGCCACGGCGCCCCAGAACGCACCCCGGCCACCCCCGTAGCGGAGGTTCAACCGGGCCACCAGCCAGTACTCGGCGAATTCGGCCAGACCGGCCAGGGCTGCGGCGGTGAGCACGACCACCCAGCCCACCTCCCCCAGCAGCGCGCCGCCGCCGAGCAGCGCCACCATGATCCACACACCGGGCAGCCCCAGGGGCACCAGCAACAGCGCCAGCGCCAGCAGTGGTATCCCGACGAAAGCGGGCAGGAGGTTCATGTGCGTGTCCGTGAACGGGTGAGGTCGATGCGCGGATTGCCGGTGATGAGCCGGATGCCACGCTGATAGGTGAGGTAGGCCCACGCCCACTGCAGCATGACCAGCAGGCGATTCCGGAAGCCGATCAGGTAGAGGATGTGAACGAATGCCCAGAGCAGCCAGGCCAGCATGCCGCCGAAGCTCAGCCGACGGAACTCCGCCACCGCGGCCGCGCGTCCGATGGTGGCCAGATTGCCTTTGTTCCGATACGTGAACGGCTCCCGCGCGCGCCCCGCCAGGTCGGCGCGCATGCAGCGCGCCGCGTGCACCCCCATCTGCATGGCGCCCTGCGCCACGCCCGGCACTATGGACCCGTCCGGCTGGCGCATGGCCGCCAGGTCACCCACCACGAAGACCTCCGGGTGGGCAGGCACGGAACAGTCCGGCTCAACCAGGACACGGCCGGCTCGGTCGAGCGGCGCGCCCAGCGAGGCGCCCAGCGGCGAGGCGGCCACACCCGCCGCCCAGAAGACGTTGCCGGCGGCGATGCGCTCCTCTCCGATCCGCACCACGCCGGGCTCGATGCCACTCACCATAGCGTCCGTACGTACTTCCACGCCCAGGTGTTGCAGCTGGCGGTGCGCCCGCGCGGAGCTCTCCGGGCGATAGGCGGGCAGCACACGCTCACCGCCCTCCAGCAGGAGGATGCGTGCCGAGGTGGTGTCGATGGCCCGGAACTCCCGGGGCATGGCACGGCGCGCGATCTCGGCCATGGCACCCGCCAGTTCCACCCCGGTGGGCCCCGCGCCGACGATCACGAAGGTGAGCAGCCGCCGGCGCGCAGCCGGGTCCGCCTCCCGCTCCGCCGCTTCGAACGCCAGTAGAAAGCGACGGCGCAGTTCCGTGGCGTCGTCGATGGTCTTCAGCCCCGGCGCCACCTCGGCCCACGCGTCGTGTCCGAAGTAGGCGTGCGTTGCGCCGGCGGCCACGACCGCGTAGTCGTAGCTGAGTCGGCCGTCCGCCAGGTGCACGTGGCGGGCGGCCGGGTCGACAGCCTCGACTTCACCCAGCCACACCTCCACGTTGCGCTGGCGCCTGAGGATGCTCCGGATCGGGCTGGCAATGTCCGCGGGCGAGAGCGACGCGGTGGCCACTTGGTAGAGAAGCGGCTGAAAGAGATGAAAATTGCGGCGGTCCACCAGGGTGATGCGTACGGGAGCGCGTGCCAGTTCGCGGGCGCAGTAGAGGCCCCCGAAGCCACCGCCGATGATCACCACGTGCGCGCGCTGGTCCGTTGTTCGCATCCGCCCTCCACGTTGTCACTGGCCGTCGGAGCCGCCGGCGCCAGCGCAGCTTGCCGGAGGCCGCCCCCATGATGCAAGCCGATCGCCCGCCGCTCGAACCCGAACTCGGGTCCGGCACCGCGCCGCCGGAGACGGTAGACGCGCGGGCAGTGCCGGCCGCGTGGGCCGAATTTGCGGCGGCGACGGCCACGGAGGTACGCGAGCGGGCGCGCCGGGTGCTAAACCTCGATCCAGCCGAGAGCGGCCGCCTGGCCGCCCGCATGCGCGAGGTCATGGACAGCGCCCTCGAGGTGCCGCCCGGCCTGTCCGGGAAGGCGGCGGAGCGGGCAGCCGACATGCTGGAGCGCTGCGGGCCGGAGCCCGACCTGGCGCGCGTGGCCTGGGAGCGCACCCGCTGGCGCGCCCGGCGCACCGCCGCGGTGGGCGCCGTGACCACCATCCCGGCGCTCGTGCCGGGGGTGGGCGCGGCGCTGGGCGCCCTGGGGCTGGTGGCCGACTGGCGCTACGCCGCCGACCAGCAGCGCGACCTGGTGCTGGAGATAGCCGCACTCTATGGGGTCCAACTGACCGACCCTACGGTGACGGTGCGTGCCCTGTTTCTGGCCTCGGCGGGCGCGGCCTTCGGCAGCGGCGCCGCGGGTGAGGTGGTGGCCAAGGTGCTGGCACGACGGGTAGCCCGCCGCAGCGTGGCGCGCCTGGTCCCGGGCGCCGGCGCGGCGGCCGTGGGGGCGCTCAACTACGTAGCCACCGTGGCCATCGGTCGCGCCGCCATCGAGCGCTTCGCGGCCGCGGCCGGCGCGCCCGTCAGCGGCCTGGTGCCGCGGCGGATCCATCCGGCCATGCCGTGGCTGCGCAGTCTGGTGGTCGAGTGCATGGACATGGATGACGTGCGCGTGGGGGCGGTGGCGCCCGTGCCGCCGGAAGCCCGGGCCGCGCTCGCGCAGCTCAGCGCGCCCGAGCGGGATGAACTGCTCGACCTGGCCGCCGCCTCCGCCGCCGCGCGCGGCGGTGTGTCGGATGCCGAGCTGCGTGCCCTGGAGGAACTGGCGGAGCTCATGGGGTTCAGCGCCGTGGCGGCGCGCGCCGCCCGCGACGCCGCGGTCACCGAGGCCACCCGGGCCGGCGGCCGGGTATCCCGGCTGCTGCGCGCCCTGCGCGCCGGGGGCGCCGGGGGCGCCGACGTGGCCCGGCGGGCATGGGGTCGGGCAGCCCGGCTGGCGCGGCGCCGGGGACAGCGGTAGCGAGAATAGAGACGGGGGCGGCGCGCGGGATCGGGGACGTCGCCTGGATCCTCAGCCGATGCCGAGCGCGCGCATGCGGTCCGTCATGTCCGCCTCCAGGCTGTCACAGATGATGTCACAGAGGCGGAAGACGCCGGCGTCAGCAATGCGGTAGAAGACGTTCAGGCCCTCCTTGCGGCGCTCGACGAGGCCATTGCGGTGCAGGAGGTTCAGGTGCTTGGAGATGTTGGCCTGGCCCGCACCGGTGATCTGTACGAGTTCCGATACGGTCCGCTCGCCCTCGCGCAGGGCGTTCAGGATGCGGAGCCGCATGGGCTCACCCAGGACCTTGAAGCGGACGGCCACCAGGTCCAGGGTGTCATCGTTGTAGCTGCGCGCCATGCTCTGCCTCCATCGCTGATTTCCTGCATGGTAATATAGTAGCACCGATACCGGAGGATCAATTGCTGCTGGAACGCTTCTACCACGACAAGCTGGCCCATGCCAGCTGGATGGTGGGCTGCGCTGCCACGGGTGAGGCGCTCGTGGTGGATCCCAATCGTGACGTGGCGGCCTACGTGGCCAGCGCGGAGCGGGAGAAGCTCCGCATCACGCACATCGCTGAGACGCACATCCATGCCGACTTCGTTTCCGGCAGTCGGGAGCTGGCCGCGCGAACCGGCGCCACCCTCTTTCTGTCCGATGAGGGCGGGGAGGACTGGCGCTACGGCTTTGCCCGCTCCGGCCGGGACGTGCTGCTACGGGACGGGGACACGTTCATGGTGGGCAACATCCGCATTGAGGTCCGCCACACCCCCGGCCACACCCCCGAGCACATCGTGCTGGTGGTCACGGACACGGCGGCGGCCGATCGGCCCATGGGTGTGCTGACGGGCGACTTCGTCTTCGTGGGTGACGTGGGCCGCCCCGACCTGCTGGAGCGCGCCGCGGGCATGCACGGCACCATGGAAGACGGCGCCCGGCAGCTCTTCCGCTCACTCAGGACCTTTGCCGAGCTGCCGGACTTCCTGCAACTCTGGCCCGCGCACGGTGCGGGTTCGGCATGCGGCAAGGCGCTCGGAGCCGTGCCGCAGACCACGCTGGGCTACGAGAAGCTCTTCAACTGGGCCTTCCAGGAGACCAGCGAGGACGCCTTCGTACAACGGGTCCTGGCGGGGCAGCCCGAGCCGCCGGGCTATTTCGCGCGTATGAAGCGGGTCAACCGGGACGGTCCCGCGGTGCTGGGGGGGCTGCCGCGCGTCCCGCGGCTGGCGGATCGGCGGCTGGAGGATCTGCTGGAGGATGACGCCCTCGTGGTGGATACGCGCCCGGTGGCGGAGTTTGCCGCCGGCCACGCGCCCGGTACCATCCACATTCCGCTCACCCGGAGCTTTCCCACCTACGCCGGCTCCGTGTTGCCCTACGACCGACCCCTGCACCTCGTGCTTGCGGATGGCGGCGGTGCGCTCGAGGAGGTCGTGCGGGATCTGGCGCTCATCGGCCTGGATCGGTTCGGGGGCTGGTGCGGACCGGAGGCGTTGACCGAGTGGGCCAGCGGCGAGCGGAAACTGGCGGAGTTGCCTGGCATGGACACGGAGGAACTGCGTGGCCGCCTCGAGCGGGGCAACGTGCACGTGCTGGACGTACGGAGTCGTGAGGAGTGGCGCGCCGGACACATCCCCGGCGCGGACCTCATCCCGCTCGGTGAGCTGCCGCGGCGTATGGACGAGCTGCCGGAGCGGCCGCTGGTGGTCCACTGCCAGACGGGCATCCGCTCCTCCATCGCCGCCAGCCTGCTGCGGGCCGCGGGCGTAGAGGACGTCGTTGCCTACCGGGGCAGCTTTCAGGCGTGGCAGACGGCGGGCATGCCGGTGGAGGGCGAAACGGTCGTCGCCTAGCGCGGTGGCCGCGGGGTGGATGGCGGGGGCGTTCGAGCCGGCCTAGTTTCCCTGCTCCGGATCATCACGAGCCACGGGAGAAGCGCCGATGCATCTGACAGGTTGGGTGGCGTTGCAGGCGCCAGCGATCTTGCCGATCGATGTTACCGCCGTCGTGGCCGTGATCATGGGACTGCTGGTCGTCCTGATCCCCATCGCGGGTCTGACGCTCCGCTTTGCCATCAAGCCGGTGGCAGAGGCACTGGCCAGGATGCGCGACTCGACCACGACCAATGAAACCGTGCAGCTTCTGGAGCGGCGCATCACCCTGCTGGAGCAGGAAGGGGCCGGGGTCATGGAACTGCGCCAGGAGGTGAAGCAGCTCCGGGAGGCAGTGGAGTTCGAGCTGCAACTCGAGGCGGGCAAGCAGCGGGAAGCCCCCTGAGCGCATGCGCGCGGTAGGCCGCGCCGACCTGGCCGTGTGGGTGCACCGCATGCCGGCGGTCGGGCATGCCGACCCGGACGTACGGTCAGCCGGTGGCGGCCATCGGGTCGCTGAAAACCCGCTCTTCGCGCTCCGCACCGGGGCCACGGATCACCAGGCGGGCCGGTGCTTCGTCCGTGCAGATCGCGGTACCAGCCAGGATAGCCTGGTCGCGGGTGGGGAAGGCTACCCGTCCGGCGCCTCCACGCCGGCGCAGGAGCCAACCGCTGGAGAACGGCCGTACGTCGTAGATCACTTCACCGTCCATTGATTCCACCTCCTCCGTGGCCATTATACGGAGGAGGAGTCTTGCAAGAAAGGTGACATATGTTCAACGCACCACGGGCCATGCATGCTCGCCGCACCCTGGTGGCGGCCTGCGCCCTCCTGACCTTGTTGCCGGCCGGCATGTGGACCGACCATGCGTCGGCGCAGACCGTTCCTCCCGGCTTCGAACGTGCGACCACGCCCCCCGAAGCCGAGCGGGATTCCACCTTCTACACCCTCAACCCCGACGGCCGTCACGGCCCCAGCTTCTTCCCCCGCGTGCGGCACCCCGAGGTAGAGTACGAGGCGGGCGCCACGCTCCGCTTCGATCGCTACCACACCGTGGACGTGATGTACGCGTGGCTGCGCCGCTGGGCGGAGCGCTACCCGAACATCGTGGAGCTCTACCAGGTGGGGACCAGCTTCGAGGGTCGGCCCATCATGCAGGTCACCCTCACCAACAAGTCCACGGGCCCGGCCACGGACAAGCCAGCGGCCTTCTACGAGGGCGGCCGCCACAGCGGGGAGATCACGTCCTCCGAGTCCGTACTGTGGCTCATCCAGCATCTGGTAGAGAACTACGGCAGCGATCCCGAGGTGACGGCGCTGCTGGACCGGGCCGCCGTCTACGCCCGGCCGCAGAACAACCCGGATGGCTCCAACATGTACCTGCACACGGCGCAGACGAACCGGAGCAGTGTGCGCCCCATCGACAATGACGGCGACGGGCTCACCGACGAGGACCCCGCCAATGACCTGGACGGGGACGGCGTGGTGTTGCAGATGCGCTGGCGCGATCCAGAGGGCAGCTTCGTCCTCGACGAGCGCGATCCGCAGGGCCGCCTGATGCGTCGTGTGGAGCCCGGCGAGGGCAACTGGTCCATGGGCGGCGAGGGCCGCATCGACGATGACGGTGACGGCCGCTCCGACGAGGACGGCGTGGGCGGCCTGGATCTGCACCGCAACTATGTGGAGAACTGGCGGCCGGATCGCGGCGAGGACCGCACCGGTCGGGGCTGGACACAGGGCGGCGCTGGCGCGTTCCCGCTCTCGGAGCCGGAGACGCGTGCCACCGTGCTCTTCGTGCTGCAGAATCCGAACATCGCCGTGGCCAACTCCATGGACACGCGCGTGCCCATGCATCTCCGGCCCCCCTCCACGTCGCAGAGTGAGGAGCGCATGTACCCGGAGGACCTGGCCCTCTACGAGCACTTCGACAGCGTGGGCATCAGCATCACCGGCTACCCCTGGGCGGGTGATGTGTATCACGACTACTCGAGCCGTGGCAATCCTGATCGGGAGGGCGGCAGCCCGCTCTTCGGCCACGGGCCGGACTTCGGCTACTTCTACGTGGGCGCCATCTGGTACGGCGACGAGCTGTGGGACGGCGGCCGGGTCGGTGACGTGAACGGGGACGGCGAGGAGGACGAGCTGGATCGTCTCATCTGGCAGGACAGCGTAGCCAACGGGCGCGCCTTCAAGCCGTGGACCGCGTTCGACCACCCGGAACTGGGTGAGGTGGAGATCGGCGGTTGGCACCCCAAGTTCTTCTCCCAGAACGGGCCGCCCGAGGTGCTCGACAAGTGGGCGGGCAACCAGGCGCGCTTCAACCTCTACATGGCGCAGAGCCTGCCCGATCTGAGGGTGGGTGAGCCGCAGGTGCGGCGGGTGGCCGCCAACGCCGACAGCACCACATACGAGATCCGCATCGCGGTGCGTAACGAGGGCCGCATACCCACCGCCCTCAAGCAGGCCGATCTGGTGAAGATCGTGCGCCCCGACCAGGTAGAGCTGGAGCTCGAGGGGGTACGCACGGGCGGTCAGGATCCCGAGGCGCGCATCGTGGAGCCGGGCCCCGGCGGCACCGCGCGGCTGGGCTACATCCAGCCGGGCGCCACCGAGGAGGCCGTCTTCCGGGTGGTGACCTACGGGGTGCCGGGCGTGCGGGGCACCTACGTGGTGGAGTCCACACGCGGCGGGGTGTTCCGCGGCAGCTTCACGGCGGGGCAGCCGGCACCGCAGCGCTGAACCGGCGGGTGGTGCACGGGCTCAGGTACCGTGCACCACCCGCTTCTTCAGCACCTCCCAGCGCGCGTCCACGTCCTCCTGTATGTGCGCGATGGCGCCCTCGTCGAGATGGCGAAAGCGGCCCTGCGCGCGCACATAGGCGCCCACGTCCCCACCGGGATGGTCCACCGTAAAGCGCCAGCGCGCTCCGTTCTCCACCTCGAGGAGTGGGAAGATGCGACTGCGCACGGCCGCGCGGCCCAGCTCCACCGTCTGCTCGTCGGCATACTTCCAGCCCGGCGGGCAGGGGGACAGGATGTGCAGGAAGCGGGTGCCGCGGGTGGCGTGGGCCCGCTTCACCTTCTCCACCAGATCCGCCGGGTAGGATACGCAGGCCGTGGCGGCGTAGGGCACGCGATGGGCCGCCATGATGGCCATGATGTCCTTCTTGATGGTGCCCTGTGGCTGGATGGTAGGCGTGGTGGTGGTCCAGGCGCCCCACGGCGTGGCGGAGGAGCGCTGGATCCCCGTGTTCATGTAGGCTTCGTTGTCATAGCAGACGTAGAGGATGTCCTCATTGCGCTCGGCGGCCCCGGAAAGGGCCTGCAAGCCGATGTCGAAGGTGCCGCCATCGCCCGCCCACGCCATGACGGTCGTCTCCGTATCCCCCTGCACATCCAGGGCGGCGCGGATGCCCGACGCCACGGCGCCTCCCGTCTCGAAGGCCGTGTGGTAGACCGGCACGCCCAGCGAACTCTGTGGCCACGGCCCGGCAATGACCGTCCAGCAGCAGGCCGGCATGACGATGATGGTCTTCGGGCCGAGCGTGTTCAGGACCATCTTCATGGCAATGGCGCCGCCACAGCCGGGGCATGCCAGATGTCCCGGATGGAGCAGTTCGTTGGCCGGGATGCGGTCCCGGATCATGATCTGGCTCATACCTTCACCCCCACCCAGATATCCTCCCGCTCCGGTGCGCCCTCGGCCTCCCGGGTGCGCACCACGATCTCGTCGATGGTCTCCGGCGTCACGTCCCTACCGCCCAGTCCCAGAATGAAGCCCCAGAGGGCCGGGCGATCGTCCAGCGGCACGTCGTAGAGCGCCGAGCGGATCTCCTCGGCGAAGATGCCCCCGTGACCCGGGGAGATGTTGCGATCCAGCACCGCCACGCGCCGCTTCCCGCGCAGCATGGCCCGCAGGGCGGCCGTGGGGAACGGGCGGAACATCTTCACCTTGACCAGCCCCACCCGCTCCCCGCGTGCGCGCCAGCTGTCCACGACCTCGCGCGCCGTGGACGTGATGGTGCCCGACGTCACCAGAACCAGCTCGGCGTCATCGGCGCGGTAGGCCTCGAGGGACGGCCAGGCGCGTCCCGTGCGGGCACTCCAGTCCTGCACGAAGCGCTCGTGGGCCTCCCCGGCCGCGGTCATGGCCTGCTGCTGCTGGAGCCGCATCTCCATGTAGGCGTCTGGCTTCACCAGGGCACCGTACGAGCGGGGGTCGGCCGTGTCCAGGCGATGGCGCGCCTCACGGGGCGGCAGGAAATCGTCCACGAGCGCTGCGTCCGGCACGTCCACCGGCTCCGAGGTGTGGGACAGGTAGAACGCGTCCAGCACGAGCATCACCGGCAGATCCACCACCTCCGCCAGACGGAAAGCCAGGATGGTGGTGTCCAGGACCTCCTGGTTGTTCTCGCAGTAAAGCTGGATCCAGCCGGTATCCCGCTGGGCCAGTGAGTCGTTCTGGTCGGTCCAGATGTTCCAGCCCGGCGCCAGCGCGCGGTTCACGTCGGCCATGACCACCGGCAGCCGCCCGCCGGCTGCCCAGTGCAGCAGCTCGTGCATCAGGGCCAGCCCCTGGGAGGATGTGGCGGTAAAGGTCCTGGCCCCGGTAGCCGATGCGCCGATGCACGCCGCCATGGCCGAGTGCTCCGACTCCACCTTGATGAAGCGTGCCGGCAGGTCACCGCCGGCCACCATCTCGGAGAGCTCTTCCACGATCTGGGTCTGGGGCGTGATCGGATAGGCCGAGATCACCTCCGCCCGGGCCAGCTTCACGCCCCAGGACACGGCGTGGTTGCCTACCATGACCTTCTTCACAGCCCCTCCCGCGTCATGGTCACTGCGCCGCGGGGACACTCCGCCGCGCACAGCCCGCATCCCTTGCAGTAGTCCAGATCCACCACGAAGCCGTGGCCGGACGGATCCGGCGTGATGGCCGCGTCGGGGCAGAAGATCATGCACACCTGGCAGTCATTGCAGACGCCGCAGTTCAGGCAGCGCTTGGCTTCCGAGGTGGCCTCCGAACGGCTGAGGCCACGGTTCACCTCCCGCATCCCCGAACGCCCGCGCCCGGGCGGTACGATCCAGTCGAGCAGCCGGGGCGCGGGGGCGAAGTGGGCTGCGTTGATGTCCGCCCACTCCACCACTTCATTGACGGGATCGATACGGGGCACGGGATCGTCCTGTCGCCAGCGGCTCATGCTCAGATTGCCTGCGCCACCCCAGCGCAGGGCGGCTACGTCATCGGGCGGTGGCGACTCGCCACGGCGGGCGCGCAGGTGGCGATCGATACCAATGGCTGCGCGCTTGCCGGCGCCGATGGCGTGGGCCACCGTGCGCTCGTGCCCGGCCATGTCCCCGCCCGCGAAGAAGTGCGGCGCAGCGGTGCGCCCGAGTACGTCCACCGGTACGGCCCCGCCCTCCAGCGCAAAGGGCAGATGCGCGCCGTCCACCTCCTCACCAATGGCCGTGATGACCGCGTCGGCCGTGATCGAGAAGGGGGCCTCGTCACTGGGCACGGGGCGCCGCCGCCCGCTGGCGTCGGGACTCCCGAGCACCATGCGTTGTGCCGCCACACCGCACAGGCGGCCCTGCTGTTCCATCACTTCGATTGGTGCGGCCAGGAAGAGGAAGCGCACCCCCTCCGCCGCCGCTTCGGTGATCTCATCCGCGATGGCGGGCATCTCCTCCCGCGTGCGGCGATAGAGCACCAGCACGTCGGCGCCCTGGCGGCGCGCCGAGCGGGCACAGTCCATGGCGGTATTGCCGCCGCCCACCACCACGACCTGCTTGCCCAGGTCGGGCGCGTGTCCATCGTTGGCACGCCTCAGGTACTCGAGGCCCGCATGCACGCCCGGGAGCTCCTCACCCTGCACGTCCAGCGGACGTGAGCGATGCGCCCCGGTGGCCACGAAGACGGCGTCGAACCAGTCCAGCGTATCCCAGGCCAGATCCCGGCCCATGCGCACGTTGCATAGAATGCTCACGCCCTCGGCACGTATCTGCGCGATCTGCCGGTCCAGCACGTCGCGGGGTAGCCGATAGGGAGGAATGCCCAGGCGCAGCAGCCCGCCCGGCTCCGGCGCCGCCTCCAGGATCGTGACGGCATAGCCCAGACGGGTCAGGAAGACCGCCGCCGAGAGGCCGGCGGGTCCGGAACCGATCACGGCGATCCGGTCCGCGTTGCGGCGCGCACGCGCCTCACCCTGTGTGCGGGCGAGTGCGGCGTCGCCCAGCGCGCGCTCCACGGCGTGCACCGCCACTCCCTCGTCCAGCGAGCAGCGATTACACGCCGTCTCACAGGGATGGTCGCACACGCGACCCGTGATGGCGGGCAATGGATTCTCCCGCAGCAGGAGGTCGATGGCCTCGCTGTCACGCCCCTCCCGCAGGAGGTTCATGTAGCCCTCGATGTCCACGCCCACCGGACAGGCCGCATTGCAGGGCGCGACCCGGTCGCGCCACACCGGCCGTATGTACTTCCAGGATCCGGTCAGATTGACCCGCGTGGTGGTGGTGCTGACCGCCACCGCAGGTATGGCTTCAGCCACGGATCACCTCCACTCCGTCGTCCACCAATGGGCTCATCTCCAGCACTGCGCTGGCCGCCTCCCGGGCAGCCGCCACGTTGGCATCCGGCCGGATGGGCATCTCCTCACGTATGGCCGTGCATACCGCCTCCAGCGAGACGAGTCCCGAGAAGGCGGCGAAGGCGCCCAGAATGGCGGTGTTTACGATCGGCTGCGTGCGGGAGCCGATGCCGTGGCGTGCGGCAATGCCACTGGCGTCTACGGTGGCCACGCGGAAGCGCGCCATGAGATCGGGATAGTCCTCGGGGCGGCGCTCGCTGTTGATCAGGATGCCGCCCGCGGGAGCCAGGCCCGCCGTGACATCCACGGCGCCGATGAGGGTGGGGTCGAGCACGATGAGGTCGCGTGGCTCGCGCACCTCGCAGCGCAGTCGGATGGGGACGTCCGACGTGCGCAGGAAAGCCGTGACCGGAGCGCCGCGGCGCTCCACACCGAAAGCCGGAAACGACTGGACCTCTCGCCCCTCACGGAAGAGGGCTACGGCCAGGACCTTGGATGCGATCACCGCCCCCTGTCCCCCGCGCCCGTGGATACGCAGTTCGCGCATCGTTCGCTCCTGGGCTGCTCAGCGGGGGAGGCCGCCGCGTTCCGTTCCCGTCCCGACGTGGTGTCGATCGAGAACCAATTTCAACAAAATCTCCGCAGAGATCGTTGTCTGTAAACCCGTGCAACCTTATTATTGCCAGGACAGTCCACGCTGGCAAGGGCGTTGCCCGGAGATGAAAAAATTATGAATGATTCCCGGTCTCAACCAGCCATGAAGCGGCCGACCGAGACCAATCCAGGGCGCGCGGTTCGTGCGGAGGAACGGGGCCCGGCGGGAGGTCGGCCCGCGCTCTCTATCTGTTGCGCCGAGGCCCAGGCGGATGGTGTGCCCTGCACCGATCTGGGGTGCGCGTGCGAGGAATGTGAGCGCGCGCTCCGCGCCACGGAGTCGGCCGTGTAAGCCGCCCCGCGCCGCTCGGATGACGGACGGGGTCATCGGGCCCCGGCACGGTGTCGAAGGTTCCCGCAGCCCGCCGTGCCGTGTACATTCGATCCCGCCCGTGATGGCACTTACTCACCCAGCATCCGGGGATCGTGGCACGACAGGTAGACGTAACCGCGGCGGCCGCCCTGGCCGATCATGCCGAGATCGCCCATCTGGCCCCGGCGGTCCAGCAACTTCGCTCGGAGGCGGAGGCGGTGGTTCGGCGGCTGCGGGGGCGCACCGTGTGGATGCTGAACTCCACCGCCGCGGGTGGCGGCGTGGCGGAGATGCTGCCCACCATGGTGGCGCTCCTGCGCGATCTGGGGATCGCCACGAAGTGGGCGGTCATCGAGTCCGAGGACGATGCCTTCTTCCACCTCACCAAGCGCATCCACAATCTCATCCACGGCAGCGGCCAGGCGGGCCTCAGTGCCGAGGATCGGACGCTGTTCGAGCGTGTGAACGCTGAGAACGCGCAGGCCCTGCTTCCGCTCGTGGCGGACGGTGACTTCCTGGCGGTCCACGATCCGCAGCCCATGCCGCTCGCCGGCATGCTCAAGCGGGAGCGGCGGGTGCGGGCAGTGTGGCGCTGCCACATCGGGCTGGATCAGGACACCGCGGAGACGCGCGACGCCTGGCGCTTCCTGGAACCCTACGGCGCCGCGTACGATTACGGCGTCTTCTCCGCCCCGGAATACATCGCGCCGTTCCTGGCGGGCCGCTCCACCATGATCTATCCCGCCATCGACCCGCTCACGCACAAGAACCGGCACCTGCACATCCATGCCGTGGTTGGCATTCTCTCCAACGCCGGGCTGGTGGGGCGGGTCGGGCCGGTGGTCCGGCCGCCGTTCGAGGACCAGGCGCAGCGGTTGAACGGCAACGGCCGCTTCGCCTCGGCGCGCGCGCCGGAGGACATCGGGCTGCTGCATCGGCCGATCATCACGCAGATCTCCCGCTGGGATCGACTGAAGGGCTTCCTGCCGCTGCTGCAGGGCTTTGCCGAGTTCAAGCGGCGCTGCCACGCGGGCGAATTGCCCCCCATGGGCGAGCTGCACGATCGCCGCCGCGCCCTCGTGCGGCTGGTCCTGGCCGGCCCCGACCCGGATTCGGTCGCTGACGATCCCGAAGGCCAGGTCGTCATCGAGGAACTGGCGGCGGCCTACCGGGAGCTGCCGGCCGAGATTCAGGCCGACATCGCGGTGGTGGCGCTGCCGATGCGCGTGCCCGCGGAGAATGCCCTCATGGTCAACGCCCTGCAGCGCGCCTCCACGATCGTGGTGCAGAATTCCCTGCGCGAGGGCTTCGGCCTCACCATCACCGAGGCCATGTGGAAGCGGGTGCCGGTGCTCACCAACAGCATGGCCGTGGGACCGAGGCAGCAGATCCGGGACAACCTGGATGGCCGGCTGCTGCAGGACCCGACGGATCGTACGGCGCTCGCGGACGCGCTGGACGCCATGCTGGCGGATTCGGCCGGTCGCTCCGCGTGGGGCCGCAACGCCCAGCGCCGCGCCCATGATCACTTCCTGGTGTATGCGCAGCTGCGTGGCTGGCTGCGCCTCCTGAACGACCTGGCGTAGGTGGCATGGTGATGCACACTCGTCGCGGAATCCAGCGCCCGATCCCCGGAGTCCCCGGTCCCCTGCTGCTGTGGATGACGGCCGCGCCGCTGATCGCCGCCTGTGAGAGCCGCGCGGCCGATACCGGACTCGTCGTGCGCGACAGCGCGGCCGTGACCGTGTCGGAGAGCCGCGGCGCCGCGTGGGAGACCACCGCCGGCTGGAGCATTGCCACGGAACCGATGCTCTCGATCGGCGTGGCCGACGGTGCCGCAGACCAGCAGCTGTTCGGCGTCCTCTCGGCGGTCCGCCTCGGCGATGGCCGCATCGTGGTGGCCAACCGGGGCACGGCCGAGGTGCGCTGGTACGGCCCGGACGGTACGCTGCTCGCCTCGCGGGGTGGCGCCGGCGGCGGACCCGACGAGTTCCGGGACCTGGCGTCCGTGCATCGGCTCGCGGCCGATTCGGTGGGCGCCTATGACTTCGCCACCGGCCGCGTGCGTATCTATGACCCCAACGCGGTGCTCGTGCGCAGCGTGCAGCTGGCGCGGCCCACGAGCGCGCCCCTGCGCGGTCTCTCCTTCCTGGCCGGCGGTCGCATGGCCGCCGTACCGCCCGGCGCGTCCTCCCGCGCCGACACCTCCCGGACGGGTCAGGTCATACGGGACAGCGTGCCCGTACTGATGTTCGCTCCGGACGGCGCCCTGGAGGACACGCTGCGCATCGTGCCGGGCGCGGAGCAGTTCGTGAGCGGCCGCCTCGGCCGGGCCTTCGTGACCATTGCGCCCTTCGGTAGGGAGACCGTGCTGGCGGCGTACGAGGACACCCTCTGGGTGGGCACCGGCCAGGACTTCGAGCTGGCGGGCTATGGCCCCGACGGCGGACTCGCGCGCCTGGTGCGGGTGCTGGGGGCCGATTCGGCCGTCACGGCCGAGCACATGACTGACTTCCGCCGTGAACTCCTGGACCTCCTGCCGGTGGAGGCTGCGGAGCAACGCGCCCGCATGCGCGAGGCCCTGGAAGAGATGCCCACGCCGCTCACCCATCCCGCCTACGCCCGGCTGCTCACCGACCCCGACGGGAATTTCTGGTTGGGCGGCTGGAGCCTGCCCGTGGTCGAGCCCACCCGGTGGCGCGTCGTGGCCGCGGATGGCCGTTACCTCGGCGGCATCACGGTGCCGCCCCGCACCCGGCTGCTCGAGGTGGGTCGCGACTGGCTGCTCGTGCGCCGCCAGGACGAACTGGACGTGGAACGCGTGCAACTGCTCCCGCTGCGCAAGCCCTGAGGCCAGTCTCGACGCGCCAGGCAGGCGGCCCTACGTTGCAGGTGCGTCCCGCGCCCGCGAGCAACCATCGTCGACTGGAGCCCGCCATGCCGCATCGTCCCCGCCGTCTCGACGCGCCTCTCCTGCTGGTCGCGTGCGCCGCCTACCTGGCGGGGGGGGGGGCGGCGGCGGCCCTCGTGCCCGCCGCCGCGCGGGCGCAGGAGCCCGCAACCCTGGTGGTGACCAACGCCAGGATCATGACCATGGACACCCGCTACCCGCACGCCGATGCGTTGGCCGCCCGCGGTGAGTGGATCGTGGCCGTGGGAACGGCGGCAGACATCGCTCCCTACGTGGGCCCTGACACGCGTGTCATCAATGCCGACGGACGCCTCGTGATCCCGGGCTTCAATGACAGCCACGCCCACTTCAGCGGGGGCGCCCGTCTGCTGGCCAGTCTGAACCTCTATGGTGTGGATTCCCTGGAGGAGGTCCTGCGCCTGGTGAAGGAGAAGGTGGACGCGGCGCAGCCGGGCGAATGGATCACCGGATCGCGCTACGACCACACGCTCTGGGCCGCCGCCGATGACTGGCCCACCAGGGCGGACCTGGACCGCGTCGCACCCGCCAACCCCGTGGCCCTCACCCGCGCGAGCGGCCACTCCACCTGGGCCAACAGCATGGCGCTGGAGGTGTCCGGCATCACCCGGGACACGCCGGATCCCGCGGCCGGGGAAATCCAGCAGGACCCGGTCACCGGCGAACCCACGGGTATCCTGCTGGAAACGGCAGCCGGTCTCCTGCGCATCCAGCGCGCCGAACGCAGCGGCACGGACGCCGCCGCCGAGCGCCGCGGACAGTTCGTGAACGCCCTGCGTCACGCCGCCGAGCTGGGCCTCACCAGCATCCAGTCCAGCGCCGGCGGCAGCGACATGGCGCTCATGCGCGAACTGCGGGATGAGGGGGCCCTGACGCTTCGCTTCACGGGCTGGCTCTCGCTTGGCGCAGCGGAGCGCTACCTGGCGCAGGGCGTGCGCTCCGGCCAGGGTGATTACTGGGTGCGCACGGGCATTGCCAAGGGCTTCGTGGACGGCACGCTCGGGGATGGCACCGCCGCCATGCACGAGCCGTTCAGCGACCGCCCCGACTTCGAGGGCCTGCCGCGCATGACCCAGGAGGAGCTGGATTCGGCGGTGCTCAGGGCCGATCGCGCCGGCCTGCAGATCGGCATCCACGCCATTGGCGATCGCGGCGTCACCATGGTGCTGGACGCCTACGAGAAGGCGGCGCTCGTGAACGGCACGCGTGGCATGCGCCATCGCATCGAGCACGCGCAGCTCATCAAGCCCACGGACCTGCCGCGCTTCGGTCAGCTCGGCGTCATCCCCAGCATGCAGCCCACGCATCAGACCACCGACATGCGCTTTGCCGAGCACCGCGTGGGCTTCGAACGCTCCAAGACCGCCTACGCCTGGCGCTCCCTCCTGCAGGGCGGCGCCGTGCTGGCGTTCGGCACTGACTGGTCGGTGGAGCCGCTCGACCCCATGCGCGGCGTCTTCAGCGCCGTCACCCGCACGAATATCCAGGAGATGGCGCCGGTCGAGGGCTGGTTCCCCGAGCAGAAGCTGAGCGTCTGGGAGAGCATCTACTACTACACGGTCGGCAGCGCCTACGGCGAACATCTGGAGAACGTGAAGGGTGCGCTCGTGCCGGGTCGCCTGGCCGACCTCGTCATCCTGGACCGCGACCTCTTCACCATCCCCACCGCAGACATCCTGCACGCACGCGTGGACTACACCGTCGTGGGCGGGCAGGTGGTGTGGGATCGCACAGCTGATCGGTACGGCACACGAAACTGATGATAAGCGACGACGCCTCCTCTCCCTCCGATGCGCCATCCGCCGCCAGCGCGGGGCGCATGCCAGCGCGCACCACGGAGCACGTACCCCAGGTGACGCCGGAGCTGCCGGGCCGCCGGTGGCGGGCGCTCATCGCCCTGCTCGAGCGCCTGCCCCAGGCCACGCTCAGCCGCACCTTCGGTGAACTGGCGGACATTCCCGTGCCGGTGCGCCTGCGTCGCGCCATCATCGGCGGCTTTGCCCGGATCGTGGGCGCGGATACGTCGGAAGCGGAACGGCCGGTGACGGACTACCCCTCCATCAACGCGTTCTTCGTGCGCCAGCTGCGGCCGGGGGCGCGGCACTGGCCCGAGCGCGCTGACGTGGCAGCATCGCCGGTGGACGGCATCCTGGGGCAGGTGGGCACGCTGCGGCAGGACCGGCTGGTGCAGGCCAAGGGCCGCCTCTACTCGGCCGCGGAGCTGCTCGATGACGGCGCCGAGGCCCGCCGCTTCGAGGGCGGGCCGTTCGTCACGCTCTACCTGAGTCCGCGTCATTACCACCGCATCCACACGCCCACCGAAGGGCGGGTGGTGAAGGCGCGCCACGTGCCCGGCGCCCTGCTGCCGGTCAACGAGCCGGGGGTGCTGCACATCGACCGGCTCTTTCCACGCTCGGAGCGGCTCGTGTGCTACGTGGACGGGCCGCTCGGCGGCGTAGCTGTGGTGGCCGTGGGGGCGTACAACGTGGGGCGTATTTCCACCGCGTTCGACCCGCGCTGGAGCAGCGGGGAGCACGGCTTCACCACGAATCGCAAGGATGCGGTGGCGGAGACCCGCACCTATGATCCAGCGCCCTTCATGGAGCGTGGTCAGGAGATCATGGCCTTCCACCTGGGCTCCACGGTCATCCTGCTGCTGGAGCCGCGGGTGCGCCTGGGGGATGACGTGGTGCCGGGGCGCGAGGTGCGCCTGGGTGAGCCGCTTGCCGAGGCCAGCTGAAGCGCCTGCCAACCGCCGTTGCGGGTCAGTGCCTTGCGGCCACCTCCCCCGACCGTGGGGCGGCGCCTGACACCGGTTCGTGGATTTCCCCGACTGCCCCCGCCGCCCCTGGCACCCACCTTTAGACTGGGTAAACGCCGGGCAACGCTAATCACGAGGCGGACCATGCAGCGCAAGCGCATCCTCATCCTGGGCGCCGCGGGGCGCGACTTCCACAATTTCAACATGGTTTACCGCACCGCGGAGGACGTGGAGGTGGTGGGCTTCACGGCCGAGCAGATTCCGCACATCGCGGAGCGCCGCTATCCCGCCGAACTGGCCGGGCCCCTCTATCCGGACGGCATCCCGATCTTCGAGGAGCGCGAGCTGGATCGACTGGTCGAGGATCTGGAGGTGGACGCCTGCGTCATGGCGTACTCGGATGTCTCTCACGAGCACGTCATGCACCTGGCCTGCCGCTGCAACGCGCTCGGTGCCGACTTCCAGCTGCTTTCGGCCACCGGTACCATGCTCCAGTCGGTCCGCCCGGTGGTGGCCGTGTGCGCCTCGCGCACGGGCGCTGGGAAGAGCCAGACGAGCCGCGCCGTCGTCGCCGTGCTGCGGCGGGCCGGCCTGCGGGTGGCGGTCCTGCGCCATCCCATGCCGTACGGTGACCTGGCGCGCCAGGCGGTGCAGCGCTTTGCCGGTGAGGAAGACCTGGTGGCGCACGACGTCACGATCGAGGAACGCGAGGAGTACGAGCCGCACATCGCCAGCGGTTCGGTGGTGTACGCCGGGGTGGACTACGAGGCCATCCTGCGCCGAGCCGAGGAGGAGGCGGACGTCATCCTGTGGGATGGCGGCAACAATGACACGGCCTTCATTCGGCCCGACCTCTACCTCACCGTGGTGGATCCGCATCGTCCGGGGCACGAGGTGTCCTACTACCCGGGTGAGACCAACGTCCGCCTGGCCGACGTGGTGCTCATCAACAAGATCGACACGGCCTATCCCGCCGCAGTGCGTGAGGTGCGCGCCAACGTGGCCCGTCTGAACCCGGCGGCCACCATCGTGGAAGCTGCCTCACCCGTCACGGTGGACCAGCCGGATGTGCTCACCGGCCGGCGTGTCCTGGTCATCGAAGACGGTCCCACGCTCACGCACGGTGGCATGCGCTACGGCGCGGGCACGTTGGGCGCGCGGGAAGCGGGCGCGCGCGAGATCGTGGACCCCCGACCCTACGCCGTGGGGGAGATCGCGGCCACGTACGAACGTTATCCGGAGATCGGCACGCTCCTGCCCGCCATGGGGTACGGTGACGCGCAGGTGCGCGATCTCGAGGAAACGCTGGCCCGTGCTGCGGCGGACGGTGTCGAAGCGGTGGCGGTCGGGACGCCCATCGACCTGGCGCGTCTGGTGACGATTCCCATGCCGCATACCCGCGTCCGCTACGAGCTACGGGTGCTGGGCACCCCCACCCTCGAAGCCGTGCTGGAGCCGATCGTGGAAGGACGCTCCGCGCATCGGCATGAGCGCGTGATGGGCCTGCAGGAAGCCGAGCCGGTGTGAAGGCCGCCCTCGCGGCGCGGGCTCAACCGCGCCGCGAGGGAACTTCGAGGAAGCGGAACGCGGCGCCCGGCCCCTGTGCCACGACCGTGGCCACAAAGCCTTCCGCCGGTCGCAATACCTGCATGGTCCAGACCCGATCCGCCGCTCCCTGCCCCTCCTCCCGGACCACGCTCGCGTGCGCCGCGGGAGGCCACGCCAATGGCAGATACGTGCGCGTTGCGTACACGCCCCCCCCGAGCGCCTTAGCGTGGGCTTCCAGACACGTCCATGCGTGCAGGAAGCCGAGTGTGCGTCGGGGCGCCTCGATACCGGCCAGCGTGGCACACACGGCAGGCGCGAAATGGCGCCGCGCGATCCGCTCGTGGCGGCGCACCTCGCGCACCCGCTCCACGTCCACGCCCACGTCCCTCCCGTGCGTCACGGCAATCATCAGCAGGTCACCGGCGTGCGTGACGCTGAAGCGGAAGCCGCCGCCTTCCTCCTCCTCCAGGAACGGCTTGCCGAAGGCCCCGTACTGAAAGGCAAGCTCGTCGGCGGGCCTGCCCGCATAGGCGCCGAGTATGCGTCGCACGATGGCGCGGCCCGCCACGAAGCGCGCCCGCTCCCGCGTATCGCGCAGCCGTTCGGCGCGGCGTCGTTCCCCCTGGGAGAGAAGCAATGCATCATGCGTGTCACCCCGTGAAAGCGTGGCCGTTCGCCACACGTGAACCTCCTCCGGAGGTAGCTTCGGCGGGCGCTCGACGGGACTCCATTCAACCGCTCCCATGGTGCTGGCCATTCCTCTTCGAAGGGGTCGCGGCGCTCCCCCAGGGGAGCTCCCCGGGGCGAGCTTCGCGGTGACGCTCAAGCTTCTGTAAAAAAAATCTGTTGCGCCAGAGGGAAGCGCACTTCATTTTATTGCACACCGGAGAGGCAGTCGCCTACCGCGCTCCAGCTACCCTCAGACGGAGGCCGTTCATGGCAACCAAGAAGTCTGGAACTCGTAAGGCCGCGGCGGCGAAGAAGCCGACCGCGAAGAAGAAGGCGGCGGCGAAGAAGCCGGCCGCGAAGAAGAAGGCGGCCAAGAAGCCGGCCGCGAGGAAGACCGCCAAGGCGCCCGCCAAGAAGACGGCCGCCAAGAAGGCCGCGAAGAAGGCGCCGGCCCGCAAGGCGGCCAAGAAGGCCACCAGGAAGAAGGCGGCCAAGAAGACCGCTCGCAAGACCACGGCAAAGAAGACCACGAAGAAGGCTACCAAGAAGGCCGCCAAGAAGACAGCCAAGAAGTCCGCCAGGAAGACAGCCAAGAAGGCTCCGGCCCGCAAGGCGGCCAAGAAGTCCGCCAAGAAGGCCACCAGGAAGACCGCCAAGAAGGCGACCAAGAAGAAGGCGACCAAGAAGAAGGCGACCAAGAAGAAGGCGACCAAGAAGACCGCAAAGAAGGCCACCAAGAAGAAGGCCACCAAGAAGAAGGCCACCAAGAAGGCGACCAAGAAGGCCACCAAGAAGAAGGCCACCAAGAAGGCGACCAAGAAGAAGGCCACCAAGAAGAAGGCCACCAAGAAG
>JBBDRO010000067.1:0-5132 GCA_040905425.1 Gemmatimonadota bacterium | reverse complement strand
ACCAAGAAGAAGGCCACCAAGAAGAAGGCCACCAAGAAGGCCAAGGGCAAGTCCACCCGCAAGCCGAACGCGGCATTCATGAAGGCGCTGCAGCCGGACGCGCAGCTCGCCGCCGTGGTGGGCAGCAGTCCGCTTCCCCGGACAGAGGTCACGAAGAAGGTCTGGGACTACGTCAAGAAGAACAACCTGCAGGATGCCAAGAACCGTCGGATGATCAATGCCGACGACAAGCTCAGGCCCGTCTTCGGAGGGCGGAGCCAGGTCTCGATGTTCGAGATGACGGCTCTGGTGAACAAGCACCTGGGCTGATCGCGGCACTCCACCGCGGAGGAATAACGGGGCGCGCTCATGGGGGTGCGCCCCGTTTCCTTTGCGTGCCGGCACGGGACGTGAACCAGGCGTGGCGGGCAGCGCGCGGTGCGCCGTGTCTCTACACCACTAATGGAGAGGTCGAGCAGTGCATGAGCGGTGGGCGGTGACACGATGGGCATGAGTCCCGAGCGGCAGGAACTGGTCGCGCGGCTGGGGGCGGAGCGCGTGGAGCGGGACGTGCCGCTGGCACCGATGACCACCTTTCGCATCGGCGGTCGCGCCGACCTGCTGTACCGAGCGCACTCGCCGGAGGATCTGGTACGCGCCATCCAGGCTGCCCGGGAGCTGGAGGTGCCGCACTTCCTGCTGGGTGCCGGCGCGAACATCCTGGTGGGTGACGGCGGCTTCCACGGGCTGGTCATCCGCAGCGAGGCGGGCCCCATCGAATTTCCGGACGAGGAGCGCGTGCGTGCCGGCGCCGGCGTGCTCTCCTTTCCCGACCTGATCGTGGCCACGGTCTCGCGCGGCCTGGGTGGGCTGCATCACTACGTGGGCATCCCCAGCACCGTGGGCGGCGCGCTCTGGCAGAACCTGCATTTCCTCTCGCCGCCACCCGAGCGCGCGCGCACCTGTTTCATCGAGGAGGTGCTCGAGTCCGCCGACATCCTGACCGAGGAGGGTGAGGTGCGCACGGTGGATCGGGAGTACTTCCAGTTCGGCTACGACTACTCCATCCTGCACGACCGCAATGACGTGGTGCTCACCGCCACCTTCCGGCTCACGCCAACTCCCGAGGAGGAGCTGCGCTACGTGATGCGTGAGAACCTGAAGTGGCGCGATGACCGTCATCCCGACCTGTGGCTCTATCCTTCGGCTGGTTCCATCTTCCAGAAGATCGAGGGGGTGGGTGCGGGCCGGCTCATCGACCAGTGCGGTCTCAAGGGCCACATCCTGGGCAACGCGCAGTTCTTTCATCGCCACGCCAACATCATCGTGAATCTGGGTGGGGCCACCGCAGCCCATGTGCGCGGCCTGATTGATCTGGCGCAGACCACCGTGCAGAAGGAAACGGGTTACGAACTGCTTACCGAGATCGGCATGATCGGTGAGTTCTGATCCGCGAGGCGGCGCATCCCCTGCGCACATCGAGCGCGAGTTCTCGCCCGAGCCGTACGCGTTCTGAGCCGCACAGCCGCGCATCCCCTGCGTGCGCTACCTACCGGCCGGAAACAGGAACGCCCCGGAGCCGCACGGCTGCTCCGGGGCGTCTCAGCGTGGAACTCGCGCGGACGCCTATGCGGGCGGCGGCCGCCGGGCCACGAACATGCGGTAGAGCAACAGCAGAATTACCACGCCAAGCACGGCGCCGAGCCAGCGCGCCAGTCCCTCGCCGCCGATGTTCAGCCAGCGGAACAGGTAACCGCCCACGACCGAACCCAGAATGCCCAGGATGATCGTCACGATGCAGCCACCCGGATCCTTGCCCGGCATGATCAGCTTGCCGAGCGCACCCACGATGCCGCCGAAGATGATGAGTCCGATGATGTCCATTACGTCCCTCTCCCTGCCTTGTGTGTCCGCCAGTCCTCGCTCGCGTGCGCGGCGGCACGCGCAAGGCCGGTGCCGTTACGGCACGGGTTCACCCGCCACGGACCCGGCGGCGCTCAGACTTCGGCCGGCTTGCGCCTCATGTACCGCACCAGCCACACCACCAGCCCCACGACCAGGGCAATGGGGAGAACGGTGAAGAGCATGAAGGACACGAAGGTGGCCACGACGCCGAAGAGCGCCAGGACGACCTTCACCGTGATCAGCCCGATCACGGCCAGCACGCCGCCCGTCAGGATCCTGGAGCCGTGCAGCATGTTGTTCCTCCTCCGTCATATGGAATTGCGCGGCCCGTGCCGCGCTTACCCGTGGCCCTACGCAGAGGCCTGCCAGCGTGTTTCACCGGGCCTTGCCGTGTTCAGGATCCACCTGGCCGCGCCGCCCGGTAGGTCACCACGTATTCGACCAGGTACTCGTCCCGCTCGACGCCGGTGATCTCAGCTCCGTCGACCGCCATGCCGTAAAAATAGGGCGGCGTCTCCACCGTGCCGAGGAAGCGGCCCTCCCCATCGAACAGATCCCACCGGGTGGGCAACGGCAACGGTTGGCGTGTGACCAGGCGATCCATGTCGCGCAGGCCTGGTTCCGGCGCGTCGGCGCGCTCCACCCAGAAGGCGCCGCGGCTGTCCACGAGCATGCGGCCGAGCGGGGGCAGCGTGGCGTCGTAACCGCGCTCCGCCCGCCCCGTGACGTTGCGGGCAAGGAAGGACGAGTAGGCGCGCAGCACCGAGTCACGCGCCATGACGTCCTCCACGAACGCCAGCAGGCGGTCCACATCGCCGGGTCCCACGGGCACCGGTTCGTGGTCCCGTGTGATGCGGCGCAGCAATGCGCCGGTCGGCGCGTGCACGTCCACCTGATAGCCGGTGCTGGAGGTCACGTAGATCCGGCCGCGAGCGTCGAACGCTACGGCGGGGGCCACGGCAAAGAGCGGCAGCTCGTAGGAGCCGCGGAATTCGGTGGCCGGATACTGCTCCTGCATCGGGATCTCCAGTACGAGCTCGCCGGCGCTCACGCTGGTGCTGTCGAAGACGTGCAGGCGGCGGGCAGGGGGGAGAGGAGGCCGCGCGGGCGAACCAGGAGGTAGCTGAATGGCGGCCCGTCCCACCTCCGCGATCCATCCCGCCGGGCCGCGCGTCACCGGGCGCACCCACTCCCGGCCGTCCAGGTCGGACCATGTGGCCAGGAGCTGCCCCTGCCCATCGAAGGCGGTGGTGCGCCGCTCGATCGGATCGAGGGCCACGAGGGTGTCCCCCGCCAGCCACAGGGACTCCACCACGATGAACTCGCCGGGCCCTCCGCCGCGGTTGGCGGCAGTACGCATGCCCGCCGCGTGCCCCTCACCACCCAGCACCCGCACGAACGCGCCCTCCGCGTCGAATTCGTGGATCACGCCGCGCGCGCCAGCCGCCACCAGAACGTCACCGTCGGCGCGCAGCGCGATATCACTGATATCGCTCAGGGCCAGTTCCGTGTCACCCTCCCGCACGCCGATCGTGCGCACCTTCGTGGGCTCGATGAGCGCACTGCCCCAGGCGCCGAAGGCACCGTTGTGGACCACGGTTACGCCGGCGCTGTCGGTGACGTGGAAGGCGGCGGTGGCCGGGTCGGGCGGCACGTATGGCCGGAGCGGGATGACGTCCGGAAGCGGCACCAGTTCCGGCTCGCACGCGGTGATGACGGTCAACCCGACGATCAGCAGCGTTGCCTGTGGGGTTCGCATGCCCTGGCTCCGGTGCGTTGGGGTCGTGGAAACGAAGGGCCGGGCGGCGGCACGGTTGTCGGCCGCACCGTCATGCGCCAAGATGGGCGGAGCGGGTGCGTTCGCGAAAGCACGATGGAACGTGGTCCACCGTACCCCGCTTCGTCCCGGTCATCCGTGGAGGCTGCTTGCGTCGTGTTCTGATCCCCCTGCTGGCGGCGGCCGTGACCGGCTGTGCGCCGGCCCGGCAGTTGGCTACCGGCATCTTCGGTACGACAGCGGACCGATGGGCCTCCGAGGTGGTCATCCACCGCGATTCGTGGGGTACGCCGCACGTCCTCGGCAGGACGGATGCCGCCGTGATGTTCGGTGCGGCCTTCGCGCAGGCGGAGGACCGCTATCCACAGCTGGAGGAGGCGGTGCTGTGGGCGCTAGGCCGCGCGGCCGAGGTGCACGGCACAGCGGCTCTGGCCAACGACGCGCTGCGGCGCGCCTTGCAGGTGGAGCGCCTGGCACGCGCGGAGTATGACGGCGAGCCGGACGAGCGGCGCGTGCTATGGGACTCCTGGGCCGCCGGCCTGAACCTCTTCCTGAGCGCGCACCCGGAGGTGCCTCGGCACGTGGTGCGTTTCGAGCCATGGTGGGTCTTCGCGCTGAGCCGCCCTGGCGACGCTGCTATGGTGGTGGACGGGGTTCGCCTGGGTGACGTACTGGCCACCGCATCCGGTGGCGCATTGCAGGCGCGGCCCGAGGGGCCCGGGGAGGCGGAGGGGCTGCGGGCACTCGATGAGACGGCGGAGGTTGAGGAGGGGGAGCAGGCGGGGAATGCTCAGGAGGCGCAGGAGCCCGACGCGGCCGCCTGGAATCTCCTGCCCGGCGCCAGCGCGTGGGCCGTGGCGCCCGCGCGCACTGCGGACGGACGCACGCTGCTTGCCGCCCGCGGCGCCGTCGGTGTCTTCGCGCGGGAGCAGCGCTGGGAGGTGCACCTGTTGAGCCGGGAGGGCTGGCACTTCGCGGGCGTGTCGGTCCCGGGCGCCCCGCTCCCGCACAGCGGCCACAACGAGCACCTGGGCTGGGTGCACACCGCTAGCATTGCCGACGCGGCGGACGCCTTCGAGGTGCGCTTCGAAGATCCGGACGAGCCGCTGCACTACCGATGGGCGGATGGCTGGCGGCGGGCCGAGGCCTGGGAAGACACGGTGTGGGTGGCCGGTCCGGCCGGTCCCCAGGCGCGGGTGCTCCACTTCACCCGCACGCACCATGGCCCGGTGATCCGGCTGGACGGGGACGGTCGGGGGGTAGCTGTCCGGCTGCCGCGCCACGAGGAGGGCGGGGCGCTGCAGCAGCGGCTGGGCATGCAGCGCGCCACCAGCGCGAGCGCGTTCTGGCAGGCGCACGCCGCCATGGCCATCGCCGGGGTGGGCACCGTCTATGCGGATGCCGCGGGCAATCTGCTGCACGTGCCCGCCGGCGCCGTGCCCCGGCGCGACCCCGCCTTCGACCGCGGCCG
>JBBDRO010000066.1:0-5165 GCA_040905425.1 Gemmatimonadota bacterium | reverse complement strand
CCCTCCCCATCAGCCCGCGCGCCGAGCGCTTCCTGGTCATGCTGCACACCGAAAAGGCGGCGCTCGAATCGGGCGCGGAGGCGGAGCGTTGCCACCTGGATGACGGCACGCGCGTGGCGGCCGAGACAGCCCGCCGGCTCACTTGCGACTGCAGCACGGTGGAGGTCACGCGCGGCACGGACGGTTCGGTGCTGGATGTGGGCCGGAAGACCCGCAAGATCAGCACGCCCATGCGGCGGGCGCTGGAGGTGCGGGACCGGTGCTGCCGCTTCCCAGGCTGCAACCTGCGCTTCGTGGCCACGCACCACGTGCTGCACTGGGGGGATCGCGGGCCCACCAAGCTGGACAACCTTGTGCTGCTGTGCGATTACCATCACACGCTGGTCCACGAGGGCGGCTTCAGCATGGACATGCCGCTGCCGGGGCGGCCGAATTTCTACGACCGGCGTGGCAAGTTGGTGCCCGACACCCCGCCGCCTACCAGGGTGAGCAACGCGCTCGCGGCACTCGAGCGGGCGCATCGGCAGCAGCCGCAGGGCGGCGCAACGGGCAGCACGGCCCCGGGGCCCTATACCGCCTCGAAGGGCCGCTACAAGTTCGACCGGCTGGTGCCGTGGGCGGTGGAGGCGCGGGCTCGGGAGGCGGTGGATCCGGGCTGAGGGTGAAGGCGTACGTCAGCCGCCCACGGCGCGCCGCCCATTGGAGCTTGGCGACGGTCGGCCCAAGCGCCCATGGTGCTGCCCGGCGCTGGCCGGCAATCTCGGACGTGCCTACCCTCCTGCAGGCTCTCGGTGACCTCCTCTTCGCGCCCGTCTGCCTGGGGTGTGATGAACCCATCGCGCCAGGGGACACGGCGCGCCTCGTATGCCGGCGCTGCCGCGCCGCACTCCGCGCCCCGCCGGCGCCCGTGTGCGCGCGTTGCGGGGCGCCGCGGCGATTCACGGGGCGGGCGCACGGTCCCACCTGCCCGGAGTGCCAGGACTGGCCGCCGTGGCTGCGCTGCGCCCGCGCCGCCTGCCTGCTGGCACCGCCCGCGGACCGACTCGTGCATCAACTCAAGTACCGGGGCTGGCCGGCGCTGGCGGGCCCCATGGGCGCACGTATGGCGGCGGTGGTGCTGCCGGGTGACGTGCTCGCGGAACTGGCCGGCGTGGTGGCGGTGCCTACCACGCCCGCCCGGCGCCGTGCGCGCGGCTACAATCAGGCCGGGGAACTGGCGCGCAGCGTTGCGGAGCACCTCGAGAAGCCGTTGCTCGACGTCATGGAGCGTACCCCCTCCGCACGCTCGCAGACGGGCTTGCAGCCCGCGGCGCGCGGGGCTAACGTGGCCGGCGCGTTCCGGGTGCGCCGAGGTGGGCGGGGTAGGGTGGCAGCAGCGCATCTCCTCCTCGTGGATGACATCCTCACCACAGGCGCCACCGCCATCGAGTGCGCCCGCGCGCTGGTGGACGCCGGCGCACGCTGCGTTACCGTACTCACGTTCGCCCGCGCGCTGGACGCGCGCCGGCTGACTTCAACCTGACGGGAGCCATCATGGCCAGGACCCCCCGCGTTGCCATCAACGGATTCGGCCGTATCGGCCGCAACATTCTCCGCGCTGCCAAGAAGCAGGGCGCCGATATGAATTTCGTTGCCGTGAATGACCTCACCGACAGCGGCACGCTGGCGCACCTGCTGCGCTACGACTCGGTGCACGGTCGCTACGACGGCACCGTGGAGGTGAGCGGTGACGGACTGGTCGTGGACGGGGATCCGATCAAGGTGCTCAGTGAGAAGGATCCCGGGGCACTGCCCTGGAAGGACCTGGACGTGGACATCGTGTTCGAGGGCACGGGCCGCTTCACCAAGCGTGAGGACGCCGCCAAGCACCTGGACGCCGGCGCGCGCAAGGTGATCATCACCGCGCCTGCCAAGGGTGAGGACATCACCGTGGTCATGGGCGTGAACCACGAGAAGTATGACGGTGATGCCCATCACGTGATCAGCAACGCCAGCTGCACCACCAACTGCCTGACGCCGCCCGTCAAGGTCATCCGGGACAACTTCGGCTTCCGGCGCGGCCTGATGACCACGGTCCACTCCTACACCAACGACCAGCAGATCCTGGATCTGCCGCACAAGGACATGCGGCGCGCCCGAGCGGCGGCCATGTCCATCATTCCCACCACCACGGGCGCGGCCAAGGCCACGGCGCTGGTCATTCCCGAGGTGAAGGGACTCATCGACGGCATGGCCATGCGCGTGCCCACGCCCGACGTCTCCCTGGTGGACCTGGTGGTGGAGGTGGAGCAGGACGTCACGGCGGAGGCGCTCAATGACGCTTTCCGCGCGGCGGCCGACGGGGAGCTGAAGGGGATCCTGGCGGTGAGCGACGAGCCGCTGGTGAGCGTGGACTACATCGGCAACCTGGCCAGCTCCACCATCGACCTGCTCTCCACCATCGTCGTGGGCGATCGGATGGTGAAGGTCATCGCGTGGTATGACAACGAGATGGGGTATTCCGCGCGCTGCGTGGATCTGGCCGTCTACATGGCCCGGAGCTGGAGCTGAGCATTGACTGGAGGGGCGCCATTTCATTAGCGTTCAGGTGCGGAGATGGCTGGGTGCAAGGTGCGCTCGACGCGGCGTGCACCCGGTCGGTATGCATCTGGCGCGCGTTTCCAGCGGTCCATTCCCCGGTGCTGGAGGGTTCCCAATGGCCGAACCGAGCCAGGAAATCCAGGGCACGTATCGATGCCCAGTATGCGGCCACCGCGATGTGGCCGAGCTGGACGGCCCCGAGGCCGTCCGGGTCATCGCGTGCAGCTATTGCGCTACGCCCCTCGAGATCGCGGCCCGCGGCATCGACTCGGTGCGCTTCTCCGTCCAGGTGGCCGAGCAGCCCACGCCGCGCTGAGCGCCGGTCTGGCGCGCCCGTACCATTTCACACCGCGGCCGCGACGTCCATGACGTCGCGGCCGCTCGTGTTCTCCCCCCGCTGAGACCATGCAGAACACCGCCAAGCGATCCCTTCGTGATCTGACCAAAGCGCACCTCAGCGGCCGGCGAGCCTTGGTGCGCGTGGACTTCAACGTGCCCATCGAGGACGGCGTGGTCACCGACGATATGCGCATCCGCGCCGCGCTGGCTACCATCCGCCACCTGGTGGAGGTGGGGGCCCGCGTGGTGCTGGCGTCCCACCTCGGCCGACCGAAGGGCGCATGGCGCGATGAATTCTCGCTGGCGCCGGTCGCGGTCCGGCTGGGCGAACTTCTGGGTACGGAGGTGCGTTTCGTCTCGGACGTGGTGGGCCCGGAGGCGCATGCCGCCGTGGACGCCCTGCCGGCCGGGGAGGTGCTCCTGTTGGAGAATGTCCGCTTCCTCCCCGGCGAGGAGACCAACGACCCCAAGATGGGGGAGGCGCTGTGCGCCCTCGCCGATGTCTACGTGAACGACGCCTTCGGCGCCGCGCACCGCGCGCACGCTTCCACCGCCGCGGTGGCCGAGGCCATGCGCGCGGAGGGCCGCCCCGCCGTGGCCGGTTTCCTGATGGAGAAGGAGCTGCGCTTCCTGGGACGCGCGCTGGAGACGCCCGAGAAGCCGTTCGTGGCTCTCATCGGGGGCGCCAAGATCTCGGGAAAGATCGACGTCATCCGTAACCTCCTGCCGCGCGTAGACGCGCTGCTTATCGGGGGCGCTATGGCCAACACCTTCTTCCGCGCGCTGGGCCTGGAAACCGGCAGCAGTCTGGTGGAGGAGGATCGCGTGGAGCTGGCCGCTGAGCTCCTGGAGGAGGCGGGGGAGAAGCTGGTACTGCCGGTGGACTGCGTGGTGGCCCCCAAGGTCGAGGCGGGCACGCTCACCCGGGTGGTACCGCGCGCCGAGGTGCCCGCCGACATGAACATCCTGGACATCGGCCCGCGCACGGTGGAGGTCTTCGGCGCGCGCGTGCGGGAGGCGCAGACCGTGCTCTGGAACGGCCCCATGGGGCTCTTCGAGATCAGCGACTTCGCCGGCGGCACGCGCGCCATCGCCGCGGCCGTGGCCGATGCCACCGACGCCGGCGCCACCACCATCGGCGGCGGCGGGGACACGGCCGCCGCGCTGGCCGAAGCCGGCATGAGCGACCGCGTGAGCCATGTCTCCACGGGCGGCGGCGCCTCCCTGGAGTTCCTGGAGGGCCGGGTCCTGCCCGGCGTGGCCGCCCTGGACGACGACGAGAGCGAGGCAAGCTGATGGACGAGACGCTGCGCACACCGGTGATCGCCGGCAACTGGAAGATGAACATGGCACCCCCGGCCGCGGTGGCGTTCATGCGCGAGTTCGCCACGCGGCACGCGCCGGCCACCGACCGCACGGTGGTGCTCTTTCCCCCGGCGCTCTCCCTGTGGGCGTTGAAGCAGGCGCTGTCGGGCCGCGGGGACATCGGCCTGGGCGTCCAGGACATCCACTGGGAGCCGGACGGTGCCTTCACCGGCGCCACCAGCGCAGCGATGGCCCGTGCCGCGGGCGCGCGCTACGCCCTGGCCGGTCACTCCGAGCGTCGCCACGTCTTCGGCGAGACCGACGAGGAAGTGGGCCGGAAGGCGGCGGCCGCCGCCGCCGCGGACATGGTCCCCATGATCTGCGTGGGCGAACAGCTCGAGGAGCGCGAGGCCGGCCGCCTGGAGGAGGTGGTGCTCCGCCAGCTCGACGCTGCCCTGGAGCCGCTTGGCGCCGAGCCCGGCACGCTGGCCGTGGCCTACGAGCCGGTCTGGGCCATCGGCACCGGCGTCACCGCCACCCCCGCCGATGCGAGCGCCGCCCACGCCATCCTCCGGCGCCGGCTGGAGGCGCGCTACGGCGCGGAACGGGCCGGCGGCATGCCGATTCTCTACGGCGGTTCCGTGAAGCCGGACAACGCCGCCGAGCTGCTGGCCGCGGACGGCGTGGACGGCGTGCTGGTGGGTGGCGCCAGCCTGGAGGCGGAGAGTTTCGCTGCGATCGCGGCGGCGGGCTAGGGCAGGCGGAACTTATTTTTGCCGCCCGCAGTAGCACATGAATTGGGTGGATTGAAGCCTTTCCCTCGCGCACCGGAGCCATCCCATGGCCGGTCGCCGAAGGCAGCACTGCACACTTGCCGCTGAAGTGTTCTCCCTCGGTTCGCTCCGGGTAGGGCTTCTTGCGCTCCTTGCGCTGGTCGCACT
>JBBDRO010000065.1:0-30125 GCA_040905425.1 Gemmatimonadota bacterium | reverse complement strand
CGTCCGACCCGTCCGACCCGTCCGACCCGTCCGACCCGTCCGACCCGTCCGACCCGTCCGACGCACCCGACGCGGGCGGCTCGTCCCCTGCGGGCGCCGACGGCGCCGCCGACGAACGTGGCGCGGCGTCGCGCGGCGCGGAGCGCGCGGGCGGCTGGCGCGGGGACGTCGCTTGAACGGGACCGCGTGGGCGTGGGGGCGGAGGGCTGCCGCCGCTGTCGGGGGGCGGTTCCTGGCCGCGCAGGAGCGCTTCCAGCTCCACGGTGCTGTCCATGTAGGCAAAGCGGAGCAGCAGCGCTTCCAGGAGGAGGCGCGGGGTGGCGCTCTTGCGGAAGCGGCCGTCGGCGTCGAAGTCGGCTACGAGGGCCAGCATGCGGAGCAGGTCGCCGCGCGGGAAGCGGGCGCCGGCCTCGGCGTAGGCCTGGCGCAGATCGGGGCGGACCTCCAGGGCATCGGGGCCGTCCAGGGCGGCCACGAGCAGGGCGCGCAGCGCGTCGGCCAGGCCGCGGTAGAACTCCGCCAGGTCGTAGCCTTCGTCGAGCAGCTGCTGGACGTAGCGAAAGAGGGCGGCGGCGTCACGCTCGGCCATGAGGTGGAAGAGCTCCAGATAGAGCTCGTCGCCCACGAGGCCGAGGATGCGGCCCACGTCCGCGGCGGTGAGGTGCTCGCCGCTGAAGGCCAGCGCCTGGTCCACCAGCGAGAGCGCGTCGCGCATGCCGCCCTCGGCGCGGCGCGCGATGGGCAGCAGCGCGCCCTCCTCCACCTCCACGCCCTCGGCCACCAGCACCTCGCGGATGCGGCTGGTAATGGCGCTCACCGGAATGCGACGGAACTCGAAGCGCTGGCAGCGCGATAGGATGGGCGGCGCGGCCTGCTGGATCTTCTGCGGCTCGGTCGTGGCGAATATGAAGATGACGCGCGGCGGCGGCTCCTCCAGAATCTTGAGCAGCGCGTTCCACGCCTCGCGCGTGAGCATGTGCGCCTCGTCCACGATGTAGACCTTCCAGCGGGTCTCGTTGGTGGGCGCGTACATGGCGCGCTCGCGCAGGTCGCGGGCGTCATCCACGCCGCGGTTGCTGGCGGCGTCGATCTCCACCACGTCCAGGCTCGTGCGGCCGCTCCAGATGCGCTCGCAGCTCTCGCACACGCCGCACGGCTCACCCTCTTCGGTGCGCTCGGGGCAGTTCAGCGCCATGGCCAGCACGCGCGCGGCGCTGGTCTTCCCCACCCCGCGCGGACCGCTGAACAGGTAGGCGTGCGCCACGCGGCCGCGCGCCACGGCGCTGCGCAGCGTCTCGGCCACATGCTCCTGCGTGGAGAGTTCGCTGAAGTGGCGCGGGCGGTAGGTGCGCGCGAGGGCGGTGCGGGAGGCGGAGGTCATGGGTATCGCGTGCTCGACTGAGGGTGCGGTGGCATACCCCGTAAACTACCGGCAGGCGGGCGGGTGGGCCACCGTAGCGTGGTTCGGCCGCGGGGGGCCCGCCGCGCGGGCGGGCGGGGCGGAGCGGATCGTGCAGAATGTCCGCCGGGAACGGCCCGGACGGGTCACGGAGCGGCACAGGCGGAGGTAGCATGACGGACGATGTGGAGCGGGACGCGGACGCGGAGGACTGGCGGGACAATCTCGTGGAGGACGCCGCCGAAGCCGTTCGCCTGCTGGGCGAGGCGCGCCGCATCGCGGTGCTCGGCATCAAGGCGGAGGACCGCGCCGGGCAGCCGGCCTACTACGTTCCGGAGTACCTGAAGAAGGCGGGCTACGAGATCGTGCCCGTGCCGGTCTACTACCCTGACCGGGAGGAGATCCTGGAGGAGACGTGCTGCTTCAAGGTGGCGGACGTCCCGGGCGAGCTGGACATGGTGGTGGTCTTCCGCAAGCCGAAGGACATCCCGCCGCACGTGGATGACCTGATCGCGGCCCGGCCGAAGGTGGTGTGGTTCCAGCTTGGCATCCGCAACGACGCGGCGGCCGAGCGGCTGGCGCGGGCGGGCATCAAGGTGGTGCAGGACCGGTGCACGATGGTGGATCACCGGTTGGTGTAAAAGAGTCGCCCCAGGAGAGCCACGCGCGACGCTCGTCTCACTTACCGCTGCTGCCGGCGAGGCCCTGACGGGATTCGTGAGCTGGCGCCCGATGGTTCCTGGGGCGACGCTGGTGTGAAGCTAACGGGAGGCGGCGGATGCCTCAACCCTTTGGGGAACCACCACTACCCGCTCCCGGCCATGAGCGGCAACGCCGAGACCCGGGCGCGGTAGCCATTCGGAAGAGCGTGGCACGCGTAGGGCACGTAGGATCCTTTGCCCTATTTTTCCGGTCGGGCCCCGCCCCGAGGCCTGCGGCCGGGGGGCGCCGCCCGCCTCACGACCTCCGCTGCCGGCCGCGTGCGCCGAAACCAGTCGGCCGCGCGCGTGGCGTCCGCGCTCAGATGGCCCCAGAGCGCCTCAGCCGCAGCTCCTGCGCAACCTTCGGCGAGCCGTGATTCGACGGTCGATCGGAAGGACCACGGGCCGATCTCAGTCTCTCCCGTGGCGAGGCGCCCGCGCTCGAACGGCCGCACACGGACGAGCGATGCCCGCACCATGACCTGCAGAGCGGGGTTGTCACAGCCACCGACCAGATCGAGAAACCACTCGTCCATCATGTCCAGCGCCGTCTGCGGATCGGCTGAACGCGGAAACAGGGTAGGCCGGTGAGAACGGAGCGCCCGGCAGCGTGCGCGCGACGGAGCGGGCGAGAGCCTCAGCGCCGCGGTCAGATGGACCATCCGCAGGTCGTACGCGGCGCGCACGGTGCGCTCGTCCAGTGGCGGCACGAAGAAGCCGAAGCGCGCCCGCTGGACGACGAGGCCCTGCCCCGCCAGATACGCCAGCGTCTCGCGCAGCGGCGTGACGCTCACCTCGAGTTCGCGGACCAGGGTGGCGATGTCGATCCGGGAGCCCGGGGCCAACAGCCCGTCCGCCAGCCTGTCCCCGACGCACTCTGCCAGCTCCCCAGGGAGATTGCGGCGCATGATATGCCTCACGTGGGAGTGATAACGGGTGGCGCGCGGGGAGGGCGGCGGCGGACGAACCGACGGGTGGGGGGACGCTATGGGGAAACGCTCGAGCCCGTGGCAGACTGCGGCGCACCACTGAGCCAAAATATCTTATAAGATATTTTGGCTTAACGGCGCGGCCAACCATCCCGCCACGTCGAGCAGCTCAGGGGGTACGTCCCTGTCGGTGGGCTCGGCCTCCGCTCCGGCCTCGCCCGCCTCCGCTCCGGCCTCGCCCGCCTCCGCTCCGGCCTCGCCCGCCTCCGCTCCGGCCTCCGCCCGCCTCCGGCGTTAACCATGGCACACGATGCAACCGCCCTCGGGGCGCCACCATGGCAGTTCAGGCCAGGGGGGCGCAGGCCGGGCCCGGGCGAGCGGCAGCTTACCTGATCCGCGCGTAATGCTGCGAGCCACGCGCTGCGGGCTGCCGGCCCCCTACCTGATCCGCGCCGCCAGCCAGTCCCGCAGCTCCTGAATGACGAGCGCGCTGTCCGTCTCGTTCAGCAGGTCGTGGTAGTGGCTGGGGTAGTGCTTGACGGTGACGTCCACGCCGGAGAGGGAGCGCGCTACGGCCAGGCTCCGTTTGGGGTCCACGATGCGGTCGGCGCCGGGGACCATGAAGAGGACGGGGCCCTGGATGCGCTCGGCGCGCTGCGGCACCAGGCCCATGGCGGTGGAGACTTCCTCGAAGAGGCGGGGGGTGATGCGGTCGTGGACGAGCGGGTCGTTGCGGTAGGCCTCCACCACCTCGAGGTCCCGCGAGATGTGGCGCGGGTCCAGGCCGGTGCGGAGCGGCAGCGCGGGCAGCACGCGCGCCAGGAGCGGGGCCAGCCGGGCCTTCCAGCGCGGCACGGGCATGACGGTGGCCAGCCAGGGTGAGAGCGCCACGAGCGCGCGGAAGGGATTGTCATACTCCTCGTGGTAGCGCAGGGCAATCAGCGCGCCCATGGAATGGCCCACCAGGAAGAGCGTGGTGCGCGGGTCCGCCAGCCCCTGCACCTCGCGCCGGAAGCGGTCCAGGTCCTGGAGGTAGACCTCGAAGGAGGGGACGTGGCCGCGCCGGCCATCCGAGACGCCGTGGCCGCGCAGGTCGAAGGCATAGGTGGAGAATCCGTAACCGCCCAGGCGGACGGCGGCCTCCTCGTAGCGACCGCTGTGCTCCCCCAGCCCGTGCACGAGCACGATGGCCGCACGCGGCTCGGGCACCTCCCAGGTGAGGTAGCGCAGACGCAGGCGCCCCACGCCCTCGAAGGCGCCGTCGCTGCGGCGCAGTGCGGCTACCCCGCGCGCTGCGCCCCTCACGCCGTGCCCCTCACGCCGTGCCCCTCACGCCGTGCCCCTCACACCGCGCCCCTCACGCCGCGCCCCTCACACCACCACCCTCACGCGGCGTAGAAGGCGTCGATGCCGCCCACCACGGCGCGCAGCTGCGCGTCCGTGAGCTCGGGGTAGATGGGCAGCGCCAGCACCTCGTGGGCGGCCTTTTCGGCGTGCGGCAGCTCCCCGGGCACGTAGCCCAGCGCCTTGAAGCACGCCTGCAGGTGGAGCGGCACCGGGTAGTAGATCTCCGTGGCCACGCCGCGCTCCTTCAGGAAGGCGCGCAGCACGTCCCGGCGCGGCACGCGCACCACGAACTGGTTGTAGATGTGGCCGGGCACGTCCTCGGGCACGATCACCGTGCCCGCCAGGCGCGTCTCGGCGAAGAGTTCGCGGTAGCGGTCCGCGTTGGCGCGCCGGCCGGCGGTCCAGGCGTCCAGGTGCGGCAGCTTGACGCGCAGGATGGCCGCCTGCAGGGCGTCCAGGCGGAAGTTGCCGCCCACCTCGGCGTGGTAGTATTTGGGCTCGGAGCCGTGCACGCGCAGGCGCGCCACCCGGTCCGCCAGTTCGGCGTCACTGGTAACCACCATGCCGCCGTCCCCGAAGCCGCCCAGGTTCTTGCTCGGGAAGAAGGAGAAGCAGCCCATGGTGCCCACGGATCCGGCTGCCCGATCCCGCTCGTCGCGCGCGCCGATGGCCTGCGCGGCGTCCTCGATGACGGGGATGTCCCGCTCGCCGAGCGCCACGGCCAGCGCGTCCAGGTTGGCCATGCGACCGTACAGATGGACGGGGATGACGGCCTTCGTGCGCTCCGTGACGCGCTCGCCCACCTCCACAGGGTCGAGGTTGTAGGAGGCGGGGTCGATGTCCACGAAGACGGGCGTGGCGCCGAGCCGCGCGATCACACCCGCGGTGGCGAAGAAGCTGAAGGTGCTGGTGATGACCTCATCGCCGGGGCCCACGTCCAGCGCCATCAGCGCTACCAGGAGGGCGTCCGTCCCGGAGGAGACGCCGATGCCGCGCGCGGCGCCCACGTAGGCGGCCACCTCCTCCTCGAGCGCGCCCACCTCGGGGCCCAGGATGAAGTACTGGCTGTCCATGACGCGGTCCACGGCGGCGCGCACCTCCGCGCGGATGGGCATGTACTGGGCCTTCAGATCGAGCAGCGGTACCGTCATATGCGTCAGACTCCTGCGGTCGTTTTCGTGAGCACGCCTCTCAGCAGATCCAGCGCCGCCTGAGCAGCGCGCCTGCGCACCTCGGCCCGCTCCCCCGGGAGGCGGACCAGGCGGGTCTCCACAGTACTGCCCAGCGCCGCCGCCAGCCAGACGGTGCCCACGGGTTTCTCCGCGCTGCCGCCGCCCGGCCCGGCAATGCCGGTGATGGAGAGCCCCACGTCCGTGTGCGCGCGCAGCACCGCACCGAGCGCCATGGCGGCGGCCACCGGCTCACTCACGGCGCCGTGCTCGGCGAGCAGCCGGTGCGCCACGCCCAGGAGCTGTTCCTTGGCGCGATTGTCATAGGTCACGAAGCCGGCGTGGAACCACGCCGACGCGCCGGGCCGATCCGTCAGCCGCTGGGCCAGCAGCCCGCCCGTGCAGCTCTCGGCCACGGCCAGCGTGAGCCCGCGCGCCTCCAGCACGCCGCCCATCACCGCGGCCAGGTCATCCTCGTCGATGCCGTAGACGCGCGCGCCGAGCACCTCCCGCACGCGCGCCTCGCCGGTGTCCAGCGCCGCCAGGGCCTCGGCCTCCGCAAGCGTGCCCCACTCCGTCAGCCGCACGTCCACCCCCTCCGCATGCGGGAGGTAAGCGACGTCCAGCGGCGCCAGCTCCGCCGCCACCTCGTCCACACGCCGGCCCACCTCACTCTCCGCCAGGCCCGTGGTGCGCACGGTGCGCGTGCGCACGGGCGGCCGGGCGCCGCCCGCGCGCGCCTCCAGCAGCGCCATCACCTGGTCCTCCATGAGGCCGCGCATCTCCTCCGGCACGCCGGGCAGGAGGACGGCCATGCGGCCCGCGCGGTCCTCCAGCACCAGGCCGGGCGCCGTGCCGCGCGGGTTGGCCAGCACGCGCGCGCCGGGGGGCGCCAGCGCCTGGATGCGGTTCGTGGGATTCATGACGCGGCCCAGGGCCGCGAAGCGCGCCTCCACCGAGGCCAGCGCCGCGGCGTTCTCCTCGAGCGGCAGGCCGAAGGCGGCGGCCGCGGCCTCCCGGGTGATGTCGTCGCTCGTGGGGCCGAGGCCGCCCGTGCAGAGCACGGTGCCGGCGCGCTCGAGCGCCTCTTCGAGCGCGTGTCGGATGGCGGCGTGATCGTCGCTTACCGTGACGCGACGCGTCACCCGCAGGCCCCGCTCCGCCAGCCGGCGGCCCAGCCACGCGCTGTTGCCGTCCAGCACGTGGCCGAGCAGGAGCTCGGTGCCGATGGTGATGAGCTCGAGCTGCACCGGCCGGCCTACACCAGCTCGCGGAGCTGCCGCCTCCACTCCAGGAGATAGACGGCAAAGGAGAAGACGGTGAGCACTACGGCCACGGCGAGGGTGGTGAGGAAGACGAAGCCGTGGAAGGCGCTCCACCGGGTCCAGGCCTCCAGGCCCTCCCAGCCGCGGCGCACGGCCACGGCCTGCAGCGCCAGCCAGAAGATGGCCGTGCCACTGAAGATGTTCTGGAAGACCGCCTTGTACTTGCCCGTCTGGCCGGCGGCAATGACCAGGCCGCGGCCCACGGCAAAGAAGCGGATCACGGTGACGGCCACCTCGCGGCCGAAGACCACGATCAGGATCCACGCCGGGAAGGAGCCGATGGCCACCAGCTGCCCGCTCGGCTCCCCCGTCCGGGAGACCATGTAGAGGGGCACGAAGACGGCCACCATGAGGAGCTTGTCGGCAATGGGGTCCCAGAGCTTGCCGAAGTCACTGATCCAGCCGTGTTTGCGCGCCAGGTAGCCGTCCCAGAGGTCGCTCACGGCGGCCACCACGAAGAGCAGGAAGGCCAGCATACGCGCGGTGAAGGTGGGGATGAAGATGAGGAAGAAGACGCCGGGCGCCGCCAGGATGCGGGCCACGGTGATGATGTTGGGGAGGGCCCGCCGCTCGAAGAGCGCCATGCTCAGGAGAGGGCCTGGATGACCGACTTGCTGACGCCCTTCAGGGTATTGAAGACGCCCTCACCCGTGATGGCCACGGCCTCGTAGGTGGGCACGCCCATGGGGTTGAGCTGGCTCTGCAGCTCCTCGGCGCTCACCGAGTTGGGCAGGTCCCGCTTGTTCCACTGCAGCACGATGGGCAGGCGGGAGGCGTCGTAGCCGTAATCGGCCAGATTCTCGTAGAGGTTCTCGAGCGAGGCAATGTTGGCGTCCATGCGCTCGGCCTGCGAGTCGGCCACGAAGACCAGCCCGTCCACGCCCTTCAGGATCAGCCGGCGCGAGGCGTTGTAGTAGACCTGCCCCGGCACCGTGTAGAGGTGGAAGCGGGTCTTGAAGCCGCGGATGGTGCCCAGGTCCACCGGCAGGAAGTCGAAGAAGAGCGTGCGCTCCTGTTCGGTGGCCAGGGAGATGAGCTTGCCCCGCGTATCGGGCGCCACCTTGTTGTAGACGTACTCCAGGTTGGTGGTCTTGCCACCCAGCCCGGGGCCGTAGTACACCAGCTTGCAATTGATCTCGCGGCTGGCGTAGTTGATCATGGACATGGGTGCGTCCTACTCCGCGAAGAGACGGTCGATGGAATCCTCGGCCTCGCTCATCCAGTCGGCCTGCATGCCCTCCCGCTCCTCCTCCGGACCCTCGGTCCGGTTGGCCAGCGCGGTGAGCAGGTCGGTCAGGCGCGGCACCACGGACCGCGTCCGGATGCGCACCATGCCGAGCGTGGTCCGGGAATCGAAGAGGGCGGCCAGGACGGCCCAGCCGGCCAGGTCGGCCAGGTACATGGAGCGATGCAGCCCGTTGTGGTAGAGCGCCGTAAACTCCTTCTCACCCACGAGCTGGGCCAGCTGGTCGCTGGCCGCGAAGTCCGCGGCGGCCAGGGAGGCAAAGGACGTCTCGTCCATGCCCATGGGATCACCCGCCAGGGTGAGCAGCCGGCCCGTGCGGTCCACGATCAGCACGCACAGCGCGCCCGACTCCTGGACGTAGCGCTCGAGCAGCGGCGCGAACGGCTCCAGATCGCGAGCACCAATGCTCCCGATGGCGTCCGCGTGGCTCATCCAGCCAGCTCGCTCCGCATGGCGCGCGGTCCCTCGAGTTGATGCTCCATGCGACCCAGGATCTGCTCCGCCTTGCGGCGCAGCAGCGTGGTGGGCTCCCAGGCCACGAAGTCACGCAGCAGATGCACGGATTCCACGCTCGCACCCAGACCGGCAATGTAGCCCAGGGCGGCAAAGCGCTGCAGCCGGCGGCGGCTGAAGAGGTCACGCCGGTGGCGCACCACCTGGTCACGCACGATCAGCGCGCCGATGGCCGTGGCGGCGCCGAGCGTGAGTACGACGAGTCCCGCGGTCCTGAAGATCCTGGTGCTCATCTCTCCTCTACAGCTCCCTGCGGCCCGAGAGGGCCTGGGCAATGGTCACCCCGTCGGCGTATTCCAGGTCGCCACCCATGGGCAGCCCGCGCGCCAGGCGCGTCACCCGGAGGCCCAGCGGCTGCACCACCTTCTGCAGGTAGAGCGCCGTGGCCTCTCCCTCCACGCTGGCGTTGGTGGCCACGATGATCTCCCGCACGTCCGCGCCGTTGCCCAGGCGCGCGAGCAGGGCCGCGATGTTCAATTCATCGGGCCCGATCCCCTCCAGCGGGGAAAGGCGGCCGCCCAGCACGTGGTAGAGCCCCTGGAATTCACCCGTGCGCTCGATAGCGCCCACGTCCGAGGCGTCCTCCACCACACAGATGGCCGTGCGGTCCCGGCGCGGACTGGCGCACAGCGCACACGGATCCTCCTCCGTCAGGTTGCCGCACACGGCACACGGATGCACCCGCTCGGCCACGGTCTCCAGAGCGCGGGCCAGCCGCCGGACATCCTCCGGCGAGCGCTTCAGCAACCAGTACGTGAGGCGGAGCGCCGTCTTCTTACCGATGCCCGGCAGGCGAGAGAACTGGCCCACCAGATCATCGATGGCGTTCAAGGGCCGAAGCCGGGCAGGTTGAAGGGGGGCGGCATGCCTCCGGCCACCTTCTTCATCTCCTCCTCATAGATCTTCTCGGCGCGCGCCTGCGCCTCCGCCACGGCGGCCTGCACCAGGTCCTCGAGCATCTCCACGTCACCCGGGTCCACCACGGTGGGGTCGATCTTGATGGACCGCACCTTCCCCTTCCCGTCGGCCGTGACGGTCACCATGCCGCCCCCGCTCGACGAGGTCACGGTCTTGGCGTCCAGCTCACTCTGGATCTCCGTGAGCCGGGCCTGCATCTGCTGCCCGAGCTGCATCAACTGCTGTATGTTCGTCATGTTTTACCGGGGGCCATCCATCCGTGGTCGAATCGGGGTGAACATAGGCGCGGCGTTCCGGCATTGGCAAGCCGCGCGTTGCTGCATCTTTTCGGGTGTAGGTACACCGGGGTGGCTGAACCGTTCGCGTAGGGGGGGTGTGGGCGGCCGCGCCGGGTGGGGCGCGCTGCATAAGTCCGGGGCGCGCTGCATAAGTCCGGGGCGCGCTGCATAAGTCCGCGGAGGTCGCGGGGTGGGGTGCTATCGGAAGCGCACGCGCGAGGTGCAGCCACCGCGGTTGCACGATTAGTCGCAAATATCACGACCAGACCCGCACGCGCGAATTCGCCGGACGCGCGTGCGGCGCTAGTGGCGATAATTGCCACCAGAGCTGGAAGCGTCCGGGCGGGGTGGTGCGCGTGCGGGTTTGGTTGCACGGCGCGCGGGCGGGCAGGCTGCCTAACCGCGGCGCGGGGGCTGCCCGCCCGGTCCTCCGACGTTGGACAAATGGACACGCGCGCGTGCAATCGCGCGCGCGATCCTTCTCAAATTCGAGCGGTTGGCGGCAGCGCTGCGCCCTGAGGCGTGCCCTGGCTGCATAAGGCCACCACTCGCGGCGCCCGCGCTGCATAAGGCCGCCGCGGTTGCACGATTAGCCACGATTATTCCGACCAGACCCGCAAGCGTCCGCCCACGATGCCCCGCGTGCGGGTTTGACAACACCGCACCGCCCGCACGCCGCATAAGCCCGCCGCCACCGCCCCCTCCCCCACCCCCCGGCCCGATACCTGCGCCCCGCCCCGCGCATGACCCAAAACGACACCACCACCGGCATCTCGCTACCCCTCTCCGAGGACGTGAACCTGCTCGGCACGCTGCTCGGCGACGCGGTCCGCCGCCGCGCCGGCGGCGCCGTCTTCGCGCAGGTGGAGGAACTCCGGCTGCTCTGCAAGGAGGCCGCCGACGGCCGGCCGGAGCTGCGCCAGGAGGCCGCCCGGCGCATCCGCGGCATGGACCGTGGCGAACTGGCGTGGCTGCTGCGCGCCTACAGCGCCTTCTTCCACCTGGTCAACCAGGCCGAAAAACGCGAAATCCTGCGTGTGAACCGGGAGCGCTCGCGGGCCGCGGCGGCGGGCGGCCCGCCCCGCCCCGAGTCGATCGCGGAGGCGGTGGCGCAGCTGAAGGCGGCCGGCCACTCGCTGCCCCAGGTGCTGGCCGCCCTCGAGCGCCTGGACATCCAGCCCACCCTCACGGCGCACCCCACCGAGGCGCGCCGCCGCACGCTGCTGGAGGAGCAGCGCCGCATCGCCGAACTGCTGGCCGAGCTACGCAGCGCGGATGCCATCCCCGCCGAGGCCGCCGACGCCGCCGACGCCCTGCACGACCAGGTGGCCCTCCTGCTGGCCACCGCCGAGGTGCGCGGCGAGCGCCCCAGCGTGCGCGATGAGGTGGAGCACGGCCTCTACTTCCTGGAGTCCACCATCCGGGACACCGCGCCGCGCATCCATCGGGACGTGCAGCGCGCCCTGGTGGCCGCTTACGGCGAGGAGGCCGAGGGCGTGGAGGTGCCCGTCTTCCTGCGCTGGCGCTCGTGGATCGGCAGCGACCGCGACGGCAACCCCAACGTCACCCCCGAGGTCACCCGCTGGACCTTCCAGCGCCAGCGCACCGCCGCCGTGGCGCTGCACCGCCGCGAGCTGGAGGCGCTCCGCGACGAACTGGCCATCTCCGACCGCCTGGCCCAGCCACCCGAGGCCCTCGAGCGCCGCCTGGCCGAGGGCGCGGCAGCCCCCGACGAGGAGCGCTTCGCGGGTGAAAGCTATCGACGCCTCCTGACCCGCATGCTCGCCGCCCTGGCGCCCACGAACCACGGAACACCCCCCGAACCCGCTGCGCCCACCGGACCCGCCAACGCGCCCGGTAGCTACAACGCCGCCGATCTCCTGGCCGACCTGGATCTCATGGCCCGCTCCCTCACCGAGAGCGGCTTCGAGTCCGTGGCCCGCCACGGCCGGCTGCAGCGCGCGCGGGTGCTGGTGCGCACCTTCGGTCTGCACCTGGCCGCCCTGGACGTCCGCCAGCACAGCGACGTCCACGAGGAAGCGGTGGCCGCGCTGCTCGCCGCCGCCGGCCGCACGGAGGACTACACCGCCCTGGACGAGGGCGCGCGCGTGGACCTGCTGCGCGCCGAGCTGGAGCGGCCCGACCTCCTGCTCGGCGAGGACACCGCGCCGCCCGAGGCCGCCCGCGACGCCCTCGACACCTTTGCCGTGATCGCCGACATGGCCGCCGCCGAGCCGGACAGCGTGGGCGCCTACATCGTCAGCATGACCCACACCGTGAGCGACCTCCTCGAACCCATGCTCCTGGCCCGCGAAGCCGGCCTCTGGCGTATGCGCGGTGGCCGCGTGGAGAGCGCCCTGAACTTCGTGCCGCTCTTCGAGACCGTGGCTGACCTGGAGGGCGCCGCCGCGCAGATGGCCACGCTCTTCGCCGACCCGCTCTACGCCCAGCACCTGGAGGCGCGCGGCAACTTCCAGGAGATCATGCTCGGCTACTCGGACAGCAACAAGGACGGCGGCTACTGGATGGCCAACTGGGCGCTCCACCAGGCGCAGGCCAGCCTCGGCGCCGTGTGCCGCGAGCACAGCGTGGACTTCCGCCTCTTCCACGGCCGCGGCGGCACCGTGGGCCGGGGCGGCGGCCGCGCCAACCAGGCCATTGCCGCCATGCCCGCCGCCGCGCACAACGGTCGCATCCGCCTGACCGAGCAGGGGGAGGTCATCAGCTTCCGCTACGCCCTGCCCGGCATCGCGCACCGCCACGCCGAGCAACTGGTGAGCGCCGTGCTCCTCTCCAGCGTCACAACTCATGTAAGCGACGTCCCCGCAGCCGCGCCCGCCGCCCGCCTCATGGACCGCGCCGCTGCCACCTCCATGGGCGCGTACCGCGCCCTCATCGAGCGTGCGGATTTCTGGGACTGGTTCGTGGCCGCCACGCCCATCGAGCAGATCAGCCGACTGCCCATAGCCTCGCGCCCCGTATCCCGTAAAGCCGCCGCGGAAGTGGACTTCGAGGGCCTGCGCGCCATCCCCTGGGTCTTCTCCTGGACGCAGATCCGCGCCATCGTGCCCGGCTGGTACGGCGTGGGCGCCGGCCTGGCCGAGGCGCTCGAGGAAGACGGCCCGCTGGCCGCCGACCTCTACCGCGACTGGCCCTTCTTCCGGGCGGTAGTGGACAACGCCCAGCGCGAGATGGCGCGCGCGCGCCTGGAGATCGCGGAGCGGTATGCCGCGCGGGCGGAGGCGGCGGGCGGCGCGCAAGCTGCGGGCGGCGCGCAAGCGGCGGGCGGCGCGGCCGGACCCGGAGGCCGCGGCATCTTCGCCGGCATCCAGGCCGACTTCACCGCCGCCCGCGAGGCCATCCTCCGCATCACCGGCCAGCGCGAGCTGCTCGAAGGCAGCCCCGTCATCCAGAAATCCATCGCGCTCCGCAACCCCTACACGGACGTGCTGAACCTGCTGCAGCTCGAGCTGCTGGAGCGCTACGGCGCCGCCGAGGAGGAAGCCGAACGCGAAGCGCTCCGCGAGCTGCTGTTTCTGAGCATCAACGGCATCGCGGCGGCCATGCAGAGCACGGGGTGACCGAGGCGCCCGGCCGGTAAACGGTTGCGGCGCCCGGTGGACCGATGCGCCCGCCGGTGGGCCGATCCGCCGGCCGGTGGGCCGATGCGCCCCGCCGGTGGACCGATCCGCCCGGCCGATGGACGGATGCGGCCCACCAAACCCGCACGCGGCGCGTCCGTCCCAGGCGGTTGGAGATCTAGTAGCAATAATCGCCACTAAAGCCGCACGCGCCGCCGCCGATTTCGCGCGTGCGGGTCTGATCGCAATAATCCCCACGAATCCCGCAACCGCGGCCGCCGACCCCGTGCCCGCCGCCAATCTGTCCCATCCCGCCATTCCGCCGCCCCCGCCCAGCCCCCACCCTGAGGATGTCCACACCGGAACCACCGTCCGCCGAACCGTCGGCATGCCGCATCGCCGCGAGACGCCTACCACGAGGTGACCCCATGAGCACCCTCACTGACCGTCGAACCGCATTTGGCGGCCCACCACGAAGTGGCGGCATGAACGCCACACCGGCCGGGACAGTACCCGCCCGGATGGACCCCGCCCAGCCGGAACCCGCCCAGATGGACCCCGCCCAGCCGGAACCCGCCCGGACGCAACCCGCGCGCACGGACCCCGCGCGCACGGACCCCGACTCCATCATCCGGCGGCTGGCCGCACGCCAGCATGGCGTGGTGACACGGAAGCAGCTGCTGGAGGCCGGAGTCTCGGTGTATGCGATCAACTACCGGAACCAGAAGAAGCGGCTGCGGCGGCTGCATTCGGGCGTCTACGGGGTGGGCCCGCTGTCCGCGCCTTGCGAGCGGGAGATGGCTGCCGTGCTGGCGTGTGGGCCGACGGCCATGCTGAGCGGCGGCAGTGCGGCGGCGCTCTGGGAGCTGGCGCGCTCCCCGGGGGCCGGCGTCCCGGTGGAGGTGACCGTGCGGCGGGCGGGCAGGGGGTCGGGAGGCAGCCTGCACGTGCACGTAGTACGCGGAATGGAGGAGGATGAGAGGACGGAACTGCGCGGCATCCCGATCACCACGCCCGCCCGGACGATCTTCGATCTGGCGGCGGCCTCGCGGGATGGACGTGAGGTGGAACGGATGGTGGCGTGCGGCGAGCGCTTGGGCCTGGTGACGGTCGCTCAGATGAAACGGCTGCTGGAGCGCCATAAGGGCCGCCCGGGCACGCGCGTCCTGTGCCAGGTGCTGGCCATCGAGGGAGGCCCGGCCTTTGTCAGATCCGAGGCCGAATCGAGCTTCCGCAGGCTGATGACGGATGCGGGGCTGACCACGTTCGAGACCAACGTGCTCTTCGAGGGGAAGGAGCGGGATTTCCTCTGGCGTCGCGAGCGGCTCGTGGTGGAGGTGGACGGCTTTGCCTTCCATAGCAGCCGCGCCAAATTCCAGGATGATCGCCGCCGGGACAGGGACCTCGTGAAGGCCAATCTGCGCGTCATCCGGTTGACCTGGCAGGACATCACGGCCGAGCCGCTGGCGGTGGTGGCGGATATCGCACGGGCGCTGGCGCTTTATGACGTGGGATTGAATGGCCGCACGAGCCAGCACTAGCTGCGAGCAATGTCAGACCTTCCTCACCATCCCCGCGCGAAAATACGCAGCCACTGCGGCATCATCGGTTTGGCCGGTAGCCACCTGCATCACGAGCGCGTAGAGCTCCTTCGGCGGGCGGTGAAGCGCGTGCCCGTTCAATGCTAGAAACACGAGCGCACAGGCCAAGCCTGTGCGCTTGTTGCCGTCGTTGAAGCCCTGCGACCGGGCGAATCCCACGAGGTAGGCGGCGGCGAAGTCCGCAAGGTCCGCCGTTTCCTCATAGGCCCATCGATGGATCGGGCGCGCCAGCACGGACCGCACGACGTTCGGATCCAGTGTCCCATGCGCACCGCCATAGCGCTCGATCTGCCGGGCATGGATGGCCAGCAGCATGGTTTCCGTCACCCATCGTGGCTCGTCGGGTGAGGCCCCCGAGGTCACCTGGCCAACTCGCGAAAGACGCTCTCGTACTCCGCCATGATGGCTTCATGCGCGTCCAGGGCTTCCGTAAGCTCCGGGGTGTGCGGGACTACGCGAAAGCCACCGAGCCCATCCTCGATCCATGCCAGTTCCTGGCCAGCCGGGATGCCGAGCCGGCGAACGACCTCAGCCGGAAGCGTGGTGACCACCGAGGCGCCCTGCGCGCGCGTCCGGCTCGTCAACGTGTTCATAATAGGGTTCCAGTATGAGTGAGACTATAGTCACACTAACGCTAACCCGGGGCGTTGCCGCGTGTCAAGCGGCCAGCCGCGACGCATAACACTCCGCCATTGGGCCTGATACGGGGTGGATCCGTGCCTGGAAGGGACGAGAAGTGCGCGCTGGCGGGCTCCGCTAGCCGCCCGCCCAACCAAACCCACACGTGCACGCTCCGCCCCGAACGTTCGCGGCGTTAGCAGCAATAATTCCCACGAAAGCCGCACGCTCCTCCGCCGGTTTCGCGCGTGCGGGTCTGATCGCAATAATTCCGACGAATCCCACAACCGCGGCCGCCGACCCCCGCGCGTGCGCATCCGCTGACACACCACCGCCCGCAGGCCGCCCACTTATGCAGACTCCGGCCGCAGCACCGCCACACGGTCTACTCCTCGTCATGGCCATCGAACTCACAGTCACAGCCGATGAGTTGATCCCCGCAGGCGGGACAACGCTCGACGTCGCAGCCCGGAACATGATACTGCCCCCGCACCACCGCACAGTCGTGGCACGCGCGATCGGCAGTCCACCTGCCGCCCTCCTGACCATACGGCACCCGCGACCTGAGCACGCCGTTGACCACGACGGCCGTTTCAGACTGCGCTGCCTCGATCTGCTCCGGCCAGCCTGCGATGACTCTCACGCCGTTGTAGATCAGGTGTTCCTGGGCCACCGGCCACCTCCTCAGGGCTAACTCTTCGAAGTATCCAGTACCGCTTCGAGATGATGCTCCGCGACGCGTTGAAAGACCGTGCCCATAACGATGGTCCTCCCAACCGTTCGCCACCATAGCCGCCCGGGACATCGACATGGCACGCTCCGGCCACATGTGCCGGCAGCACTACCACCAGCCCCTCGAACCGGGCGCTCAGGCAGCCCGTGCCGCCCTCCCGTCTCGCCGTACCCCTATGCAGCGCGCCCCGCCACCCCCGCCCCCGCCCCCGCCACCCCCCTACCGCGCCGCCAACGTCCCCGCCACCACAGCCAGCAGACTCTCCGGCGACACACGCTTCCAGTACGCGATCGGCACCTCGCGGACGCTGCACTCCCGCTTCACGGCGGCGGCCGTGGGGTGGCTGACCCAGCGGACCCAGAGGACCACCAGGTCCATGCCGCCCACGCGGTCGGCCGCGGTCGGGCCGTCCTGGTGGAGGAGCTGCACGCCGCGCTCCGCCAGGAAGGCCCGCAGGGTGGGCAGCTGGCCCTCGTGTCCGCCCACCAGCAGGATGCGCACGCCGGGCAGGAGGACGTCGGGGACCTCCCTCTCCTCGTCCGCGTCCCCGTCCTGCTCGAAGAGGGCCGCCTCGAGCGCGTCGTGATCCGCGCGGAGCGTCTCGTAGGCCGCGGCGAGCCGCTCCCGTTCCGCTTCGAAGCGCGTGGTCTGGCGCTGCCGCGCGGCCCGCTCCTCCTCCAGCGCGGCGCGCAGCTCCGCCAGCGCCTCCTCCTGTTCGGCGCGCGCCTCGGCCCGTGCCCGCTGGCGCGTGGCCCGGGCGCTGGCCTTGCGCGCCTTCCGGTCCGCCTCGGCCTCAGCGAGCGCCCCGCGGGCGTCCTCCAGTTTGCGCCGCTGGCGCTCCGCGTCACGCCGCGCGCGAGTGATCTCGTTGCGCTCGCGGACCAGCTCACGTTCAAGCCGCTCGATCTCGGCCGCCGGCGTTTCGGCCTCGACGCGGCCCTCCGCCAGCCGAGGGTACTTCCATTCCAGCAGCGAGCGCAGGCGCGGCACCTCCGCGCGCAGCTTCTCGTCCCTGCTCGGCACCTGGGTGCCGAACATCACCACCACATGCTCGAACGTACAGCTCACGTTCGTGCGTCCCGCTTTAGCCTTGACGGCACAGTTGCGGAAGGCACGGCTGGCGCGCTTGAGCATCTTGGATTCGGAAGGAAGGGCCCCGTCCTCGCGCTGTCCCTTCACGGCATATGCATGCGTGTGCAGCGCCGCCAGTTCCGACAGCACCTCAAAGCACTCCGGCGCCCCCGCCGTGGCCGCCTCATAGATCCCCCAGCCGTCGCTCACGGGGCGACCGAGCACCCGACTGGTCCGCCGCCGCGTGCGGAAGCCCAGACACAGCGCTGCAAGGAGTTCGGGATGCTTGGCCAGGATAGCGTGGGGGCCGGTGTCCTCCGGAAGCCGCTCGAGCCGCGCGGGCGCCGGCGTGAGCACCACCCCGCCAACGCGCAGCAGCCGGCGCCACGGCTCCACGACAGCAGGGGCCAGGCGGCGCCATACCCCGGCGCCGAGGGCGCACGCGCCCACCGCCGCGAGCGGAGCCGTGACCACGACCCACGTCCAGTCCACCAGGCCGACGGCCCGCAGCAGCGGGAGCAGCGCAGCAATCCCCACGAAGACGCCCGCCAGGACACGGGCGGCGGTGGCGGCGGCGGCGAGCAGACGCATACGCATGGCCGGCGGGCGGTCCTCCTCTCGGGCTCGGGCGGCGGGGCCGACGGAAGATGCGGTCGAGGATGGCGCTGGCTAAGGTGGCACGGCGGAGCACGTCGTGCCAGGGGCCGCGCACTTATGCAGACCGCGCCCAACCGTCCCACGTGCTCGCGGCCACCGCGCCCGGGCGGAGCGCCATAACCTGGTGACCCTGGAGGACGTCGGCGCACTCGCGGCGCGCCACCCCTCACGCGCCGGCATGCGTCAGCTGCGGGAGTTGCTGGACGCCGCCGCCGGGCCCGCGTTCACCCGCTCGCCACTCGAAGAGACGTTCCTTGCCATGGTCAGGCGCGCCCGGCTACCCGCCCCCGAGGTGAACGCCCAGTTCATGGGTCGGGAGGTGGACTTCCTCTGGCGGCATGAGGGCGTGGTGGTGGAACTCGACGGCTACCGCTTCCACAAATCGCGCCGCAACTTCGAGGAAGACCGCGAAGACGACTCGGGCCGCGGCCGCCACCGCGTGACGGTCATCCGCCTGACAGCGCGGCGGTTGCGGCACGACAGCGAAGCGGTCCTGGTGGACGTGGCGCAGGCGCTGGCCCGGGCGCCGGCCCGCCCGGCGACCGGGGCAGCGTAGGGCGGCGGTGGCCGCCGCCGGCGCGGGGCGCGCACCTCACCCGCCCGCCCACCTCACCCGCCCGCCCCACCCAGCGGCAGGTTCTCCAGGATCCAGAGCTCGCTGGCGCCCGTGCCGGCGGTGTAGATGAGCCGCGTGCCGTCGGGGGAGAGCCGCGAAAAGATCGGATTGTTATGCTCAATGGGAACGGACGTGATCTCGCCGCCGTCCATGGGTAGGCGATGGAGGCGGGAATTGCCCTGAGGGTCGCTGTCCTTGGCCCACAACAACGTCCCATCGGGGTGCCAGAGCAGGTCGAAGTAATCCCTGTCCTCCAATTGGAGGAGCAGGCGGCCGCCGGCGTCGCGCGCCACGAGATACGCGGCATCCTCTCCAACCCGGCGGCGTCGGTAGGCCACCTGTCCCTGGGGTCCGAGGGCGGGCCGCATGATCGCGCACGCCTCTTCGCGCACGATCGACCGTTCGCCTCCGGTGGCCAGGTCCCGCATCACGAGCTCGTTCCAGCGGGGACTTTCACCCTCCTCCGAATGGAGGAGGACGAGCATGGAGTCGGTGCCCGGGAGCAGCCCCACCAGGTAGGGGCGGAATTGGACATCTCCCAATTCGACACGGGTAAGCTCACCGCTGCCGAAGTCCAGGCGGAACATGGGCTGCTCGATATCCGAGGTACTGACACGGAGCAGCAGCCCGCTGCCGTCCTCCAGCCACTCCGGCATGACCCAGGTCCACGACGCCGGCAGCGGGTACTCCTGCACCAGCCCCGTCTCCAGGCTGCGGATGAGGACCTTTGCGCCGGGGTCGGTGCCGATCCCGACAGCGATGGCCCGTCCGTCGGGGGACACGGCGGCGGCGCCGCCCTTCGGCATGGCGACGCGCGGCAGCAGCGCCCGCGGCTCACCTAGCTCTCCGGTGCGGGCGTTCAGGTCTACTGCGAAGACGTTCCTTGAACGACTGCTCACGTGGTAGAGCAGATTGCCGGATTCGGTGAGCCCCACGGCGCCCGCGTTCCACAGGTCCGGCTTGACCAGTACGGGTTCGCCGCTCGTCCGACCGTTCGTGACGTGCTGGAGCCAGGCGGCGGGGGTGCCGAGGGCGTCACTCAGGTAGAGGATCCGGTCCGTGCCGGGCACCCAGCCGAGCAGCCTCTGATTGCCAGAGTGCGCCACCAAAGGCCGGAGCTCACGCGCAGCGATGTCCACGAGCTTGAGGTCCAAATGGAAAGAATCGGCCGGCTCCGGCGCGTCGAATACCAGGTAGCGGCCATCGGGGGAGAATTCCATCCGCTCGATGTATACGCCGGACGATCCGACACCGCCCACCACCCGTTCCAACCGCCCATCCTCGAGGTGCAGCAGCGCCACCTCGCGCTCGCGTGCTTCGGTGGTGTGGAAGCCGGCGAGCACGGTGCCGTCGGGCGACCAGTCGTAACCCGTAAAACGCTCCGGCACCTCGAACAGCGCACGCGGCTCGCCGTCCGGAAGCTCCACAACGAAGAGGGAGTCCGGACCGGGCGCACCGCTGGCCACCCAGTGGAAGACAGCTCGCGTGCCATCGGGACTGATGATCGGATTCCACGCATACCCAGGATCGAAGAAACCCACATTGTGCGTGAGCTCGCGGGATGAGCCGGCCTTCAGGTCCACCAGCACCAGCTCGCCCGTCTCCCAGTCCGCTGCCAGCGCGCCGCTGCCGTCGGGGAGGAGCCGGAACTCACTTACGGCGCCGCGCAGCCCCGCCACCGCCTCCGCATCGAGCAACCGGCGCGTGGTGGCCGACGTGTCCACCTGCGCGCTGAGGGCGCCGGCCAGGCGCTCCCGGGCGCCGTCGCAGGCGGTCAGGGGCATGAGCAGTGGCAGGATGAGCAGGAGCAGGGCAGAGCGCTTCATGAGGTCCTCACATCAGAGTGGGCACGTGACATGGCCGCCCTCTCTCAACCAGTCCCGTGCCGCGCGGCGCACGAACAGCCAACCGCCTGCAGGGCAAACATTTAGCGCCTCGGCGGGGCGCCGGCTGGCGCGGCGGGCGTTACGCTTCGTGCCGGTTCCGCATCAGACCGATCCACCGCATCCGCCCCGTCCACTTCATCCGCTCCGTCCACCCCATCCGCCGCGGCGGCCGCACCGACCTCACCGGCGCGCTCGAACACCACGCGCACCGTGGTCCCCTCCCCCGGCCGGCTGTCCACGCGCAGTTCGGCGCCGTGGGCCTCTGCGATGCGCCGCACGATGGTGAGCCCGAGCCCGGTGCCATCCGCGCTCGTAGTGTAGAACGGCTGGCAGGCGCGCTCCACCTGCTCGGGCGTCATCCCCACGCCAGCATCCACAACGCGGAGCTCCACCTCGGCGCCCGCGCTGCGCAGCTCCACCGTGACACGCGTCTGCGCAGCCGCGGCCGCGGACGCCTCCGCGGCGTTCAGGAGAAGGTTGAGGAGCAGTTGCTGCAGCGCGGCGACGTCGCCTTGAACAGGAACGCTGCGGTCCTGACGTGGCCAGGACGGGAGCGGGAGGCGGCGCTCCCTGAACGCCGGGGCGGCACTACGCAGGGCGGCGGCCACCGGCTGGCGGAGATCGATCGGCTGCAAGCGCAGGTTGCCGCTGCGAGCAATGCGCAGGGTGCCCTGCACCGTGGCGTCCAGGCGGTCCACCTGCTCCAGGGCGCGTCGCAGGAGATCGTCCGCGTGCTCGCCGCGAGCCAGCCGGTCGGCGGCGCGCTCCAGGTCCAGGCGCACGGCCGTCACCGGGTTGCGCACCTCGTGCGCCAGGGAGGCGGCGAACTGCCCAACCGCGGCCGCCGCCTCCTGCTGCCCCAGGCGGCGCACCAGGCCGCGCAGGCTGTCCACCATGGTATTGAAGGCTCGCGCCAGCTGACGCACCTCCGGCGGCCCGGCTTCGTGCACACTTCCTTCAAAGCGACCGAGGGCCACCTCACCCGCCGTAGCGGAGAGACGCTCCAGCGGCGCCGTCACCTTCCGGGTCAGCAGCGTGGCCAGCACCAGCGTGCCCGCCAGCACCAGCAGGAGGACCAGCAGGCCGCGCTGCGCCGCGGCCGCGAAGGATTCCGGCGGCGTCACCGGGGCCGCGAGCGCCAGCGTGAGGGGCGGATCGTGCAGCACGAAGGTGCGGGTGAGCCACGCCTCCCCCTGCCAGCGGAACGACGGCAGGTCCAGACGGACGCCCTCTGGCATGCTACCCAGCGGCGATCCATCCGGCGCCAGGACCCCCGGCAGCGCGGCCGCGCCGCCGAAGCCGAAATGCTCGGGGATGAGCGCCCCGGGCCAGAAGGCCGCGATGAGGGTGCCGGCGCGGCGGCCGTCGGGCGCGTGCACCGGCAGTGCCACGCGCACCATCTGTGCGGACGCAGCGGCTCGGCCCGCGCCACCCGTGGTACGCAGCGTGAACGGCGGGCGCCCCGCCGCATCGATGAGTTCGACGTGGGACGCGGCGGGCACGGCGCCGCGCCAGCGCTCGCGCCAGGCCGTGGCCGCCACCGAGTCGCCGGCCAGGACGGCGCGCGCGAGCGAGTCCTCCGCCACGTCCAGCAGCTGGCTACGGAGCGCCACCCAGCGCTGCCCCACCTCGTTGGCGGCGGCCACGAGCTGACGGTCCAGCCGTTGCTCCACCGCCGCCAATGAGGCCCGCTGCACCGAGCGGCCGAGCCACGCGGTGGTGGCCACCAGCGGCAGCACCACGGCCACCAGCACCACGAGCAGAAAGCGCCCCCGCAGCCCCGGCCGCCAGCGCCGCTCCCTCATGCGCGCGGCAGTCCGAAGCGTTCCATCATGCGGTAGAGGCGCGGCTTGGATATGCCCAGGATCTCCGCCGCCCGTGTGCGGTTGCCCTCCGTGAGCGCGAGCGCCCTGGCCACGTGCTCCGCCTCCACCGCCTCCAGGGTGGCGAACGGCGCGTCCGCCGCGGCCGCCGGGCGCACGATCCCGAGGTGCTCTGGCTGGATCACGCCGCCCGTGGCCAGCACGAGCGCGCGGGTGAGGCAGTTCTGCAGCTCCCGGACGTTGCCCGGCCAGTCATGCTGGAGGAGGACGGCCAGCGCCTCCTCACCCAGGCGCGGCGGCTGGCGGTGCAGCTCGGTGCTGGCCACCGTCACCAGGTGCCGCGCCAGCAGGGGGATGTCCGCCGGCCGCTCCCGGAGGGGCGGCAGCCGGATCTCCACCACCCGCAGCCGATAGTAGAGGTCCTGCCGGAAGCTCCCGTCCACCACCCTGGCCTCCAGGTCCCGGTGCGTGGCGGCCAGGACCCGTGCCCGACTCTGCTCCGGGCGGTCGGCGCCCACCGGATAGTATTCGCCCTCCTCGATGACTTTGAGAAGCTTGGCCTGGAAGGCCGGCGTGGTGTCTCCCACCTCGTCCAGGAAGACGGTCCCCCGCCCCGCCAGCGCGAAGCGCCCTCGACGATCCGCCACCGCGCCCGTGAACGCCCCCCGCACATGGCCGAAGAGCTCCGACTCGAGGAGCGCCTCGGGCAGGGCGGTGCAGTTCACCGCAATGAACGGCTCCGCCGCATCGGGCGAGTTGTAGTGGATGGTGCGGGCCACCATCCCTTTGCCGGTGCCGGTCTCACCACGGATGAGCGCGTTGACGCGGCTGGCCGCGAGCTGGCCCACGCGCTTGTAGACATCGATCATGGCCGGATCGCGCCCCACCAGCCCCTCGAGGCGGTGCGCCTCCGCCTCGGCTTGCTGCCCGAGCCGCGCCGTCTCGCGCACCCGGCGATCCTCCGCCAGACGCGCCAGCACCGCCCGCAGCTCGGCCGCGCGCAGCGGCTTCACCAGGAACTCGAAGGCGCCCTCCCGCATGGCGCTCACCACCGTGCCCATGTCGTCGTACGCGGTCACCAGCACCACGTCCACCGCGGGGCAGCGCTCGCGCAGCGTCCGGAGCAGCTCCAGCCCGTCCATGCCCGGCATGCGGATGTCCGACACGACCACGTCGGGCGCCAGTTCGGCCACGCGCCCGAGCGCCTCCTCCGCGCTGGCCACGGCATGGACCTCCGCGCCTTCATCGGTCAGCGCATCCGCCAGCGAGCGGCGCACCGCCTCGTCATCCTCGACGAGCAGAATTCTCAGCATGGTGGGCCCATCGGCCAGGGTCGTGCCGCCGGGAGGCGGCAGGGGAAAGCGGTTGCCCGCCAGCGGGATGTAGCGGAAGCCGCGGGCGCCGCCGCCGGCCCGAACGTTACGTTTCGTTACGGTGGGGGGGCAAGTCGGAACGATGTGGGGGGGAAGCAGCGCGGGATGGTGCACTGCGGCAGGCGGGGGAACGAACATCGCGCTGGAGCGGGGGGCGTGGTTGCGGGAGTGTCGGGCACCGGGCACCATGCGGCGCGCCGTTAAGCCAAAATACTTTATAAAGTATTTTGGCTCAACCATGCGGCAGAACATCCCTTGCGGCCGAGCAGTCCAGCTGCTCCTTCCCTTGCCGCCGTTCACTCACCACCGGGAAGGGCCAGCCCGCCGGCTGACGCTTTCTTCTCCACTCGACACGTCTTCATTTCAAGCGACGATGCCCATCACCTTCCATGCTCGTCCCGCCTCCCCCATGGCCCGCGCCGCTCTTGCCGGCCTCGTCGAGTGCCACGACGATCTCACGGATGACAGCTTCGACCCTGTCGAAGAAGGCGGGCATGATCCCGCTCAAGACCGTATACCCCTCCCACCCCCTACCGCCCCGCCAACGTCCCCGCCACCAGCGCCAGCAGACTCTCCGGCGATGTCCGCGACCAGTAGCCCACCGGCACCTCACGCATGGCGCACTCCCGCTTCACGGCGAACATCGTGGGATGGCTCACCCAGAGGGTCCAGAGGACCACCAGGTCCATGCCCGCCACCAGGTCGGCGGCGCTGGCGCCGTCCTGGTGCACGAGCTGCACGCCGCGGTCCGCCAGGTAGGCGCGCAGGGGCGGCAGCTGGCCGTCGTGACCGCCCACCAGCAGGATGCGCATGCCGGGCAGGAGGACGTCGGCCACGCTGGCCTCCTCCGCCTCCTCCTCCCCCTTGAAGAGGGCGGCCTCCAGCGCGTCGTGGTCGGCCTGCAGCGCCTCGGCGGCGGCCTGCATCCGCTCCCGCTCGGCCTCGAAGCGACTGGCCTGCCGCGCCCGCTCGGCGCGCTCCGCCTCCACCTGCTCACGAAGCTCCGCCAGCTCCGCCGCCTGCTCTTCGCGCGCCTCGGCGCGCGCCCGGTTGCGGGTGGCGCGGGCCGCCGCCTTCAGCTTCTTGCGGCCCGCCTCCGCCTCCGCCAGCTGCTTCTGCGCCTCCTCCAGCTTGCCCTGCAGCCGAAGCGCCTCGCGCCGCGCCCGCGCCGCCTCGTCCTCACGCCGCACCAGCTGGCGCCGCAGCTTCTCCAGCTCCACGGCGGGCGCATCCTCCGCCGGCGGCGGCTCGGCCAGGTGCGGATACTTCCTGTGCAGCAGCGCGCGCACGCGGGGGGCCACCTTGCGCAGCTGAGCGTCCCGGCTGGACACACCGGCGCCGTACATGGTGACCAGATGCTCGAACGTACAGCTCAGGCGGGAACGGCCCTTTGCGTTCTTGGCGGCGCAGCGGCGGAAGGCATCGGCGGCGTTCTTGAGGGCCCGGGAATCCGAGGGCAGGACGCCGCTCTTCCGCTTGCCGGCGAGCGCATAGGCACGCATGTGGAGCGCGGCCACGTCCGCCAGCTCGTCGAAGCTCTCCGGCGCGCCCGCCAGCACCGCCTCGAAGACGGCCCAGCCGTCCGCCACCCGCTGGCCGAGCACCTTGGAAGTCTGGCTACGGGTGCGGAGCCCCAGGCAGAGCGCGGCCAGCAGCTCTGGATGTTCGGCCAGGATGGCGTGCTTGGGGCCCACGGCGTCACGCGGCACCTCGATCACATGGGGCGGCGCCAGATTGGCCACGCCGATGACCTGCAGGAAGCGCCGCCAGGCGTCCACGCCTCCGGTGCGCAGCCAGCGCCAGGCCAGCACCCCCAGCGCCACCGCGCCGAGCAGCGCCAGCGGCGCCGTGACCAGCGCCCAGGGCCAGCTCAGCAGACCGACGAGCCGGAGCGGCGGGAGGACCACGGCAACCCCCGCGAAGATGCCCGCCAGCGCACGTGCGGCGGTACGGATGGATGGGGGTGGGGTATGCCAGCGAAAGGCCATGAAAGCAATTTACCGGGCGGCCGGTCACGTGCACAACGTGACCGTCCCATCCTGCTATGGCCGTGCGCCTCCTGAGGATTAGATTGGAGCTCATGGACGCCGAGACGCGCGCGGCCTTCGGCCGTATGGACCACTACTTCGAGCGGATGCAGGCGCAGCACCTGTCTCTACCGACGTCCCTCATCCGCCCACCCCCTCCAGCAACCACCGCGCCGCCGGGCTCCACCGCAAGCCCCGGGGCAGATCGTGCGGCGGGGGCGCCGGATCGAGCGTGATCAGCACGGCCTCGGCGTCCGGGTGCGTCCCCGCCGCGTCCTCCAGCGCGCGCACCTCTCGGTGCCAGGTGGCGTCCTCCGCCGTGTCCAGGCTCACCTGGATCAGCAGCGGAGGATCACCCGCGCGCTCGGCCAGGAAATCGACCTCCCAGCCGCCCTCGGTACGGACCCAATCGGCCGCGTATCCGCGCCGCTCCAGTTCGAGTAGCACGGCAGTTTCGAGGGCCCGTCCCTGGTGCTCGCGGCCTGCGCGCGCATAGAGCGGAATGAGCCCCGCGTCGATGGGATACGCCTTGCGTGGATTGGCCATCCGCTGGCGTTCGGATCGGCTGCGCATGCTCACCGTGCGGATGAGGAAGGCATCCTGGAGGTGGTCCAGGTAGGCGTAGAGGGTGTCCTTGGCCACCGGCACGCCCTGGGAGCGCAGGGAGTCATAGAGCTTCTTCATGCTGAAGTTGCCGCCGGGCGTGGCCAGGAGCTGCCGCTGAAGCCATCGCAGCGCCTGCGTATTCGAAAGGTCGTGCCGTTCGATCACGTCCCGCAGTACCATCACGTCCACATAGCCCTTGAGCAGCGCAAGCCGGTCGCGGCGCTCGGTCCGTTGCGCCTCGGGAAAGCCGCCTTCCTCGAGATAGACGCGCAGCCAGCCGTCCAACGCTGTCCGCTCCACGGTGTTCAACCGCTCCCAGGCCACATTGGGCTCCTTGCCGGCGTGGCGCAGCGCCTCCCGGAAGGAAAACGGATGCACCAGAACTTCCATGCCCCGGCCACGTAGCGACGTGGCCACCTCCCGGCTCAGCAGCTTGGCCGACGAACCGGACACGAACACTTCGATCCCGCCCTCGTCCACGAGGCGCCGCACGAGCGTTTCCCAGCCCTGGACGAGCTGCACCTCGTCCAGATAGAGGCTGAGCGTCCCGCTTTGTCGGAGACCGGGCACTCGGCGGGTGTGCTCCTCGATGAGCCAGCCGAGCTCCGTAGCGCTCATCCCGACCAGGCGCTCGTCCTCGAGGGAGACCAGGAGCTGCGACTCGCGCGCGAGCCCGCCGGCCACGCGCTCGGCCATGCGCGTCTGCAGAAAGGAGGTCTTGCCGCCCCGGCGCACACCGATGACGGCCAGCACCTTGCCGCCGATCGTCGGCACGCGGATGTCACGCGGCGTCTTTACTGCCAGTGGCGCCGCGAGCGACTCGTCGAGCTTGAGACGCAGGAGGTCCCGTGATACTTTACTTTTCATAAGGAAAGATTTGTGGTTATCCTTCCTTTTGTCAAGGATAGATCAACGACGAGCCAATCGCGCCAGGCTACATCAGTCATGCCAGAAAGGTCGGCCGCCCTTCCGAGCGCAGGAATGGTGGGATGAGCCAACTCATCCACCCGCCGCCGTACTCTTCTCAAGCGACGTCCGCCTCATCCACGCTCCCGCGCCGTGCGTGGTCCGCTGCGCGTCTCAACCAGCGCCGCGCGATAGGTGGCTGGGTCATGGGGATGCGAGCACGGGTCGCCGCGGTGTATGCGGCGCAGGACGCGGCGGGCGCGGGTGCCATCAAAGCCGCACGCAGAGCGGATCTCCGCGGCGGTTGTGCCTCTGGTGGCGATAATTGCAACAGGAGCCGCACGCGCGAGTGCAGGCGCCGCGGTTGCACGGCCGGTGGCAATTATTCGCACTAAACCCGCACGCGCACTGATCGGAGCCGGCGCGTGCGGGTTTGGTGACACGCGCTCGGCCCGGGGCAACGTGTGGAGAGCCGCTGCTACCCTGGCTCCGGAAGATCCGAGTGGTCGACGGTTATCGTCCGTGCGCGGGCCCCGCCGATCCCGCTCGGCCACCTGCCCGTCCGGGGCACGGAAATCTTGACCTCGTGCACGCTGCAGGGACATTTTGGCCCACCGTGTCCACGGACGAGGCGTCCCGCACGCAGCAGATCCGCGCCATTCTGGAGGAGAAGGAGCAGGGCATCAACCTGCGAGAATACGTCTTCTACACCGGCAAGGGCACGCGGAACGGCATCTTCCGGACGCTGGTCAAGCAGAGCGCCGCCGCGGGCGCGGGCTTCCCCGCTCCGGAGCTGGAGCTGAGCCCCGAACTGCTCCGCGACCTGGCCGACCACCCCGGCGGCTTCCTGGACCTGGACGTGGCGCTCCGCGAGCCCACCTTTGCCGCCACCGCTCCAGAGCTCTGGCGCCTCACGGGCCGCGTCGGCAGCGCGGCCGGCGGCCCCGTGGACGCGCCCGACGGCAGCGGCCCGCGCTGGCGCTACCTGCTCCCCATCACCGTGGGCAGCACCGTATGCGGCGGCCTGCTCATTCTCTTTGCCTATTCAAAAGAGAGGGCAAGGGCCAGGTCATCGTGGTTGAATGCGGAAGACATGAGGTCGATCTCAGTGGCGTGGATGCCGAGGCTCTGGGCGCGATCCGCCCATTGCCTTGTTACCTGAGCAACCTGAACGGCCATAGAGCGGGCTTCTTCTTCGGCGAGGTCGAAGTATTCGACAACCTCGAGCGCGAGCAGCACCGAGGCACTCGTATCATTCGGGTCTTCTCCTATGGCAGTGGAGAGGAAGCGGGGTTTCACCTCGACCGGAACTGGATTCAGATCGTAGGCTGGTGAAAGAGTCCACCCGCCGCGGCCGGCATACAGGAATCCGTGATTCCGTAGATGGTCATCGGTGTTCGAAACCAGGACGTTGAATAGCATCCGTCTCCATAGCTCAGATAGATCCGCCCTGGCCTGCGCGCCGAACCGGCGGATGACCTCAGCAATCTCCAGATAACTGCGGGGCTCCTGATCTACCCCGTCCAGCAGACTCATCGCGGAGAGAAAGGGCGTTCGCCTCTCGCCATCCCGGTCAAACCGGTTGAGAAGGACGATGTCCTGGCCCTCTACGGACAGCAGCGCCGACTCCGCCGCCCGGATTCCCGCCTCTCGTGCCATGGTAAGAGCAAGGTGTTCCCAGGCGCCTACGGAGTAGAGATCGTCCTTCTTGGGAAACTTCGCGATGGAGAGCTGTCCCTCATTGTCCCTGACGGACGCCTTTGGACGGGCTCCGCCCAACGATGACCCCGGCGCCAGGAGGATGCGGAGATCTTCCACGCTGTCAGGGTTGTCCAGAAATCCTTGCGCGGCCGCAAGCAGGCTGGGCAGGTCCACCAGCGGCGGCACTGCGGCCTCCGCATCTTCCGCCAGGAAGACCCCCCCATCCGCACGGGAGAATCGCAGGGCCCCCTGCCTGGCAACGTCGGATACGCCGAGAACGTAGTCGATCTCCCTGAGGTGCCTTGGGGCACGGTTCTCCTGGCTTGCCCGCAACCGCTCGGCGCGCGCCATGAGGGTCTTGCCCCATCGGTCCGGCGCCGAGTCAGCTATTGCGCCAAACAGGCGCTCCTTGTGAAATGGCCCGGGTGAAACAAGTGGCAGGAGCGGGTCAACAGCAAAGGCATCCTTCTTCTCGAGCCAGGCGTCCAGATACTGGAAGGTGGCGCCGAATGTCCCCCTGCGGCTTCCTCTGATCCAAAGATTCCCGACCTCGTAGGTTACTCCGTCGAGTTCTGTGTGGACGAGCGCGTCCGGTGCACTCATGATGGATCGTCGGGCGAAGGACCGCGGGTAGAACGCCGCGGCCATCGGATTCGCTCAGGCAGCTCTTCAGCCTCCAGGCTGAGGCCGAGCTCGTCTGTCGAAGCATCCACGATCTCCCCGAGCCGATGGGACAGATCCAGCACGAACAGAACAGCCGCATAAAACCCAATGGCCGTGCCAGGATCTCCCTTCTCGATCCTGGTCAGGGTGGTAGGCGACATCAGCGCTCGTTCGGCCATCACACGCACGGGAATCTTGCGCCGCTTTCGAGCGTCCCGGATGTCCGCGCCGAGCTTGCTCAACGCTCGCTTGACCTTGATCGGCAGATTCGGCTTCCGCTCGGCCATTTCTAATGTCCGCTATAGTGGTACCTAACTCAGCTACATACCATATTAGTGGCGATAAACGCCCGTGTCAACGCCCAGGTTGGAATGCAGCCCGCCCGCACCGCCCACGAACCGCACTCTCGTGTACTCCCCCTGCAACAGAACGCTGCCC
>JBBDRO010000064.1:0-30138 GCA_040905425.1 Gemmatimonadota bacterium | reverse complement strand
GCGGGCGCCTCATCCTCCGCGGCTGGCGCCTCGTCAACGGTGGCGGGCGCCTCATCCTCCCCGGCGGCATCCGGCTGGCCGGTCACTCCTGCCTGCGCCGCGCCATCGTCCACATGCCGGGCGTGCGCCGGCAGGGGGTTGGGCGATGGATCGTGGTCATGGTGCGGCGCGTGCTCACCCTCCTGATCAACATCGTCCGGCCGGGGCCGCTCACTCAGCACCACGGGCAGATCCTCCGGGCGCGGCAGGCTCTCCAGCGACTCAAACCCGAAGTGCTCCAGGAAGCTCCGCGTGGTGCCGTAGAGGAGAGGTCGCCCCAACCCCTCCGCGCGGCCGACCGGCTCCACCAGCCGGCGATCCTGCAGCGTGCGCAGGACGCCGCTGGAGCTCACGCCCCTGATCTCCTCCACCTCCGCCCGCCCGATGGGCTGCCGGTAGGCAATGATGGCGAGCACCTCGAGCGCCGGATTGGAGAGGCGCGCCGTCTGCGGGACGGTTTCATAACGCTCGAGCACGGAGACGAACTCCGGCCGCGTCAGCAGCTGGTAGCCCCCGGCCACCTCATAGACCTGGAACGAGCGTTCCTCACCGTCGTAGGACTGGCGCAGTTCGTCGATCACGGCCGCCACGGTGTCCTCGTCCAGGCGCTCGTCCACGCGGGCCAGATCGGCCGGTGCCAGCGGAGCGTCGGAGGCGAACAGGAGCGCCTCCACGATCTGCGTCAGCCGCATGCGCCCGGCTCCCTGACCCGCTCAGCCGGCCGCATCCGCCTCGTCCACCGGCTCGTCCTTGCGCCGGTAGAGCCAGAGGTCGGTGAACGGCGCCCGCTGCCGCATGGCCAGCTGGCGGCGCTTGGCCAGCTCCAGACCGGCCAGGAGGGTGGCCACCCCATGCGGCTTGTTGCCGAAGGGGGCCACCAGCGCGCGGAACTCCACGCGCTGCAACTGACCGAGGGTGCGGGCAATGAGGGCAATCTTCTCCTCGATGGGCACGGCCCGCTGCGCCACGGCATGGTCCGGCAGGGGCCGGGTTCGCTCCGCCAGGTCGAGCGCGGCGGCGAACAACTCCTCCCAGGACACCTCCAGATCGGTGACCGGCGGGGGCGCCGTCCGCGGCGGCACGTAGCCCCGTCGGAAGTGACGCGCCTGCCGGACCTCGGCCTCCTGGAGACGGAGGGACGCTTCACGAAAATGTTCGTATTCCAGGAGGCGCCGTACCAGCTCGGCGCGGGGGTCGTGGAGGGCGCCCTCCAGGTCGCCGCGGCGCGGCATGAGCATCTGCGCCTTGATGCGCACCAGCAGCGCGGCCGTCTCCAGGAACTCTCCCGCCCGGTCCAGTCCCAGCCGCTCGATGCCCGCCATGGCGCGCAGGAACTGCTGCGTGATCTGCGCAATGGGGATATCGAAGATGTCAATGTCCTGCTCACGAATGAGGTGGAGCAGGAGATCGAGCGGGCCCTGGAATCGGTCCAGTTCCACGACGAAAGCATCGTCGAGATCCTCGGGGGCACGGGTCGTGGGAGGATTGGCTGCCATAGTGGGAGGAAGCTAGGCGCGGCGCGTGGGGAGCGCCACCCCGCGCATGCATGCGGCGCGCGCGCCCGCGCCCGCCCTACGGTTGACACCTACGCCGCCGACTGATAGCTTGGGTGGCTGGATTCCGTGGTTACGTTACGTGTTTTTCAGGAGGGCCGTTTGGCCAATTCGGCGAGTTCCAAGAAGCGCATCCGCCAGACGGAGACGCGCACCCAGCGAAACCGGGCCCAGCGCTCCCGCCTGCGGACCGCCGTCAAGCGCGTCCTGAGCGCCGATGATGCCGCACAGGCGCAGGAGGAGCTCGTCCGCACGGCAGCCATGCTGGACCGCTACGCCGCGCGCCGCCTGATCCATCCCAACAAGGCCGCGCGCAAGAAGTCCCAGCTCGCCCGGCACGTACAGGAACTGGCCGGCTGACACCAGCCGCTCCAGACATCCGCTGAACGAGGAGGCCCCCGTGACCCACGTCACGGGGGCCTCCCGCTCATGCCGCCACCCCATCGGGTGTGCGGGCGGCCCTATTTGCCGAAGAGGTCCAGCGTGTCGGCGGCCGCGTCGTTCGATGGCTCCTCACGGGGCGGTGTGGCGGAACCCGGGGTCGCCGACGGCGCCTCGCCCAGGGGCGGCGTGTCCGGTCGCGGAGGCTCCGCCGGGGGCCCGTCGCGGGGCGTGTCCGGTCGCCGGTCTTCGGCCGCCACCGCCTCGGTCGGCGGCGCCGCCTCGTACGAATCCTCGTCCCGCCGCGCCGCTCCCGGCTCCAGATGCCGGAAGAACTCCTTGCCCAGGCTCCGGCTCCACCCGGTCCAGCCACCATCCGTGGCAGCCACCAGAGCCAGCGCCGGCGTCATCTTGGCGTCCATGTCATCCACGTGGTGCAGCAGCAGCGCTTCCAGCGTGCGTGGCTCGCGAGGGCTCTGCCATTCGTAGCGCCCCTGGTGCGCCGCGATGAGGTGGCGCACCAGATCCAGACGCGCCGGCGGCAGCCCCTCCAGCCCGCTGGCCGCTTCGTCCACCATGCGCAGGCCCAGCAGCATGTGCCCCAGGAGCTTGCCCTCGTCGGTATAGGGGAAGCCGGGCTGGGCGCTGATCTCGGCCACCTTGCCGATGTCATGCAGGAGGGCGCCGGCCACGAGCAGGTCGCGGTCCAGCGCCGGTCCGTAGTGGCCCGCCAGGAAGTCACACGCCGCCACCACCGAGAGCGTGTGCTCCAGCAGGCCACCCAGGTAGGCGTGATGGTTCATCTTGGCAGCGGGGGCCAGGCGGAAGCCCTCCCCGTACGGACTGTCCTCCCCCACCAGCCGCTCCACCAGGGCACGGAGCGGCAGGTCGGTTATGGACCCCACCCACTCGGCCAGTTCCGCGTTCATCTCCGCCGGATCACGCTGTGAACGCGGCAGGAACAGCGGCAGCTCGCCCAGATCCACCCGCACGGCGGAGATGCTCTCCACCTTCACCTGGCGCAGGTTGTTGAAGATCTCCAGGCGACCTCTGACACCCACGTACATGCCCTCGCGGAGCTGCTCGGCCAGGGCGTCGGCGCCATCCCAGACCCGCCCCTCGAGGGTGCCGTGCGCGTCGGACAGCTGGAGCTTGAGGTAGCTCTTGTCGTGCTTGGTCTTGCCCACGTGCAGGCCGGTCAGGCAGTAGCACGCCACCACGTCGGCGCCTGCCTCCAGTTCCCTGGCGGACGGCCACGGAAAGGGCGCTGCCGCCAGCCATTCCCGGATACCCGGCACGCCTGCTCGAGCCGCCATGGATCCGGGACTCACGCCGACTCGGAGGTGTACACTACCCGCCCGCCCACCACGGTCAGACGCGCCCGCCCGCGCAGTTCCCGACCGGTGAAGGGGGTGTTGCGGCTGCGTGACACGAAGGCGGCCGGATCCACGACCCACGCGGCATCCGGATCGAACACCGTGACATCGGCCGGCGCTCCCTGCCGGAGGGTGCCACCAGGGAGACTGAACGCCCGTGCGGGCGCACAGCTCATGCGCTCCACGAGCGTGGCCAGGTCCATGTGCCCAGCGTGGACCAGTTCCGTGAGCGCCAGGCCCAGCGCGGTCTCCAACCCCACGAGTCCGAAGGGCGCGTCATCGAACGCCTGCTCCTTCTCATCGTAGTGATGGGGCGCGTGATCCGTGGCAATGACGTTGAGTGTGCCGTCCACCACCCCCTTTAGCACGGCCTGGCGGTCCGCCTCCGTGCGCAGCGGCGGGTTCACCTTGGCGTTCGTGTGGTAGCCCTCCACGGCCGCGTCCGTGAGCGTCCAGTGGTGCGGTGTGCCCTCGGCGCTCACGGCAATGCCCCGCTCCCGGGCATCGCGGATCATACGCACGCCGCCGCGCGTGGTGACGTGCTGGATGTGGATCCGGCCACCCGTGAGTTCGGCCAGGAGCAGGTCCCGGGCAATCATCACATCCTCGGCGGCGTTCGGAATGCCGAAGAGCCCCATGCGCGTGGCAATGGCGCCCTCGTTCATGGAGCCGCCGTCCGACAGCGCCAGATCCTCGCAGTGGCTGGCCACCGGGATACCGAAGGTGCGGGCGTACTCCAGGGCCACCCGCATGAGCCCCGCGCTGGATACGGGGCGGCCGTCGTCGGTGATGGCCACGGCGCCGGCCGCCACCATCTCACCGATCTCGGTGAGCCGCTCGCCGTTCTGGCCCACGGACACCGCACCGGTGGGATAGACCCGGGCCGCGCCGGCCCGCTCGCCCGCCGCCCGCACGAAGCCCACGGTGGCGGGGTCGTCGATCGGCGGATCCGTGTTGGGCATGGCGCATACGGCCGTGAAGCCACCCGCCACCGCCGCCCGGGCGCCCGTGGCGATGGTCTCCTTGTGCTCGTAGCCGGGCTCGCGCAGGTGCACGTGCAGGTCGATGAGCCCCGGGCAGACCACCAGGCCCGCCACGTCACGCTCGTCCGCCCCGTCCGGGGCGCCCAGCCCGCTGCCGATGGCCTCCACCAGGCCGTCCACGAGGAGCACGTCCGCCACCTCGTCCAGTCCGGTGGAGGGATCCACCACCCGTCCGCCCCGCAGGAGCAGAGGCCGTTCGCTCGTCATCCGCCCTCCCCGTGCTTGGCCGCTTCGGCCTGCTCCGGTGCGCCACCCGCCAGCAGGTAGAGCACCGCCATGCGGACCGCCACACCATTGGTCACCTGGTTCAGGATCACCGAGTGCGGTCCGTCGGCAACGTCACTGTCAATCTCCACGCCCCGGTTCATGGGGCCCGGGTGCAGGATGACCAGGTCCCGCGGGGCACGCTCCACGCGCTCCCGGGAGACGCCGAACACCCTGTTGTATTCGCGCAGGCTGGGCACGTAGCCCCCGTGCATGCGCTCCAACTGCAGGCGGAGCACGTTCAGCACGTCCGCCCACTCGATGGCTTCCTCGATGCGCCCGAAGACCTGCACGCCCATCTCCTCCACGCCGGTGGGCAGTAACGTGCGCGGCCCGCACACGGCCACCTCGGCCCCCAGCTTGGTCAGCCCCCACAGGTTGGAGCGCGCCACCCGCGAGTGCAGGATGTCTCCCACGATGCACACCTTCACGCCCTCGATCCGTCCCAGCCGGTCGCGGATGGTGAGCATGTCCAGAAGGCCCTGCGTGGGATGTTCGTGACGGCCGTCCCCGGCGTTGATGACGTTGGAGGGGATGCGCTCGGCCAGGAAGCGCGCCGCGCCGGAGGAGCCATGGCGCACCACCACCATGTCGATGCGCATGGCCTCCAGGTTACGCGCCGTATCCACCAGCGTCTCACCCTTCTGCACGCTGGAGCCGGTGGAGGCAATGTTCACGGTGTCCGCGGACAGACGCTTCTCCGCGAACTCGAAGGAAATACGGGTCCGCGTGGAGGCCTCGAAGAAGAGATTGACGATCGTCTTGCCCCGCAGCACCGGGACCTTCTTGATGGCCCGTTCGCTGATCTCCTTGAACGGCTCGGCCGTATTCAGGATGGCCCGGATCTGGTCGGCGGAGAGGCCGGCCAGGCCGATCAGATCCTTTCCCAGGAAGGTCGGAGGCTCGTTCACGACGCGTCCTCCTGGCGTTGGATGAGTTCCACGGCCAGCCGGCCGTCCAGGTCGGGGACGCGGACCTCCACCCGTTCGTCCGAGCCCGTTTCCACCACCTTGCCCACGAAATCCGGCGCGATAGGCAGCTCCCGTCCGCCGCGGTCCACCAGCACGCAGAGCCAGATCCGCTCCGGCCGGCCGAAGTCGGCCAGTTCGTCCAGCGCCGCGCGGGCGGTTCGTCCGGTGTAGAGGACGTCATCCGCGATGACCAGACGGCGGCCATCCAGTCCACCCGCAGGGAGCCGCGTCTCACCCAGTACGGGGCGCGGTCCGATGGCGGTCAGGTCATCCCGGTAGAGGGTGATGTCCAGGGTGCCCACGGGCGGCCGCACGCCGCCGTCCCGCTCGATGGCATCCGCCAGCCAGCCGGCCAGATGCACGCCGCGCCGCTGGACGCCCACCAGGGAGAGGAACTCGGTACCGCCGTTCCGCTCCACGATCTCGCGGGCCATGCGAGCGACGGCCTCCCGGACGGCCTCCTCGCCCATCAATACGTGCCGTTCGGGTGTGTCCATCACCATCCTGCCGCAGGGGGTCCGTGAAGCCGGCGGAAGCTACGGAGGCGGGCATGGAGCGTCAACGGCGGCCGGGGACGACTTCACGCGTGGATGGGACGCGGCGCGGCCGCCGCTTTACACGTCGGCCGCACCCGCCTACCTTGGGCCGACCCACCCCCGTAATCCACGCGTCGCGCCGGCGCCCCCACGGCGGCCCGCGGCGCCTCGGCGCTTCCCAGGACCCGGACGACGCATGATCGTGGAACCCGGCTGGCTCAGTCTCCTCCCGCCCCTGCTCGCCATCCTCATGGCGCTCATCTTCCGGGAGGTGGTCATATCCCTGTTCGCCGGCATCTGGCTGGGCGCGCTGGTGCTGGCGGGCTACGATCCCGTGGCCGCCACGCTGCGCAGCGTGGACACGCACATGCTCGGTGCCCTCACCGGTGACGGAGACAAGATTGCCATCATCATGTTCTCGCTCCTGCTGGGCGGCATGGTGGGGGTGATGAGCCGCAGCGGCGGCACGCTGGGTATCGTGGAGACGCTCGGGCCGCACGCCTCCACACCCCGCCGCGGGCTGTTCTTCACCTGGCTTTCCGGCATCATCATCTTCTTCGATGACTACGCCAACACGCTCATCGTGGGCAACACCATGCGGCCCGTGACGGACCGCCTGAAGATCTCCCGGGAGAAGCTGGCCTACGTGGTGGACTCCACGGCGGCGCCCATGGCCGCCATCGCGGTGATCTCCACCTGGGTGGGCTTCGAGATCTCGCTCATCGGGGAGTCCCTGAACGCCGCCGCGGCGCAGAGCACCGATGCGGCGGCGGCCGAGGCCATCCGCGCGGCGGCCGCCAACCCGTTCAACGTCTTCCTGCATTCCATCCCGTTCCTCTTCTATCCCATCCTGGCGCTGATCTTCGTGCTCCTCACGGTGACCACCCGGCGGGATTTCGGCCCTATGCTGCGGGCCGAAGTGCGGGCGCGCACCGGCGGCGGCCTGCTGGCGCCGGGCGCCATGCCCGCCGCCGACGTGGAGGGCGGCATCATGGTGCCGCCGCCCGGCAAGCCGCACCGCTGGAGCAACGCGGGCATCCCCGTGCTCGCGGTCATCGCCACGGCGCTGGCGGGCATCTGGTACACCGGCTCGGCGGCCGCCACCGAAGCCCTGGGCCCCGGCCCGCACGGCATCACCGACGTGGTGGGCGGCGCCGACCCCTTCAGCACGCTGATCTGGGCCTCGTTCGTGGGTGTGGTGGTGGCCATGGGCCTGGCCGTGGCACAGGGCATCCTGAACATCCGCGAGGCCGTGGAGGCCTGGCTCGGCGGCATGCGCGCCATGCTGCTGGCGGTGGTCATCCTGGTGCTGGCGTGGGGGCTGGGAGACATCACCGAGGCCATGGGCACGGGGGCCTACCTCTCCGGCATCCTGGCCGACACGCTGCCCATGTTCCTGCTGCCCCTGCTGGTCTTCATCGTGGCCGCCCTGATTTCCTTTGCTACGGGCAGCTCGTGGGGGACCATGGCCATTCTCTTTCCGGTGGTCATTCCGCTGGCGGTGGCCATGGGCGCGGGTGTGGGCTTCGAGCAGGGGGACTACACCATCCTGCTGGGCGTCATCAGCTCGGTCATGGCCGGCTCGATCTTCGGGGACCACTGCTCCCCCATCTCCGACACCACGGTGCTCAGTTCCATGGCCAGCGCGTGCGATCACGTGGATCACGTGCGCACGCAGCTGCCCTACGCGGTCACCGTGGCCGTGGTGGCCATGCTCCTGGGAGACCTGGGCACGGCGCTCGGGCTGCACCCCGCCATAGCACTCGGCGCGGGCGTAGCCGTCCTCTGGGGCATCCTGCGCTTCGTGGGCCGGCCGGCCATGGAGGTGGTGGCGGAGCGGCGCCCGGAGGATCCGGTCCCGGCGCGACCGGCGTGAAGCCGGTGCCAGGGAGGTGACGATGCCCGGCAGGCCGCGCACCCGGTGCGGGCCGCCGGGCATCGTCGCTTAAAAAGGGGTCAGCGGCGCGCGCGGAAGAAAGTACGCAGCAGCTCCCCCGCGGGTGCGGCCAGCACGCCGGCCGTGAGCGCCACGCGATGATTCAGGCGGGGATCCTGCAGCACGCAGCCGAGCGAACCGCACATGCCGCTCTTGGGATCGGCCGCGCCGTAGACCAGCCGGGCGATGCGCCCGAGCACCATGGCGCCGGCGCACATGGCGCACGGCTCGAGCGTGACGTAGACGGTGGCGTCGACCAGGCGGGCGTCACCCAGGCGCTGCGCGGCGCGGCGCAGCGCCACCAGCTCGGCATGGGCCGTGGGATCGCGCACGGTGCGCGTGAGGTTGTGCGCCTCGGCCACCAGCCGGCCCTCGCGAACCACGACGGCGCCGACGGGGACCTCGTCCACCATCGACGCCGCATACGCCTGCTCCAGCGCCCGGGCCATCCACGTGCGGTCTGCGGACCGTGCGGGCTCCAGGACCGCCGCAGTCTGGCTCACGCCGGAGAGGGCTCTCCCTCCGGGACCCGGACACGCCGTACCACGCTCGCCAGCCGTCCTTCGAGCTGCACCCGGGGGCCGACGGGTACGGGCGGCGTCCCCTCGGCTTCGAGCACCAGGGCGCCGTCGCGGCGGACCAGGCGCCGCACGATGGCGGTGTCATCCCCACGGGCGAGCACCACCTCGCCACCCACGGCCGCACCGGCACGCACGGGTTCCATGAGCAGCAGATCACCCGCACGGATCCCCTCCCCGCGCAGGGAATCGTCCGGCATGGCCACGATGAATACGCCGGCACCGGAGACCAGTTTGCGGTCGAATTGCAGGGAGCCGAGGAGGCGTTCGTGGTCCGGCGTCTTGTCCAGCCACGGCACCGCCACCGTGCCCTCGGGCGCGTCCAGGCCGAGCAGCCGCACGCCGCGCGAGCGCGAGGCGTCCCGCTCCACCCAGCCCTTGTCGGCCAGCGCCTGCAGCAGCTCGGAAACCGTCTTCGTGCTCTTGATGCGGAAGGCGCGGCCGATCTCGCGGATGGAGGGCTGGTAGGTGTTCCGGCGCAGGTAGTCGACCAGATAGTCGTAGATGCTGCGCTCGAGATCGGTAAGCCGCTCGGGCATCGTCGCCTCCGCACCACGGGGCGTGGCGCCATCGGGGCCCATGAGGAAGGCGCGAACCCGCTTGCCCGGTCCGCGCCCCTCGGGCAGGGCGGCGGGTTGCCGCACTCCCCACGAAGTTGCCCCTCCTGGGCTCGAACCAGGACTCTCCTGATCCAGAGTCAGGCGTGTTGCCAGTTACACCAAGGGGCAGTCCGACTCATATCGTAAGGCAATCGGACCGCTCGGGTCAAGACGAGCGCGCTCCGGGGGACGCCGGGCGGCGATTCGTCACTGCATCCTTTGTAAGCGACGATGCCCTTCACCTCCGCCGCGCCCGCTACGCGGCGCGCCGGCGCAGGTTCTCGACGGCGTCATCGATGCGCAGCAACGTCCGCTCCCGCCCGAAGTAGACCAGCACCTCGAAGATGCCCGGGGAGACCGCCACGCCGAGCAGCGCCAGGCGCAGCGGATGGATGAGCTTGCCGGCTCCCACACCCAGGGCCTCGGCCTCCTCGCGCAGCACACCCTCCAGGGTCTCCTCGTCCCAGGGCTCCACACCGGCCAGCCGCTCCCGCAGCCGCTCCAGGCGCTCCGCCGCCAGGGCCGGCTCCTTCCAGTGCTTGGCCGCCGCGGCCTCGTCCACGGTGACGCGCTCCGCCAGGTAGGGACCGGCCTGGGCGCACAGGTCGTCCAGCACGCGGGCGCGCGGCTTCAGGAGGTCGATGAGGGTGTGCAACTCCTGATCCCTGGCGCGCAGCTCCTGGCCGTTGGCCAGCCCGGCCGCCTCCACCTGCGCCACGAAGCCGTCCGCCAGCTGCGCGGCCGATGTGCGGCTGATGTGCTGCCCGTTCAGCCAGAGCAGCCTGTCGGGATCGAAGACCGCGCTCTTGTGGTTGATACGCTCCAGGGAGAACGCGTCCACCAGCTCGGGGACGGTGAAGATCTCCTCCTCCGTGCCGGGATTCCAGCCGAGCAGGGCCAGGAAGTTGGTCATGGCTTCCGGCAGGATGCCCTGATGCCGATACTCCCCCACGGCCGTGGCCCCGTGCCGCTTGGAGAGCCGCTTGCCATCCGTGCCCAGGATGAGCGGCACGTGGGCAAAGCGCGGTGGCTCCACGCCCAGTGCGCGGTAGAGCATGAGCTGCTTGGGCGTGTTGCTGATGTGGTCGTCACCGCGCAACACCAGGTTGACGCGCATGTCCACGTCGTCACTGACCACCGCCAGATTGTAGATGGGCGAGCCGTCGGTGCGCAGGATGATGAAATCCTCGATGTCGGCGTTGTCGAAGCCGATGACGCCGTGCACCGCGTCCTGCCACTCGGTGCGCCCGTCGGGCACCTGGAAGCGGATCGTGTGCGGCTCACCCGCGCTCGCCCGGCGCTCCCCCTCGGCCGCGGGTACGGCCGTGAGGCAGTGCCGGTCGTAGCGGTAGGCATCCGGCGTGGTGCCCGCCGCCGCGCGCCGTTCCTCGAGGACCCCGGGCGTGCAGAAGCACCGGTAGGCGTGGCCCGCCTCCAGGAGGCGGAACGCGTCCGCACGATGGCGCTCGAGGCCGTCCGCCTGGTGGAAGGGGCCCTCGTCCCAGTCCAGGCCGAGCCAACTCATCCCCTCGAGGATGGCCGCCGTCATGGCCTCCTCAGAGCGGCTACGGTCGGTATCCTCGATGCGCAGGATGAAGACGCCGCCGGCGTGGCGGGCCAGCAGCCAGTTGAAGAGGGCCGTACGGGCGCCACCCACGTGCAGGTAGCCCGTGGGCGAGGGCGCAAAACGCACCCGGAGCTGAGATTCATTCATGCGCGCCAACCTACCCGGCACGAGCGGCAGGGGTCAACTCGGCGCGTCGGGCCGGCCCGGGAAGCGTTCCCGCCCGAGCCGCATGCGTAACCGTGCGATGATGGCCTCCTCGCGCGCCAGCTGGCGCGAGAGCTGGTCTGCCTGGGCATCGAGGCCGTCCGCGCGGGCATCCACGATGCGTCTGCAGTAGCGCGCCGCCGCATCCATCCGGTGGCACAGCTCACGCTCCAGCGGGTGCTCGTTGCTGCAGTCATCGTCCGCCTGCTCCCAGAAGGAAGCGAGCCCGGGAATGTGCGGGAATGTGCCGGCCATGGAACCTCCTGCGCCGGTGCTCGTGCTGCAACCAGGGGCGGCTACGGCCGTGCCGCTCCGCTCCCTCCCGACCTTCCAAACCCGTGCAAGCATCGCGCCTTGTTGTATCCGCGGCGCCCACGCGTATCTTATCGCGGCGCCGTCCGCCGCGCGGACGGCTAGACGGGCGGTGGAAGTGGGCGGCGTGAGGGTCGGCGCTTCCCCCGCCAGGGATGACCCGGTGCGGGAGTGATGATGTTAAGTGATATCGAGATCGCGCAGGGCGCGACGCTCAAGCCCATCGTGGAGGTGGCCGCCGAGCTGGACCTTACGGCGGACGACCTCGAGCCCTATGGGCACTACAAGGCCAAGGTCAATCGGCGGGACACGGACGCGAGCCGTCAGGGCAAGCTGGTGCTGGTGACCGGCATCACGCCCACGCCGGCCGGCGAGGGCAAGTCCACGACCGCGGTCGGCCTGGCGGACGCCCTGCGGCGGCGCCAGAAGCGGGTGGTGCTGTGCCTGCGCGAGCCCAGCCTGGGACCCGTGTTCGGCATCAAGGGAGGCGCCGCAGGCGGCGGGTACGCCCAGGTCATCCCCATGGAGGACATCAACCTCCACTTCACGGGGGACTTCCACGCCATCACCTCCGCCAACGCCCTCCTGGCGGCCATGCTGGACAATCATCTCCAGCAGGGCAACGCCCGCGGCATCGACCCACGCCGCGTCACCTGGCAGCGTTGCGTGGACATGAACGACCGGGCGCTGCGCAACATCGTGGTCGGCCTGGGCGGCCCCACCAGCGGCGTGCCCCGGCAGGACGGCTTCCAGATCACGGCCGCCTCGGAGGTCATGGCGGTATTCTGCCTGGCGTCCGACCGGGACGATCTGGAGGCGCGCCTGGGCCGGATGATCGTGGGCTACGATTACGAGCGCGCTCCGGTGCGCGCCGCGGAGCTCGAGGCCGCGGGCGCCATGACGCTGCTGCTCAAGGATGCGCTGCAGCCCAATCTGGTGCAGACGCTGGAGGGCACGCCCGCCTTCATCCACGGCGGACCCTTCGCCAACATCGCGCACGGCTGCAACTCACTCATCGCCACGCGCACCGGCATCGATCTCGGGGACATCGTGGTCACCGAAGCCGGCTTCGGTGCGGATCTGGGCGCCGAGAAGTTCTTCGACATCAAATGCCGCATGGGCGGCCTGGATCCGCAGGCCGCCGTGGTCGTGGCCACCATCCGGGCGCTCAAGCTGCACGGCGGCGTGGCGCTCCCGGAACTGGGGGCCGAGGACGTGGGGGCCGTGCAGCGCGGTCTGGTCAATCTTGAAAAGCACGTGGAGAACGTGCGCAAGTTCGGGGTGCCGCCGGTGGTGGCCATCAACCAGTTCGCCAGTGACAGCAAGGGTGAGCTGGACGCGGTGCTGGAGCGCTGCCGGGAGCTCGGCGTGGCCGTCACGCTGGCCGACGTGCATGCCCGCGGCGGTGAGGGGGGCCTGGAACTGGCCGACGCCGTCATCGACACGCTCGAACGCGGCCAGGCGGCGTTCAAGCCGATCTACGCCACGGAAGGCGGACTGGCCGGCAAGATGGAGACGGTGGCCCGGGAGATCTACGGCGCCGACGGGGTGGACTTCGTGGGCAGCGCCCCCAAGGACATCGAGCGGCTCGAGGCCATCGGCCTGCGGGATGTGCCGGTGTGCATGGCCAAGACGCAGTACTCGTTCTCCGACAACGCCAAGCTGCGCGGTCGGCCGGCGGGCTTCCGCGTCACCGTGCGCGAGGTTTCGCCCTCCGCGGGTGCCGGCTTCGTGGTGGCCAAGACAGGAGACATCATGACCATGCCGGGGCTGGGCAAGAAGCCCGCGGCCGCGTCCATGAGCGTTTCGGCCGACGGCACCATCACGGGGCTATTCTAGCGGCCTGGTTCCGGGCGGATAGCGCCCGCGGAAGGTCGGCTACCGGCCTTCCGCGGGGCCGTCCGCCGGCGCGGGCGCCGGGGTCGACCACTGCCGGGCCTTGAACAATACGAACCCCACCCCGCCGAAGAGCATCACCATGGGCAGGATGTAGACGGCCAGGTTGAAGCCCTCCCGCTTCGGCTCCATGAGGACCCATTCGCCGTACTTGGAGACGAAGTAGTCCTTGACCTCCTGCTGGCTCCTGCCCGCCTCCAACTGCTCACGCACGATGCCGCGCATCTCCTGCGCCAGTTCGGACGGGGAATCCTGCAGGGAAAGGCCCTGACAGACCACGCAACGCAGTTGCGAGGCGAGCGCCCGGACGTCCCGCTCGAGCTGCGTTTCTTCCTGCACCTGGATCACGTTGCCCTCACCGTGCACCGGGCTCTCCTGCGCACCCAGCGGTGCCCCGGCCAGCGTCACGGCGGCGGCCACGGGCAGCGCGGCGCGCGCCACGGCCGTGCGCAGCGCGGCGAGCCGGGAGCGGATGCGGGCGCTCATGAACTCGCCCCGGCCGGGCCGAGGGTGCCGGCGCGCGCCGCCTCGATGAGCTGGATGAATTCCGCCAGATCCGTGATGGGCTGCGCCCGATGGAAGACCACCTTGCCCTGCCGATCGATGATGTAGGTTTCGGGCACACCCGTGAGGGCGTAGTCCACCGCCGTGCGGCTACCCGGGTCCAGGAGACTCGGATAACCCTGCCCGAGTTGGTTCAGCCAGCGCTGGGCGTTGTCCTCAGTGTCCTGGTAGACCACACCGTAGAAGTGGACGTCCGAATCCTGGTAGCGGCTGGCGGCCTGCAGCAGCACCGGGTGCTCGATGCGGCACGGCACGCACCACGATGCCCAGAAATTGAGCACCACCACCTCCCCGGCGTGCCTGGCCAGGTTGACGGTGTCGGCCGCGTTCAGGACCGGCAGCGTGAAGGTCGGCGCATCCTGCCCGGGCATGCTGGTGGGAATCTGGTTCGGATCCCTGGTCATGCCGAAGGCCAGCAGGGCCACGAAGGGGAGGCCGGCGGCAAAGGCTATCAGCGAGCGCTTCCAGTTCATGAGACCTCCACCGGTCTCGGGCGGCTCCCCGGCTGCGCCGGCCGGCTGGGCACGCGGATGGGTGCCGGGCGGCGGCCGCGCCCGCCCACCAGGCTGATCAACGCGCCGAACGCCACCACCCCCGTGCCGATCCAGATCCAGGCCACCAGCGGCTCGATGATGACGTGCAGCGTGGCGTTGGCGCCGTTCTGCTCGAAGGCCAGTAGATTAATATAGAGGTCTTCGTCCAGCCGTGAGCGCACTGCCGGCGTGGTGATGGGCTCCCCGCCCCGCATCTCATAGTAGTTGAGGGCGGGATACATGCGGCCGAGCTCCTTACCGTCCGCTGTGAACGCGGTGAGCTGAGCGTAGACCACCACCTTGTGCGGCTCCTGCTCGGCACGCAGCTGGTCAAAGCGCACCACGTAGTCGTGGATGGCCACCGACTCGCCGCCGCGCAGCGTGACCTCCCGGTCCAGCCGGAAGATGGAGGAGGCCGCGATGCCGATGGCGATCAGGACCAGCCCGATGTGGGCCAGGAAGCCGCCATAGCGTCGCGGATTGGCGCGTACAACGCCCGTCAGCGCGCCCAGGAAGCCGCTGCCCGCCGCCCGCCGTCTGGCCAGGGTGGCCGTCACGTATTCCCGCACGTTGGTGACCAGCGCAAACCCCGCGAAGCCGAAGGCGGCCAGACCCCACCCGCCACGGACCCCCGCCAGCAACGCCAGCGCCGTAGCCACCAGCAACCCGATGACGGGCACGAGGAACCTGCTCTTGAGCTCGCGCGCCTCCACGCCCTTCCACGGCAGCGCGGGTCCCACGCCCACCAGGAAGAGCAAGGCCACGCAGAGCGGTATGGTCATGCTGTTGAAGTAGGGCGCACCCACGGTGACCTTCACGCCGCGCGCGGCCTCGGCCACGAGCGGGAAGAGCGTGCCCAGGAGCACGGTGAAGGTGAAGGCCGTCAGGATCAGGTTGTTGAAGAGGAACACCGTCTCCCGGGAAGCCATGCGATCCAGCCTGGCCTCCCCCCGCAGCTCCCCCGCACGGCCCGCGAGCAGCATCAGGGAACCGAGCAGCGTGATGGCCATGAAGCTGATGAAGAAGAGCCCGATCGGTCCCTCCGCGAAGGCGTGCACCGAGGAGAGGATGCCGCTCCGCGTGATGGTCGTCCCCAGGATGGTGAGCAGGAAGGTGGCAATCACCAGGCTCATGTTCCAGGCGCGCAGCATGCCGCGCCGCTCCTCCACCATGACCGAATGCAGGAACGCCGTGGCCGTGAGCCATGGCATGAAGGAGGCATTTTCCACCGGGTCCCATGCCCAGTAGCCGCCCCAGCCGAGCACGTCATAGGACCACCACATGCCGGCCACGATGGCCAGCGAGAGGAAGGCCCATGCCGCCAGCGTCCATTTCCGGCTGAGCCTCACCCACGTGTCATCGAGCTGCCCCGAGAGCAGCGCGCCCATTGCGAAGCCGAACGGCACGGTGAAACCCACGTAGCCCAGGTAGAGCAGCGGCGGGTGCACGCCCATCAGCCAGTGATTCTGCAGCAGCGGGTTCGGACCCGGGCCGTCCAGTGGCACCGGCGACACCAGCCCCCAGGGACTGGCCGGCCCCAGGAGCAGGAGGTAGAAGAACCCCCCCACGAAGAGCATGGTGGCGGTGGCGTACGCCCCGAGCGCCCCGGCCCGCTGCCGGGCGAACCAGATGGCACCGGCCGTGTAGGCCGACAGCACCCAGCCCCAGAAGAGGATCGATCCTTCGAGCGCGCTCCACAGGGAAATGACCGTGATGTAGGCCGGCGTGGCCCGGCTGCCCACCTGCGCCACGTAATCGATGCTGAAGTCGTGCGTCAGCAGAGCCGTGATCATGGCCAGGTTGGACACGCTCATCAGCACGAAATTGGTGTATACCGCGGCGCGGGCGCTCTGCATCAGGCCGGCATCCCGCCGCTTGACGGCAACCACCGCCGCCACGATGCCGAAGATGGCTATGGCGAACGCGGCGGCAACGGCAGCGAAGCCGATCAGGCGCAGCATGTTCAGTCCTGTCCGTTCTTCATGAGCGTCTTGTACGCCTCCGCCGGCGCCGTATGGCCATCCGCGGGAGGCTGATACTCATTCGAATGCTTCACGATCACCGAGCTGGAGTGGAAGACGCCGTCCACCATGCGGCCCTCCACGACCACGCCCATCCCCTCGCGGAACATCTGCGGCGGCGCCGACTTGGCTATCACAGGAATGGTGCCCGTCTCGTCCGCCACCACGAAGCGCAGGTCCAGCTCCTCGGCCTTCCACACCACGCTGCCGGGCTGCACCAGCCCGCCCAGGCGTATGGCCTGCCCTTCGGCGTCCACGCCCTTGGCGAGCACCTCCGCGGGCGTCAGGTAGTAGACCAGCCCTTCACCGATATTCCCCTTCACCAGGAAGCCCAGTGCACCCAGCAGGGCCAGGCCCCCGAGGACGGCCGTTATCCGCCTGCCCGTGATCATAGCATCTCTCCCTTGGTCGTCCGTTCCGCCAGGCTGCGGGCGGCGCGGTAGCGCCCCCGCAGATAGAGCCCGTAACCCGCCAGCACCACGTAGGTGAGGCTGTACGCCAGCCCGATGTAGAACCACTCAGACATGGATTGCTCCCTCCATGAGCGCGTCTTCCTCGCGCCGGGCTTCCGCGGCCCGCTCGAGACGCGCTGCATGATACCTCAGTGCAATGAAAAAGATCATCAGAAAGAGGAACGCGAACGCGTTCAGCCGGAGCCCCAGTTTGTACAGGGGGTCCACCGTGGCCGGCGTGGACTGCACCTGGTGGATCGTCCGCCACCACTGCACCGAGAAGTAGACGATCGGCACGTTGATGAAGCCCAGGATCCCCACGGCCGCGCTCCAGCGCGCACGCTGCTCGTCATCCTCCACGAAGGAGCGCAGCGCCAGGTAGCCGGCAAAGATCATGAACAGGATCGCGGTGGTGGTCAGGCGTGGATCCCAGGTCCACCAGACCCCCCAGGTCGGTCGGCCCCAGATGGAGCCCAGCGCCAGCGTGAGACCCGTCAGCACCACGCCCGTTTCCGCCGCCGCCGCGGCCAGCATGTCATACTTGAGATCGCGCTTCCACAGATACGCCACGCTGGTACCGAACACGTACGTGAAGGCCAGGAAGGCCGTCCACGCGGCCGGCACGTGCACGTACATGATCTTCTGCAGGTTGCCCATGTCCCGATCCGGCGCGGAGATCATGAACCCCGTCACCTGCGAGGCAGCCAGGAAGAGGAGCGCGAACCAGCCCAGGAGGCGCACCCAGCGGGGCGGCGCGAGCGAAACGCCGAGCATAGAATGGGACATCAGGCCTCGATGACGTAGTCGAAAGCAAAGTACGCGGCCACGAAGAAAACCACGTCGAAGACCACCAGCAACTTCATCCAGCTCCCCGCAAAGCCCATGGCGTTCCCATCGAGGATGGCCTGGGTGGCCTCGACGCATGCCACCAGCAGGGGAATGAGCATGGGAAAGAGGAGCAACGGCAGCAGCACCTCACGGGCGCGCAGCCGGCTGGCCATGGCCGCGTAGAAGGTGCCCAGCGTGACGAACCCGAAGGTGCCCAGCAGCAGGACGCCAGCGAGCGGCAGCACCACGGTGTGGAGCGGCAGGTCGTACAGCACGGCCGCCGCCGGCAGCAGGATGGCCTCCACCAGGAGCACGAAGGCAAAGTTGGCAATCAGCTTGCCCAGGTAGATCGAGCGCCGGTCACCCGGATAGAGCAGCAGCGCCTCCAGCGCTCCGCCCTCCAACTCCTTTTCGTAGGAACGATTGAAGGACAGCACCCCGCTGAAGAGCACCGTGAGCCAGATCATGCCGCCCGCCGCCGCGTGCAGCGCCTCCACGTCGGGGCCGAGCGCGAATCCGAAGAGCAGCAGGATGGCGCCCGCCAGGAATGCCACCGCGTTGAAGTTGGCCTTCGTGCGCCGCTCCGCCGTGAGATCCTTCCAGACCATGGCGCGAATGCGGATCAGCTCGCTGGCCATGTCAGGCCTCCGCTTCCACAGGAGGAGCGGGCGGCCTGCCCGCCAGGTAGGCCTCCTCCTCGTCCAGCGTGCGCTGCACCAGCCGGCCCTCCACGATGCGCAGCGTGCGCGACAGCACGCCCCGCCCGCGTGCCACGTCATGGGTGGCAATGAGCGTGGCCCCGCCCTGCTCCGCCACGCTCGAGGCCAGTTCGTTGACCAGCGTGATGCCATCCACATCGAAGCTGGCGTAGGGCTCGTCGAGCAGCAGGAGCCGGGGCGGACGGACCAGCAGACGCGCCACACCCAACCGGCGCCGCATCCCCGCGGAGAAACCCCGGGTCCGCTCGTCGCGGAACTCGTCCAGGCGGACCCGCTCCAGCGCCTCGTCCAGGACGCCGGCACCCAAATCCAGCCCCGCCATCCGCACCGAGAAGCGCAGGTTCTCGAAGGCCGTCAGGTCATCGTAGAGCCCCGCGGCATGACCTAGGTAGCCGATGTATGGCCGGACCGCGGCCGCCTCCTTCACCAGGTCGTGCCCGAATACGCTGCCGCCGCCGCGGGTGGGCCGCAGCAGGGTGGAGACAATACGCAGCAGCGTGGTCTTCCCGCTGCCGTTGTTGCCGGTGAGCCCCACCACCTCGCCGCGCTCCACGCGGAGCGTCACACCGCGCAGCACCCAGCGCCGCGCGAAGCGGCGGGCCACGCCGTCCAGATCGATGGCCAGAGAGGCGTTGTTCATGCGCGGCCGCTGCCTCGACGATGGGGAATGGGCGAGCGCGGCGGTCCCGCTGCCCGCCATCCCGGCGGGCAGCGTGGCGCGGGACCGCCGCGCTCGCTCCAGATCGTCCTCAACATACGCCAGCATGGCCACTCGCTCAATCCGCTGATGAGGACTCAGGCGCCGTTCTTGACGGCGTGGATGAGATCGGTCAGGGACTTACGGGCGTCACCGAACAGCATGCGCGTGTTGTCATTGAAGAACAGCTCGTTCTGAATCCCCGCGAAACCGGGGTTCATGCTGCGCTTCATCACGATCACCGTCTTGGCCTTGTCCACGTCCAGGATCGGCATGCCGTAGATCGGACTTGTCGTGTCGTGGCGGGCGGCGGGATTCACCACGTCGTTGGCCCCGATGACCACGGCCACGTCGGTCCGCTCCAGGTCCGGATTGATCTCGTCCATCTCCACGAGCTGCGGATAGGGCACGTTGGCCTCCGCCAGCAGCACGTTCATGTGCCCCGGCATGCGCCCCGCCACCGGATGCACGGCGTACTTCACTTCCACGCCCTTGGCCTCCAGCAGCTCGGCCAACTCCCGTACCTGGTGCTGCGCCTGGGACACGGCCATGCCATAGCCCGGGACGAAGACCACCTTGCTGGCGTAGGAGAGCAGGATCCCGCCGTCCTCGGCGGAGATGTCGGTGACCGTCTTGCCGGCGTACATGTCCACCGCGTCCACCGCCGCTTCGTGCGAGCCGAACGCGCTGAAGAGCACGTTGGCCAGCGAGCGGTTCATGGCGTCGCACATGATCTTGGTGAGGATGAGCCCCGAGGCCCCCACCAGCGCGCCGGAGATGATGAGCAGGTTGTTGTTCAGGACGAAGCCGGCCATGGAGCCGGCCAGTCCCGAGTAGGAGTTCAGCAGGGCAATGACCACCGGCATGTCCGCGCCGCCGATGGGGATCACGAACAGGACGCCCAGCACCAGGGCCAGCGCGTTCAGCGTCAGGTAGAGCTGGAGGTTGCCTTCCGTCAGGACCACCAGGTACGCGCCGATGCCCACCGCCCCCAGCAGGATGAGAGACGAGACCACCTTCGAGCCGGGATAGGTCACCGCCTTCTCGGTGACGAGCCCCTGGAGCTTGCCGAAGGCAATGAGGCTCCCCGTGAACGTCAGCCCGCCCAGGATGACGCTCAGCATGATGGTGACCTGCGCCACCAGCGTGGGGTCCATCCCCCCCATGGCAAAGCGCAGGTACTCGTCGCCCGCCACCAGGGCGGAGGCGCCACCACCGAAGCCGTTCAGCAGCGCTACCATCTGCGGCATGTCCGTCATCTTGACGGTGCGCGCCATGACGAAGCCGATCACGCCTCCGATCACCAGCCCCACGATGATCCAGGTGAAGCTGACGATCTCCCAGTGCAGGAGCGTGGTCGCAATGGCCAGCAGCATGCCGCTCGCGCCCATGAAGTTGCCCTTCCGGGCCGTGCGCGGAGAGCTGAGGTTCTTCAGCCCCAGGATGAACAGGGAGGCCGCCACCAGGTAGGCGAGCGGGATCAGGACGGGAAGCATCCCGCCAACTTCAGCGTTCATCGTCAGCCCTCCCGCTTGCGGAACATCTGCAGCATGCGGTCGGTCACCATGAAGCCGCCGACCACGTTGATGGTGGCGAACGCCACCGCCACCACCGCCAGCACGGTACCCGTGGTCGAGCCGCCCCTACCCGCCACCACCAGCGCACCCACGATGATGATGCCCGAGATGGCGTTGGAGCCCGACATGAGCGGTGTGTGCAGCATCTGCGGGACCTTGGAGATCACCTCCACGCCCACGAAGACCGCCAGGACGAATACGTACAGGGAGATCAGAAGTCCTTCGACCATGATCTACGCTCCCATTGAAAAGTCAGCGTTGGTGCTCATACGGCGGCCTGCGCCTTGAGCCGTGGATGGACCACATCTCCCCCGTGCGTGACCACGCAGCCGGCGTTGATCTCATCTTCCATGTCCAGCGCCAGCTCGCCATCCTCGACCATGTGGAGGAGCAGCGTCTCCACGTTGCGGGCGTAGAGCTGGCTGGCGTGCGTGGGCATCGAGCCCGGTAGGTTGCGCGGTCCCAGGATGAGGACGCCGCCGTGGCGCACCTCCTGGCCCGCCTGCGTCAACTCGCAGTTGCCCCCCGATTCGGCCGCCAGGTCCATGATCACGGAGGCGCTCTTCATGGCCTCCACCATATCCCGGGTGATCAGCACCGGCGCCTTCCGGCCCGGGATCTGGGCCGTGGTGATGACCACGTCGGCCTCCGCCACGAGGGCGCGCAGATGCTCGTGCTCCTGCTTCTGCGCCTCCTCGGAGACCTCCTTGGCGTAGCCGCCCTCGGCCACGGCCTCCTCCATCTGGATGCCCACCCATTTGGCGCCCAGGCTCTCCACCTGCTCTTTCACCTCGGGACGGATGTCGAAGCCCGAGGTGACGGCGCCCAGGCGCCGCGCGGTGGCCAGCGCCTGCAGACCCGCCACGCCCGCGCCCAGGACCAGCACCTTGGCCGGCGGGATGGTGCCGGCGGCCGATGTGATCATGGGGAAGAACTTGCTGGAGGCCGCGGCGGCCAGGAGCACCGCCTTGTAACCGGCCACCGTGGCCTGGGAAGACAGCGCGTCCATGCGCTGCGCCCGGGTGATGCGGGGGACCATCTCCATGGAGACGCCCGTTATCCTGCGCTCCGCGAGCCGGCTGACCAGTTCAGGCGAGTTCAGCGGGGACAGGAAGCCGATCAGCATGGCTCCTTCCCGCATCCCCTCCACCACCGGGTCCTGGACCGGGCCGGCCAGGATCACCGTGTCACCGGATGCCAGAAGGCCGGCGCCGTCCTGCTGGACGCTGGCGCCGGCCTTTTCGTACGCAGGGTCGGCGAACCCCGCTTCGGCCCCTGCGCCCGCCTCGACGGCCACCTCCAGTCCGGCCTTCACCAACCTGGCAACGCTATCGGGCGTGAGCGCAACGCGGCGTTCTCCGCCTGCGGCTTCGTTCGGGACGACCACCTTCATGGAAGCTCCCTCGTATCGTGTGCGTATCATGGGCGCAGCGCGCGCCGTCTTCGCAGCGGCGGCCGGGTCTCTCCCGGCATGAGTCCGATGTCCGGCGATTGGGCGGGAACCTACCTCCCGCGCCCGTCACCGTCTGTCGGAAAAAGGAGGATTGTCCTGGGGTCAATATGTCCCATCTCGTCGGGAATTCCACTACAGCGTTGTGGAAAACCCGAAAAGCGCCCTGATCAGGCCAAAAATTGCCTGCGCGCCGGGACCCACCAGGAAGGTGTAAGGCGAGGAGAATGAGGCGTGGGCGGAACTGCCGTTGCGCGTGGATGCGACCGCCAAAGGAGAGCGCTCAATCCTACGGGGTGCCAGGTGAGCGTGGCGAGACGCGCGGCCAGGGCGCGATCGCCGGGGGATGAGGGGGGCTGGCCGCAACTCGTCACCAGCCCGAGGCCCGGTGGCGGGCAGTGCTGAAAGCCGTCGGCATGCCCGGCGCCGCCCGGCGGCTCCGCGCTCGTGTGGTTCGACCGGGCCAGCCAGCGGACGCCCGTAGCCTGGCCCGCTGCCGCGAGGGTGGCGGTTGGGCTGATCACCATGGAATCCGCGTCGAGCGTCCCGGTGCCCACGGTCAACGTGGCGGAATCCTCGAGGATAAGGACGCCCGTCACCGTGAGCGTGCCGCCCGAGAGATCGAGCGTGGCGCTGTTGCGAATCCGAAGGTCGCCCACGACTTGCATGTCGTGGCCGGCCATGTCCATCACGGCCACCGTGATGGTCTGACCGCGGCGGCCGGCCTCCAGGGTGAGGCCCTTTTCGTACACGGCGGGCGCGCTCAATGCCACCGTATCATGATAGGTGACCGCCCGGCGATGCGTGCTGGGTGTCGCGGGATTCTTGCCCCGATACGTGGTCTTCTCCGCACGCCAGCGCCCGTGCGCGTCGGTGAGGTTCTGACCGATCACCACGTTCGGACCGCCGGTGATGCCCTGCCCGGCCCGCTTCACGTCCACCGATCCCTCCACGACGGTCGTCGTGGCAAAGTGCACGCTGTCCGCCGTTTCGACGTCCAGCTCCTGGAAACGCGACCTCGGGTCGATACCCGTGGTGTCCACACACTCGAAGGACACGACCTGCAATCCCGTGCCACCCGCCAGCTCCGTGCGGTGGTTCCCGGTGGCCGCGAAGGACCTTCCAGAATCAGGGGCGGCGCACGCGCCCACCTGCGCGAACGTGCCACGCAACCGCAGCAGGCCGGCGGTCAACGAGCCTGCCGTGTCACCGCCGCCGAATACGGCGCTGTCCTGCACCTCCACCACGTCCGCCGTGCTGGTCATCTCCAGCGTGCCGGAGCCGCGCGTGAACAGACTGCCGAGCACGCGCGTGGTGGCGCTGTCGGGCGCGTAGGTGCCCATGGAATCCACCACGAGGTCACCGAATACCGTGAGCGGGCTGCCGTTGCCACGCACAACCGCACCGCGCAGTTCCAGCGAGCCCACCACATTCAGGGTATCTCCGAGTGTATAGGAGCTCTCGAAGAACGCGTTGGTGTAAAGCGTGTCACGCGCCAGGGAGAGCGCCGGCGTGCCGCGGAACCGGGTGCGGAAGGGGGACCACTTCGCGCCGGCGGCCACCTCCAGCGTGCCCTGCAGGACCGGCTCGCCGCCGCCGTCCACAGTGCCGGACAGCACGCGCACGGGGCCGGCCACCGGTACCGTGCCCACGATCGAGACCGTGGTGGGGTTGTCGATCACCACTTCGTTCAGGCCGGAGCCGCTCGGGCAGTCCAGCTCCACGATCTGCCCCGCCCCGCCGGTCAGCCGCAGGCGGTGCGTGCCGCTGGGCGCAAAGGAGGAGCACGTGCCAGCCACCGCAGCCGCCATGCTGAAGCCGCCGCCCGCCACGAGCGATGAACCGCCGCCCTCCTGGCGGAGATTGCCCCGTACCTCCAGCACCCCCGCCGTCAGCGAGTCCGTCGTGCTGCCGCCCGCGAACGTGGCGTCCTTGCCCACGACCACGCTGTCCGCATGATCCTTCATGGTGAGGATGCCACCGTCGCGGGTGCGCAGGGAGTCGCCGATGGTCACCGCCTTGCCCCCCGCGCTGAAGCGGGCGCCATTGCCGCGGATTTCGAGACTGCCGGCGAGCGTCAGCGTGTCCTCCGCCACCGCGTCACCCGTGACCACGACATTGTTGTAGGCAAGGGAGTCAATGGCCTGCCCCGTGCCAGCGAACTCCGTGGTGTCCACGTCGAATGCACCGGCGGCCGCCAGCGCACCCTTCACCCGTACGGTGCCCATGGTCACGCTACTACCGGCCTCACCGGTCACGTCACCCTCAACCAGCAGCTTGCCCGTGCCGCTGGCGGCGCCACGAACGCGCACCGTATCCACTGCGGTGGAATCCGCCGTGAAGGTGGCCGTTGTGGTAGCCTCCACCTCCAGCGTGGCGAAGCGCGAGTCGCCGCCACAGACCAGATCCACGTTCTGACTCGCGCCCTTGAGCAGCGTCCGGTGACTCCCGGTTGCGCGGAAGCGGCGCGCCTGATCGGCGTCCGTGCAATTGCCCGTCTGGCTCACGTCACCGGCCAGCTCGAGTACGCCGTCGGTGAGCAGGCCATCGTGCGAGCCGCCGCCGAAGTCCGCCCGCCCCAGGACCTCCACCACGTCGGTCGCGTCCTGCATAACCAGCACACCGCTGTCCCGTGTGCCCAGTCCGCCCTTGACGGAGACACGGCCGCCGGCCACCCGCAGCGCACCCGACCCGCCGATTTCCACGCTATCTGCCACCAGCGTCTGCCCGCCCAGCTCCAGCGTGGCCGTGTCCGCCACGACCACCGTGCGGACGCGGAGCCGCTTGTCGAGCACCCGCCCCGTCATGAAAACCAGCTCCGCGTCCACCGAGTCCGGCAGCGCGCCGTTGCCGCGGACGTGCGTGGTCGGGCGCCAACGGCCGCCCTGAGCGTCGCTGAGCGTGTCCTCCAGCGTCACGACGGCGGAGCCGTTCACGGTGCCGTCGACCACGCGTGCCGGTCCCTTGATCCGGACCGCTCCCTGCAGGGTCACGCCGGCGGGATTCGTGAACTCCGCGGTACCGAGTCCCGAGTCCGCGCAGTCGATGTCCACCGTCTGGGCGGCGGCGCCGTCCAGCACCAGCCTGTGTCCCCGGCCCGGGCTGAAGGCGTTGCATGTGGCGCCCTCCGCCGCGTGGCCGGCCCGCAACCCGCCACGCACACGCAGCACGCCCGCGCTCATGCCGTTGCCCCGCCCGCCGAAGAAGTCGGCGTTGCCATCCACCTGCACGGAATCCGCGACGCTATCCATCTCCAGCGCACCGCCGTTCCGTGTGCGCAGCAGCTTGCCGATCTTCAGCCCACGGCCATTCGGGCGCACGAAGCCGCCGTCGACGTCCAGCGTGTCGGTCACCACGAGCGCGCTGTCGAGGAGCACGGTGCCCGTGATCCGCCCGCTGGCAATGAGGCCGCGGATGTTCCTGCCCACTCCCGCCAGTTCGAGGACATTCGCGTTGGTGAGCAGCCCATGGAAGCGGCCGTGGCCGCGGATCTCGAGGTGGTGCAGCGCCATGTCCAGCGACGCGCCCGCCTTGAGCTCGAAGTTGCTCGTGGCCACCACACGATCCAATGCCGTGATGTTTCCCTCCACCACCAGCCCCGGCACCGTGCCGCTGATCTGACCCGAACTGCCCACCATGATCACCGAGCCGGGGGTGCCGGCCGAATTGACGATGGTATTGCCCGCCTCCAGATCCTCGAGCACCGTGAGGTCTTGGCCGGCCAGGTCCAGCTCCGCGCCGGGCGCGAGCCGCAACCGGAGCACGGTATCGGGCGCACTCAGCTGCGGCGCGAACGCCGTGGCGTCCACGTAGACGCTGTCGGTCGGGCCCGGCACCCGTGCCGGCGCCCAGTTGGCCGGCTCTGACCAGTCGCTCGGATCGGCGCCTGCCCCGCCGACCCAGCTGACAAGCGAGGCCGTAACGGTGACGGCCACCGTTTCCTCGAGCGCACCGAAGGTCGCCCGCACCCTCGTAGTGTCGGCGGCCACGCCGATGATCAGCGAATCCCCATCGACAATGGCTACGTTCTGATTGTCGGAGGTGAGACCGATGACGGCCGGCACCTCGAAGCCACTGGGCGAGAGCGCCGCGACGTCCACACGCACCGTATCACCCACCTCCAGCGTGACGGTAACGGGCGTGGCCGCGAGGCTGACGGCCGTGCTCGGCGACCAGTGCACGGTGGCGCTGCCCAGGACCCGCGTGTGCGCCGACCCGTCCACCGGGGTGGCGGAGGGCATGTAAACCACCAGCGAGTCACCCGGCGCGGAGTCCTCCGCCGCCAGGTAGGCGCCCGCCGTGTTCGGCGTGGTCGTGAAGGTCAGGGAGTCGAGCATGACCGGCTCGGCGTCCCCACCGCCCGGGTGCCGCAGGGTCAGCTGCGTGGCGCTCGGATCCATGCCGCTGAAGGTGAAACGCTCGAAGCGGGAGTCCGTCCCGCCCTCCACCACCAGTGGCACGCCGTCGAAGGTGAGGTCGGCGGCGTTCACGTCCGTGACGGCCAGGGACGTACCGCCGCCGGTGAGCGACTGCGGATCGCTCGTCTGCAGGGTGCCGCGCACGTTCAGGTCGGTGAGCAGGGTCAGGGCGGAGCCGTCCGTGATCTCCAGCGAGACGTCCTGGAAACCGTCCGCCGAGTCGCACGGCACGTCGAAGGCGCGTGGCCCGGCGCCCGAGACACGGGTGAGGTGCGTGCCGCTGGCGTTCACCGAGCCGCACGCGCCGGCCACCAGATCACCCTCGAGCTCGAGCACGCCCGCCGTCAGGGCGGTGGTGCCCCCCGCCAGATCGGCCGTGCCCTGCACCTGCAGATAGCCGTTCGCGTCACTCATGGTGAGCGCCCCGCGGTTCACCAGACCCGTCCCGGCAATGACGTTCGTGGCGCCGACTTCGAGAGAGCCGCCGGCCTCGATGGTGAACGCGCCGCTGGCCTCGAGCGCACCCTCCGCGGTGACATTCCCCGCCACCGCCAGGCTGGAGACATAGGCATGGGCGCGCGCTGCGGCGCCCGACAGGCGCACCAGACCACTCGTGCCACCCACGTTACCGCCGCCGAGCAGGTCACCACCCACGTGGAGCGTCACCGTGTCCACGGCCATGAAGGCGCCGGCCAGGACCAGCCGAGCCGCGAAGCCGTCGGCACCGCGCAGCGTGGGTGAGGGCACGCTGCCTGGAATCAGTACCGTGTCCGTGGCCGTGGGCACGCCGGGCGGGTTCCAGTTGGCGGCCGTCTGCCAGTCGGTGCCATCCGGGCCAGGGCCCGACAGCCACTCCCTGGTGAAGCCGGGCGAAACCGCTGGCAGCACGAGCACGTCCATGCCGGCCACCACGCCATCGGCGCTCACCTCGATCCGCGCCGTGCCATCGCCCACCGCGCGCACCACGCCCGCCGTGTCCACCGTGGCCACCGCCGGCGCGCTGCTCGACCAGCTCAGGGGGCGAACCAGGGGGCGCGCGCTCACGTCGAGCACCGTGGCGCTCAGCACGGCGCTGTCCCCGAGCGGCAGGGTCAGCTCGGCGGGCGTCACGCTCACGGACGCCGCCAGGAACACCACGTAGCGCGGCGCGGCGGTCTGGGCGCTGTTGTCCCCCTCGTTCGATTCGGCCACCACGTCATCCGCGTCCGCGGTGAGGCGCAGGAAGAGCGAGTCGGGCGCCCCCACGCCGCGCGTGAACGGCAGGTAGCCGCTCAGCACCAGGCTGTCCCCGGCGGCCAGCGGGGGCTGCACTTCCGAGGTGTCCCCGAGCGCTACCAGCGTCCCGGCATCGATGCCCTCCAGGCGCAGCGTGAACGCGGGCGCGTCCTGCTCGCCCACGTTCTCCACCACAATGTCGAGGCCCAGGCTGTCCCCCTCCACGATCGTGTCCGCGGGGGTCACGACGAAGCGCCGTATGCGCAGATTGGGCAGGCCGAGTACGCGCACCCGCAAACTGTCCATCTGTCCGTCGGCGCTGGCCACGACCCACGTGCTACCCGGCGTACCCGCCGTTACGAGGCCGAGACCGTCCACCTGCGCCACACCGGCGTCCCGGGTCTCCCAGGAGATGGGCCGTTCGATCGTGGCGCCCTGACCGTCGCGCAGCACCGCCGTGGCCCGCGCGGTGTCACCAGCGGCCGTGAACTCCAGCGAGTCCGGCTGCACCACGAGGCTGGCCGCGAGGAAGCGCACGCGCACCACACCGCTCGTGGCCTCGTTGTCCGCCTCGTCCGCCTCCGCCACCGCTGCGGCATCGTCCACCCGCACGCGCACCACCAGCGAGTCGGGGAAGACGGCGCCGCCAGGCACCGGAATGCGCACCGTGAGCGGCAGCGTGGCGCCCGGCGCCATGGCCGGCTGCGGCAGCACCGTGTCGAAAGCGACCGTCGCATTCCCCGGGTCCAGCGCCGACACGCGCAGCGCACTCGCCGCGGCCTGCCCAGCGCCGGTGTTCTCCAGGGACAGGCTCACGCTCAGCGTGTCACCCTCGAGCACGCTGTCGGCCGGCGCCACGGCGAGCGCCGTCGGCCGCAGGTTCGGCGCCTGGACCACCACCGTGACCGCACGCTGGACCGCGCCGGCCCCGAGCAGCACCTCCGTCTCACCGATGCCGCGGGCCGTGACCAGCCCCGCCGCGTCCACCGTGGCCAGCGCGGGATCCGCGGCCGTGAACGTCACGCCGTCCGGCAGGACCCGCCCCCGAGCGTCCAGCACCTGCGCGGCGACGCTCGCCGTGTCTCCCACGCCGGCCAGCCACAGGGTGTCGGGCGCGGTGATGGCGTGCGCCCCGAAGCGCACGATCAGGGCACCGCTCCGCGCCTGGTTGTCCGCCTCGCTGGACTCCGTCACCTCACCGTTGGCATCCGTCGTGGCCAGGATGAGCACGGTGTCCGGCCACAGGATCTCCCGGCCGAGCGGCTCGGCCAGGCTCACGACGGCGCTGTCCCCCACGCCGAGTGCGGGCTACGCCACCACGGTGTCCGCCACCACGGTGTCGTTGGCCGCGTCCAGCACGGCCAGGCGCAGGCCGGCGGCGGGCGCCTCGGCCGTCCCGGCGTTGTGGATGGTCACGCGCACGGCGAGCGTACTGTCCTGGTGCACCGTGCCGGCGGGCGTCAGCGTGAGCCGGGTGAGCACCAGGTTGGGAATGAGCACCCGCACCCGGGCGGAATCCGCGAGCGCCGCCGACGTGGCATGTACCCAGGTATCCCCCGGGCCGGCAGCGCGGACCAGCCCGGTGCTGTCCACCGTGGCCACCTGCGCATTGCCCGTCCGCCAGCTCCGGGGCGCGTCCATGTCACTGCCGCCCGCATCGAACACCACGGCGGCGACCCGGGCCGTGTCGCCCGGGGCCCGCAGTACGACTTCGGCGGGAGCCACGGCCAGACTGTCAGCCACCTGTGCCACTTCCGCCAGCACATCCTTACGCACCTGATCCGCGCTGGCACGCACGTAGGCCTGCCCGTTGGAGCGGGCCGTCACGAGGCCGGTGCTGTCGACCGTCAGAATGGCCGGGTTGGTCACGGACCAGGTGATGGACGCGCCGGCCACCGCATGGCCGTTGGCGTCCCGTGCCACGGCGCTCAGGCGGGTAGTGTCATGCAGTGAGCTGAAGCTCAACGAACCGGGCTCCACATCCACGGCGCGCACCACCTGCCCCACCGTCACCTCCGCGGTGGCCGTCACGCCGCCGTCGGCCGTGGCGCGGATCTGCGTGCCGCCCGCGGCGCGGGCCGTGACCAGACCCGCGGCGTCCACGCTGGCCACGCTCGAATCCGCGCTGGACCACGTGAAGCTCACCGCCACGGGGTGGCCGAGGGAGTCGCTGGCCGCGGCACTGAGCGCCGCGGTCTCCCCCAGGGCCGCCAGCGTCACGGCGGCCGGGGTCACCACCGCCGAGGCGGCGCGGGGCCGCACGTGCAGCACCGCGCCGCTGGCGATCGTGGGATCCCCCGCGGCCACGGCCGAGACCACGGCCCGCCCGGCCACCACGGCGCGGAAACGCCCGCCGCCTAGGCCTTGAACAAGCGTGACGGCTGGTCCTGATATAGCAAAAAAGACCGG
>JBBDRO010000063.1:25471-30183 GCA_040905425.1 Gemmatimonadota bacterium | reverse complement strand
CACGCCTACGGTCCTCAACCGGAGGGTTCTACAAGCCGAGCGCGGCGCTTTAACGATTCTTTATCGCGCGTGATCCTATTTATAGTAGCCGCCTCCTGGCTTCCGGCTGCACATCAACGCACCGAGGCCACCCCAATGGATACGGCGATGAAGATGTTCATCCTGTCATCCTCGCTCATCCATGGTCGCCGCTGCCGTGGAAGTCGTGGCTTGAGTTCCGGGTACCGATGCGCTAGTTCGGCAGCGACGCGGTACCGGGTTGTAGCCGCGTGTCCGAGTTGAGCCTGGATCTCGGACCGTGAGGATTCGGCCACGGGGATCCGATTGCGCGCTGCAATGCGATGGATAACATCCATATGGTACGGCTGCGGGACAGAATCCGCTTCGTCCCGGTCCGGGAGGTCGACTGGTTCGAGGGTGCAGGCAACCACGTCCGCCTCCATATCGGCAAGGACGCCTTCCTGATCCGGAGCACCCTGACCGCCTTGCTGGACCGGCTGGATCCCATTCAGTTCGTGCGCATCCACCGCTCCACTATCGTGAATCTGGATCGGATCAGCGAAGTGCAGCCATGGGCCAGCGGAGACTACATTGCCATTCTGGAGGATGGCACGCAGCTCAAGGTCAGCCGCGGTTGCAGAGACGATCTCCTGCGCCCGGTTTTATGAGCGGATCGGCGGTATGCTGCTCGTGTTTCTCACGGTTCTCGCGTGGATTGAACGGCACCCGGGGGCGGCGGTGCCTGTGAGAATCCGTCAACGTGGATGCGCCAGTTATCATGGCTGTCCCGGCGCCAGATGGTCGTGAATTTTCCTCGACCCGGAGGCGAGCGGGTGCCGTCCTGCTCCTCGGTTTGGAGCGTGTAGTACCCCACGTCCCACGCCATATCGGCGGATGCGCCTCGTCCCAATGATTCGAACGAAATATGGGCAACGGCTCCCCTTGCGCGGATCGACTCGAGAAATTCGAATTGGCTCCATAGAACATCGCGCCCCTGAAGCACGGGACCCAGCGGAGGTAGGTAGAGTGGCTCATCCGTGTAGAGCGCCACGATGGAGTCCGGCTCCCCCAGCCGATAGCCGCGGGTGAACCGCTCATAGACCGCCTCCATTTCGGCGAACGTCTCACCCTCCGAAGCAGCCCCTGATCCGCAGCCGGAGATGGCCCATAGGGCGGGCACGAGCAACACTGAGAATTTCATGGACCTCGTCATTCGGGACAGGATGCCGCCGCGAGGGAGGCGTCACGGGCATGAATCGCGTCTGCCGCGGCCTCCTGCAGCAGAACCGCAACGGCAGGCTCCACCGAGACGCGGCCAGCCAGATCGGCTGGGAGTCCCACCGGTGAGCGATTCTCCAGTTGCGCCACCATGACTACGGCGGCCAGGTAGGTTCCCATAGCGGAGGGGTGAAAGCCGTCGCCCGCGAGCAACGGCAGCTCCGGGTCGCGGGCCCATGCGGCACGGAAGGCCTCTGCCACCGGGAACAGACCGCTCTGCGCCGCCTCCGCCGCGAGTCGGTAGGAGCCGATCGCCCGTTCCCAGTCGCCACCCATAGGGGGCCAGACCATGTACACGTAGGGCGCGCCGCCCTGGCTACGGATCGCGTCGGCGTAGACGCCGGTCCAGTGGATCAGGTGCTCCCGACTCTCCGGGAGGGTAGACGGACCCTGCTGCAGCACCACCGCCCGCCACCCGCCTCGCTCGATCTCGCGGCGCGCGCTGCCCTCGTGCCAGTGGTCCTCCAGGCTGGTTTGGGCCGCCAGCACGGCCATGGTGGGAATGTCCGCGCCGGCCGCTTCCGCCAGCGCCGTGACCATACCCGGAAGGTCGTTCGAGGCGGTCAGGCTGTTCCCGATGAACAGCACGCCCTCACCCGGGGTGGTTTCGCCACCGCTGATCTCCCGTCCACAGGCGAACAGCAGCACCACGAAGCAGAGGCCTGCCACGGTGTGTGTGACGGCGAGCCGGCGGATTCTTTTCATACGGGAAAGCTGGATGGGCAATGAACGCATCACAACCCGAATGTGGTGAACGGCGTTCTGGCTACGTAGACTGCATGTTGTGACGGATGAACCCGATCGAGTGAAGGCGTGCCCATGGCCTGCTTCCCCGCCCGTCCTGCCGCCAGGCTCATGATCTCTGCCGCGCTCCTGGCTGGGTGTGGCGGCGAGCGCGGCGCCGACACCACCACGGAGCCGGCCGCCTTCACCGTGCGTGACAGCGGCGGTGTCCGAGTTGCGATGAGCACGGATTCGAGCTGGACCGTGGAGCGTGCGTGGACGGTGGCGGCGCGACCGTCGCTTGAAATAGGCAGGGGAGCGGGCGCGGAGTTCGGGCGGGTGGTCGGAACGGTGCGCCTGGGCGATGGCCGCATTGCCGTGGCGGACGCACAGACGCTCGACATACGCGTCTTCGGCGCGGACGGCGGCCTGCTGGAGCGCTTCGGCGGCCGCGGCGCCGGCCCCGGCGAGTTCCGGCGGCTGGACAACCTGGCGCTGATCCGCGGCGACTCGCTCGTGGGGCGCAACGACGGGCTCTTCAGACACGAGATCTATGCGGCTGATGGATCCTACGGGCGCACCGTGACGGCGCCGCCCGCAGGTGTCCTCTTCGCTCCAGTCGTGGGGTGGTTGGAGGACGGCACCTTTGTCGTGGGGCCCACACACCCGCGAGGCGCGCTGCTCGAGCCCGGCCGGCAGGAGCTGCTAGCCGAGTGGCATGTGTTCGACGCGGCCGGCACGGACAGCGGGGTGCTGGCAAGCCTGCCCGAGCGGCTGGTGGATGGGCGCGACGTGGGCGGCCTCGTCATTCCGGCCGTGGTCTCCTACAGCCCCTGGACCAAGGCGGCCACGGACGCAACGGGTGTGTGGTTCGGCTTCGCGTCCACGTACGAGCTGCGGCACTTCGGGGCAGGCGGCTTGGATCTCATCGTTCGCCGCTCCTGGCAAGCGGAGGCGGTGACGCCGGAATTGCGGGAGCACTACCGGGCGTGGCTCGACCGGGGTGTACGCCGGAGCGATGTGGACGAGGTGTTCGGGCTGGAGCTGGTGACGCGCCTCAGGCAGGCCGCCATGCTCGAGGCGCGTGGGGCGGCGCCGCCGCCGCTGGCGTTCGCGGACAGTCTGCCCGCCTTCGTGCGCGCGATCGTGGCGCGCGACGGCCACCTGTGGGTGGAGGCGCACGCTACACTCGATGAATTGCTCGGTGGATCGCCCGGTGACGTGGCGACCCGGCGCTGGAGCGTCTTCGATCCGGAGGGGTGCTGGCTGGGCACCGTCCGCACGCCGGCGGGGCTCCGTGTCACCGAGATCGGTGGGGACTACCTGCTGGGGGTGGCGGTGGACAGCCTGGACGTGGAGTCCGTCCGGCTGTATGCCATCGTGAAGCCTTAGGGTGTCGCGGGCGCGCCCCGCGGGGTCCCCCCCCTACCAAAAGTTAGGGGCGTCCTAGGTCCAAGGTTCAATGTCGCCGCCTCCGCCGACCGGCCAGCTTAGAGCATTATCCGCTCATGCTCCCCGTCCCAACTCGGAGGTTTCTCATGCAGCTTCGTTCCGTCCTGCCGCTCGTTGCCGTCGCGCTACTCGCGGCTTGCAGTGAGGCGGCCCATGATCCGCTGGCGCCCGCGCCTGATGGACTGAATCCAGCCTTCAGTAGCACTCCCCAGTTGTTCACTAGCGACGGCAGCGAACTGGCCTGGGACCCGATCATGCCGAAGAAATTCATCGTCGGCTGGGAAACGAGTGTGTGCACGGGGGTTCCCCCGGTGGGACTGGATGATACCCGCTGGACCCGAGTCGCCGGACAGACAGCTTTCACGCCCGGAACGGCGACCTTCCAGAACAAGGTCAGCTGGACCGCCACCTGGATCAACGCCTGGAACAGCATCCAGGCATCCGCGAATCCGTATGACACGGATAAGATTGGCCAGAGCTGGACTCGCTATCAAACCGAGATCAGCGGAACCGGCCAGTTCGAGCTAAACCTCGTGGCCGACAACTGCTCGTGGATCTTCCTCAACGGGCAGTTGGTGGGGTTCCAGGGCACCACGGTCAACGATCAGACGACTTCCTATCCCCTCACGCTCAACGGCACTCACACGCTCGACTTCGTTGTCTTCGACGGCGGTGGCGAGGCCGGCGGGATGTACCGCGTGGAGACGAGTACCGATCCGAGCCTGTTCACCGATACGGACTCCGACGGGCTCACCGACATCGTGGAGACGGGGATCTACGGCACGGACCCGGACCTTCCGGACACGGACGGCGACGGGATCTCCGACGGCGATGAGGTGGCCAACGGCACCGATCCGCTGGTGGCCGACGTGGTGGACACCGACGGCGACGGCGTGCCCGATGACACGGACGCCTTCCCGCAGTCGAACCAGGAGCCCACCGTCACCATCGGTGGCAGTGACACCGGCGTGGGCAACCAGACCCTCGCGGACGGCTCCACCTTCAGTGACAACATCGGGGCCTGCGCCGCCGGCGCCAGGAACCAAGGGCAGTATGTCTCGTGCGTGACGAAGCTGGCCAACGCCTGGCGCAAGGATGGCCTGATCACGAACCGGGACAAGGCCACCCTGACCACGGCGGCAGCGCAGAGCAGCGTGGGGAAGGGGGACTAAGGCCGCAGCGGCAGGCGCGGATCACCGCATTCGCATCCGCCGCTGGCCGTAGCGCTGAGAAGGGGCCGCCGACATTCCGTCGGCGGC
>JBBDRO010000063.1:0-25461 GCA_040905425.1 Gemmatimonadota bacterium | reverse complement strand
CCCCCCCCCCCCCTTCTCGGTGGTCGGCGAACCTCAGCCGCCGTCCCGCTCCCGCACCACCACGCTGAGCTGCACCCTGTTGGCCACGCCCAGCTTCTTGAACACGCTATGGAGGTGCTGCTTCACCGTCCCGCTGGACAGGCCGAGGGCGCGCGCCACGCGCTTGTTGGACTCCCCGGCCGCCACCAGCCGCGCCACGTCCTCTTCACGGGGCGTGAGGGAGGCGCCCTCCGCCCGTCCTTCCGCCAGCAGGTCCAGCGCCCGATGGCTGAGCGCAGGTGGAATGACCCGCTCCCCGCGCGCCACCGCCCGGATGGCGTCCACCAGCCCCGCCGCTGCTGACTCCTTGAGGACCAGCCCTTCCACCCCGAGCTCCACGGCCCGCATCAGGTCCGCGTCATCCAGGGTGGCCGCCAGCAACACCGTTGGGGGCGAGACCCCCGCCGCCCGCAGGCGCGCGCACGCGGTGAGGCCGTCGCAGACAGGCATGGCCACGTCCATGACCAGGATGTCAGGCCGATGCCGCTCCACCGCTTCCACCGCCTCCTCCCCGTCCTTGCACAGCTCCACGAGGGCTATGTCCTCCTCGAAGGCCAGCAGCGCCCGCAGGCCTTCCAGGACCATGGTGTGGTCCTCCGCGAGAACGACGTTTAGCATCATGCTGAGTGGTCTCCCGGATGCAGTGGAATGGCTATGTGGATCCGTGCCCCGCGCTCGGTGGAGCGGATGACGAGTGTGCCATCGTTCATCTCCACGCGGCGGCGCAGGCTCACCGGCCCCATGCGGCGAGCCTTGAGTTCGTCGCCGTGGTACTCGCCCTGGAAGGAGAAGCCCAAGCCATTGTCCCGCAGGTGGATGTGGACGGCGCCCGACCGGACCTCGAGGCGCAACGACACGTTGCTGGCGTGGCCGTGGCGGGCGGCGTTCACCACCGCCTCCTGCACGAGGCGGATGACCTCCCGGTCCAGGCGGGGCGGCAGTCCGGCCAGCCGGGCCGCCGAGAGGGTGACCTGGATCCCCCAGATGGTCTGGATCCGCTGCAGCATGTCCTCCAGGCGCTCGTGCACCGGCAGGGCGCCATCGGACCAGGCGGAGTGCGGACCCTTGAGTTCGTCCACGAAGAGGCGGAGCTCCCGCTGCTCGGCCTGGACGTTCTCCATGAGATCCAGGAGAATCCGCTCGGCCCCATCGGGGTCCGCGCGCATGGTGCGCCGTACCACCTCGAGTTGCAGGCTGGCCGCGGTGAGCGCCTGCAGGACGCCGTCGTGGAGCTCCCCGGCGGTCTTGATGCGGAGCGATTCGAAGCTGCCGTCCGTGCCGGGCGGAGGGGCTGGACCGTCGTCTGCCGGCCGGCGTGCCGCTTCCATCGGCTGTCCACTTGAAAGAGGTTCGGCTGGTACGCAAAGCGGCGGCGGGAGCCGGCGCCTGGTGTGAGGGATAGGAGATCCGACTCACACTTCATGGCCGCGCCAACCTAGGCCGCACGGATCTTCCGGGCAAGAAACCCGCTGCCATCGTGAAGCCCTAACCGCCCCCCGCCGGCGGCGAAATCATCACGTATTCCACGTCGTCCCACTCCAGGGGCGGCCCCAGGGTGATGGACTGCACCACGCCGTTGCTGTCGGCGGCGAACGGCTCGCTCTGCACGCGCTCCACGTTGGCGAACCGCCACTCACGTATCAAGCGACCGTCCGCGCGGCGGATCTCCGGCTCCGCCACGTTCTGCAGTCGCAGGCGGGGATCGAGGGCTGCCGGCAGGTCCACCCGGAGCCGGTAGCGCCGCACCGTGCCGGCGCCGTTCACGCCGCGGCGCAGCCAGAAGTTGCCGGCCATGGCGGGATCTGTCACCCGGATAGTGTAGCTGTAGTCCAGGATGTGGGTGGATCGGCTCGGCGCTGACCACGTTGCCGTCCCGGTCCAGCACGCGCGCCCAGCGCAGGGTGAACTCCTCCCGGCCCGCGTCGTAGCTGATGGTCCGCTCCGCCAGCGCGCGGAGCGCCTCCTGGCGCAGCAGCTGCCAGGCGTAGCGGAAGGTGCGCACGCCCGTGCCGACCGCCTGCAGGCGCACCGCGCCGTCCACGAGCAGCGCCAGCACGGGCTCCTCCGGGTAGTCGGCGGAGTCGGCGGTGAGGGCGAGCAGGCTGTCGATGGAAAAGGTCAGCGTGTCGGGGGCCTGCGCGTTGCCGGCGCCGGGCAGGGCGGCGAGCGCCAGGCTGACGCCCAGGCCGGCGGCCAGGTGGCGCAGGGGGGTCCGGTCAGGCATGGCTACCTCGGGTCGTGGGGTGCATGCGGGAGCGCCAGGGACGTGCCGACTTCGTTAGGGGAGCTCCGCTTCAGACTGCAGTCGGGTCCAGAGCTCGAGAACCCCCAAGCGCTCCGACCATTCTTCCAGATAGACGCGGTCCAACGTCCTGGCCTGTACCTCGAAGACGCGCAGTGCATCGATGAACGACTTCTCGCTGCCGCCAGACATGTTCGACCACCGGAGCTTCGCGAGAATCGTGTCCTCAGGACTGGACACCTTTAGCAGCAATCCGAACACTTCGACATGCACGCGCCGTGCGAAGCGCGAAGCGTCGAACGGGTCACTCGTGAGCATCCAGAAGTCGACCTTGTCGCCGTCCTCAAGACTGATGGCGTTGAACATTCCTCCGGTACGAACCGCCTCGAGAATCGCCTGCTCGTCGAGGTAGAACCGGGGCCGAGAGAAGCCCCTGAGAAGAGCCGGGGCATCCTTTGCCTGGACCGCGACCACGACGTCGAGATCATGGGTGGCCCTCGGCTCCCCCTGGAGACTGGAGGCTACGGACCCCGTGATCATGTATTCGATCCGTTCGGAGTCGAGCACATCCACCACATATCTCAGCGTCTCGAGCGGAGTCAAAGGCTAATCGACCCGATCTCGGGCCTTCTTCATACGCTCGAGGTATAAACGATCGAGATCGGCTGGGTCGAGGTCGGGGTGCAGCTGTTCCAATCCACGACGTGTGAGAGCGCGGGCGAACTCGGACAACTCGAACGCCTTTTTCAGACGTTTTTCCGCTCCCATCTCCCGCAGGACCCGGATATAAATCTGGTGGTTCGGGCGCTCCTTCATGGCCTCCAATCTGACATCAGGCTGAATGCCACACAATCCCGAAGGCCATCAGCAATGTCACCATTCCACCTCCTGGATGCGCTGCCACGGCACCACGTGCGCGTGCGTCCTGCGCTCCTCCCGCTCGCCACCGTACAGGAGACGGGACGAGGCTCGCAGCTCCGGGTGGTGCTCCTCGACGCGCTGGGTGAACCGGCGCAGGTGGTCGAGGAAGTCACTGCCCACCGTGGCGCCGGACTTGGCCTCCACACCGATGACCGTCCCGGCGGACTCCACCACCAAGTCCAGCTCGATGCCCCGGGCCTCCCGCAGGTGGAAGAGATCGGCCGACTGCCCGCGATGCAGCCTGGCCTTTCGCCCTCCAGGTGATTATTTTTCGTCCTCTCTACCATCAGTGAACTATTCTGCACCGACTTTGATTTCCAGGAGCTCCGGTGATCGTTTCGCAACGCCACTGCTATGGGTGATAGAAATTCACACGCCGTGACGGTTTTTCAGGGCCGCAGGCTTCCCGAGCCTGCCCGGCTCGCGGGCTATGCCGCGCTCCTGCAACGTTACGAACTCCCCGTCCCGTTGCCGGGCCGCCTCGCCGGGATCGCCGAGCGGCACCGTAAGACCGACACGTCCGAGTGGCTGCTTCTGACGCCCCGCCATGCGCCGGCGGACACCCTGGAAGGCCAGTTGGAGTTCGCTCTGAAGTGGGAGGGCGTCGACCTGCCGGTGCTCAACCAGCTTTTTCGCGTTGTGGACGCGGCAGAGGTCGCGGCGGTGATCCGCAACAAACCGACGGGTCGGTACGCGCGCCGGCTGTGGTTCCTGTACGAGTGGCTGACCGGTGAAGAGTTGGACGTGCCCGAGCCCGGGAAGGTGCGCTCGGTCCTGGTGGTGGATCCAGGGCAGCAGTACGCGGCCGCCAGTGGCCCCCGGTCCTCGCGTCACAGAGTCATGAACAACCTGCCCGGACCACGGGAGTTCTGTCCGCTCGTCCGGCGCACGGAGGAGCTTGAACGGCTGCGTGCCATGGGTCTGGAGGAGCGCGCGCGGGCGGTGATCGGCCGCACGCATCCGGATGTGGTCGCTCGCGCAGCCGCGTTCCTGCTCCTGAGCGATAGCCGGGCGAGCTTCAGCATCGAGGGCGAGCAGCCCTCGCACGACCGCGCGACGCGATGGGGACGCGCGATCGCCGAAGCGGGATCGGTCCCGTTGGGTGTCGAAGAGTTGGAGCGGCTTCAGCGCACGGTCATCGGCGACGACCGCTTCGTCCGCCTCGGCCTCCGCGAGGAGGGCGGATTCGTGGGCGCGCACGACCGGCTTACCGGCGAGCCGCTCCCCGACCACGTCAGCGCCCGTCCGGCGGATCTGCGCGGCCTCCTTGGCGGCTTGGCCGCGTATGTCGAAAGCGCCATCGAGGCAGGGATGGACCCGGTTGTTGTGGCAGCTTCGGCCGCGTTCGGCTTCGTCTACATCCATCCATTCGAGGATGGCAACGGGCGCGTGCACCGGTGGCTCATCCACCACGTGCTCGCCGCGGCGGGGTACGGCCCCACGGGCGTTGTCTTCCCCATCAGCGCCTCGATCCTGCGGCACGTCAGTGAGTACCGCCGCGTGCTGGAGAGCTACTCGCTGCCGCTCCTCGGGCACATCCAGTGGCGTCCTACACCGCGCGGCAACGTGGAGGTGCTGAACGATACGGCCGACTACTACCGCTATGTCGACGTTACCGCGCACGCGGAGTTCCTGTACCGCCGGGTGGCGGAGACCGTGGCAACCGACTTACCTCAGGAGGTGGCCTACCTCGAGGCCTACGACCGCTTCCGGAGCGGCGTTCAGCAGGTGGTGGATATGCCCGAACGCACGCTGGACCTGCTCCATCGGTTCCTCCATGAGGGAGGGGGGCGGTTGTCGAAGCGAGCGCGGGAGGGGGAGTTTCAGGCTCTGACGGCCGATGAGGTCCCGCGGTTCGAGCGGCTCTACGCAGAGTGCTTCACGGGTGTGGCGGAGTCCGCGGGGCACGCTGACGAGCAACCGTCGCTTACGTGAACTGGCGGCGCGTGACCAGCGGGGAGGGCAGGCCATGATGTAGTGAAACACCCTACCAGTGATCACGTAGTGAAGTCCGGAGTCGACCCGGAGAGCAACGGCCGCACGCAACGGCGATGGAGTTCACGATGAGGCCTGTACCGATCCGCCCGGGTAAACTCGACATCATCACAGCGATCGTCCTCCCCCTGCTCGCCTGCGACACCGACCGGCCGGCGTCCAGCGGCACGGAGGAGGTGGGCGGCGTCGAAGTCCCGGTGGTCGAGAGTGCCGAGCCCGCCTGGGGCGAGGGTGAAGGATGGACGGTCGCCGCGAACCCGCTCGTGGAGATCGGTGCAGCCGATGGCCCCGCTCCCTACCTTTTCGCCGCGATCCGGTCTCCTCGCCTCCTCCCCGATGGGCGCATCGTCGTGGGCGACGCCCGGGCCAACGAGATCCGCTTCTTCGACGAGGACGGACGCTTCATCCGGGCCGTGGGACGCTCGGGCCAGGGCCCCGGTGAGTTCGAAATCTTGGGACGCCTCTGGCTCGCTCCGGATTCCGCATCGCTCATGGTCACCGTCGCGGTGGCGGACCGGATTACCCGCATGGACTTCGCCGGCAACCTCCTGGAGCTGATCCACATTCCGAACCTGCTCGGCGGAAGGGCTCCCAACGCCATCGGACAGTTCGGAAACGGCCGCTTCTTCGGGCTCCAGGGGTCGAGTCCGCCCCGACCCCGATCCGGCCACGGCACCACCTTCCGGGGTTCCGTTCGTCTGGTCTCCTGGCGTGGCGAGGGGCAGGACGCCCGGGCGCACGCGGAACTGGCGAGCGATCACCAGTGGCTCCGGGAGCGGCAGGATGGTGGGACCTCCTACCCTGTCATGCCCTTCGCGGCGCGGGGCGCGTACGCGGTGGGGGCCGGGCGGGCGTACGCGGGAGAATCCGCGGAGCCTGCGATCATGGAACTGGATCCCGCCGGTGGCGTGACGCGGATCCTTCACTGGGGCGCCGAGCCCCGGGAGGTCACTGCTGGCGATCGGGACTGGCTCGTGGACGATTACGTCCGGGATGCCAGGGACGAGAACGACGCCCGCCAGTGGCGACGGGATCTGGCGGAGATCCCCTTCCCGGACCACATGCCCTACTACGAGGGGCTGCTGGTGGACGCATCAGGGAACCTGTGGGTCCAGCGGTACCGGACCGAAGCGGACGACGGTCCGGTGCTCTGGGACGTCTTCGCGAAGGAAGGAAGGTGGCTCGGGCCCGTCGAGGTCCCGAGCGGCCTGCGCGTCGAGTGGATCTCCGAGGACCGGATGGTGGGCGTCCATTATGACGATCTCGGCGTCGGGCGGGTGCGGGTATACGCCCTGGAGAAGGAGGCGAACGGCCGGCGTGCGCCGTAGCGGTGCAGCCGCTCACGCCGATCAGCCACGACCTGCGCATGATCTTTACCAGGCCACCCGCACCCCCTCCCCCCGCACCAGCGTCCGCTCCAGGAAGTCGTCCGCCGCGTCGAAGGTCAGGACCCAGCGGTGGAAGAGCAGCGAGTCGTGCACGTCGTCCGGGAAGACAATGAGTTCGTAGGGCACGTCGTGCGCGCGCAGGAGCTGCACTAGACCCACGGTCTGGGAGAAAGCCACGTTGCGGTCATCGTCGCCGTGGAGGAGCATGACCGGTGAGGTCCAGCTGTCGATGGCCGCGATGGCGGAGGACTGGTACGACACGTCCGCGGGATCCACGGTGCTGCCCCACAGGTGGACGCCGGCCAGGTCCACGCCGGACTTGAATACGTCGGAGTTCCTGGCCAGCCCCTGCGCGGTCAGCACGCCGCCGTAGGAGAGGCCCCACAGCCCCACCCGCTCCGGGTCCACGTCGGCGCGGCCCTGCAGGTAGCGGCCGGCGGCAATGATGTCCCCGTACTCGGCGTTGCCGCGCCGGCCCACGTCGGGCGCGTTACGGAACTCGCGGCCGTAGCCGATGCCGCTCCGGTAGTTCACACTCAGCACCACATAGCCACGGTTGGCCAGGTACTGGTTGTAGGCGTAGGCCATGTGGTAGAAGTGGCGATAGTGGTAGCCGAGCAGCATCTGCCTGCGCGAGCCGCCGTGGATGAAGATGACGGCCGGACGGCGCTCGCCGGGCTGCAGGTCGGGGGGCAGGAAGAGCTGGTTGTTGGTCTCCAGGCCGTCCTCGGCCGTGATGATCACGTTCTCCGGGACCACGTGCTGGTCGTAGGGGAATTCGGCCGGCAGCGCGCGGATGGTGCGCGCCTGCCCGCCGTCCGCCGGCAGCACGGCCACGGTCTGCGGCTGGCGGGCGTCGGCATACAGCACGGCCACCGTCTCACCCGAGGGCAGCACCGCCGGCCAGGTCTCGATACCGGCGCCGTTGGTGAGGTTCTCCGGCGTGCCGCCGGCCACCGGCACGCGCCACAGGTCACGGCGGTCGATGTCCCCCATGTTGGCGGCGTAGTAGAGCCAGCGGCCGTCCTCGGAGAAGTCCACCTGCTCCACGAAGCCCTCACCCGGCGTGAGGTGCACGGGGGTGGGCTGCGGATCCCTCACCGAGATGGAGTACCAGTGCCGCCAGTTGTCCGGCTCCAGCTCGAAGACCAGGTGCTCACCCACCCAGCGGAAGGAGGAGATGTTGTCGAAGGGGTCGTCACCGGGCTGGCTGGCCCACAGGCGGCGCCCTTCGCCCGTGGACGGGTCGGCCACCCAGATCTCCAGCGTGTGACCGCCGCGGAAGCTGGCGCTCAGCAGGCCGTCGGGATAGGCGGAGGCGGGCAGGCTCCGATCCCGCTCCGCGCTGGCTCCGAAGGGCTGGCCGGGCCGCCGCAGGAAGGCCACGCGGCTGCCGTCGGGGGACCAGACCGGGTTGACGTCCCGGTCCACGCCGGGCGCCAGGTAGGTGATCCCGGGGTCGCGCGTGTCGTAGACGGCCACGTACGAATGGTCGCCGCGCCCAGTCTCGAAGAGCACGCGCGTGCCGTCGGGGGACCACGCCGGGTCCCCGTTGTTGCCGTAGACGGTGAAGTAGGGCTCCGCCGCGGCCGCTTCGGCGTCGAGCGCGTTCGGATCCACCGGCGCGCGGTGGATTTGCCCGCCGCGCTCCACCAGCACGTGCCGCCCGTCGGGCGACAGCGTGAAGCCGTTGGCCTCCAGCACCCGCCAGGGTGCGCCGCCCGAGGTGCGCATGGCCCACACCGCCCGCTCCGCGCCCGCCGGGTCGGAGGTTGGGTTGGCTACCCAGCCGTCGCGGTTCGGGGCGTGGCCGCGGATGAAGGCTACCGTGGCGCCGTCGTCGGAGATCTGCAGGCCGGAGAGGTCGTGGCCGTCGTCCGCCGTCCAGTCGGTCAGGCGCACGGGCTCGAAGTCCGGCGCCGCGGCCGTCCACACGTTGCGCATGCCGCGCTCGTACTCCAGCCAGGCGATCCGCTCCGCCTCCGGCGCAGCCACCAGATCGAAGGGGAAGCCGGGGCTCAGCACGTCCGCCACGCTGAAGGGCGCCTCCTGGAGCATGTAGGAGGACTGGGCGGCGGCGGGGGCCGCGAAGAGGAGGAGGGCGGCGAAGAGCAGGCGGGCGGTGCGCACGGCTACCGCCCCCGCCCCGGCCACGGCGCCCCCTGGTCCATCTCCGTCACCGGTCCCAGCCCCCGATACAGGAACTTCTGCACGCGCTTCCCCTCGTAGGTCTCCGTCGTGTAGATGTTGCCTTCCGAGTCCGTGGCAATCGAGTGGACCGCGAAGAAGAGGCCCGGCTGGCGGCCGCCGTCCCCGAAGGTGGTCAGCACCTCCAGGTTGGCCCGGTCCATGATGTAGACCTTCATGTTCTTGCCGTCGGCCACGTACATGAAGCGCTGCTCTGGATCCCGCGAGAAGGCAATGTCCCACATGGAGCCGTCGCCCAGCGTGCGCGGCGCGATGACCACCTCGTCCACGTAGGTGCCGTCCTTCTGGAAGACCTGGATGCGGTTGGCCTGCCGGTCGCAGACGTAGACCAGGCCGTCGTTGGTGGGCTCGGCGCAGTGCACCGGGTTGCGGAACTGCTGGGGGAGCGGAGCGTCGGGGTCGTAGGGCGGCTGGCGTTCGTCGCTCGGCTCGTTGCCGTAGGCGCCCCAGTAACGCTTGAACTCACCCGTGGCGGCGTCGATGACGGCCACGCGCTTGTTGCTGTAGCCATCCGCCAGATAGGCTTCCTCGCCGGTGGCGTCGAAGGAGATCTTGGCCACTCGCCCGAAGTGCTCGGTGGACTGGCTGTTGGTGGGCTGGCCCACCTCGCCGATCTGCATCAGGAACTGGCCGTCACGCGTGAATTTCAGGATGTGTGAGTCGCCGCCGCCGTTGCCGCCGATCCACACGTTGTCATTCGGATCGATGGTGATGCCGTGGTTGGACTCGGGCCAGTCGTAGCCCTCGCCGGGCCCGCCCCAGCCGTTGACGAAGTTGCCCTCGGGGTCGAACTCCAGCACGTACGGCGCCGGCAGGCAGCATTCCCCCGTGGGCGGATCGGTCGAGGCGCCGATCTCGGTGCGCTCGTTCAGCGGCGCCTGGCGGTGGATGATGAAGACGTGGTCGCGCGAGTCCACGCCCACGCCCACGGCCGAGCCCAGCACCCAGTGGTTGGGCAGCGGCTGCGGCCAGAACGGGTCGACCTCGAAGATCGGGGCCTCGGCGGCGGCGGACTGCGCCTCGGCCCGCCGCTCCACGGCCATGGCGGCGGCAAAGAGGACGGCCACGGCGGCCACGAGGGCAACGCCCAGAATGGTAGTGCGCCGGCTCGGCATGGATTGTCTCCGGTCTCGGGGGCAACGGGGCCGGGAACGAGACTGGCCCCACACCGGCACGTTACGCATCTTTAGCGCAGGAGTCCAGTGGAGCGTCCGCTGGACCCTCATCCAACGCCCGAAACAGTTATCTGGCCTTAAGGCTTGGTCTGACCAACTCGATGCTGGGCTCACCGGTATCGTGCTCGGCATAGAGTACGGCAAGCCCTTCATTGGTGAAAGCTGCGATGAACTGATCAAAGGCGGTGGCGGCAATGACCTCCCCGGATGTGCGGCTCAGCGCCAGGAGAACGCCATCGAACCACGCATCATTTGAGGTTTCCTCCAGCGAGGTGGCGCCCTTGTGGTCAGCGTGTCGAGCCGCAATCCAGAGCACATCGCCGCCGTCGAACACGTCGTTGACTCCCGAAGGCATGGGAGGAATCGTGCTCCCGCTCATGGCCATCGATTCATAATGGGGCTGAATCGCTGGCTCTCCCCGCCACCAGCTCGGCGTCAGGTCAAATCGGGCAATCAAATGATCCTGGGTAGCGTCCCACTTTTCGACGCTGAACCCTCGGGGATGCGGCGTGACCAGCCAGAATGTCCGCGCCTCGGTTCCACGGGCGATCGGCCAGTAGTCCGCCTTAGGCGCCTCTTCCGAGCGTAGTTTCCGGAATGATCGAAGATGCTCGCCTGCGGAGCTGACTTGATGCAGCGTGAAGCCTCTCGCGCCGGAAATCGAGCCCACGGCATGCGTGGAAATGACGAAGCTGCCGTCATCCAACAGTATAAAACCGCTCCGAGGCGCGAAGGCCGGAATCGATCTGGCCTCTCGCGCCGACGAAGTGATGTAGCTGACGCGGGACTGCTGGACTACAACGAGTGTATCCTTCGACGGATGCACGGCGGCGTTTCTGATCTTTCTGAACTCGTTCGGTCCGTCGCCCGGACGGTCGTAGAGCACACTGCTATCACTAGCTAGGTCAAACCATGCAATTCCGCTAGCGAAGTCTCCCATGGCCCAGAGGCCGCCGTTCATCTGAAGAAAGCGGGAGGCCTCCATAACGTTTGGATCGCCTTCGCGCGACTTCCACACGGACATTGCAACTAGGTCGGCACCTGTACCCTCGCGTACTTCACTCCGAATTGCTTCCAAGGAATCAGCAGGCTCGCTGCAGGCTCCAAGTATTACGGCAATAGAAGTCAAGAACACCGGCGTGACCCTCACGAACATCGTCGCCCTTCAGTTGAAGAGCACGCCGCGAGCGGGAGCATTCGCGGCGTGCCAATATTGATGATCGTCTATGTCCGGACTTAGTCGGGTCCCCCACTGAAATTGTCGTGGACATCGCAGTCGCCCGGAATCGTCTCGTGGCTTCCATCCGCCCAGGATCCTCCGCCGAGCTCCACCTTATGCTTCGTTTGAAAGAGGTTTGTGTCGCAGTCATAGTCGGGGGTCCAGCCGACACCCCCCTCCTCCGCCCACAGCGCAGGCGCCGTCAAGACGAGCACGAACACTGCAGCCGCGACGCCAAACATTTCGAATGCCTTCGTCATCGGTTCACCTAAAGTTGTGAGTTTGGAAAGCCGGCAACATCCTGCAGCAAATCGAACATACGCCGGCGTCCGGAACCTGTCAAGCCGGATGAGAGAGCTGACTGCCGAACCAGGTCCCGGTGGAGGAGACGTGCAATCCCACTACCATCGATGAGTTGGAAGGCGAGCGGACAGCTGCTCAAGTGATCGAGATCGAATCGGCACACGCCGCCTGAATGAGGTAGCGCTTTCGGATATTCGCCCTGCCTCGAAGTGTGGTGCGGCGCGCTCCGCCACAATCAAGGACATGCTGGAAACCGCGCTCCACCAGTTCGCTTCTGCGCCGCAGCCAGACTCGGCCGGTGTCAGAGCTCACCGCGAGACGGGCCGCTTCGAGCGCCGTGCGATCCTCCTCACTTGTGCGGTCTGTTCGCCGGGTGCGTTGCGGGTCGCTGATCGCGGTTTTTGAAATAGCCCTTGTCCGCAGCCACCAACTCCACGCGTTCCGTGTCCTTCGCCTCGCCCAGCGCCTCGTTCATGCGTGGCTCAGCCTCGAGCAGGCGTTGGGTCAGATCGGCTGTGTCATGCTCGTCACCAGGGCGAACGTCGGCATCCACGATGGCGACAGTCTCCAGGTCCACCACATGCTCCGGCTTGTAGACCATCCGCGTGGCACCCCGCTTCGTCCGACCGATCTTCGCGTCCGGATCGTGCGGGTTCTGCCAATCGTCATTGCTCGCCTTGCGGCCGGCCCGCTTCCGGTCAAACCGCCCCACCGCGCTTGGGTCGGAGGTGTCCACGCCCGCTGCCACAGCCAGGGCGCTCACGTACGCGGTGTAATCCTCACCCGTCAGGCAGTTCTCCAGGGACCGCAGCGATGCGTTCGCCTCCATGGTCGAAGCATCGATACCGAGCTTCTTCCCCTTGAGCAGTTTGTGATCGCGCAGCGCCTTCAGCACCAGCCCGAAGACCTTCTCGAAAACCTCGGGCCCGAGGCGCTGGCGAATGACCGTCAGGCTCGAATGGTCGGGTGTCGACTCATGAAGCTCGTAGTGCAGGAACTGGCGGATCAAGAGCAAGTCGGCACACCGTGCGGCGCTCCCCCGCTCACTCGCCAAGCCTTCAAAGAAGCCGATCATCTGCATCTTGAAGTAGACCTCCGGGTCGATCCCGGGGCGGCCGCCGCGGCTCCGGTCGGCCTCGTAGAACGGTTCACACAGCGTCCGCACAGCATCCCCGAGGCCCGAGGCGGCAAGGGCACGGTCGAGCCGCTGGTACAACGAGTTCGGGGAAGAGGACGGCAGGTCGCTGGTCGGCAGCCAGAAGCTGGATTGCACATCGGGATCTTTGCGCCGGAACATCCCCGCTCCATGGTGGAGGACCGGTGTTTTCGGATGGCGTGAATCTGTTGCGCCGTCCCGTGAACCGCACGAGGGGATGGGAGGTAATTCAACGGTCAGTTAGGGCGCGCTCAACCAGCCTGAAGCTTGCGTGTTTCCTTGGACCTGTCGCTTCGTAAGCTTCGAAGGTCCCGGGCGGCCTCGGCAAAGGTCGCCTGTAGCTCAGCTGCCTGCCCGCGTGCCGAAACGTATCCCTGCACTTCCATTACCTGTCGTGCCTTGGCCAATTGACCTCGATCCGCTCCAGCCGGCGCCGGCACTTCTTGTTCTCGACCTCCATAGGCTTGCGGGGCGGCCGGCCGTGAAGCGAACGCGGTAAATCGGACCGGGCTGGCCTTGTAAGGACACGGCCCGCATCTTTAGCGCAGGTGTCCAGCGGATAGACTGCCGGACCCTCATCCAACGCCCGCATCGATGAACGCGTTTCGCACCCTGACGCTGGCGTGCGCCCTGCTGCTGGCGCTGCCCACCACGCCCCCCGCTGCGCTGGCCGCGCACGAGATCCCGGCCAGCGTGACGGTGCACGCGTTCGTGGTGCCGCAGGGCGAGCGCCTGGAGCTGCTCGTGCGCGTGCCGCTGCTCTCCATGCGGGACTACGACTGGCCGGTGGTGGCGCCCGGCTACCTGGACGTGGCGGCGGCCCGCCCGTGGCTGAAGGACGCGGCCATGCAGTGGCTCGCGGCGTACACGCGGTTCGAGGAAGATGGACGGACGCTGGAGGAGCCGCGCATCGTGGCCGCGCGACTGTCGCTTCCCAATGACCGTTCGTTCGAGAGCTGGGAGGAGGCCAGAGCGCACGTGGTCGGCGGCCGTCTCTCCGACGCCGTGGCCATCCCGCCCGAGCAGGTGCTGCTGGACGCGCTCCTGGAGTATGACATCCGCTCCGCGGACGCCCGCTTTGTCCTGCTGCCAGAGTGGGCGCACCTGGGCCTCAGCACTGCCGCCGCGCTCCGCTTTCTGCCGCCGGATGGGGGCGTGCGCGCCTTCCGCTTCGCGGGGAATCCGGGGCGGGTGCGGCTCGACCCGAGTTGGTGGCAGGCGGCGTGGGGCTTCGTGGCGCTGGGCTTCGAGCACATCCTGGGCGGCCTCGACCACCTGCTCTTCGTGGCGTGCCTGGTCATCCCCTTCGCGCGCTTCCGGGCGCTGGTGCCGATCGTCACCGCCTTCACGGTGGGGCACTCCATCACGCTGCTTGCGGCGGCCGGCGGGCTCACGCCGGGGGTGCTCTGGTTCGCGCCGCTGGTGGAGATGCTGATTGCCGCGTCGATCGTGTGGATGGCGCTGGAGAACATCGTGAGCCCGAAGCTGGAGCGGCGCTGGGCATTCGCGTTCGGCTTCGGGCTGGTGCACGGCTTCGGTTTCTCGTTCGCGCTGGCCGAATCGCTCCAGTTCGCGGGCGCGCACCTGCTGACGTCCCTGCTGGCCTTCAACGTGGGCGTGGAGCTGGGGCAGCTCGTCGTGCTGGCGCTGCTGGTGCCGGCGCTGGTGCTGCTCTTCCGCAGGGTCGTGGTCCAGCGCATGGGTGTGATCATCCTGTCCGCGCTCATCGCGCACACGGCCTGGCACTGGACCACGGCGCGCGGAGCGGCGCTCGGCGCTTACGAGCTGACGCTGCCGGCTGCGGACCTTGCGCTGCTGGCGGCGGTACTACGGTGGCTGGCGCTGGCGCTCGTGGCGGTCGGCGCGGCCTGGCTGCTGAAGGGGCTCTTCGACCGGCTGCAGGCCGGCGGGAGCGCCCCCGAGCCGCCGATACCGGTGCGCTCAGAGGCGTAATCGTATAAATTCCCGTATCCCACGCACCCGCTCGAGAGGCACACCCATGCTCGGACACCCGCTCCGCTCGTCCGCCCGCGCCGCGGCGCTGCTCGCGCTCGCCGCCCTGCTGCCCGGCGCCGACGCGTTGGCGCCCGCCCCCGTCGCCGCGCAGCCCGCGGTGGCCAACCCCTACGAGCGTGTCGACGGCATCTGGGGCAAGCTGCCCGCCGGCCGCACCTGGGGCGCCACCAGCGCGGTCTACCCCGCGCCCGACGGCAATACCATGTGGGTGGGCGAGCGCTGCGGCGCCAACTCGTGCGCCGACGCGGACGGTGTTGATCCCGTCCTGCACTTCGACCTGAACGGCAACCTGCTGCGCTCCTTCGGCGCGGGGATGATCCTCTGGCCGCACGGCATGTTCGTGGACAGCCAGGGCAACGTGTGGATCACCGACGCGGTGGGCTTCGGCGACGCCCCGCCCGGGCGCGGCCATGTGGTGCTCAAGTTCAGCCCCACCGGCCAGTTGCTCATGACGCTCGGTGAGCAGGGCGTGGCGGGTGACGATCAGACCCATTTCCGGCAGCCTTCCGACGTGCTGGTGGCCCCCGACGGCAGCATCTTCGTGGCGGACGGGCACGGCGCGGGAGGCAACAACCGCGTCGTCAAGTTCGCCGCCGACGGCAGCTTCCTCATGGAGTGGGGCGGCACGGGCACCGAGGACGGTCAGTTCCGCGATCCGCACGCGCTGGCCATGGACTCCCAGGGCCGCCTCTTCGTGGGCGACCGCGCCAACAGCCGCATCCAGATCTTCGACCAGCAGGGCAAGCACCTGGCCACCTGGAGCCAGTTCGGCCGCCCGAGCGGCCTCTTCATCGACGCCAACGACGTCCTCTACGCCGCCGACTCCGAGTCCAACACGCGGCGCAATCCGGGCTGGAAGCGGGGCATCTACATCGGCAGCGCTCGCACGGGTGAGGTCACGGCCTTCATTCCCGACCCCGAGCCCAGTCCTGACAGTGGGCCCGGCGCCGGCACCAGCGGCGCGGAGGGCGTGGCGGTGGACGGGCAGGGGAACGTGTATGGCGCGGAGGTGGGGCCGGAGATGCTGGTGAAGTATCTGCGCCGGAGCGGCGGGTTTTAAGCGACGTCCCCACGGCGTGCTTCGCGGTGGCTAGCATGCTCGTAGCTCGCTCCAGCTCTGTGGTCCGGTTGCTGACGCTGGCATTCGCGCTGCCCGCTGCCGCGGCGGCGCAACCGCTCACCCTCGTCCCAGACGAGCCCGCCTGCTCCTCATGCACCATCGAGGTGGAGGACGTGGTGCGCCTAGATGCCGCGGGGCTTATCCCGGTGGCACCGCAGGAGGTGGTGCTGGACGGCAGTGGCCGGTACTGGCTGGTCTTCGTGAATGACCTGGCCATGATCTACGAGGCGGACGGCCGCTTCATCAAGTCCCTGTCGGAGGGCGGCGGGCCGCAGGAGTTCGAGTACCCCGCGTCCATTACGGCGGTCGGAGACTCGCTGCTCGTTTACGATCACCAGCGGGGCTGGGCGGTCGTGGGTCCCGATCTCACGGTGGCGCGTCGCCTGGCGCGCTCGCGGATGTTCAGCCGACCGATCCCCTTCGCGTGGCCGGACAGCGTGTTGCTGTCGGTGCCGGCGTCCTCCAGCGGCACCGAGCGGCGTAGCGTCTTCAACGTGGCCTCCTTTGCCGGGGAGGAGATCCGCCCCCTGCGTAGCTTCACGGGGGCCGACCCCCCCGCGCCCATCCACCCCATGCAGGGGACGTTTATCAGCCGCTCCCTCATGCCCGGGCGGGCCGGGGTATGGATCACGGACTACACCCGCTACCGGATCGATGACACGGCGTTCGATGGTGAGGTGCGGCAGGTTTACCTCCGGGAGGCGCCGTGGTTCGAGGAGCCCAATCAGCGCATGAGACGCAGCAGCCAACCCCCCCAGCCGCGCATCCGAGCCGTGCGGGAGGATGCCGGGGGCCTGCTATGGGTTTACATCAGCGTGGCCGCGCCGACCTGGCGCGAGGGGTACCCCGTGCTGGAGGGCACCGGCCCGCGGGACGTCAGGGAGTCCGAGTATTCCTACGAAAAGCTCTACCAGACCACCGTGGAGGTCATCGACCCCGCCGCCGGCCGCGTCCTGGCCCGCCGCACCATCCCCAACTACATCGTCTCACCGGTGGGGGATGACCGCGCCGCCATCTACGACACCACGGAGATCGGCGAGCCGTTGGTGCGCATCGTGCGGCTGCGGCTGGCGCGCTGACGCTGCGCCGGACCGGGCGCCGGCGGTCCGATCAGCGAACTGGTGCTCAGCCCGCACGCCGCTAAATTCCAACCCATGAAATTGACTACTCCTCGAAGCGCATACCTGTTCGGCGCGGCGGCCCTGGCGGTTGCGTGCGTTTTGCCGGCCACCGCGGCGCACGCCCAGTCCGTCCGCGGCCGCGTGGTCGAGGCCACCAGCGGCGGACCCATCATCGGCGTGCAGCTCCGCCTGCTCGACGAGGATGGGGCGGTGGCGGAGGCGCTGAGCGACAGCGCCGGCCGTTTCTACATGGCGGCCGAGGGCGCGGGCCTCTACCGGCTGGAAGCCACTCACATCGGCTTCGCGCCCGTGGAGACGGACACCCTGCGCCTGGCTTTCCGCGAGGCGCTGGAGGTGGTGATCCGCATGTCCACGGAGGCCATCGCGCTGGATCCGCTGCTCATCCAGGCACGGGTGGTGGACGTGCGCCACGCCGCCACGCACGACGGCTTCCGCAAGCGCCACGAGAGCGCGCCGTCGGTGGGGCCCACGCGGCTGGTGGACTTCAACGACCCGGAGTTCCAGAACGCGCTGTCCGTGCCGGACATCCTGCGCTACTTCGTACCCGATCGCGGGTGCCGGACGCTCTACTGGGACGGCCATCTGGTGCTCACGCCAGCCATGGACTCCGTGCGCATGGAGACCCCCACGAACACCCTTCTGGGTGTGGAGTTCTACAAGAATTACTTCGACGCGCCCATCGAGATGCGCCACCAGAACCCCTACTTCGGCAGCCAGGTGCTGATGGAGGAGGGCACCAGCGACAACTGCAGCGTGGTGGCCGTCTGGACGCGTGACGGGGAGAAGCGTGCCGTTGAGGCGGAGCCGCCGCCGCAGCTGCCCGCCACGCGTCGCATGGCGGCCGAGGTGAGCTTCCGCGCGCCGGAGGCGGGGGAGCGTCCCGGCACGCTGAAGGGCACGGTCTACCAGCGCTCGGGAACGGAGCCCGCCGCCGCCGCCGTGGTGGAGCTGGTGGGCCCCAATGGCGAACGGTTCGGCATTGCCCGGGCCGACGAGACGGGCGCCTTCGTGCTGGTGGCGCCGGGCCCCGGCCGCTACGTGCTGCGCGCCGTCCATGACGAGCTGGGCGCCGGCACGTCCGATCCCTTCGAACTCCCGGCGGGGCAGGCCGCCACCGTCACCCTGCGTGTAGGTGCATGAAGACACTGCCCCATCTCTTCGACCGCAACCGTGCCTGGGCCGAGCGCATGCGGGCCCAGGATCCTGCCTTCTTCGACACGCTCGCGGAGCAGCAACGGCCCCGCTACCTGTGGATCGGCTGCTCGGACAGCCGCGTCCCCGCCAACCAGATCGTGGGCCTGCTGCCGGGCGAACTCTTCGTGCACCGCAACGTGGCCAACGTGGTCGTGCACTCCGACCCGAACGCCCTCTCGGTGCTCCAGTACGCCGTGGACGTGCTGGGCGTGGAGGACGTCATCGTGTGTGGCCACTACGGCTGCGGCGGCGTGCGTGCGGCGCTGGAGGGGTCGGCCACGGGCATCGTGCGGGACTGGCTCCGCCACGTCGAGGACGTCTACGAGTGGCAGCGCGCACATGTGGACGCCGCGGGTGACGTGGACGCCCGCGCCGCGCGGCTGGCCGAACTCAATGTGGCGGCGCAGGTGCGCAGTGTGGTGAGCACGTCCATCGTGCAGGGGGCCTGGGAGCGCGGCCAGGAACTGGCCGTCCACGGCTGGATCTACGACATCCGGGACGGCCTGCTCAGGGACCTGGACGCCACCACCACACGCCCCAAGCCAGCCCAATCGACCTGATCCGGAGATTTGCCATGCGCCGCCGCACACTCGCCGCCGCCCTCCTCCTGGCCGCCGCCTGCGGAGCTCCCGAGGATGCCGACCTGGCCGCCGACCTGGACGCCGACCTGGACGCCGCGCTTGCCCCGGCGGCCGAGGCCTACGTGAAGCTCGTGCTGGCGCTCGGCGACCATGACCCGGCCTACGTGGACGCCTACTACGGCCCGGAGGAATGGCGGGCGGAGGCCACCGCGTCGCCGCCCACCGCCATCCAGATCGGCGACTCCGCCAGTGCCCTGGCCGCCACCGTGGCGCAGCTCGACCTGACCGGCGCGGAGGAGGACTGGCAGCTCCGCGCGAGCTACCTCCAGCGCCAGCTCGAGGCTGTGGCCGCGCACGCCGACCGGCTGGGCGGGCGCACCATGAGCTTCGACGAGGAGGCCCGCGCGCTCTACGACGTGGACCCGCCCGAACACACGGCCGAAGAATTTCAGGCCATCCTCGACCGTCTGGACGAGCGCCTCCCCGGCAGCGGCCCGATCAACGAGCGTTACCAACAGTGGCGCGATGCCTTCATCATCCCCGCGGAGCGCCTGGACACCGTCTTCCGTGCCGCCATCGCCGAGGCGCGCCGTCGGACGGTGGAGCGGCTGGAGCTGCCGGAAGATGAGCGCTTCGAGCTGGAGTACGTGACCAACAAGAGCTGGAGTGGCTACAACTGGTATCAGGGAGACGCACGCTCGCTGATCCAGCTCAACACGGACCTGCCCATCCACATCGATCGCGCCATCGACCTGGCCGCGCACGAGGGCTACCCCGGCCACCACGTCTACAACGTGCTCATCGAGCAGGAGCTGGTACGGGAGCGGGGCTGGCCGGAATTCCAGGTCTACCCGCTCTTCAGCCCCCAGTCGCTCATCGCGGAGGGCAGCGCCAACTACGGCATCGACGTGGCCTTCCCCGGGGAGGAGCGCGTGAGCTTCGAGCGCGAAGTGCTCTATCCGCTGGCCGGCCTCGACCCGGCCCGGGCGGCGGAGTACCGCGAGATCCAGGCGCTGGCCGCCGAGCTCTCCTACGCCGGCAACGAGGCCGCCCGCCGCTACCTGAACGGTGATTTCACCCGCGAAGAGGCGGCCGCGTGGCTGACCCGCTACGGCCTCATGGACCCCGAGCGCGCCCTGCAGCGCACCCGCTTCATGGATGACTACCGCAGCTACGTCATCAACTACAACCTGGGCCGCGACATGGTGGCCGACTACGTGGAGCGCCTCGGCGGCACCGCGGACGATCCGGAGCGCCGCTGGGAGGTGTTCGGCTCCCTGCTGGCGTCCCCGCGCCTCCCCTCCAACCTCCGTGAGTAAGCGACGTCCCCCGTCCGCCTTCGTGGGGCTCCGCGCCGTCGACGCCGCGTCCGGCTCCGCCGGGGCGCGCACGCGCCGGCTGCTCCTGCCTTTGGATCTGCCGGGTCTGCCGGGTCTGCCGGTGCGTATTCCCGTGCGTCTCCCCGTACGTGGGGCCCTGCATCTCTCCGTGTTCCTGCCCGTGCTTCTCGCCGGCGCAGCCGGCGCGGGGTGCGGCAGGGCGGATACCTCGGCACAGGCGGAGGAGCGCGCGGCCCCGCCCCCCGCCGTGGCCGCGCACTTCGCGGCCGTCCGGGAGGAGCTCTCGGGGGAGCGGGCGAAGGGCATCGTCGCTTACGTGGAGCAGCGGTGGCGGCTCCCCGGCAACACGGGCTTCGACGAGAGCATCCACCGCGTGGCCGCGCTCCTGGACAGCGCCGGGTACGTCCTGGAGGCGGACGCGGCACCGGGCGAGCGCCTCACCTACCGCGTCGAGCGCCGGCCCATGGAGCAGCCCACGTGGGAGCCCGTGGACGCGAGCCTCACGTTTGTGGGGGAGGATGCGCCGCTCCTGCGCTTCGCCACCAACCGGAACATGCTGGCCATCAACTCCTTCCCCACGCCGCCCGGCGGGGTGGAGGCGGCGGTGGTGGACGTGGGGGAGGGGCGGGAGGAGGACTTCGCCGGCGTGGACGTGCGGGGCAGGATCGCGTACGGGGAGACGAGCGCCGGGCGCCTCTTCCGGAGCGCGGTGCAGGAGCGGGGCGCCGTGGGCGTCCTCAGCTACGGCATGGCCGCCTACCTGCAGCCGGAGGTGAACACGAACAGCATCCAGTTCACCTCCATCCCTTACGACGCGGAGGCCCGCGCGTGGGGGCTGCGCCTGTCGTACGCCGCCAACGAGCGGCTCAAGGCGTCGCTGGCGGAGGGGCCGGTGCGGGTGCGCGTGAGCGCGGACGCCCGGAGCTACACGGCCGACGAGCTCACGCTGGTGGCGGACGTGCGGGGCGCCGCGGCGCCGGAGGAGCGCTTCGTCTTCAGCGCGCACGTGCAGGAGCCCGGCGCCAACGACAACGCGTCGGGCGTCGGCGCGCAGGCGGAGTTGGCGCGCACGCTGGCGGCGCTGGTGCGTGCGGGCGCGGCCGATCCCGCGCGCACCGTGACCTTCCTCTGGGGGGACGAGATCAGCTCCACGCGTCGCTACCTGGCGGAGGACAGCGCCCGCACGGCGGGCGTGCGCTGGGGGATGAGCCTGGACATGGTGGGGGAGGACACGGAGGTGACGGGCGGCACCTTCCTCATCGAGAAGATGCCTGACCCCTCGGCCATCTGGACGCGCGGGGAGGACCGGCACACGGAGTGGGGCGGCCGGCCGCTCACGGAGGAGGACCTGCGCCCCCACTACTTCAACGACCTGGCGCTGGCCCGCTGCCTGGACCAGGCCGCCCGCACCGGCTGGGTGGTGCGCACCAACCCCTTCGAGGGGGGAAGCGACCACACGCCCTTCCTGGCCGCCGGCAAGCCCGGCCTCCTCTTCTGGCACTTCACCGACCGCTTCTACCACACGGACGGGGATCGCATCGACAAGGTCTCGGCCGCCACGCTGGCCAACGTGGGTACCTGCGCCCTGGTCACCGCCCTCACCCTGGCCTCGGCGGACGGGGCCACGGCCCGCGTACTGGTGGCGGAGCAGGAGGCGGCGGCGCTGGAGCGGCTGGCCGCTGAGGCGCGCTTGAGCCGCGCCGCCGTGGCCGCGGGAGAGGACGTCGCGGAGCAGACCCGCATCGTGGCAGTGTGGACCGACTACTACATGGCCGCGCTGCAGGCCATGGAGGACGTGGAGGTGGGCGGGGCGTCGCCGGAGACGCGGGCGGCCATCCAGGAGGCGGTGGCGCGGGTGCAGGCGGAGGGGGCGCGGCTGCGGGGGGAGGTCATCACGCCGGGTTGAGGGGGGCGCGTATCCGCCGGGTGCGCCGCCCGGCCGCCCTCCACTCGCGGCGCGTGGACCCGGCGCCTCGACGCCCCCGGACAGGGGGCTTTCCCTCGCGCCCGCTAGCCCCCATCTTATCTTCGGTGTCTGTTCGGCTCCTCCCGACCGAAGATCCAAGCATGCAGTTGCCCGTTCTCCGCGGCCGCGGCGTCGCGGACAATCCGCAGAACCGCTTCGAGCCCCTGGCCTACGAGCCCGACGCCGAGGAGCGCGCGTCGGAGGAGTACGCCCCCGATACCAGGCTCTACCGCGATCACACGAAGAGCATCCTGGCGCGCAACAACAGCCCGGACGTGCCCTTCGATGTGAGCGTGAATCCATACCGGGGGTGCGAGCACGGCTGTGTTTATTGCCTGGACCCCCGGACGCCGATCCTGTACGCAGACATGTCGTGGCGTCCCATTGGCCAGGTGGAGGAAGGGGACGAGCTTGTCGGGTTCGACGAATACCCGGCGCCAGGCCGTACCCGGAAGTTCAGGAAGACCCGGGTCGAGGCGGTCTGGTGGTCCCGGAAGCCCACCCTGCGCCTGGTGACCGACCAGGCTGATGTCATCACCACTGCAGAGCACCGTTGGCTCCAGGCCAGGAACTTCCGGTGGTCCCGTGCGGACCAACTCGCACCGGGACACAAGCTGCGGCACGCAACGGTCACCCCCGACGAGCCGTTCGATGAAGACTACCGGGTGGGCTACGTGGCCGGCATGACGCTCGGAGACGGGACGTTCCGCTACGAGCCGGGCTGGCGGAGCCGCAAACTGGGCTTCCCCCAGAGCTATTGGCGGGTGGCGTTGGCTGACCCCGAGCCGCTCCACCGACTGCGACGATTTCTGGGCACCCTGGCAATCGACGTCGAGCTCCGGGACTTCGACGGTGGTGCCAGCTGCCGGGCGCGCATGGCGAAGCTGGAGACCAGGTCGCTCGCCAAGCTGGCCGTGAGCCACGGCCTGCTGGAGCATCCCCGCGATACGCGCTCCTACCGGCGGGGCTTCGTGGCGGGCTTCTTCGATGCGGCAGGCCATGCCTCCGGATCGCTCCGTATTTCCCAGGTGGATCAAGCGGTGCTCGAGCGGGTCCGGCGCTACTGTCTCACGTTCGGGTTCGCCATGCAGCTCGAGGACCGCCAGCTGGGCGCAAGCACACTCCGCCTCATAGGCTCACTCAGGGACCGCGTCCGGTTTTTCAGCGTCTTTCAGCCCGTCATTCAGCGGAAGCTGGATAGCGTCTTCGGCAGGGGAATGAACCTCGCGCCCGAGGTGGTCCGCGCCGTAGAACCCGGCCAGACCGCCGATGTGATCGACATACAGACTTCCACGGGCACGTTCATCGCTGGCGGCCTGGCCACACACAACTGTTACGCGCGCCCTACGCATGAATACCTGGGCTTCTCCGCCGGCCTGGACTTCGAGAGCCGCATCCTGGTGAAGGAAAACGCGCCCGCGCTGCTGCGCAAGGCGCTGTCCGCAAAGAGCTGGAAGCCGCAGAGCATAGCGCTCTCCGGCAACACGGATCCCTACCAGCCCATCGAACGGCAGCTCCGCATCACGCGCGGCATCCTGGAGGTGCTCGCCGAGTTCCGGAATCCCGTGGGCATCATCACCAAGAACCACCTGGTCACGCGCGACCTCGACCTGCTGGCCGAACTGGCCGCCCACCAGGCCGCCGTCGTGAACGTCTCCGTTACCACCCTCGATCCGGAGCTCCGCGCGGTGATGGAGCCGCGCACCGCCACGCCCGCCCGCCGCCTGGATGCCATCCGTGCCGTGGCGGACGCCGGCATACCGGTTGGCGTCATGGTGGCGCCGGTCATCCCCGGCCTCACCGACCACGAGCTGCCCGCCATCCTGGAGGCCGCCGCCGAAGCCGGCGCCACACGCGCCAGCTGGATCCCCGTCCGCCTGCCGCACGCCGTGGCGCCCCTCTTCGAGCAGTGGCTCGCGGATCACCGTCCTGAGCGCAGGGAGAAGGTGCTGAACCGCATCCGCGAGATGCGCGGCGGCGCCCTGAATGACGCCCGCTTCGGCGCCCGCATGCGCGGCCAGGGCATCTTCGCCGAGCAGACCGGCGCGCTCTTCCGCGCCACCTGCAAGCGCCTGGGCCTCAACGCCGAGCGCCGGCCGCTCTCCAGCGCGGCGTTCCGCGTGCCGGTGCAGCCGGGTGGTCAGCTGGGGCTGTTCTCGTAAGCGCTGCACCACGTCCGCTGGCTCGGATCCACCCCGTCCGGGCCCGCCCCCTCGCGCGCCCGCGCATCATCGTTCGTGGCTTCTGCCAGGATGCGCGGCTTCAGGGACGAGCGGTGCGTGACGCGGCGTGCCGGACGTATAATTGGGCGTATGTCGCTTTCATTCCGTGCCGGGAACCCACGACGTACTCTACCGCTCACGCTCTGCGCGGCCGTTCTGGGATGCGCCGGCGCCGATGATCCCAGTGGGTGGAGCGATCTCTTTGAGCTGCGCGAGCCCGTGGCGTTGCAGGAGCCGATCACGCCGCTACTGGTTCCATCCTCACGAATCCGCGACGTACGCCTGGACCTGCTGCGAGACGGCCGCGTCGAGAGCGGAGTCCGTCCCGGAGCGCGCGGCACGAGTGCCGCATATGCGCTCGAGCTGGGCAATTCCTTCGGGCGGCCCCGGATCATCGATGAGACGCCGTACTGGGGGCAGGGGATCCCCTATCACAGGTGGGCTGTGGAAGGACCGGGTCGGACGCTACTGGCCACGAGCCTTTACTACCCCATCGTCGTCCGTAGCGAAGATGCCGAGCCGCCCGACAGCATCTCCGATCCGCCCCCCTCCTGGCGCGCGCCGCGGCCGCCCGACCCGGGCGAGTTCTCGAACGTGGGCGAAGGCGCGGCAGACCGCGTGGCGGCTCACCGGCGCTACCTGGAAGAGCATACCGTCATCATCGGCATGGCGCTGCTCGCGGTGGAGGTCCTGGTCGTGAGCCACGGCCACTACATGCCGGCCACCGGCGACTACATGTGGACGGAGCCCACCACCATGCACACCCGCTCCGTGAACTGTGACGTGCGTGTGCGCGGCGGCAGGGTGGCCACCGACCTCCCGTGCCCTGGCGAGATCGTGGCCTGGGGCGGCAACAGCGTCTTCTTCTGGCAACCTCCATCCGCAGGAGGAGCGGAGCATGGCAGCGTCGTGGAATACGTCTGGCGCGGTGGCGCACGCGACTGATCACATGCGCGGCCTGGTCCTGCCTCGCACTTCTGCGCCTCCGCGCGCCGAAAGCCCCTAACTCGGATCCACCGCCTCGCGCGCCCGCGCCTCCACCTCCCAGGGGACCAGCCGGTCGAACTTGAAGCGGCTACGGGAAGCCGTGTACGGCCCCGGCGTCGTGCCGCCACTTCCACCACCGGTGCCGTGATTTCCGCCCCGCCGATGCTGCCGCTCCAGCGCCTCCAGCGCTCTGCTCACCCGGGTCGGCGGCGGCGTGTCGGGCACCAGCTTGCCGCGCCGATCGTAG
>JBBDRO010000062.1:28967-30760 GCA_040905425.1 Gemmatimonadota bacterium | reverse complement strand
GACGCTCGCCGCCAGAAGCCTGACGCTCGCCGCCGCCATCGCTCTGCTCCTGCCCGCCCCCGCCGCCGCGCAGTTCGCCACGGGGCGGGTGGTCGATGCGGACGGGGCCGTGGTAGCCGGCGCGCTGGTTTCGTTCGTGGACGGCGCCGGCACCCGCGTGGCCGGCGTTCTTTCGGGCGAGGACGGCGCCTTCCGCGCGCGCATGCCGGGCGCGGGCGCCTACCTCATCCGCGTGGAGCGGATCGGCTACCAGCTCCTCGAGCGGGAAGACGTCCTCGTGCCGGCGGAAGGGCTGGACGGCCTCGAACTGCGCCTGGGTGCGCAGCCCATCCGCATCCAGGACGTGGTGGTGGATCGCGACCGTGCGTGCACGGTGCATCCGACGGACGCGGGCATGGTGGCGGTGATCTGGGAGGAGGCGCGGAAGGCACTCTCGGGCGCGGAGTGGGCGCGCCAGGGCGGCGCCCTCAACTTCCGGCTCAATACCTGGGAGCGGACGTGGGACGGTAGCGGGCGCGTGCTGGAGAGCCAGGTGGCTGACACCGCGTGGGTACGCTCCCCGAAGCCGTTCCACGCCGCCCCGCCCGAAGTGCTGCACGAGGAGGGCTGGGTGCGGCCGGACGGGGACACGGACGTCTACCACGGGCCGGACGAGGGGGCGCTCCTCTCCACCATTTTCCAGGACAACCATTGCTTCCGGCTGCGCGAGGACGGCGCGCCGCTGGAGGGGCTCATCGGCCTGGCATTCGAGCCGTTGGAGGACCGCGAGAAGCCTGACATCGAGGGCGTCTTCTGGCTGGATCGCCGGAGCGGCGAACTCCGCTCGCTGGACTTCGACTACACGGGCGTCCGCCGCATGGGTGTGAGACGGGCGGGCGGGCACATGACCTTCGTCCGCCTGCCCACCGGCGCCTGGATCGTGCGGCACTGGAGCATCCGCGTGCCCGTCAATCCGGGACGCGCCCCCAGCGTGATGGAGGCCGGCGGGGAGGTGCTGGCGGTGGACGCCGTGCCGCCTTCAGCGCACTGAGCGGCTAGTCGAAAAAAAGGGCGGCCCGCGCCTGCGAGCCGTCCCTGGAGCCTTCGGCAGCCCCCCGGGCTACCAGGCGCCTTTGGTCCACATGTTCACCAGGCCGCAGTGGCGCACCTCACCCGTCTCCCTGTCCTCCTCCAGCGCCTCGAAGCGCAGGTCGGTCGGGACCTCCGCAAACTCACGGTAGATCTCCACGGCCGCGATGTCCCGCGGCAGGATGTCATTGTAGCCCCGCTCATGCCGCAGGGGCAGGTTGTTGTGCAGGAACTTCAGGCAGCGGTAGGGCCCGCGCATGGCAATCAGATCACTGCCGTTCACCATGATGCCCTCCACCGGCCGGAAGGCATCCAGCGTGTAGTGCGGGTCGGCGGCCATGATGGCGGCGCCGGAAAGGAACACGCCCTTGCCGAGCAGCTGGTGGCGCTGCACCAGCTCACGGCCCGAGCTGACCCGGCTGGCGCGCTGCTGCACGAGCATGGGCTCCAGTTCCACCGGATTGATCTCCAGCCTTATGTCCATCTCCCGCGTCTCGTCGGGGCCGACCGTGAAGGGCTCCGTCTCACGGGTGTGGAAGCCCAGACGGGCCACACTAAGCCGGTAGGTCACCCCCGGCTCCACGGCCAGGCGGAAGCGGCCCTCGGCATCCGTGAGCATCCAGCGAAGCTGCGTGCCAGCGGAGTCGAGAAGCGCAACGTGCACCGACGGCAGCACGTCACCGAAGCTCTGCTCGGTGACGCGGCCCGTCACCTCCTGGGGGGGC
>JBBDRO010000062.1:13612-28957 GCA_040905425.1 Gemmatimonadota bacterium | reverse complement strand
CCCCCCCCCCAACGAAGGTGGCCAGCGCCAGGCAGGCGCCGAATAGCACCGGCATACGGCGCGGCGAAGGTCGCTTACTGCTGTACGAATGCATGCGTTTGACCTCGTGGAGAGCAGGACGGCTGCACTCTATACCGCGAAGACGCTCCCATGTTCACCAGCCGCAGCTCCGGCCGCGGTTCTGCTCGTCCAGCCAGGCGGCTAGCGGCGCGAAATAGTCCTGGATGGCCGTGGCGTCCATCTCCCTGCTGCCGGTGAGCGCCTGCAGGGCTTCCGGCCACGGGCGGCTGGCGCCCAGCTCCATCATGGCCGCCAGGCGCGCGCCCGCCTCCTCGTTGCCGTAGATCGAGCAGCGGTGCAGCGGGCCCTGGTAGCCGGCGGCCTGGCACAGCGAGCGGTGGAACTGGAACTGGAGGATGTGCGCCAGGAAGTAGCGCGTGTACGGCACGTTGGCCGGCACGTGGTACTTGGCGCCCGGGTCGAAGTGCGCCTCCGTGCGCGCCACCGGCGGTACCAGCCCCTGGTAGCGCAGGCGCAGGTCCCACCAGCCCTGGTTGTAGCCGGGGGGGGCAATCTCACCCGAGAAGACCCGCCAGCGCCACTGGTCCACCAGCAGGCCGAAGGGCAGGAACGCCACCTTGTCCAGCGCGTCGCGCAGCAGCAGGCCTATGTCCGCCTCCGCGGGCGGCTCCTCCTCGATCAGCCCGATGGTCTTCAGGTAGGCAGGGGTGACGGAGAGGGCCACGGCGTCCCCCAGCGCCTCGTGGAAGCCGTCATTGGCGCTGTTCTGATAGAGGTAGCTCAGGTGGTTGTAGGCGCGCTGGTAGTAGTTGTGGCCCAGCTCGTGGTGGATGGTCTGGAAGTCCTCGGCGTCCACCTCGATGCACATCTTGATGCGCAGGTCATCCACGCCGTCCAGGTTCCAGGCGCTGGCGTGGCAGACCACCTCCCGGTCGGCCGGCTTCACGAACAGAGAGCGCTCCCAGAAGGTCTCCGGCAGCGGCTCCAGGCCGATCGACGAGAAGAAGCGCTCGCCGGTGCGCACCATTCCCACGGCGTCGGCGTTCGCGGCGCGCAGGCGGGCGGTGAGGTCGTAGCCGGGGTCGGCGTCGGCCGGCGCCACCAGGTCGTAGATGTTGCCCCACTGCTGGCCCCACATGTTGCCCAGCAGGTGGGCGGGCAGGGGGCGGCCCGGGCCGGCCACGTCGAAGCCGTAGTGCTCGCCCAGCTTCTGGCCCACGTAGCAGTGGAGGCGCTCGTAGAGCGGCCGCACCTGCTCCCAGAGCCGGTCCAGCTCGGCGGCGAAGGCGTCGGGGTCCATGTCGTAGCCCGAGCGCCAGAGCGCGCCCACGTCCGCGTAGCCCAGCTGCGTGGCGCCCTGGTTGGCCAGCTCCACAAAGCGGCTGAAATCGGCGCGCATGGGCGGGGAGACGGTGCGCCAGCCGGACCAGGCCTCGCGCAACTCCGGCTCCTCACGGGAGGTGGCCAGGATGTTCTCCAGCTCCCCGAGCGCCAGGCACGGGCCACCGCCCGGCGGGCAGTACTGGCCGCTGCCGTACGTGCTCTCCAGGCTGGCCGCCAGGCGGCTTAGCTCCGTGGTGCGCGCCGGATCGCGGGGGGCCGGCAGCGTGATGGCGGTCTTCAGGATGCCCAGCTTGCGCGCCACGTCGTAAGGCAGGTCAAGCCCGTCGTAGACGGCGGCGCGGCCGGCCAGCGCCGACTGGGCCGCCAGGTAGCGCTCATTGGCCTCGGCGGCCAGGATCTCCGTGTCGTGCGTGATGAAGTTGGCCTGCACCCAGGCGGCCCGGCCGGCCCGCACGCCCAGATCGTAGAGCATGGCTTCGGCGGTGTCCCGCACGAAGACCTCGGCCTGGGCGGCCGTGGGCGTGGGAATGGGCGTGGGGGTGGGCGCGGGCGGCTGCACCGCCGGGTTGCCGGGAGAACAGCCGGCGGCCAGCAGGAGCGCCGCGATCAGGAAACCAACGGGCCGTTGCATCAGTGCCTCCAATGGAGTGCGGTCCTGCACCGCATCATGTACGCGCGGCGCGCCCCGCTCGTTCCCGCGTTCAGGGGGGCGTGAATGTTGCGCTGTAGCCCGCACCAATCCCGCGAGCGAGAGGAGCGCAACATGTCACGGCCGGCCCCCCCAGGTCCAGCCCCCGCAGGCGGCGCCTCGTGGGCCGGGCTCCGGCTGTGGCCCCTGGCGTTGCTGGCGGGCGTGCTCCTGCTGGTCTTCGGCGTGGCGCTGGCGGTGCGCCTGGCTGCGCCCACCATCTCCGATGAGGACGTCCGCGACCAGATCTGGGCGGTGCTGCAGCGGGAGAGTCCGCGCGCCTTCCTGGTGACCGGCGCACTGGACATCACGGCCACCGCACGGGTGGAGAACACCCGCCGCGTGCTGCCGGGCCTGGTGGGGCTGAGCCTGGGCACCACGTCCGCCTACGTGCGCGTGCCCGGGCGCGTGTCCTACGGCTTCGACGTGGGCACGCTGCACCCCGGACTCATCGAGGTGACCGACGACCTCATCCAGGTTACCATTCCCGCCCTCACCGTCTACTCCGTGGAGCCCAACCTGGCCGACATGGAGGTGGAGACCGACCGCGGCTGGGCTCGCGTGGGCAGCACCACGCAGGCCGTGGAGAAGCGGGCGCTGGAGATTGCCCAGGGCGCGCTGGAGGACCAGGCCGAACTGCATCTGGTCCGCTCCGCGCAGCCCCGGCTGAACACCGCGGAGGCGCTGCAGCGCATGCTCACGCCCGTGGTGCAGGCCGCGGGCATCCCCTCCCCCCGCTTCCGCTTCCTCATCGCGGACGGGCTGGTCCTGGAGCCGCGCGGCACGGGCGGCTCGCAGGACTGAGCGGGCTTGCAGCCCGGTACCCGCCTCCCCACCTTTCAGCCACACTCACAGACTCAGCTACGGGCCGCGCCGCCCTCCCGCCGGTGCGCCGCAAACCGGAGGACGTCCATGTCCCGCAGAACCCCGCTGCTCCTCGTCCTGGCCGCGCTCACCACCGCGTGCACCGCCCGTGACACCGAGGAAGCGCAGCTGGCCCGCGCCCAGGAGATCCACGAGCGCGTGCTCACCATCGACACGCACGATGACATCCCCGGCAGCTTCGGGAGCGATGACTACAACGCCTGCCAGGCCGTGGACCGCCAGGTGGACGTGCCCAAGATGCGTGAGGGGCTGCTCGACGTGGCCTTCTTCATTGTCTATGTGGGCCAGGGCGAGCGCACGCCGGAGGGCAACGCGCGCGCTCACGAGCAGGCCATCCAGAAGTTCGACGGCATCCACCGCATGGCCGAGGTGCAGTGCCCCGACCAGGTGGAGATTGCCTACACCGCCGCCGACGTGGAGCGCATCCATGCCGCGGGCAAGCTGGTGGTGGCCATCGGCATCGAGAACGGCTACCCGATCGGCAATGACCTGGCCAACCTGGCCGACTTCCACGCCCGCGGCGGCCGCTACATCACGCTGGCCCACGGCGGCCACAATGACATTGCGGATTCCGCCACGCCGCGCGGGGACGACGCCGAGGAGGAGCACGGCGGCCTGTCGGCGTTCGGTGAACAGGTGGTGGCCGAGATGAACCGCCTGGGCATCATGGTGGACGTCTCCCACATCTCCAAGAACGCCGCGCTGCATGCCATGCGCGTCTCGCAGGCGCCGGTCATAGCCTCCCACTCCAGCACGCGCGCCGTGGCGGATCACCCGCGCAACATGGATGACGAGACGCTGCAGGCGCTCCGTGAGAACGGCGGCGTCATGCAGACCGTGGCCTTCGACGGCTACGTCAAGATCCAGCCGCCCGAGCGCGGCCAGGCCATCCAGGCGCTGCGCGAGGAGTTCGGCGTGACGGGGGGCCGGGGCGGCATGGACGCCCTCACCGAGGAGCGCCGCGCCGAGTACGACGCGCGCATGGAGGAGATCCGCCAGCGGTTCCCGGGCGCCACGGTGGCCGACTTCGTGGACCACATCGACCACGCGGTGGAGCTCATCGGCATCGACCACGTGGGCATCAGCTCGGACTTCGACGGCGGCGGCGGCGTGACCGGCTGGGACAGCGCCGCGGAGAGCCTGAACGTGACGCTGGAGCTGGTGCGCCGCGGCTACACGGAGGAGGAGATCGCCAAGCTCTGGGGCGGCAACCTGCTGCGCGTGTGGGCCGCAAACGAGCGTGTGGCGGCGGAGCTGCAGGGCGCGGCAGCCGGCAACTGAGGCCGGGCAGCGTTCGTTCGTAAGCGACGACGCCCGGAGGCCGCCGGTGGCTTCCGGGCGTCGTCGCCTGGCGCGTTGCACTGTAGTACCCTTCGTGCCCTCCTGACGATAGCGTTTTGCGTTGGCGCCATATCGCCACAAGTCCTGCACCTGCACCTTTACGCGCAGCCAGCCATGGTGGTACGTTTACTCATGACGAATCGGGGAAAATTCTTTCCCGCAAGATTCGTCTGACTGATTGAAACTCGGTTTTCCTGCCTGCCGATGATCACTCCGTCTCCATAACTATGATGAGGCGGGACCATGAGGCGAACGTATGCGTTGGTCGTCGGGTTCTTATGCATACTCTCTATCGGTTGCGATACCTCGGGGGCAGGACCGGTCGATGAGGCATTCGTCGTTCAGGAGGGCATCGACCAAAAGCCGACGCGCGGAAACCCGCACGATTGGGTGGGTGCCCGGCATAACGAGGGCATGCAGGCCCTGACCGCAAGAACCAGGGCAAGCCTGAAAGCTGGCACGTTCAATCGGGCTAACTCCCGTCTCATGGTAGAGCAGATTTGCCGGGAGTTCCTGGAAAATGTGAGAGATATCAGGACCTGCCTTCAGGCGATTGCGAATCGTGCCCACGCCGGCATGGAATCGTCAGTGGCGCTTATGGACGAGGATCCGCCCTCTCAGGCAGCCCTGGATTATATCGACGATATCGTCGCGGCTGCGGACAATTCAACGACGGCAGCTCAACTCGAATCTGCAATCGCATTGATCGAGTCGGCAGCCTCCGCAACCCTTATCACCGCAGAAGCTGAACTGGTCCTCTCAATATCGTCCGTCGCTGTTAGTTCGGCGTACGAGTGGGAGGAAAGCGCGGACGAGTGGCAAAGTTTTGTCGACGAGTGCCTCGATTCGGAAGGGCCAATCGTGTGGGACGACCTTTGTCCCGATCCATTCCCCACAATACGTGTGGGATATTCAATTTGGCCACCCAATTCCACACATTCGATCACGCTGGTGGCTCACAATGGCGGTTCGTGGGACGTCGCACCGACGTTCGCTTCATCATCAATGGCTGTCCAAAGTGCGGGCTGGGATCATTGGCGGATAGCGAAGAAAGACATTGTAGGAGCCGTAGGCGGCGGCTTGGTTGCTTGGGCGATCCGTGCGGCTGTGCCGCAGGGAGTCTTGGCCGGGGCGTTGGGTTACTCGGCAACTGAATTTGTCGACCAACTGCTTGAAATTATAGCGTCATGAACATTCGCGACAGGTTGGCTGGTCTCGCTCCACTACCGAAGACCGCGTTTGCATTCGTGGCGCTTCTGATCTTCAATCTGTTGGGGGTCTGGCTTTTGGGCGAGGAACCGCGGATTCATACCGCAGCGCTTTCGGCACTCCTGTTCGCCGGGTTTATGTACTGGCGGTATATCCGGCACGAGCGGTAGCTGCTCTGGGGCGGCAACCTGCTGCGCGTGTGGGCCGAGAATGAGCGGGCGGCGGCGCAGCTGCAGGGCGCGGCCGTCGGCACCTGAGCGCGTGCAGCGTTCGTTCGTAAGCGACGACGCCCGGAGGCCGCCGGTGGCTTCCGGGCGTCGCGGCTTAGCACGCTGCGTGGTGTGCGCGGCGCTCAGCTTTCTGCCTGGCTGTGCGGAGGGCGCCGACGAAGGGGATCCATCGGCGGAGCTGGCCCGGTGGCGCCCGAGTCCCGCGTCCACGCTGAGCATCGGCGGGGCGGAGGTGGCGGAGGAGCACATCATCCAGGAGATCCGCGGCATCGTTCGGCTTTCCGACAGCCGGATTGCCGCGGCGCCCCGTCACCGCTGCCGTCCGCGAGCAGGCGGAGAGCTGGTACCGCGAGGTGGCCAGCAACCGGACCGGCGGCACCCCGGAGGTGGCGTATCCCGACTCCATGGCCAGTTTCGATTGGCTCGTGGTGGACCGGGATGACCGCGTCTGGGTCAGGGAGACCGTGGTTCCGGGTGACACGGTGGCCCGCTACAGGGTCCTCACCGCAGACGGCCGGCCTGAGGCTACGATCGAGCTGCCGGAGGGCCTGTGGATCCAGTGGATTGGCGAGCGCGACCTGCTGGGCGTGGAGTGGGACGCGATGGATGTTGCCTACGTGCGGGAGTATGCGATCAAGCACCATTAGGCCGTCGAGACGTGCCATGCCGGCGCTGCGGCGCCGCACATCCCCCAAGGGTTCAACGGTAGAGTCGGGGCCGATTTCCCGGCCGAATGATCTCGCTCCCGTGGGGGCCGGATCACGACTGACTTGAGCCGGCAAGGCGTCGGGCCCCATATTGCAGAACCACACGCCGCTCCCGCATCATCGGAACCAATATGCCGCACAATCTCGAGCAACTGCTGCGCGAGGCGCACCGCCGCTCGCTGTGGCAGATCACGGCGGGCTACCTCGTGGCGTCCTGGATCGTCTACGAGGTAGTGCTCTCGCTCACCGAGGGGTTGGGGCTGCCGCTGTGGGTGCCGCCGCTCGCGGTCATCCTCTCCGCCATCGGCCTGCCGATCATCCTGGCCACGGCGCTGGTGCAGCGCGGCGGGCCGCTGCAGGCGCGGGCCGCCGCGCGCGAGGAAGTGCGCCTGGAGGGGCTGGAGTCCGTCACCGACGAGATCGGCGCAGGGGAGTCCGCGGCCCGGGCTGTGCCGGCCGCGCCGGAGCGCGCGGAGCCCGCCACCGGCGCGCAGCGCCTGTTCACCTGGAACCGGGCCATCACCGGCGGCGTGCTGGCCTTTGCCCTCCTGGGGCTGGCCAGCACCGGCTTCATGGGCATGCGCGCCGCGTGCCTGGGACCCGCCAGCACGCTCATGTGCAGCGGCGAGCTGGCCGAGGACGCCGTCCTGCTGCTGGCCGACTTCGAGAGCCCCGCGCCCGGCAGCGACCTGGGCGATGTGGTCACGGAGGCGCTGCGGGTGGACCTGCAGAGTTCCACGAAGGTCCGCCTGGCCGATGCCGCCCGCGTCAACGATGCGCTGGCGCGCATGCGCCTGGACGGTGAAGCCAAGCTGACCACGGCCACCGCGCGGGAGCTGGCGGCGCGCGAAGGCTACCAGGCCGTCCTGGCCGGCGAGGTGGCGCGCCTGGGCGGCGGCTACGTGCTCACCGCCCACGTGCTGAACGCCAGCGACGGCGCCGAGCTGGCCCCCTTCCGCGTCACCGCGCGCGATTCGGCCGGGCTCATCGACGCCGTGGACGAGCTCTCCGAGAAGATTCGCGCCCGCATCGGCGAGTCCCTCAAGTCCGCCCGCGCCGGCGAGCCGCTGGAGCGGATCACCACTGGCAGCATGGAAGCGCTGCGTCTCTATACGCAGGGGGTGCGCGCGCTGGCGGTGGGCGAGGACCGCTCGCGCGCGGTACGGATCTTCGAGCAGGCGGTGGAGGAGGATCCCGAGTTCGCCATGGCGTGGCGGAAGCTCGGCGTGGAGCTCGGCAACCTGGGTGTGGACCCGGTGGCTTCGAATGAGGCGTATACGCGCGCCTTCGAGCTGAGCGACCGGTTGCCCGAGCGGGAGCGCTATCTGGCCGAAGGCAGCTACCATGCGCGCGTGACGTTCGATTACGACCGCGCCATCGCCGCCTACGAGCGCGCCATCGAACGCTTCGAGGATCGCACGGCGCTGAACAACGTTGCGATTCTCTATGGGCAACGCGATCAGCCTGAACGCGCCGAGGAGTCTGGCCGCCGCGCCATGGCGGGTGGTGCCACGACCACCAACTACATGGTGGTGGCCGCCGCCCTCTGGGCGCAGGGGCGGGACGCGGAGGCGGTGGCGGTGATCGATTCCGGGCGTGCCGCCTTTCCCGGCAGTGGCATGCTGGGGGAGGGCCGGATGATCCTGGCGTCCCTGGCCCGTGAATGGGAAGCGGCCGACAGCGTCCTCGACGTCCTGGACCGGGAGCTGGCGGGGCAGGCGGAATGGGAGATCGGGGGGCGCTGGCAGGCGGTGGTGCTCCACGCGCTGCGCGGCCGCGGCGCAGCCGCGCTGGCGGAGATCCACGAGCTGGGTAGCGCCATGGATCTCAGCGCGCTTCCCGCGATGGCCGCGTTCGTCCGCTTGGGTCCCACCTACGTTCACCTGGCCGCGGGGGACACCGCCGCGGCCCTGGCCGTGATCGATGAGGCGCTCGCGGAGCGCCCCCTCGAGTCCATGCCGCCAGCCGAACGCCCCTACGGGTTGCTGGCTACCGCCTGGGCGCAGGCGGGGCGGCCGGCGCGGGCGCGTCAGGTGCTCGAACGCTGGCGCGCCGATTCGGTGGCGCCGCCGCCCACCCCCGGCACGCGGGCCACCCTGGACGTGCGGATTCCGCTGGCGGCGGGGGATCTGGCGGCCGCGGAGCGGGCGCTGCCGGCGCTCGAGCGGGTCTGCACACCCTGCGCCCTGAGTGCGCGCGGTGACCTGGCGCTCCGCCAGGGTGATACCGGGGCCGCACGCGCCGCCTACGCTGCCTTCGATACGGTCCGCACCCTGCGCACCGAGGACATCATCGGTCCCTACATGGTTGACCTGGCTCGCATCCTCCACCTGCTCGGCCAGCTGGCCGAAGCGGACGGGGATCGGGAGGCCGCCGCCGACTACTACGCCCGCTTCATCGAGCAGTGGGAGGAGGCGGACGCGCCGCTCCAGCCGCGCGTGGAAGCCGCGCGCCGCCGCCTGCAGGCGCTGGTCGGGAGCGGCGGGTGAGGGCGGTGTCCCATTCAGCCATGGATGCGCCCCGCACGGCGCGTTAGATTCGGCGGATGGATGAGGAAACGCGCGCCGGCTTCGCTCGCATGGACGCGGGCTTTGCCCGTATGGAGCGCTATTTCGAGCTGAGCCAGGCGCAGTTTGGCGAACTGGGCGGCCAGATTGCCGGGATCGCCGAGCGCATCGAGCGGCTGGAGGAGCGCCAGGAGCGGTTCGAGCCGCGCCAGGAACTCCTGGCCGAGGCGCTCCAAGCGTTCATCGTAGAAACGCGCGAGCGCTTTCGGGCCATCGACGAGCGTTTCGACGCCATCGACGCGCGCTTCCAGGCGGTGGACGAGCGTTTCGACGCCATCGACGCGCGCTTCCAGGCGATGGACGAGCGTTTCGACGCCATCGACGCGCGCTTCCAGGCGGTGGACGAGCGCTTCGACGCCATCGACGCGCGCTTCCAGGCGGTGGACGAGCGCTTCGACGCCATCGACACGCGCCTCCTCTCCATCGAGGAGCGCTTCATCGGCGTGGATGACCAGTTCCGCACGCTCACCATCCGCATGGAGTTCTTCGAGCAGCGCGTGGACCACCGGCTCCACCGGCTGACCAATGAAATGACATTGCTCCGGGAACTCACGGAGCAGATCGACACGCGCACGCGCGGCACCGAGATCGGCGTGGGTGACCTGAACGCCCGGGTGGACACGCTGGCCGAGGACATGCGCCAGCGCTTCCGCGTGGTGAATGACCGCCTGGCGGCCGTGGCCTGAGCGCCGGCAGTCACGGCGCGCCCCCGGTGCCCCGCCGGGAGACCGCCCGAGCCCATGTGACGCCTGGACCACCTGAATCGTCCGTATCCATGAAGGGGTATGCACGGAGCACCCCCGCTGTGGAAGAAGGCGAGCATGAACGACAGAATCCACGCCTGTCTGGACGGCAGCCTGCCGCGCGCGGACCTCGACGAGGCCGAGCGGACGGCGCTGGCCGCCTACGAGCGCGCCATCCGGACCTCCCTCGAAACCCTGCCGGATGAACCGGCGCCGGACATGACCGCAGGCGTTATGGACCGCATCGCCGAGGTGCGCACCCCCTGGGAGGCAACCGCGGATGAGGCGGTGGAGGCGCCCGCGGAGGATGCTGCCCGCGCCGCGCACGGCAAGGGGGACGTCGCTTCCATGGTGCGCTGGCTCTGGCGACCGCGTCAGGTCACGCTACGGCCCGGCTACGCCATGGCGGCGGCCGCGCTGCTGGCGGTGGTGCTGATCCTGCCGCGTGGCGGCGATCCGGCATCCACGGTCGACGCGGCCTTCCCGGTCCAGCAGGGCGGCACGGTGGTGAGCGGCAGCCAGGTGCCGGGTCCCGTGCGGGTGCACTTCCGTCTGGACGCCCCCGAAGCCGGCAGCGTGGCGCTGGCCGGCGACTTCACCGACTGGCAGCCCAGCCTCCAGCTCGTGGAGAATGCGCCGGGCGTGTGGACCGTGGTGGTCCCCCTGGACGCCGGCGTCCACGAGTACGCCTTCGTGGTGGACGGCGCCTGGGTCACCGATCCGATGGCGGAGCAGGTCGATGACGGCTTCGGCGGCGTGAACAGCCGCGTGGCCGTGGTCGAGCGAGGTGTCGAGACGTGAGGCGTTTCCAGCCACGTGCCGCTTCGGCGCGCCGCGCGCTCGCGACCGCGTGCGCGGCCGCCCTCGTCCTCGCGGCGCCCGCCGGTCTCGGCGCGCAGGAGTGGCGCCTGGACGCCCAGGGCGGCCAGCTCCGCTTCGACGCCAGCCCCGCCGCGGACGCCAGCGCCACCGCGCTCGGCGGCCTGCGCTACCTGAACGGAGCCACCTGGCTGGGGATCTACGGCGGGCTGCCCATGGACGATGGGGACGCCCCCTGGGGCCTGGCCACCGGCAACCTGCGGCTGCAGACCGGCGAGCGAGCATTCCGCTTCGGTGTGGACCTGGCGGGCGAGCTCTTCCTGCAGGGGTCGGTTACCACCACCACCACGGACAGCCCGCTACCCGGCCTGCCCGGACGGCCGGGCAGCGATCCTGTAACGGAGACCACCGTGCCCGCGGGCATGGGGCTGAAGGCCGAGGCCATGCCGCTCGTGGCCTACGATCGGACCGGCTGGGGCGCTGAGCTGCGCGTCGGCGCGGCCCGCTATCACAGTGACTTTGGCGGAGACGCCACCGACCGGGACGTGGCCCAACTGCACGCGCAGGTGAGCGCCTCGCCGCTGCCCGCGCTGAGCGTCTCGGCCGAGGCGCGCCATTACGCGGCCGAGGAGGGCGGCTACCCCTACCTGGGCCTCACCGCGGCGGGGATGAGCGGGCCGCTGTTGGCGTGGGCCAGCGTCGGCCGCTGGCTGGAGGACGGCCTGGAGGAGATGGCGTGGGCCGCGGGCGGACGCCTGGACGTGGTGGAGCGCGCCGCGCTCACGGCCTCGGTGCGCCACGCCGTCTTCGATCCCCTCTACCTGACCAGCGGCACCACCTCATGGAGCCTGGGCCTGTCCGTGCTTCTACAGGGCCCGCCGGCGCCCGCCGCGCCCGTGCCGGCCAGCTACGAGGACGGCGTGGCGGTGATCGCGCTGGACCGGGATGACGCCCGGGGCGCCCCGCTCGTGGCCGGTGACTTCAATGACTGGGAGCCCCAGGCCATGCGGGCGGAGGACGGTCGCTGGGTGCTGCCCGTGCGGCTGGAGCCCGGCGTCTACTACTACGCCTTCGTCACGGAGGACGGCACCTGGTACGTGCCCGACGGGGTGCCGGGGCGTCAGGATGACGGCTTCGGCGGCCACGTGGCCGTGCTGGTGGTGGAGTAGCGTGTCCGTGCACGCGTTCGCCGCGGCCGCGCCCGCGGACGGGGAGCTGGTGCGCCGGGTGCTGGCCGGGGACCGCGAGTCCTACTCCACCCTGGTGCGGCGCCACCAGGAGGCGCTCTACCGCTTCGTGCGCGGCATGCGCATTGACCCGGACGTGGCCGCGGATCTGGTGCAGGACGGCTTCGTACGCGGCTACACGCGCCTGGCGGAGTGTCGGGACCCGGAGCGTTTCCGCGTCTGGCTCTTCCGCATCGTGCGCAACCTCTGCCTGGACCACCTGAAGAACATCCGGCGCCGCACCACGCCTCTGGATGACGTGCAGCTCGTGGACGAGCGTCCAGCGCCCGGTGAGGAACTGGAGCGCCGCGAGCTGGGCCAGGGCATCCAGGCCGCGCTGGACGCCCTGACCGACGAGCTCCGCGAGGCGTTCCTCATGAAGCACCGGGAGGAGCGCTCCTATCAGGAGATGGCGGAGCTCACCGGCGCCTCGGTAAGCGCCATGAAGATGCGGGTTCTGCGCGCGCGTGAGGCGCTGCGCGACGCCCTGGCCGACACGGTGGACGCGGAGGCCTGAGCCCGCGGATGTGACGCGAGCCGTCCCCCGCTCGTCCTATGGATGAGACGGACGACGCACCCGGAGGAGACCATGACCCTGACGTATCGAACGATGATTCTCGGCGCCGCGCTGGCGCTCATGCCGGCCGCCCTGGCGGCCCAGCAGGGCAACGCCGCGGCGCGCATAGAAGCCAGCGTGCGGGCCGCCGCCCAGGCGCAGATCCCCACCGCGCTGCTGGAGAGCAAGATCAACGAGGGCCGCGCCAAGGGCGTGGCCGAGGAGCGCATTGCTGCGGCCGTGGAGGCACGGCTGGAGGCGCTCCTGAACGCCCGCAGCGTCATGGCCCGCTCGAGCGACGCCGCGCTGGTCACCGCCGGTGAGCTGGCCGTGGCCGCGGACGCCCTGCAGGCCGGCGTGAGCCAGGAGGTATTGCTGCGCATCCACTCGGACACCCCGCGCGAGGGTCGCGTGGTGGCCACCGCCGTGCTGGCCTCCCTGGTGCAGCTCGGCGCCGGCTCCGAGCAGGCGCTGGCGCAGGTGCGGGCCGCGGCCCGCCGCGGGCCCGAGGGGCTGGCGGAGCTGCGGGCCAACACCAACGCCCGTCTCCGCGCCCGTGGGCGCATCCCGCCCATCGACGTGGGCGCGGCCGCACGCAACCAGACGCGGGTCCGGATCAATCACTGATCGTCCGTCACAACGGATCCGTGCTCAGATCCCCGTCACCTTCCGGTGGCGGGGATCGCGTGCATCCGGAGGGGAACATTCCGCGGGCCGGGTACTATCATGGGTGGACGGGCCCTCCCTGCCACCCGCCCGAATGATCGCTGACGTATTCCAGCCGGGAGGCCACACATGACGCCCCATCCATCTCCGCCGACCGGGTCACTCCGCCGTGGCCTGGCGCCGCTTTTCGTGGTGCTCCTCCTGGCTCCGGCGGTTCCCCTGAGTGCTCAATCAAGCGACGGTTACCTCTTCGACTCCCCGGCCGGATCCATCGGCATACGGGGCGGCTTCGCGTTCGCGGCGGCCGGCGGGGACGTCTTCGAGCTGCTCACCACCGAGCACACGCTGGATCGCGGCGACTTCCACAGCCCGGCCATGAGCGCGGACCTGACCGTCACCCTGAGTGACCGCCTCGACTTCGCGGCGAGCGTGGGGTACACGAGCGTAAAGCGCGATTCCGAACTCGAGGACTGGGAAGGGGAGGACGGCCTGCCCATCGCGCAGACCACCGAGTACAGCCGCACACCGGTGACCGCTGGTCTCAAGTACTACTTCAGGGATCGGGGTCGGCAGATCGGGCGCCTGGCCTGGGTCCCGGAACGCTATCTGCCGTACCTGGGGGTGGGCGCCGGCTGGACGCGCTACTCGCTCCAGCAGTCGGGTGAATTCGTGGACTTCCAGAGCTGCGAGGTCATCGACGGCGAGCAGTACTGCGATATCATCGCCGGATTCCTGGGTTCCGAGGGCTGGACGCCCACGGCGTACGTGGCGGGTGGCCTGGACGTGGCCATCATGCCGAAGGTGGTGCTGAACGCGGACGCGCGCTACGCCTTTGCGTCAGCCACGCCGGGGCCCGATTATTACGGTTACGAAGCCATTGATCTCGCGGGACTGCAGACTACGGTCGGCGTCTCGCTGCGCTTCTGAGGAGGCAGACATGACAACCGCCAGGAGTACTTCCCTGATCGCCGCCGCGGCCGCCCTCTCGCTGGCGCTGCTGCCCGGTGAGGCGCAGGCGCAGGCGGACGATGGCACCTTCCTCCCCTGGCTGGGCTGCTGGGAGGCCATTGCCGTGGAGCCGGGCGCCGGCTTCGGTGAGGCCACGCCCATCCTGTGCGTGCGCGAGAACACGGACGGCGAGGGCATCGTGGTGGCCACCCTGGCCGGCGGTGAGGTCCGCGCCGAGCGGGAGCTGCGCGCCGATGGCGAGCTGACCGCCGTGGCCGAGGGCGGTTGCGAGGGCTGGGAGAGTGTGGCCTGGTCGGGGGACGGCCACCGCCTCTACCTGAGCAGCCAGTCCACCTGTGAAGCCGGGCAGATCCGCACCACCAGCGGCGTCATGGCGCTCACCTCGGCCACCGAGTGGCTCGAGGTGCAGGCCGTGGACGCGGGTGCGGATCACGTGCCCGTGCGCGCGCGGCGCTATCGCCTGGTGAGCGCGCCCTCCTGGGCGCCGGCGGAGGTGCTGCCGCGCACGGAGAATCGCATGCTGGCCATCGAGACGGCCCGCGCCGTGGCCTCGGCTCCACTCGGCGTGCGCGAGGTGGAGGAGGCCGTCCGCTTCGTCATGCCGGAGGTGGTGCAGGGCCTGCTGGTGGAGGGTAAGACGGCGTTCGACCTGGACGCCCGCACGCTCGTCCGGCTAGCCGACGCCGGCGTGAACGAGGACGTGCTGGACGTCATGGTGGCGCTGGACAACCCCGACGTCTTCGAGCTCAGCACGGAGGACCACACGCCCGAGATGCTGCCGCAGGTGGCGCAGGGCTACGCCTACTACGATCGCTTCGGGCTGGACCGCTACGGCCGCTATGCCGGCTGGGACATGCGCTACGGCTACGATCCGTTCATGCGCTACGGCTACGATCCCTACCGCTACGGCACCGGCGGCTACGGCATCGGCGGCTACGGCTACGACCGCTACGGCAACTGGTACGGCCGGGGCGGCTACGGCGGCCCCATCATCATCATCGAGCGGCCGGGAGACAATGCCGACGGGTCGGTCTACCAGGGTCCTCGCCGCATCCGCGCCGTGAAGGGTCAGGGGTACACCGCCGACCGCGGCAGCAGCAGCGCAGGGAGTTCCTCCGTGAGCCGCCCGGCCAGCAGCGTGGGCTCCGGCTCCGCGTCCGCGGGCAGCGGCACTTCCAGCACCGGCCGCAAGGCCAAGCCCAAGCCCAAGACGGGCGGGGGTGGCGGCGGCGTCTGACGCACACCGCCAGGACTGCAAGGAAAGGGGCCTCCGGAGGAATCCGGGGGCCCCGCTTTTTGCCCGGGTGGTGCGTGGCCGGATGGTGGCGGCTGGATGGTGCCCGGCCGGTGTGACAACCAGAAGTGTACAGGATT
>JBBDRO010000062.1:0-13512 GCA_040905425.1 Gemmatimonadota bacterium | reverse complement strand
ATGGTGGCGGCTGGATGGTGCCCGGCCGGTGTGACAACCAGAAGTGTACAGGATTGCCCGGCTCATGAGTCAGATTGGCGGGTTGTGGTTGCGATCCTGGCGGCCGTCTCCCGCAGTCCCTCGAGCATGGCCTCCAGGTGGCGCTGCTCCGTGGCGGGATTCATCAGCGTGACCCGCAGCACGCGCCGCCCCCCGAGCACCGTGGTCGTGATCCAGCCACCGCCAACGGCGTTGTAACGCTCCCGGAGCGTCCCCTGGAGAGCGTCCACCCGCTCCGGCTCCCAGGTGCCGCTTCCATCGGGCAGATAGCGGAAGCAGAGGATGTTGGACTCCGGGGCGTGGACCGCCTCGAAGTCCGGCGCCGCCTCGAGGAGGGCGTGCAGCGCCGCGGCGTTGGCCACCGTGTGCTCCAGCAGCCCCGAAAAATGCTCCACGCCGTAGTGGCGCAGGCAGATCCACAGCTTGAGCGCATCCAGGCGCCGGGAGCACTGGAGGGTGTGCTGCCCCATGTCCCGGGTGCGCGTCTCGCCGGGACGCGGATGGAAGAGGTAGGGCGCGCTCTGCTGGAAGGCGCTGGCCAGGTGCGCGCCGTCGCGCACCAGCACCATGCCGGCCGAGATGGGCATGAAGAGCATCTTGTGCGGATCCCACGACAGGGAGTCTGCCCGCTCGATGCCCTTCAGGCGGTCCCGCAGCGCTGGGCTCAGCACGAAGGAGGCGCCGTGGGCGCCGTCCACGTGCAGCCAGATCCCGTGCGCCTCGGCCACGTCGGCAATGGCGTCCAGGTCATCGAAGAGTCCGGTGGCGGTGCTGGCGGCCGTGGCCACGATGGCCAGGGGCGTGCGGTCCGCGGCCGCCAGTTCGGCCAGGATCCGCTCCAGGGCCGCCACGTCCATGCGCAGCTCCCGCTCCGGCACGCTCACCACGGCGTCGGCGCCCATCCCCATGACGCCCACCGCCCGCTCCACGGAGTAGTGCGTGTGCGCCCCCGTGAGCACCACCGCACGCTCCAGTCCCGGCGTGCCCGCCACGCCGCGGCGCCAGGCGCCTGGAAAGCGGGCCTCACGCGCCGCCAGCAGGCCCGTCAGGTTGGCGGCGCTGCCGCCGGAGACGGTGGTGCCGTCGGCCGCCTTGGGGTAGCCGATCAACTCCTTCATCCACGCCACCACCCGCCGCTCCAGCGGCGTGCCGGTGGGGGACATCTCCCATACCGCAACCGACTGGTTGAGCAGGCTGGCAAGGGCGTCGGCCAGAACGGCATGGGGCAGGGGCGGGGCCACTTGGTGGCCCAGGTACATGGGGTGGGCCAGGTGAATGGCGTCGGCCACCACGTCCCGCCAGACCTCGTCCCAGACCTCTCGCGCCGGCAGACCGGTGCGTGGCAGGGGCAGATCGAAACGCGTGGCCAGCTCCGCGGCGGTGTGGCGCGTGGAGACGGGTCCGGCCTCCAGGTCATCCAGGTAGGCCGCCATTCGCTCAACGAGACGGCTGCCTTCCTGGCGCAGCACCTCGGCCGTGGCGGCCTGGCCCTCGGCGGCGGCGGCCTGGCGCTGGGCGGTGGTGGTGGCCCTCCCGTGGCCCGTGTCGCGCATCCCCTCAGCCCCGCCTGGCGAGTTGGAGCACGCGCTGGAAGTGCTTGCGCTCCACCGGCTGGACGGACAGCCGACTCTTCCCGGTCACGAGCATGTCCGCCAGCTTCTCGTCCGCCTTCAGCTCCGCCAGCGAAACCTCCCGGGGCAGCTTCTCCACGAAGCGGATGTCCACCATGAACCAGCGCGGATCGTCCGCGCTGGCCTTCGGGTCATGGTAGGCGCTCTTCCGGTTCAGCGCCGAGGGGTCCGGGTAGGCGGCGCGGGACACCTCGGCTATGCCGGCCACGGCCGGCGGGTTGGCGTTGCTGTGGTAGAACAGCACGCGGTCACCAGGCTTCATCTCATCGCGCATGAAGTTGCGCGCCTGGTAGTTGCGGACGCCGTCCCAGCACGTCTCGCCGTCGCGTTCCAGATGGTCTATGGAGTAGCTCTCGGGCTCGGATTTCAGCAGCCAGTGCTTCATGGGTCCTCAGAGGCCTGAAGGGTCGAGTACGGTGTCCAGGATCAGCCGGAAGAAATCGGTGGGATAGGCGCCGCTCATGGGTACGCCGTTGATCACGAAGGTGGGCGTGCCGCCGACGTTCCAGCGCGCGGCCTCCTTGTTGTTGGCTTCCAATCGGCCCCACGTGCTGGGGGCGTCCATGCAGCGCTCCAGCGCCGCCCGGTCCAGTCCCAGCTCAACCAGCCAGTCCAGCACCCGCGGGCGCGCCTCGGGCCCCCGCACGCCGGCCTGCCGCTCGTAGAACAGGTCGTGGACGCGCCAGAACACATCGCGGCCGCCCAGCTCCGCGGCGCACACGGCCGCGGCGCCCATGACCTCCCCGCCCGGGAAGCCCATCACGACGGGCACGTAGCGCCAGCGCACCTGCCCCGCTGCCACGTATTCGGTGCGCAGCGTGGGCAGGGTGTGGCGGGCGAAGCGGGCGCAGTAAGGGCAGCCGAAGTCACTGAACTCCACCACGGCCACGGGGGCGGCGGGATGGCCGAGGCGGTAGGGGTCGGTGCGCTCAGCCGCCTGTTCGGCGCGGCAGCTTACCGCCAGTAGCGTCATGGCGCCGATCAGGAGGAGATGTGTGGAGCTGCTCATGCAACGCATCAGCGCGCGCCTGGCGGAAGCCCGAGCACGTCGTGAAACGCCAGCACCCGCGCGCCCATCATATCCCTGCTGGCCACGAGCGGCCGGCCCGTGCGCAGATCCACGATTTGCTTCCAGGGCCCCTCACCGGTATCCACGGGCAGCCGGGCCAGCAGTTGACCGTCGGGCGCGAAGACGGCCCACACGCCATCCGCCGGACCGAGGAGGTTCCGGTGGTCGGTCCGTAAGACGATGTCCAGCAGGAGCCAAATGCGCCCCTCGGGATCCACCAGCATGCGGTGATGGGGCGGCCGCGTGACACCAAAGGCCGCAGGCCGGACGGCGCCCCCGGATCTCGACCCGGCCGCCATTTCCCCTTCCCACGGGTTCGCGTTGTGGAGCTCCTCGGGGGTCATCACCTCCGGGGTGTCCCGTGTCCGGACGATGCGCACGAGCCGGCCAGCGCGGTCGTAGATCCGGACTTCGGGATGCCGGGCGTCGGCCACGTAGAGCTCTTCCCGGTGCACCGCGTACGTCACCTGCCGGGGAACCTGCACAGAGGAGGCTACCGGGAGCACGGGGAGCGAATCCAGCAACGCGCCCGTGGAGGACAGGGTGTAGAAGCGTGCTCGCGGGGGGTCCAAGTCGGGGATCCTGCCCCCCTGCACGAGGAGCGCTCCGTCGGCGAAGCAGACGTCGCGAATGACATGGTACGTGGTGGGAAATGATCGCACGATGGCGCCGTGCGGCCCCAGAATGGTGACGCGGCGCACGCGCCCGTCCCAGACCACCACGGAATCGCCCGCCAGCGGGCAGAGTCCGTGGATCTGCCGGAACTCCCCTGGCCCGTCCCCCTCCTGCCCCACGATGCGCTCGAGCGCGCCGTCGGGGCCGAGGAACTTCACATGGGTTCCGTTGCTCGCTACGAGGCGGCCGTCGGAGAGCACGACGGCGCTGTTCCACGGGCTGGTGCCCTGGAACTCCAGACGCAGATCCTGGCGCAGGCCGCCGAGCATGAGATAGGGCTCAGCGTCCAGTTGGAGGCTGGCGGGCGCGGCGGACACAGGCCCGTTCGTCGCGATGCGCACACCGGCACTGTCCGTGACCTCCGCCAGGAACACGGCGTCGGAGCCCGCGCCGCAGGCGGCGGCCGCGAGGCTGGTGAAGACCAGCATGGCGTAGTGGCGGATGGATGGATGGGTCAGGGTGCATCGTCCGGTCGGGGGCCAGGTTCCAGCAACATGGGGCGCTCGACGGGACGGGACCAGGGTGGTTGGGGACAGCGCGGCAGTCACGACTGCGCCTGCCAGATGCGCTGCGCCAGCTCGCTGAGCAGTTCGGGCAGCGCCTGCGCAAATCCAGGTCGAGGCGTAGCTTCCCGGCTCGACGATCAAGAACAGCTGACCGCCTGAGGAGTCCGAGGCCCGTTGCCGCGACTGTTCGACTCCCGCCAGACCATCGCGATCCTGCTGGCCGTCCTCACCGGACTGGCGGCCGGGCAGCTCTCGTGGATCGCGGACCACGCCATCCATCTGGTGGTGCCCGCGCTCATGGCCATGCTGTGGAGTGTCTTCCTCCACGTCCCGCTGCGCCGGATGGGGGCCGCCTTGCGGAACCTGCGCTTCACCGGGTGGAGCCTGGGCGTCAACTTCATCTGGACGCCGCTGTTCGCCTATGGGCTGGGTTGGCTCTTCCTGCGAGACCATCCGGACCTCTGGATCGGGCTGATCATGCTCATGGTCACGCCGTGCACGGACTGGTACCTGGTCTTCACTGGCCTGGCTGGCGGCAATGTGCGGCTCTCGACCGCGCTCCTGCCCTGGCATCTGGTCCTCCAGCTGCTCCTGCTGCCGGTCTACCTGCTGCTCTTCGCGGGGACGCTCGTGCGAATCGACTACGGTGTGCTGGTGCAGGGCGTGCTGCTCGTGCTCGTCGTGCCGTTAGCGCTGGCCTGGGCATTCCGCCGCGGGGCGGAGGCGGTGCGGGGCCGCGCGTGGGTCACAGAGCGCGCCTTGCCCGCGGTGGCGGGTGCACAGCTCGCCTTCCTGACGCTGGCCATCGCCGCCATGTTTGCGTCACAGGGTACCGTCCTGCTCGACAACCCGATCGTCGTCCTGCGGCTCCTCGTTCCACTCCTCCTCTTCTTTTTCACGACCGTGCTCCTGGCCATCTGGGTTTCCCGGATAATGCGGTTCGCCTACCCGGACTGCGCGAGTCTCTGCTTCGCCACGCTGGCGCGGAACTCGCCCGTGGCGCTCGCCATTGCCGTGGTCGCATTTCCCGACCGACCCCTCATCGCGCTGACCCTCGTGGTGGGACCCTTGATCGAGCTTCCGGTGCTCGCTGTCGTTTCCCAGGCGCTGCTGGCCATGCGTCACCGCCTGGATCCGGCGGGCGGGTCGCCGGCTTCCTGATCGGAGCGGGGCCACGCCGCCCCGGCGCTCAGGCCGCGACCAGCAGCCCGGTAGCGTACATCACGAGCAGTCCTGCGAGCACGCCGGCCGCATTCAGAGGGGCGGTGAGTCCCTGCCCCTGGCCGCGGCGGAACAAGCGCACGAGCTGGAGCACCACCTGCGCTACCGCTCCGGCTCCGATGGCCAGGAACAGGGTGGCCCATAGCGGCGTTGCACCGAATCCTCCCAGCCACGTGCCAAGGATCGTCGGGGCGCCCGCCAACAGCCCAAGTCCGGCGAGCGTGCGGATCCGGACGCGGTCACGGGCCAGGGGAGCCACGATGGCGAGTCCTTCGGTGGTGTTGTGGATCAGGAATCCGATCACGAGGAAGGTACCCAGCGCGGCGGCACCCGAGGCGTAGGCCCCCCCGATCGCCAGCCCCTCGCCCAGGTTGTGGAGCCCGATCGCCAGGGCCACCAGCAGCGCGATCCGGAACGCTGACGGGGACGCGGCTCGACGGAGCCCCCCGCCCGCCTCCAGAAGGAGCGGCGTACCGACCAGCCCCAGGAGGACCAGCCCCGTGCCCATGAAGGCGCCGGGCACCGCCGTGGACAGCTCCGCCGATTCCACCAGCGCATCCACGCCGAGGAACACCAGGAGCCCCAGCGTGAAGGCCAGGAAGAAGTCGACCCAGCGGCGCTCGAGCCCCCGCAGGAAGGGCAGCCAGAGCAGGCCCAGCAACACGGGCACCACGCCGACGTACGCACCGACGAGAGCAAACATGCCCAGATAGTACGCGTTCATTACGGGCGCCTGGGTCGCGACATCCACCGTGGCGTCGAACGTGAGCCCGGTGCTCGTGAGCAGCTTGATGTCGTGCGGCTCGCCTTCCACCCACGGGTACGGGATCCGGACCGTCCGGCTCTCCAAGCGGCCGATCTCTCGCTCGCCGTCCAGGGTGTGGCTCCACATTGCGTCATCCACCAGCACCTGGGAAACCGTAACCGCCTCAGGGCCGCCGTTCACGACGCCCACATGGATGATGCCGGGCTCCGGCATCCACACCCTCTCGATGGTGAGCTCCTCCACGGGCGGGAAGGTCTTGCCGAGCAGACCCAGGGGCCCCCACCGGAAGAAGACGGCTAGGAGGATGGCCAGCAGCACCAGCGGGATGACGCCCCGGGCCCACAGTGGCCCGTGGCGGAGCAGGTGAGCCTCAGGCATTCGTCGTCCCCTGCACATCGAAGATTCCCATCCAGCCCAGTTCGGCGAATTCGCTCTGGTGCGCGTGGAACATGAAGCGCCCGGTGTGCTTGAAGGCGAACTCCAGGACCGCCCGCTCCCCCTGGCAGAGCGCCACCGTATCCGTCCAGTCGTGCCGCTCCAGGTCCGTGCCGGTCCGGTAGCAGCGGAAGAAATTGCCGTGGAGGTGGAACGAGTTGAGGAGGTCGAACTCGGTGAGGTTGACAAGATACACTCGGGCCAGTTCGTGCTGCCTCAACCGGATCGGCTGCGTCTGGTATGCGAATGCCTCGGTGTTGATCGCGTAGACCTCGTTCTCGCCGTCGAAGTTGGTGTCGAACCCGTTCATCACCATCACCATCTCCCGGGCCGGGGGGCGCCCCCCGGGGGGGTCGATGATGAACGCGCCGTAAAGCCCCTTGTGGATGTGCCGCTTGAGGGGAAGCGAGTGGCAGTGGTAGAGGTGCAGACCGAAGGGCTCGGCGTCAAATTCGTACACGTAGCTGCTGCCCGGTTCGATGATCTCGAAGACCCCGTCCATGTCCGCGGCATGAATGCCGTGGAAGTGGATGGTATGGGGGTGGCTGCCGGCATTGGCGAAGCGGATGCGCAGCCGGTCTCCTTCCGTGCAGCGGATCGTCGGCCCCGGCACCTGGCCGTTGTAGGTCCAGGCGGGGAAGAATACGCCGGGCGCCACTTCGAGCTCCCGATCCACTGCCACCATCTCGTACTCACGCAATGTCCGCCCGTCTGGCAGCGTGCTGGCACGGCCGTAGTCGAAGGCGTCCAGGTAGCGCACCGGATCGAATCGGCCCTCCATCCGACCGACAGGAGCGTTCGTGCCGTCATGGCCACCGTGCTCGAGGATCTGCGCAGATCCCGCGTCCGGGGTCTGGCTCGAGAGGCGCCCCACAGCGCCCGCCGTCGCGAGGCCCGCGGCGGTGAGCGCGCCGGCCTTCAACACGTTGCGCCGGGAAACAGGCGGAAAGCGGTCGGAGGGCTGAGAATCGCCTGATCGTTTCGGGTCCATCCACCCTCCTGCCGGTTGTGTGGTCTAACCGAATCTATAATTTAGTGGCAACTAAATCAACCAGAGGTGGGGGCGGAGTATGCGACGCGGCAGGGTTGCGCTGTAAATTCGATAGTTCTATACTATTCAAATCGACCAATCTTGGAGGCGACGTCATGCACTTCCGTATTCTCCTGCCCTGCATCGTATTCCTGCTGCTACCGCCGGCCGCGGAGCGCGCCGGCGCGCAGAGTGCGGACGGCGCGCTCGGCTGCTGGGTCCGCGGCGAGCGCGCCGACCTGGAGCTGCGGGCGAGTCCGTTCGATTCGACCGTGGTCGCCCTCGATCCAGGCATGGTGAAGGTCTGCTATAGCCGGCCTCGGAAGCTGGGACGCCCCCTCATGGGCCGCCTGGTTCCATACGGCCTGCCGTGGCGCCTGGGCGCCGACGAGGCGACCGCAGTCCATGTCCCGGTTCGGGCGACGATCGCCGGCGTAGCCGTGGAGCCCGGGTGGCACACGTTGTACGCCGTACCGCATGAACAGGAGTGGCGGATCGTCGTGAACAACGCGATACGTCGCTGGGGCATCCCCCTCGACGCCGAGGTCCTGACGGCGGACGTGGGCTCCGGGACGGTCCCGGTTTCCACAGCGCCGCCGCAGGTCGAGTTGCTGACGCTCTGGTTCGACCGGACTGGCGGGTCGTCCGCCGACCTGGTCGTGCGATGGGGGGGCACGTCAGTGCGCATCCCAGTAAGGTTGAACCCGGATGGGGGTACCGCGCGGGGAGGTGGGCGGTGAGGGCCAGGAGCACCGGCCACGAATCCCCGAGCCGCGAGGACCTCAGCCGTGCGTTCCGGGCGCTGGGCCATCCGCACCGGCTGACCATCGTACAGACGCTACTCGGGCGGGCCGTCGCCTGCTGCACGAGCGAACGCGCGGATGACTGCCGCCTGGACCCGGCGAGTTGCAACGTGGGCGACCTCGGCGCGTTGGTGGACGTGGCCCCCTCTACGCTCTCGCACCACCTGAAGGAGCTGGAGGATGCCGGGCTGATCGAGCGGGCGCGTGACGGCCGCTACCTGTACTGCCGCGTGAACCAGGCCACGCTGGACCAGCTTGTCATACTCCTGCAGGGCTCCGGGTCCTCCGGGGAGGAGTGCGCCGCGTAGGGGCGACGTTGGTCGCTCACCGGTAAGGTGCCACCGCCGCTCATTATTTCAACGGGAGGCAAACATGGATGGAGGCAGATTCGCAAGGGGATTCGGCTGGGGCGTGGGCGCGACCGTCGCCATGTCAGCCCTGATGATCATCGGGATGCTCACGGGCGTGGCCCCCATGCCGAAGCCGATCCCTGCGGCCATCGTCGGCAAGCTCACGGGCGGCAGCCTGCCCCAGGCAGCGACCATGGCGCTCGCGGTGGTTCTGCACCTGGGCTACGGCGGTTTCTGGGGCGGCGTGTTCGCGGGCTTTGCGCGGCGGGTGACGGTGTGGCGTGGCGTTGGCCTGGGTGTGGTCCTGTGGCTGGTCATGCAGGTGGCTGTGCTGCCGTTCCTCGGCTGGGGCGCCTTTGGCACCGCCCAGACACCGAAGATCGCGATCGCGACGCTGGTGCTCCATCTCGTCTACGGTGCCACGTACGGCTGGCTCATGGATCGCAACGCTACGGGTGCGGCGGGCCAATCCGAACCGCGCCGCGGGAGCGATGCATGACCGGCCCCGGGGTGTTCACCGTGCCGTGCGCACGTCATGCGTATGTGGCCACTTGCGGTCGGGCAGGCAGACCCGACACCGTACGCCCAGGAGAATGCCATGGGAAAGCGAATCGACAGCGCGGCAGGAAACGACGGCCGACAGGCCAGTGCGGGGTGGCAGGGGGGAACGCTCCTCCCCGCGAACAACCGCAACGATACTGCAACGGCCGCCGGAACCCTTCTGGGAGAAGGAGATCCGGCGGCCGTCAGCTCCCGCGGTAGGATTCGAACCTACGACCCTCTGATTAACAGTCAGATGCTCTAACCAGCTGAGCTACGCGGGAATCAGTCGTGTAAATTAACCATGGCGGCGGGGGACGGTCAACCCCGCCGATGAGGCGGGGGATGGCGGCGGCAGAACGGACACGGACGGCGGACTATCTGATCGTGGGCGGGGGCATCGTGGGACTGGCGCTGGCGCTGGAGGTGCGGCGGCGGCACCCCGGGGCCACGGTCACGGTGCTGGAAAAGGAGGAGGGCTGGGGGGCTCATGCCAGCGGGCGCAACAGCGGCGTGCTGCACGCCGGCTTCTACTACGCCGAGGATTCGCTCAAGGCGCGCCTGACGCGCGCGGGCTGCGCGCGCATGGCGGCCTACTGCCGGGAGCGCGGGCTGGGGCTGAATCCGTGCGGTAAGCTGGTGGTCGCGCGCGACGCGTCGGAATTGCCGGGACTGGACGAACTCTTCCGGCGCGGCGCCGCCAACGGGGTGGAGCTGCACGAGGTGAGCGCGGCGGAGGCCCGCGAGCTGGAGCCGCGCGTGCGCACCCACGAGCGGGCGCTGTGGTCCCCCACCACCGCGAGCGTGGATCCGCTGGAGGTGGTCCGGGCGCTGGCGGAGGACGCCGAAGCGGCGGGGGTGCGGCTGCACACGGGCACCGCCTTCACCGGCCGCCGCGGCCGCACCGTGCAGACCAATCGGGGTCACTATGAGGCCGGGCACGTCATCAACGCGGCGGGCCTCCATGCCGACGTGGTGGCGCGGCAGTTCGGCTTCTCCGAGCACTACCGCATCCTGCCCTTCAAGGGCGTCTACCTGAAAAGCGCGGAGCCGGCCGGCGCCTTCCGCCGCCATATCTACCCGGTGCCGCACCTGGCCCGGCCGTGGCTGGGCGTGCACGTGACCGTGAGCGTGGACGGCCACGCCAAGATCGGTCCCACGGCCATCCCCGCCTTCTGGCGCGAGCACTACGGTGGGCTGGCCAACTTCCGCGCCGGCGAGCTGTTCGACGTGCTGCGCCGCGAGGCCGCCCTCTTCCTCACCAACGCCTTCCAGTTCCGGGACATTGCCTTCGAGGAGCTGGCCAAGTACCGGCGGGCGGAGCTGGTGCGCCAGGCGGCGCCCCTGGCGCGGGGCATCCGTGCGGAGGACTACCGCCAGCGGGGCCGGCCCGGTATCCGCGCCCAGCTCCTGGACGTGCGCACACGGCGCCTGGAGATGGATTTCGTGGTGGAGGGAGACGAGCACTCCACGCACGTGCTGAACGCCGTCTCACCCGCCTTCACCTGCGCCCTGCCCTTCGCGGAGCTGGTGCTGGATCGGCTCGAGGAAGGGTGAGCCGCATGGCCCCTTGAAGGTGACGGACATCGTTGCTTACCAAGGGGTTCCCCACAGACGATCCGCGTTTTTCCCTACGGCGGCGCTGGCCGGGCCGGCGCATCTTGGGGTAGAAAGCGGGAGTCCCACGTAGCCCGTGGTCATGGGAGCCGGGCCCCGCACCGCACGGGAGGCCGCATGTACCGCCGCATCATCGTTCCCCTGGATGGGACGGCTTTCGGGGAGTACGCGGTACCGTTTGCCGTGACCATCGCGCGGCGAACGGGCGCGGCGCTCGAACTGGCCCACGTCCACACACCCACCGTGCCCGACGGCAACATGGAGGATCTGACCCCGTACCAGTTCACGGGCGTCACGGAGTTCGAGCACGACTTCGACGAGGCGGCGGCCCGCCAGGAGGCGGAGCGGCTGCGTGAGATCGCGCGCCGACTGGCCGCCGAGCATGACATCACGGTGAGCGCGCGCGTGCTGACCGGGCACGTGGCGCTGGCCATCCACCGGGAGACGGACGAACAGCACGTGGACCTGGTGGTCATGGCCACCCACGCGCGCGCCGGTCTGGATCGGGCCCGCCTGGGCAGTGTGGCCGACGACCTGGTGCGCCACTCCGACTGCCCGGTGCTGCTGGTGCGGCCGCCCCGGGAGCTGCCGGATCCGGCGGCGCCGCGCGCGCCCAGGTTCGAGCGCGTCCTGGTGCCTCTGGACGGGTCGGCATTCTCGGAGCGGATCCTGGACCCGGTCTCCGAACTGCTCTGGTGGCTGGGAGCCCGCGTCACGCTCTTCCAGGCCGTGTCACCCGCGGTGGGCGGCGGGCTCAGGCCCGGCAAGGAGCTGGACACGGTGGTGCTGGAGGCGCGGCGGAGCGTCACGGAGTATCTGGAGGGGGTCGCGGACCGGATCAGCGACATTGCCCCCGAGTCACGTGTGCTGGTGGTGGAGGCCCGCGACGCGGCCCCCGCCATCCTGGAGGCGGCCGATGCCGAGGGCGCCGACCTCATTGCCATGGCCACGCACGGCCGGGGCGGCCTGACGCGGCTTCTGCTGGGCAGCACGGGGGATCGGGTGGTCCACGAGACGCACCGCCCCGTACTCCTCTTCCGCCCGCCGCCCGTGCAGCGGGCGCGGGCCAAAGGCGGTCTCACCGGGGCCATGTTCGCGGGCGTCCGGCCGGCGTAATTCCCCCGGGCGGGGCACGTGTCCTTGCCGCACCGCAACGGCCGCCGCACCTTCGGGGCCGCACGGAGACGGCCGCCGCGGCGCGCCCGGTCGGGGCACGCGCGGGAGCGCTCCCGTAAGAGCACGGAATCCCGGTCCAGATGCAGCATGCCGAACCGCCCGCGGGTGCCGCCCCGGGCGTGACCCCACGCTCCAGCCGCGCCATCTTCCTCTTCTGGGTCCCGCTGGCCGCGCAGTGGCTCATGATGGCGTCCGAGGGGCCGTTCCTGGCCGCGATCATCGCGCGGCTGGGGGACCCCACCTTCAACCTGGCCGCCTACGGGGTCTCCTTCGCGGTGGCCATCCTGGTGGAGTCTCCCGTCATCATGCTGATGAGCGCCTCCACCGCGCTCGTGGAGGACCGCGAGAGCTACGTGAAGCTGCGCAACTTCACGCGCGCCCTGAACGCCGGCTCCACGCTGCTCCTCCTGCTGCTCCTCATCCCGCCGGTCTTCGGCTTCTTCGCGGGCACGCTGCTGGGGCTGCCCGAGGGGGTGGCGGAGCTGGTGTACGGCTCGCTGTGGATCCTGCTGCCCTGGCCGGCGGCCATCGGCTACCGGCGCTTCCTGCACGGGCTGCTCATCCGGGCGGGGCGCACCCGGCTGGTGGCCTACGGCACGGTGCTCCGCATCGTGGGGATGGCCGGCACGGCCACGGCGCTCTACCTGTTGACCGAGCTGCCCGGCGCCTGGGTGGGCGCGGCCGCGCTCTCCGCGGGGGTGTGCGTGGAGGCGGCCACCGCGCACGTGATGGCGCTGCCCGTCATCCGCCGGCTGCAACACGGCGCGGAGCTGGCGCCCCCCGAGGAAGGCCCCCGCAAGGTGGCCGCGCCGCCGCCCGAGCGGCTGAATTACCGGGAGATCGCCCGCTTCTACTACCCGCTGGCACTAACTTCATTTATCGGCCTCACGGTGCAACCGGTGCTCACCTTCTTCATGGGACGGGCGCCCTCACCCGTGGAGTCATTGGCCGTCTTCCCCGTGGTGCACGCCCTCTCCTTCCTCTTCCGGGCGCTGGGGCTGAGCTACCAGGAGGCGGCTATAGCGCTGCTGGGCAAGCGCGCCGAGCACCAGCCCGAGGTGGCGCGCTTCGGCATGTGGCTGGGGCTGGCGTCCGCGGGTGGCCTGGGGCTGGTGGCGTTCACGCCGCTGGCCGACGTGTGGTTCATCACCGTATCGGGGCTCACCCCCGAGCTGGCGGAGCTGGCAATCGTGGCCACGCGGGTGATCGTCATCTTCCCCGCGCTCACGGTGCTCCTCTCCTACCAGCGCTCCATCCTGGTGATCGCGCGGCGCACGGCGCCGGTCACCATGGCCTCGGCGCTGGAGGTGGGCACCATTGCCCTGCTCTTCCCGCTCTTCGGCTTCCTGCTGGGCTGGGTGGGCGTGGTGGCCGCCGTGGCGTCCTTCATGGCCGGCCGCCTCGTGGGCACGGCCTACCTGCTGCCGAAGGTGCGGCGGGCGCTGCGGGGGCTGGGATGAGGCACTCGGCCCGCAGCGCCTGGCCGGGGTGCACCGCCGCCGCCCGGCGCACGGTGCCCATCGAGATCAGCAGGCCTAGGCCGATCCCGAGCGTGGCGCGCGCCTGACCAGCTAACCGCCAGGCGGCAGGTAGCGGGGCGGCAGCGGATGCTCCTCCGTCTCGGCGAACCAGTAGATGGTGGTGACCCACCAAC
>JBBDRO010000061.1:0-31080 GCA_040905425.1 Gemmatimonadota bacterium | reverse complement strand
CTTGGTCTTCGCGGTCTTGCTGGCCGTAGCCGGCTTGCTGGCTTTGGCGGGCTTCGTGGTCTTCGCGGTCTTGCTGGCCGTAGCCGGCTTGCTGGCTTTGGCGGGCTTCGTGGCAGCCTTCGTGGCAGCCTTCCGCGCGGGGGCGGCTTTTTCCAAAGCGCGCTTTTTGCGCGCCGACTTGGCAGCGGCCACGCTCGCCACGTAGGCCGCCTCGGCAGCTGCGGCCTTCTTGCGGGCCACGCGCTTCCTTCTCGACGCCGCGCGCTTTTCGGATGCCGAGGCGGGTGCTACCAGGACGTTGGATGAGGCAGCAAAGAAGGGTGGTGTGCGCTCACCGGGCAGTTGCAACTCCAGGAGGCGGCTCCCTTCGCCGGTCTTGCCCAGGACGCGGATGAGTTCCGCCTCGCCCTCGGCGCAGAAGACCGTCTCGCCCTTGCGGGGGAGACGAACGTCGGCGGTCACCCAACCCGGCCGGTCGTTCGGATCCACGAAGAGGTCATCCATCGAGATCCGCCGCGAGCTGTTGGAATTGGCCATTCTTTCACTCCGCATGCCAGTGATGCGCGCGAGCACGCGCGTCCGCCCGGCACCTGTACGGCGGTGCCGCCGTCGATTCGGCAGGTCGGAAAAGTACTTGCGCCGATTGGCGTCAGCCCGAATACACCCCATGCCTCCAAAAGTTGCATGCGTCCGTTCACCGCCGGTACGATCCGTGCTGCATGGCGTGTATTCCTGCCTATTCCATCACGACAGGACGTCATGATCATCGACTGCCACGTACATCTTAATAGGTACGACGCCGCCGAGCCAGAACGGCTGACCGACCGCTACTCGGCTCTGAAAACGGAGATGGCGGCCAACGGGGTGGATTACGCGCTCGTGCTATCATCCTACGCTGCGAACGAGTGGCGCCCCAACGTCCAGGAACTCCTGGAGGTGGTGGGCCTGGACCCCCAGATCGGGGTGGTCGCGGGTGTCAGCTACGAGAATTACACGGCGCATGATCTGGCCGATCTCCGGACCCTGCTCAGGGAAGACCGCATCAAGGGCCTGAAGCTGTATCCGGGCTATGAGGCCTTCTATGTGCACGACCCGCGCATGCGGGTGGTCTACGAGCTGGCCGGCGAGTTTGGCGTGCCCGTAATGATTCACACGGGGGACACCTTCACGGCCCGGGGAAAGGTCAAGTACGCCCATCCCCTGGAGGTGGATGAGGTGGCCGTGGATTTTCCCGACGTGAACTTCGTCATCTGCCATCTGGGCAATCCGTGGGTGACGGATGCCATGGAGGTGATCTACAAGAACCCGAACGTGGTGGGTGATGTTTCGGGGCTCACGCTGGGCAAGTTCGAAGAACGATTCGAAAAGCTCATGCTGCAGCAGGTCAATGAGGTGGTGGCCTTCGCGGGTAATCCCGAGAAGCTCCTGTACGGAACGGATTGGCCCATCTGCAGCATGGACAGCTACATCCGGTTTGTACGCAACCTGCAGCTGTCCACCGAGGAGAACGACCTCATCTTCTGGATCAACTCTGCCCGCATCTTCCGCCTGGACGTGGAAGAGATCCGGCGTGCCCGCGACGGCGCTGGTAAGCGGGCGGGCGCCCAGGAAGAGCCGACGACGTGAGCCTTCCGGCGGACGGCGGCGCAGGGCGGATCGAGGAGATCATGGACGAGCGCACGGCACTGGCCGACGCGGCGCTGGAGACCATCGCGGAGGCGTTCCACCCCCCCGACCGCCAGTCGCTCGACGAACTCCGCTGCGAGATCTCCGAAAAGCGTCTGGACCTCCTGTCCGCCTACGACTACCACCTGCTGGCCATGCTGACTTCCGAGGGCGCGGTCATGGGCACAGTGGTGGGCGTTTACCTGGAAGGGGTCAATGCCGGCTTCGTCACCTATCTGGCCGTGCGGTCCGCCTACCGTGCGCAGGGCGTGGCGCGGCGGCTCCGCACCCGGCTCGTGGACCTGTGCCGCGAGGATGCCCGGCGCGCGGAGTGGGATGACCTGGCTTGGGTGCTCGGGGAGGTCCGCCACGACAACCAGTGGCTGCGCCGGCTCATCCGCGAACGTGACGCCATCGTCTTCGACCTGGATTACTACCATCCGGGGATGGTACCCGGGGCGGCCCCGGCCCGCTACGTGCTCTATCGGCAACCGGTGGGGGACAGGCGCCGCGAGCTACCCGTCCAGGAGGTGCGGCGCATCCTCTTTGCCGTGTATCGGCGCGGCTACCGCGTGCGCTATCCGCTGCTGAGGGACGGGTTCCGGCACATGCTCGGACAACTGGAGGACCGCCACGTAGTCGCGCCGCACCCGGATTTTCACGATCCGGCCGATGGATGCGCAACCGGGTCCGGAACCTGACGGACCCGGACCCATTCAAGCGGCTTGTGCCGGCTCAGACCTGTGCGATCTCGTAGCAGATACGCCAGTTGGTCATGTTCTCCGGGTCGTCCGATTCCTCATCGTGCGGCTCGTAGAGACCGATCCATGACGCCGGTGCCCCTTCGAACTCCCGCGTGTAGTGGTCGAGCTGGTCGTTGGCGCTCATCATGTCGAGCTCCTCGCCGCGCAGCTCCACCTTGATGTGGTCCGTAATCATCCCATCGAAGAGAACCTTGTCCAGGTTCATCTTGTTCCACGCCGGGTGATCGGATATCTCGTAATGCCCCTCCTCGGGGAACTTGGTGTCCTGCCGGACGTCACCGTTGCGGCTGGAGACGGTGGCGAAGAAGCGAAATTCTCCCCGCTCCTTCCACGCAGGCTCGAGATTGTCCAGGATCTGGATCCAGCGCAGGGTCACGCGGATGCGCTCTCCACGAAGCTCCTCCATGGCGTTTCCTCTCTGTTCCTTTACGGGGTCGCGCAGCGCGCGGAGGATGGGCCGGCCCGGCGACCGCGGGCGCGCCTCGGTCTGGCACCGATTCTAGGGTGCGCGGCGCGGGTTGTCCAGAACGACGCCCTGCGCGGGGTTCCGCGCACCTCTGGACCCGCCGCCGCCCGGGCGCTAGGATGTGGGTCGTGAAAGTGCCTCTCCGGTCACTGTCCCCGTCCACACCGCGACGTTGCCCAGCGGATTCCTTCATGCCATATCCGGGTGCGCCAGGTGGCCTGCGCCATCCACTGCCGCTGTCGAGTCCATCGTGATCAGCGGCCTCTCGGCGCGTCCACAGGCGCCCGACCTCAGTCCCGCCTGGGCCAGCCTCCTGCAGCTCAATCCCGATGGTATCCTGGTGGTTTCCCGGAGTCGAGGTGTGGAATTCGCCAATACGGCAGCGGAGCGCATCCTGGGGATCGATCAGGCAGCGCTGCAGGTGCGCGGCTTCGGCGGACGGGCCTGGGATGCGCGCGGCGCGGACGGCCGTCCGCTCCGCCGCCGGGAATTTCCCGTGATCCGCGCGCTGCGCACGGGGCGTCCCGTGAGCGACGCCGACGTGGACATCCAGCGGCCGGATGGTTCCCGGGCCGTGCTGTCGATCAACGTGGCGCCCTTCCATCGCGAGGATGGAGATCTCGTGGTGATCGGCTCAGTGCGGGACATCACGGCGCACCGGCACGCCGAAACGCGTCGCAATCTGGCCTGGGAGATGGTGCGCGCGCTGGCCTCCTCGCTGGACATGGATTCCACGATTGAGACCGTGGCATGGCTGGCCATTCCGGGCCTCGCCGAAGCCAGTGTGGTACAGCTCTGCCAGGGTGGCGCGTTGCGGCCCGCCATGTGTCGGCACGTGGACCGGGAGCGCCAGCAGCTGCTGGACGAGTGGTGTGCGCGCCAACCGGATTCCCGGCAGGAGAGCGCGGCCGACCGGGTCGTCCAGACGGGTAAGCCCCTGCTGGTGCCGGATCTGCATGCGGCGGCGCTCGACCGCCACATGGCGCCCGACGAAGCCGCCATGGTCCGGCAGCTGGAGTTCACGGCGGCGCTCTGCGTGCCGCTGCGTGCGCGGCGCGAGACGCTCGGCACCATCACCTTTTACCGCGCCGGTGGCACGTTCGCTCCCGGCGACCTCGGCTTCGCGGAGGAGTTGGCGGGACACGCGGCGCTGGCTATCGACAACGCGCGGCTGCTGCGGGACGCGCGGGCCTCTGATAGGGCCAAGACCGACTTCCTGAGCGTCATGTCGCACGAATTCCGCACCCCGCTCACCGCCATCGTGGGCTACGCGGAGCTGATGGGCATGGGCGTGGGTGGTCCGCTGACGGAGCAGCAGCGCCAGCAGGTGGCCCGCATCCAGAGTGGGGCCTGGCACATGACGCGTCTGGTTGATGAGGTGCTCACCTTCACCCGCCTGGAGGCCGAGCGCGAAGACGTGGAGAGCCGTGCGCTCGATCCAGGCGATGCGGTGGCCGGAGCCATTGAGCTGGTCCGCCCGATGGCCGAAGCCAAGGCGCTCGGGATCCATGTGGAGCCGCCCGAGGTTGCCGTGACGATCTCCTCCGATCCACACCTGCTGCAGCAGATCCTGGTGAAACTACTGGGTAATGCGGTGAAGTTCACGGCGAACGGCGGCGTGCGTGTCTGCTGGCTCCAGGGCCCGTCCGAGTTCCGACTGGAAGTCCAGGACACGGGTGTCGGCATCGCTCCCGAGCACATGGAGAGGATCTTCGAATCCTTCTGGCAGGTCGACCAGGGTACCACCAGGACGGCGGGCGGCGTGGGGCTCGGGCTCACGATCGCCCGCCAGCTGGCGGAGCGCCTGGGTGGGCGGCTCACCGCGGAGAGCACGCCCGGGAAGGGTAGTCGGTTCATCGTGACGTTGCCGGAGGACCCGCCAACGCAGGAGCGTGGCGCGCCGGACCCACGAGATGGGAAGGAAGAAGTATGAAATGGCTGCTGTACGGCCTCGGCAGCATCCTGGGCCTGTTCGGGCTGGTGGTGCTAACCGGCCTGCTGCTGCCCGCGGGGCACACGGCCGCGGTGGCGGGCACGTACCGCGCGTCTCCGGAGGCCGTGTGGCATGCCGTCACCGACCTGGACGGGCTGGCCGCCTGGCGGCCGGACGTGGATCGGGTGGAGCGCCTCGGCGAGACCGACGGCCTGCTTCGCTGGCGTGAGCACAACCAGTACGGCGCCGTCACCTATCAGGCCCTCGAGGCCGTGCCGGGCCGGCGCTTCGCGGCACGCATCGTGGACGAGGATCTGCCCTACGGCGGCACCTGGACGTGGCTGTTCGAACCTGCCGAGGGGGGCACCCGCTTGACCATCGTGGAGGAGGGTCAGGTCTACAACCCGATCTTCCGTACCCTGTCGCGCTTCGTATTTGGCCACCATCGCACTCTCGAGGCCTACCACGAACTCCTGGCAACGCACCTCGGCCAGGAGGTCTCCACGGCGCACGTCGAGGTCCCCGCGACCTGAGGGGCTGGCTCGCCATGCCGCGGTCCGGCAATCGACTGCGTGCGGGCTGCGGCTTCGTCGGACCCGCCGCTGTCCAGCCGCCGTTAACACGTCCCCAACGGACATCCCGAAGGCCCGGATTGCGATTGGCCAGCCCCCCGGATGCTGTTAACTTCCCACGGTGAACAATCGCAATTCGAGTGCAGGGAGGGGTCGCTTCCCGGTACTGCCGGGAATCGTCTGGATGGCGGTCCTGCTGGGTGTGGCGGGAGCGTGTGGGCCCGGCACTACGGGTGACGAGAACGTGGATGCCCGCCTGCGCGCCACCGGCTACAGCGGCATCGTGCTTCCGGAGCCGCCGGCCAGGCCGGATTTTGTCCTGACCGATACGGAGGGGCGTCCCTTCGATTTCCGGCGCGAGACGGCGGACCGGATCACGCTGCTCTTCTTCGGCTTCACCCACTGCCCGGACATCTGCCCGGTCCACCTGGGCAATCTCGGGGCCGTGATGGACCGTCTGGATGCGGACGTGCGGCGGCGGCTCCAGGTGGTTTTCGTCTCGGTGGATCCGGAGCGGGACACGCCCGAGCGGATCCGGGAATGGCTGGACGTGTTCCACCCGTCCTTCGTGGGTCTGCGGGGCAGCTTCGAGGAAGTCAACCGCATCCAGGCCGCCGTCAATCTCCCGCCGGCGCTGATCGACGAGGCCGACGCCGCGGACGGCGAGTATTCCGTGGGGCACTCGGCGCAGATCCTGGCGTTCACGCCCGACGGGTTCGCCCACGTGACCTATCCATTCGGCATTCGCCAGCAGGATTGGCTGCGTGATCTGCCCCGGCTCGCGGACTCGGAATGGGCGCGGCCGTGAGGGTGCGCGGTAGCTCCGGACTGGTGCTGGCCGCCCTGGTCCTGGGTTGCGGGGCCGGCGATGGCGCCGTCTTCGAGGGGCAGGGGCTCACGGTGAGTCATGTGTACGCCACGCCCCCGCTGGCCGAGGGCCGTCCCGGCGCGCTCTACCTGTTCGTCACGAGCCACAGGGAAGCGGACGCGCTCGTGGAACTGAGCGGAGCCGACCTGGAGCGTGGGGAGCTGCACATCTCGTGGCAGGCCGACGGACGCCGGGCCATGGAGCGGGTTGACTCCCTGCCGATCCCGGCCGCCGGCCGGCTCGAGCTGCGTCCCGGCGGGGCGCACGGCATGCTCTTCGGCATCGCTCCCCGCGCGCTGGAGGCGGGTCGGGTCTCCGTACGGCTCCGTTTTCGGAGCGGTACCGTGGTGCCGGTGACGGCCCGTGTCGTGAGCCCCGGCGAACTCGAGGAACTGCTCGGCCCCGCCGGGTAGCTTCCGGAATCGCCAGCCGTACCCAATGAGGATGAGGAAGTAGATGCAGCTCTGGTGTTCCGCACAGGGGGTCGCGTGGACGTGGGCGTGGCAAGCCTACCCCGGCGTGTGGGCGTTCATGGTGCTGCTTGCGGTGGCCTATCTGCGGCTGACGCGGCACGCGCGGCGGGCACCCCATGAAGCCACCGGTACACCCGTATGGTTCGGCACCGGGCTGGCCCTGCTCTGGCTGGCGCTGGACTGGCCCCTCGGTGCGCTCGGCTCCTACATGGCCAGCATTCACATGGTCCAGTTCATCCTGATCGGGCTGGCGGCGCCCGTGTTCCTGCTGCTGGGGGTGCCCCGAGCGGCGTTCCACCGGCTGCTTGAAACCCCGCACGTGGGACGGGTACTGGAGCTGGCCACACGGCCCCTGCCGGCCTTTGCCGCCTTCACGACCATCATGATCGGCACCCATCTGCCGGTGACCACCGATTCGCTCATGGTCTCGCAGCTCGGCTCCTTCGCGATCGACATGGCCTGGCTGACGGGCGGCGTGCTCTTCTGGTGGCCGGTCGTGGCACCGCTGCCGGAGCGCCCACTCATGTCCCCGGCCATGAAAATGGGCTACCTGGTGGGTGCTACCATGGTCATGGTGGCGCCGGGCGCCATGATCACCTTCAGCGATCTGCCGCTGTATCGGGTGTACGAGCTGGCGCCGCCCGTCGAAGGGTTCCGCACCCTCCAGGAGCAGTGGCTCGCCGGACTGATCATGAAGCTGGGCGGGATGGTCATCATGTGGACGGCCATCTCGATCCTCTTCTACCGTTGGAATCGGGACGAGGTGGCCGACCTCCGCCGGGATCGCGCCGCGGAACGGACCGCCTGAGGATGGCCCAGCCAAGCCTCTTCGATCAGACGTCTCCCGCGCCGGCCGGACCCCTCGACGTGCTCCGCGACGTCTTCGGCTACGACTGCTTCCGGCCCGGACAGCGGGAGATCGTGGATGCCGTGCTGGACCGCCGGGATTGCATCGGGGTCATGCCAACAGGGGCGGGCAAGTCCCTCACCTTCCAGCTACCTGCCCGGCTCCTGGACGGCACGGTGCTCGTGCTGTCTCCCCTCATCAGCCTCATGAAGGATCAGGTGGATGCGCTGGATGAGCTGGGGTATCGTGCCACGGCCATCAACTCCAGCCTGGATCCGGAGGAGCGCCGCCGGCGGCTGGCCGAACTGAGGACCGGCGGCTACGAACTCGTCTACCTGGCTCCGGAAGCGCTGGAGGGTTCATTACGGGACTTTCTGCGCGGCTGCCCCATCACCCTCCTGGTGGTCGACGAGGCACACTGCATCAGCCGCTGGGGGCACGATTTCCGGCCGTCCTACCGCCGCCTGGCCGGCCTGCGCGACGAGCTCGGAGGTGTGCCCGTCCTGGCGTTGACCGCCACGGCCACCCGGCGCGTGGCGCTGGACATCGTGCGCCAGCTCGGTATGCAGCGGCCCGCCGGTTACAAGGGCTCCTTCTTCCGTCCGAACCTGAACATCCGGGTGCGGAAGAAGGAGAAGGGTGGGCACACTCGCCAGGAGATCCTGGCGCTCATCGACACGCGCCACGGGGAGAGCGGGATCGTCTACTGCCTCTCCAGGAAGGCGGTGGAGCAGACCGCAGCGTACCTGGTCAGAAACGGCGTCCGCGCCCGGCCGTACCACGCGGGATTGCCGGACGGGGAACGCGTTGCCAATCAGGAGGCCTTCGCCCGCGATGACGTGGACGTGATCGTGGCCACCATCGCGTTCGGCATGGGCATCGACAAGTCCAACGTGCGCTTTGTGATCCACCGTGACATGCCCAAGGACGTGGAGTCCTGGTACCAGGAGATCGGTCGCGCGGGCCGCGACGGTCTGGAGAGTGACTGCACCCTCTTCTACTCCTGGGCCGACGTGAAGCTGCACGAGCGCTTCCTGCGGGATATCGAGGATCCGGAGCATCGGCGCGCCCGGCATCGGGCCACGGTGGACCTCTTCGACTTGCTCGAGGGCGGCGGTTGCCGTCACCAGGGCATCCTCGAACACTTTGACGAAGCCATGGCGCCGTGCACGGGGTCCTGCGACGTGTGCACCGGCCTGACGGTGGCGGACATCACGGCGGCGGCCATGCTGGCGCGCGGGCGGGACCGTGGTGGGCGTTCGGGAAGTCGGAGCGCGCGCGTGGGCGGGCCGCGTCCCGCCCTGGCTGTGGATCCGCTGGCCGCGGCGCGCGCCGCCATCGACGCCGGCCTGGTGCACGACGATCCCGACGAGGCGCTCTTCCACACGCTGCGCGCGCTGCGCAAGGCGCTCGCCGACGCCGAGGGCAAGCCGGCTTACATCGTGTTCAGTGACAAGGTGCTGCGCGAAATGGCGGCGCGCCGGCCGGCCACGCCGGCCGAACTCCTGCAGGTGCCGGGCGTGGGCCCCGCCAAGCTCGAACGGTACGGCCAGGCCTTCCTGGAGGCGCTGGCCACGGGCTGAGCGCTGCGTTCAGCCGCCGCTGATGCCCGCTTCGTCCAGCGGTAGCCGGTAGAGGTCGGCCAGGCCCCGGCGATGGCTGGTGAACCAGAGCGCCGCCCCGCCGGTCTCCAGCGTGGCGCCGTACTCGGCCGCGAAGGAATTGAGGGGCGCTCCCGGGTTGCGGAGCTCGTCCCAACCGTTTCCGGATCGTTCCGCCAACCACAGGTCCTCGCTCCCCAGCCCACCGGGCCGCTCCGTGACGCTCACGAGCAGCCAGCTCCCGTCCGGCGCCACGAAGACGCTGCCTTCGTCCCATTCACCGTTGATCCCCCCGCCCAGGTTCGCGGGCTCCTGCCAGCCCGCGGCACCGCGTGCGGCCCGCCAGATGTCCGCCCCTCCCATGCCGCCCGTGCGCCGCGAGGAGAAGTAGAGGGTGCCGTCATCGGAAATCGAGGGGTGGAAGTCCACCGAATCGGAATTGATGGCCAGGGGCGCCGGCTCCGCCCAGCCGTCCGCGGTACGCGCCACGCTCCATAGATTCCAGTCCCCGCCGGCCGAGTCACCCGGCAGGGGCCGGTCGGAGGAGAACACGAGCAGGGAATCTCCCGGCGCGAATGCGGCCCCGCGGTCGTTCCACGTACCGCCCGAGAACGGCAGCGCCTGCGGGGCGGCCCATCCCTCACCCTCCTGCTCCGTTGCCACGAGCACATGCCGGCGCCAGTCGGGACTGCTGCGCGTGAGCAGTAGCCGCCCGGCGCCGAACGTGGGCAGGAGATCACCCTGCTCGTCGGTGGAGAGCACGCCGGGCGCCTGGCGGCGCGGGCCCAGCGCGGCCACGACGGCGCTGTCGGGCGGCGCACCGGTTCGCACGCCGCGCACCAGGATCGTGTCGACCGATGAAAGCAGGTACACGCCGTGGACCGAATCGCCCCTCAAGCCCAGCCGCAACTCGGCGTTCGGTGCAAAGCGGAGTGTGAGGCTGTCCCCCGCGGTTACCATGTCGACCGAGCCGAACTGCTGCGTGCGCAGGCCCCGCAGAAGGAGCATGCCACCCTCCACGTCGCCACCCGGGATGGTCAACTGCGCGCGCATGTCCGCGGGCGTGAGATCGAAGGTCAGGTCGTAGACTCCGCTGGGGTCCACCGGCTCTCCGCACCCGGCCACCAGCGCCACCGCGGCACCCAGGGCGGCCCCCCGGCTGGCGCTCAAGATCCTTCCGGTCATCGGCACGTATCCTCCTCCAGGGTCGAGCGCTCCGCGCGGGGACGCCGCGCGGTTGGCGATCCGGGCCAGGCAATCTAGGTTGCTGGCATGGAAGTCCAGATCTTCGGTGTCCGCAATGACGCCGCCACCCGTAAGGCGCTGCGCTTCTTCTCCGAACGCCGTGTGCGCACCCATTTCGTGGATCTGAAGCAGCGCGCCGCTTCCCGCGGGGAACTGCGCCGCTTCGTGGAGCGCTTCGGCGTGGAGGGTATAATGGACCGGGAGGGCCGCCGATTCAACTCCCTGGGCCTGGCCCACGCCTATTTGAGCCACGACCGCTGGGTGGAGAAGCTGGTGGAGGAGCCATTGCTCCTGCGCACGCCCCTCGTGCGCAATGGCGATCGGCTGACGGTGGGCTCGGCGGAGGAGGCCTGGCGCGCCTGGTTGACGCCGGCATGAGCACGGCCTTCGCACCGCTCACGGGCGTGCGGGTGGTGGACCTCTCACAGAACCTGGCCGGACCCTACTGCGCCCAGATCCTGGCCGACCTGGGCGCCGCCGTGGTGAAGGTGGAGCCGCCCGGCGGCGATCCGGCGCGCGCGTGGGGGCCGCCGTTCGAGGGTGGGGAGGCGGTCATCTTCGGCGCTGCGAACCGGGGCAAACGCAGTCTGCTGCTGGACCTCAAGCAGAGCGCCGGGCGGGAGGTGCTCGAACGCCTGCTCGCCGGCGCGGACATCTTCCTCCAGTCCTTCCGTGCCGGCGTGATCGAGCGCCTGGGCTTCGGCTGGGAGATCGTCCATGACATGAACCCCCGCCTGGTCTACTGTACCGTCACCGCCTACGGCATGGAGGGCCCCCAGTGCCACCTGCCCGGCTACGATCCGCTGATGCAGGCGCAGGGTGGCCTCATCTCGGTGACGGGGCAGCCGGGACAGCCTGCCCGGGTGGGCACCTCCATGGTGGACATGGGCACGGGCATGTGGGCGGCCGTGGCGGTGCTCGCGGCGCTCCGTGATCGGGAGCGAACGGGGCGGGGCGCCCACGTGGTCAGCTCGCTCTACGAGACCACCCTCTCCTGGATGGCCTATCACCTGGCGGGCTTCCATGCCGGGGGCACCGTGCCCGGCCCCCAGGGCACCGCGTTTCCCCTGATTGCCCCCTACGACGCATTTCCCACGGCGGACGGCCGCCTCATGATCGCGGCGGCCAATGACGGCCTCTTCGCCCGGCTCTGCGCCGCGCTCCAACAGGAGGCGCTGGCGCACGATGCCCGTTTTGCCGACAATCCCGGTCGCGTGGCGCACCGGGTCGAACTGTGTGCGGCGCTGGCGCGGGCCACGCAGCCGCTGCGCACCGACGCTTTGGTGGAGCTACTGCGGGAGGCGGGGGTGCCGTGCGCGCCCATCCAGGATGTGGGCCAGGTGGCGCGTGATCCGCAGACCGAGGCCAGCGGTCTGGTGCGTCACGTCCAGGGCTCCCGGGGGGACAGCTTCACCAGCGTGGCGCCGCCGCTGCGCTGGAACGGCACGCGCGCGGTGCACCCGGCTCCGCCGCCGCACGCCGGGGAGCATACGCGGGATATTCTGGCGGAGTTGGGGTACGATGCCGGCGAAGTGGCGCGACTCGGCGCCGCCGCCGCGGTGGGGTTCCAGGGGGAGATGGAAGAATCATGACCACGGATCGGCAAGCGACGATGCTCGTCCACGCGCCACGCGCACTGCTCGTACTGGCCCTGGCCAGCTCCGCATGCGGTGTCCGGCCCGCGCCGGATCCGGATGCGCCGGCCGTCGACCAGGACATCCACTCGTATGCGCGGCCCGCTCAGGCCCGGGTGACCCACCTGGATCTGGAGCTGGTGGCCGACTTTCAGGCGCGGCGGCTGTCCGGCACCGCCACCCTCGACCTGGAGCGCGGGGAGGGTGGCCGACACGTCACACTGGACACCCGCGACCTGGACATCCACGAGGTGACGGGGCCGGAGGGCCGTGCGCTGGAGTACACGCTGGGTGCGTCCGACCCCGTGCTGGGCCGCCCGCTCCGGATCACGCTGCCGCCCGGTGTGCGGCGCATCGAGGTGCACTACGCCACGCGCCCGCACGCCGCCGCGGTGCAGTGGCTGGAACCGCGGCAGACGGCCGGGGGCGAGCACCCGTTCCTCTTCACGCAGGGACAGGCCATCCTCACGCGCACGTGGATTCCCACCCAGGACAGTCCGGGGATCCGCCAGACCTACGACGCGGCCATCACCGTGCCGGACGAACTCACTGCCGTGATGAGCGCGGAGATGCTGACGCCGGAGGGGGAGCCCACGGACAGCGGCAGCGTCTACCGCTTCCGCATGGAGGAGCCCATCCCGCCCTACCTCATTGCCCTGGCGGTGGGTGACCTGGAGTTCCGTACGCTGGGGCCCCGCTCGGGGGTGTACGCCGAGCCGTCGGTGGTGGCGGACGCGGCCCATGAGTTCGCTGACGTGGAAGCCATGATCGACGCGGCGGAGGAGCTCTACGGTCCCTACCGGTGGGGGCGCTACGATCTGCTGGTGCTGCCGCCGTCGTTCCCCTTCGGTGGCATGGAGAATCCGCGGCTTACCTTTGCCACGCCCACCATCCTGGCGGGAGACCGCAGCCTGGTCTCGCTGGTGGCGCACGAGCTGGCCCACTCCTGGTCGGGGAACCTGGTCACGAACGCCACGTGGCGGGATTTCTGGCTGAACGAGGGCTTCACCACCTACATCGAGTACCGCATCATGGAGGAGGTCTACGGCCCCGAATACGCCGCTATGCTGCGGCAACTCGGCCGTCAGGATCTGGAGGCGGCGCTGGCCGAACTGCCGCCGGCGGATCAGGTGCTCCATGTAGACCTGGCGGGGCGCGATCCCGACGACGGCATGACCATTGTCCCCTACGAGAAAGGCGCCGCCTTCCTGCACGCGGTGGAGGAGGCGGTCGGCCGGGAGCGCTTCGATGCCTTCCTGCGCGATTACTTCCAGCGCCACGCCTTCGCGCCCATGACCACGGCACGCTTCGTGGCCGTCCTGGACTCCGCGTTCTTTGCCGACGCGCCCGAGCAGCGGGCCGCGCTGGGTGTGGAGGCGTGGCTTTACGAGCCGGGTCTGCCCGCCAACGCGCCGGCGGTGGCGGCGGAGCGCTTCGCTCGGGTGGAGGAGGCCGCCCGCGCGTTCGAGGCCGGCGGGCCGCCCGACGAACTGCCCACCGCCGAGTGGTCCACCCACGAATGGCTGCACTTCCTGCGCGGCCTGCCCGCGGAGCTGCCGGAGGCGCGCATGGCTGCGCTGGATCGGGCCTTCCGGCTCACGGAAACAGAGAACAGTGAAATCCTCTTCGCCTGGCTGCGCATGGCCATCCGGAACCGGTACGAGCCGGCGTTCCCCGCACTGGAGCGCTTCCTGACCAGCCAGGGGCGCCGCAAGTTCCTGGAGCCGCTCTACCGGGAACTGGCCGCCACCGACCAGGGCCGGGAGATGGCGCGCCGCATCTATCGGGAGGCGCGCCCCGGTTACCACGCCGTGAGCACGTCCACGGTGGACGCCATCCTGGACTGGCAGGAGGCGGGTGGCCGCTGAAGAGGGTGCGCCGCGGGTAGCCGCTAAAGCCGGCGTGTCGCGCGTGGCTGCGGAAGACGGCACGCCGCGGGTGGCCGCGCTCCGGCTCCACCCGCTGAAGTCGGGAGCGGCGGTGCCGGTGCAGGAAGCGCGCTTCGATGCCACGGGCTGCCAGGGAGACCGTCGCTGGCTGCTGGTGGATGCGGCAGGGCGATTCCTGACGCAGCGCGCGCATCCGCGCATGTGCCTCATCCGGGCCGTGCGGCTGCCGGGCGGCCTCCGTCTGGAGGCTCCCGGTGTCAGGGCCGTGGACGTGGTGGAGCCGGCCGATCCAGCGCGCCTGGCGGTGGACATCTGGGGGGACCGCGTGGCGGCCGCTCCATCCAGCGCCGCGGCGGACCGCTGGGCGTCCCGCTTCCTGGGCTTCCCCTGCCGTCTGGTGCACTTCCCGGATGATGGCGAGCGCCTCATCGGTGAACCGCAGGCCAACCCCGGGGATCGTGTGTTCTTCCCCGACCGCTATCCGGTCCTGATCCTGTCCGAGGGCTCCCTCGATGCCCTGAACGCCCGGCTGGCCGAGCCGCTTCCCCTCGAACGCTTCCGGCCCAATCTGGTGGTGGCGGGTGTGCCGCCGCACGCCGAGGATGCCTGGGCGCGCATTCGCGTGGGCAGCGTGGAACTGGACGTGGTGAAGGGGTGCGCGCGCTGCGCGGTGACCACGGTGGACCCGGCCTCCGGCGAGCGGGGCAGGGAGCCGCTCCGCACCCTGGCCACGTACCGCCAGTGGGAGGGGAAGGTCTGGTTCGGACAGAATGCCATTCCGCGCGTGACCGGTACCGTCCGGGTGGGTGATCCCGTGACGGTGCTGGCGCGCCGGTGAGGATGCAGGCCCACCGGTGAGGGGAGTGCGCAACGCCACACTCTTGGCCGCGGCCGTGGCCGTGGCGCACGGCGTGAACGACCTCTACGCCGCCTTCCTGCCTCCCCTCCTGCCGCGCATCATGGGCAAGCTGGGCCTGAACATCGCCGGCGCCGCGGCGCTGGCCATGACGCTCTCGCTGGCGGCCTCGGCGCTCCAGCCGGTCATGGGCTGGCTGGCCGACCGCTACGGCCGGAAGCTCTTCGTGGTGGGCGGGCCCCTGCTCTCGGTGGTCTTTCTCTCGCTCGTGGGGGCCGCGCCGGTCTACTGGGTGCTCGTGCTCTTCCTGGCGCTGGGCGGCCTGGGCAGCGCGGCGTTCCATCCGCCGGGCGCTTCATTGGCGGCCCGCGCCGCGGAGGGGCGGGGCAGCGGCGCGCGGCTCTCTTACTTCTCCTTCGGCGGTGCGGCGGGCTACGCCATCGGACCACTCGTGGCGGTGGCGGTCGTGGGGGCGGTGGGGCTCGACGGCCTGTGGCTGGCCATGCTGCCGGGGCTGGCGGTGCTGCTGGTGGTCTACCTGGCCGTGCCGGGTGGAGCGCCGCGGGCCGGCGGAGCACCATCCCCCTCGCTGCCGCGCGTCGCACGCCGCCTGGCGGGTCCCCTGGGCCTCATCTTCGGCATCAGCGTGGTGGGCGCCTTCATGCAGCGGGTCTTTCTCACCCTGGTGCCGATCATCGTGGCGCAGGCGGGTGGGACCGAGGGGCGGGGAGCGCTCCTGCTGAGCGCCTACCTGGCGGGTTCGGCCGCGGGCAGCCTCACCGGCGGATTCCTCACGGACCGCGTGCCCCGGCCCGCGCTCATGGCCACCCTGCTGACGCTGGCCGTGCCCGCGCACACGGCCGCGCTGGTGTTGCCGGTGACCGGCGTGCCGGTGCTGGCCGCCGCGGCGCTGGCGGGCCTGGTCAACATGGCGGTCCTGCCGCCGGTGGTGATCGTGGCCCAGGAGCTGGTGCCGGAAGGCGCCGCCACCACCTCGGGCATCGTCATGGGGCTGGCGTGGGCGGTGGCGTCCGTGGCCATGCTGGGGGCCGGGGCGCTGGGAGACGTCATCGGTCCTCGGTCCGCTGCCCTGGCCTGCGTACCGGCCCTCCTGCTGGGCACCGTCCTGGCCCTGCACCCGGCCCTGCGCAGTCGGTCCCGCCCCGTGGAGGCGTAAGCAGGATCGCGCCGCTCTGGTGTGGGGCCGGGATGGGTTCGTCAGCCCGCTTCCGCCATGCCTCCGCGCGTCCGCGGCCGGCGGGGCAGCTCCAGCCGGAACGTGCTGCCGCTGCCCGGCACCGAGTCCACCTCCAGGGAGCCGCCCAGAAGTTCTGCCAGGCGTCGAGATATGGTGAGGCCGAGCCCCGTTCCGCCGGCGGTCCGGTCCGCGCTGTCCAGCTGCACGAATTCCTCGAAGATGAGGCGTTGGTCGCTTTCGGCTATGCCCGGCCCCCGGTCCGTCACCTCGATGCGCACGCCGCCGTCGTGGTCGGCGGCGCGGATCACCACCGGCTTGCCGGCCCCGAACTTGGTGGCGTTGGACACCAGGTTGAGGATGATCTGGCGCACCCGGCGGGGATCGGTCTGTATGGGATGGCGCGCCCGGCTGGTCTCCAGCTGGAGCGGACAGCCGTGCTCGTCCGCCACGGGCCCCAGGGTCGTGAGCAGGTCCTCGAGCAGCGCGGCAGGGTGCACCTCGATCAAATCCACCTCCACCTTGCCGGCGGCCAGCTTGCTCAGGTCCAGCACATCGTTGACCAGCTCGGTCAGGTGGCGGGCCGCCTTCTGGCTGCGCTGGATGCCATCCTCCTGCCGCGCATCCAGGGGCCCATAGGCACCGCTCAGGAGCAGGTCGTTGTACCCCACCACGGCGTTGATGGGCGTGCGCAGCTCGTGGCTCATGGCGGCGAAGAAGCGGGTGCGCGCTGCCTCGCTTCGCTCCGCCGCGATGCGGGAGCGCTCCTGCATGCGCGTGGCAAAGAGCAGGACGAAGCTCACCAGCACCCCGAGGAGGACCATGAGCGGGATCAGCTCCCGGTCCGATGCCTCGTCGAATGCAGGCAGCGTGGCCATGGTGAGCGTCCAGGGGTGGCCGGCCACTTCCATGGCCACCGTGTCCCTGTAGAGCGCCTCGTCCGCGGGTGGCACTGTGGGCGGTCGGGAATCAAACAGCAGGCGGTCCTCCGCCACGCCCACGCCGTCGTAGACCCGGAAGCTCACACGCCTTCCAGGAATTTGCTCCGCGACGTCGCGGAAGAGAACACCCGCCCGGAAGGGAGCGTAGATGAAGCCCCACAGGCTGGCGCGGCGTTCCTCCACGATGGCGGGCACACGGGCGTCCCGGTAGACGGGCATGTACACCAGGAAGCCGGGCTGCTGGTCCTCGTCGATCTCCTGCTTGAGCGTCACACGCCCGGAGAGGGCGGGCGCGGCCTGGTCCCGGGCGCGCATCATGGCGGCTGCCCGCACCGGCTCGGTGCTCATGTCGTAGCCGAGCGCCGCCCGGTTGCGCGCGTCCATGGGTTCCAGGTAGACGATGGCGCTCCGCAGCGGCTGGCCCGGCTCACCCCAGATGCGAAAGTCGGGGATCTCCGTGCGCATGTGAGCCGTGAGTCCCTCCACCTCTCCTGGCGTCAGCCAGCGGGCCAGCCCCACCCCCTGGACCCCGGGAAAGTGCCGGTCCAGATCGATACGCTCCATGTAGGCCCGGAACTCGTCGTGTGTGACGCTATCGCTGGCGGCGAAGAGCGCGCTGCCGCCCTGCAGCAGGATGACGTTCCGCTCCAGGCGCGCCCGCACGTGGTCATAGGTGACCCGGACGGCGTTGTCGAGGCGTACCTGGTCCCGGTCGCTGACGGTTTCCGCGAGCGCCCACGTGGCCACGCCGGTGAGGAGCAGCGACGCGCCGAATACCACCCATGGCACCCGGATCATACCTCGGAAGGAAACGGCGCCCTCCTGGTTGGTGGGAAGGGGATAATCTCGACCGCTGCCCTCCCGCTGGCAAGCCGCGCGCTGTCGCGGCCGCAACCCGCCGGTCCAGCCCGCCGGGACTGCCCCGCGCCCGACGCCACGGTCACTCCACGGTCCACCCCCAGCCTGCCTCGCGCCCGACGCCAACGCCACTATCTTTGTCCCATGCCCGTCGAATCCGGAGCCGACCCGCACCCCCCCGCCGAGCCGGATGCCGGAGGCGTGGACGCCCGCCATGCCGCGCGGCTGGCCGAGCAGCACTGGAACGCGGCCGGCCGCCTCACCCGTCTGCCCGCCGACCGGGACGACAATTTCCTCCTGCTGAGCGCCACCGGCGCGCGTCACGTCCTGAAGGTGGCGGCCGCCGCCGAGGACCTGGCCACGCTGGAGCTGGAGAACGCGGCGCTCCGGCATCTGCGCGCGGCCGGCCCCGGCGAGCGCGTGCCGGTGCCCCTGCCCGCCGCCGATGGCCGCCACGTGGTCATGGATCCGGAGACGGGGCGCGCCGTCCGCCTGCTCACCTGGCTGCCGGGCACCCCGCTGGCCACCGCCCGTCCGCGGGACGCCGCCCTCCTGGCAGCGGCCGGCGCGCTGGTGGGGGAGGTGGACGCTGGCCTGGCCGGCTTCACGCATCCCGGCGCCGACCGGATCCTGGCCTGGGACCTGGCCAGGGGCGCGGAGGAGGTGGCCGCCCGCCTACGCCACGTGGAGGACCCGCGGCGGCGTGCCCTGCTGGAGGCGGTGCTCGAGCGCGTGGCCGCCGAGGTGGCCCCCGCCGCCGATCAGCTCCGCCGCTCCGTCATCCACGCTGACGGCAACGACCACAACCTGCTCGTCGGCCCCGCCCGCCCCGGCACGCCGCGCACCGTCACGGGCCTTGTGGATTTCGGCGACATGCTGCGCACCTGGGTGGTGGCCGGTCCGGCCGTGGCCGCCGCGTATGCGGCGCTGGACACGCCCGATCCGCTGGGCGCCGCCGCTGCCCTGGTGCGGGGCTATCACGCCCGCCACCCGCTCCGGGAGGCGGAGCTGGCCGTGCTGGATGCGCTGCTCCGCCTGCGCCTGGCGGTGAGCGTGAGCATGGCCGCCGAGCGGAGCGCGGCCGGCACGGCGGAGCCCTACCACCTGGTCAGTCAGGCGGGGGCGTGGGCCGCGCTGGAGCGGTTGAGCGCGGTGCCCGGCGCCGTGGCCCACGCCGCCTTCCGGTACGCGGCCGGGCTCGAACCCTGGCCGGCCGGCCAGCGCGCCGCCACGGCCGTGCGTCAAAGCAAGCCGGTTGCCGTGGTGGACACCCCCCTGGCGGACGCGCCGGCGGCTGAGCTGGGCCCCGGCTCGGTGGCCGCCGCCGAGGCCGGCGCTGCGCTGGAGCCCGCCGCGTGGCACGCGGTCATCGCGGCGCCCGCCGTAGCGCCGTGGGGCGCCTCGCGCCGGCTGGACGCCCCGGAGGTGGCCGCCCAGGAGGGCCCGGACCGCATCAGCTATCGCACCCGCCACCTGGGAGCGGACCTCTTCCTGCCGGCCGGCACGCCGCTCCGCGTCCCGCTCGAGGGCGTGGTGCGCGCCGTGTGCACCGGCCCGCGCGGCGCCACCCTGGTGCTGGCGCACGAGGTGGACGGAGCCGCCTTCCACACGCGCTGGACGGGGTTGGCGTCGGCGAGCGTGGCGGCGCTCCGCGAAGAAGCGCGCATGCGCGCCGGTGAGCCGCTCGGGGACGTCGCTTACCACGGGGAGAACGGGGGCTGGCCGCCACACGTGCACGTGCAACTGGCGGCCACCGACCCGGCCGGCATCCCGGACACCGCCGCGCCGGACGAGTGGCCCTGGCTGGCCGCCCTCTGCCCCGATCCCGCCGCGCTGCTCGGCCTGCCGCCGGCGCGCCCCGCGGAGCACGATCTGAGCGCCCGCCGATCCGCGCTTCTGGGGCCCAACCTGTCCCTCTCCTACGCGCGGCCGCTGCACATCGTCCGCGGGCGCGGCGCGTACCTCTTCGACGCGGACGCGCAGCCCTACCTGGACTGCGTGAACAACGTGGCGCACGTGGGGCACGAGCACCCGCGCGTGGTGGCCGCCATCCGCCGCCAGGCCGCCGTGCTGAACACCAACACGCGCTACCTGCACCCGCTGCTGGTCGAGTACGCCGAGCGCCTGACGGCCACCCTGCCGGCCCCGCTTGAGGTGGTCTTCCTCACCTGCTCCGGCAGCGAGGCCAACGAACTGGCGCTCCGCCTTGCGCGCGCGCACACCGGCCGGCGGGACGTGGTGGTGCTGGACGGCGCCTACCACGGCAACACGAGCGCGCTGGTGGACATGAGTCCCTACAAGTTCGCCGGGCCCGGCGGTGCGGGACGCGCGCCCTGGGTGCATGTGGCCGCTCTGCCCGATCCCTACCGTGACCCACGGGGCATGGACGCGTTCGTAAGCGACGTCTCCCGCGCCTGCCGCCGCGCGCACGCCGCCGGCGCCGGCCCCGCCGCGTTCTTTGCCGAGCCGCTCCCCGGCTGCGCGGGCCAGGTGGTGCCGCCGGCGGGCTACCTGCGGGACGCCTTTGCCGCGGCGCGCGCCGCGGGCGCCGTGTGCGTGGCCGACGAGGTGCAGGTGGGCTTCGGCCGGGTGGGCAGCCACATGTGGGCGTTCGAGGCGGACGGCGCCGTGCCGGACATCGTGACGCTGGGAAAACCGATCGGCAACGGCCATCCGCTGGGCGCGGTGGTGTGCACGCGCCAGGTGGCGGCCTCCTTTGCCAACGGCATGGAGTACTTCAACACCTTCGGCGGCAACCCGGTCTCGTGCGCCGCCGGGCTGGCGGTGCTGGACGTGCTCGAGAAGGAGGGGCTGCAGGCCAGCGCGGCGGCCGTGGGCGGGGCGCTGCTGGAGGGCCTACGCACGCTGGCGGAGCGCCATCCGCTCATCGGGGACGTGCGGGGTCGAGGCCTCTACCTGGGCGTGGAGCTGGTGCGCGAGCGGGGCACGCGGGAGCCCGCCGCGGCCGAGGCGGCCCACCTGGTGGAGCGGGCGCGCGAGCATGGCGTGCTGCTCAGCACCGACGGTCCCCTGCACAACGTCATCAAGATCAAACCGCCCCTGGTGTTCGGCGCGGCGGAGGCGGACCGTCTCATGGGCGTGCTCGACGCGCTCCTCGGGGAGGACGCGCTGCGCCGGTGAGCGCTACGCGTCGCCGGGGGCCGCTCGACGGCGCAGCACCCCTCGCGGCGGGCGGCCACTTTGCCGACATTGGAGCCCGGTCGAACGCCTGTAACGGAGGAGCCATGACCCGGCGCACGGCGGACGAGCACACCTCGTCCGTGGAGGACTACCTCAAGACGATCTACGAGCTGGAGCGCGAGGGCAGCGCCGCGGCCACCAACGAGATCGCCGATCGGCTGTCGATCGCATCGGCGTCCGTGAGCGGCATGCTCCGTCGCCTGGCGGACCAGGGGCTGCTGGAGCACGAGCGCTACCGCGGCGCCCGCCTCACCGACGAGGGCCGCCGCGTGGCGCTCGGCACCATCCGCCGCCACCGCATCATCGAGGTCTACCTGGTGCAGGCGCTCGGCTACCCGTGGGACCGCGTGCACGAGGAGGCGGAGCGGCTGGAGCACGCCGCCTCCGACGAACTGGTGGATCGCATGGCCGCCGCGGTGGGTGAGCCCACCGTGGACCCGCACGGCGCGCCCATCCCCACGCGCGAGGGGGAGATCTACGAGGGGGAGTACCTGAGTCTGGCCGACCTGGATCCCGGGGAGGCGGGCCGGCTGCTGCGCGTGGAGGATGACGATCCCGCGTTCCTGCGCTACCTGGACTCGCTGGAGCTGGCCATCGGTACGCGCCTCTCCGTCCACTCGCGTGCGCCGTTCGACGGCCCGGTCGTGCTCACCATCGAGGCCGAGGGGGGCACCCGCGAGGCCTCCGTGGGGCGCCGGGTGGCCCGCGCGCTCAAGGTGGAGCGGGTCTAGTGTTGTGTAGCCGAATTCCCGTTGCATTCGGCCGCGTCTGCATCCCACCCAGCGTCGTTGCTCGTCGTCGGCATAGCTACGGCTATGCTCTCCTCCTCGCGCCTACCTGGGCGGGCGCATCCACGCCCTCGGTGCTACACGAGAATTCGGCTACACAACACTAGTTGCCGCCGGGCTCCCTGCCCGGGGACACGGTCTGCTCCGGCGCGATCCTCGATTCCGTCTCCGCCAACCGCTCACCCCGCAACGCGCCGTGGCCGATGCGCGCCAGGTTGACCGCGTTGCCCAGGATGCGCATGGCCTCCTGCGGCGCGTGGAAGCCCATGGAGTTCTCGGCCTCGATGAAGTCTGTCAGGAACTGGGCGCGCCGCTGGTAGTCGCGCGCCGCGGCCAGGTTCGGATTGGCGCTGTCGGCCGCCGCCGCCTCACCGATGGCGCGCGTGAGCTGCAGGGTGGCGTCGATGGCCACGTTGCGCATCTCGTACGTGCGGTCCTGGATCTGATTCACCCGGGCGCGCAGCTCCTCACCGTCCTGCGTGTGGCACGTCTGGCAGGCGTTGGAGATGTTCAGCACGGGGCTCCGCACCCAGTGGTCGCTGATCTTCATGGCGCCCTCCCGCTTGAAGGGCATGTGGCAGTCCGCGCACGCCACGCCCGAGCGGGCGTGGATGCCCTGGTTGTAGAGCTCGAACTCCGGGTGCTGCGCCTTCAGCGCCGGCGCGCCGCTGATGGCGTGCGTCCAGTCGGTGTGCCCGTTCTCCTGGTAGTAGGCCAGGATGCTGTCCGCGCTGAGCCCCTTGGCCCACGGGTAGACCAGGCGCTTCTCCGGGCCCTGGAAGTAGTACTCCACGTGGCACTGGCCGCACACGAAGGTGCGCATCTCCTGGCGCGTGGCGTCCTCATTCACGTCGTAGTCGTCCACGCCCTCGAAGGCCTTGAGCGCCTGAATGCCGTTGATGAAGCCGGGCCGTGTGACGCGGAGTTGCATGGTCTCCGGATCGTGGCAGTCAATGCACGCCACCGGGTGCTCCGCCAGCGCCGCGGCCTCGAAGTAAGGCATCTGATTGGCCACTTCCCAGCCGGCCATCAGGTCCCCGTCGCCCAGTTTCTTGTACGGCACGTACACCGAGGCGTGGCAGTGCAGGCAGGTGCCCGGCTGCTGGGCCACCTGCTGCCGCTCCGTGAAGATCTGGTCGGAGAGCATGTAGGCGTGGCCCCGCTCCTCGCGGAAATCCTCCGCGAAGGCGTAGCCCGCCCAGAACTCGCGCAGGCGCGGATCGTGTTCCAGCCGGGAGAAGGAGACCTCCTCGCGCGGGTCCGTCTCGGTGGGCTGCCGCGGTAGCGCCTCGCTGCCCCCGTAGCGCGTACGGGTCATGTCCACCGTGCGCAGGTAGTCGTCATACTGGAGCGGGAAGTTCTTGCCCCAGACGGCCGGGTCGGTGATGGTGTCGTTGAGTTCCACCACCCGGTAGAACGGATTGCGCGCCTCCTGGCGGCGCTCGAAGATATTGGTGAGCAGTGCGGCCAGTCCCAGCGTCACCACCGCCGCGAGCACCGCCGCCACCACCAGCCACCAGCCCCGCCGCATGGATCCCTCAGGCATCTTCGTCCTCCGTATGGCTCAGCGTACCCAGTGGCCCACGTACCTGTGGCACCGGGTGCAGGTAAAGGTGTCCCGTCCGTCGCCCACTTCGGCGTCCCCCATGGCCGACACGCCGTGATCGATGCTCTCCACGATGGGCTCGTGGCAGTAGCGGCACGCGTCCTCCACCACGTCGTGATTGGGCGGCGTGATGCGCAGCGGATAGGGGAAGGTGCCCGTCGTGAAGTAGAAGGAGTGCCAGAAGCCGTTCTTGGCCTTGACGTAGTACTTGCCGAGCGGGGTGTGCGGGGTGTGACAGTCGTTGCAGGTGGCCACCGTCTTGTGACTGGACTTCATCCACGAGGCGTAGTGCTCGTCCATGATGTGGCAGTTGGCGCAGACGGAAGGGTCGTTCGAGAGGTAGGAGTAGCCTTTGGCGTAGACGAAGGTGAACGCACCGAGCCCCACCACCACGCCCACCAGGAGCACCACCACCAGGGGTAGCCACCGCCGCACCATGTCTCCTCCACACGCCCGAATGCCATTTGCGGGCTCCAACCTGGGATGCGGGTCGCGGGGTCGCAAGCCGGCCACCCCTTCCCCCGCTTGACGCGGGCCGCACCTTATTTTACAGTTAGGCTAGACTAAATTAACGATGAGGCAGCCCACGCGGCCTGCCTTCGAGGAGTTTCGCGTTCATGAGCGAGCCAGCCCTTGCCCTGCTGATCTTCTTTGCCGGCGTTCTGGCGGCCGCCCTGGTGCTGTGGCCGCGCCGGGGCATCCTGCCCCGCATCCTCACGCTCTTCCACATGAGCGAGCGGGTGCGCATCGAGGATGCGCTGAAGCACATCCACAACGCCGAGTACGGGGGACGCCCGCTCACCGCGGACGCCCTGGCGGGCGTGCTGGAAGTCACGCGCGCGCGCGCCGTGCGTCTGGTCTCGCTCCTGGAGGAGAGGGGCCTGGCCCGGCTCGAGGAGCGTGGCGTGACGCTGACGGAGGAAGGCCGTGCCTATGCGCTCCGCGTGCTGCGCACGCACCGCCTGTGGGAGCGCTATCTGGCCGACCGCACCGGCGTGCCACCCGCGGACTGGCATCCCGACGCGGAACTCCGCGAGCACACGCTCTCCGCGGCAGAGGCGGAGGCGCTCTCCGCCCGCCTGGGTCACCCTCGCTACGATCCCCACGGTGATCCGATCCCCACCGCCCGTGGCGAGATGCCGCCGATGGCGGGCGTCCCGCTGGCCGCGCTCGCCCCCGGTGACGTGGCCGAGATCGCGCACGTGGAGGACGAGCCGGCCGAGGTCTACGACCGGCTCCTCGAGGCGGGGCTCCACCCGCAGGTGCGCATCCGCATGCTGGAGGCGGAGGGCGGCCGCATCCGCTTCCAGGCCGCGGGACGGGAGCACGCGCTTGAGCCGGTGGTCGCGGCCGGTGTCACCGTCGAGCCCCTCGAGCCCTCGGCCGCGCCGGATCCGAGCGTGACCACGCTGGCCACGGTCCGGCAGGGTGAGAGCGCCCGGGTGGTGGGCCTCTCCCGGGCCTGCCGCGGCCCGCAGCGCCGCCGCCTCCTGGACCTGGGCGTGGTGCCCGGGACGCGTATCAGCGCCCGGCTCACCGCCGCCGGCGGAGACCCCGTGGCCTACGAGATCCGCGGTGCGCTGATTGCCCTGCGCCGCGAGCAGGCCGAGTGGATCCGGGTGCGCCCCGAGAGCGGCGCCGAGGAGGCCGCATGAGCACCGCCACCGCGCCCGCGCCGCTCTCCGTCCGCGGCGACCGCGAGCCGGCGCTGGTCCGGCTGGGCCTGCGCCCCGACCGCTGGGACTACCTGGTGGCGCTGGCCGGCAATCCGAACACCGGCAAGAGCACGGTCTTCAACGCGCTCACCGGCCTGCGCCAGCACACCGGCAACTGGCCGGGCAAGACCGTCACGCGCGCCGAGGGCGTGTTTGCCAACGAGGGCAAGCGCGTGAAGGTGGTGGACCTGCCCGGCACGTACTCCCTGCAGGCGGGCAGCATGGACGAGGAGGTGGCGCGCGACTTCCTGCTCTTCGGCCGGCCCGACGTCACCGTGGTGGTGGTGGACGCCACGCGCGTGGAGCGCAATCTGAATCTGGTCCTGCAGGTGCTGGAGATCACCGACCGCGTGGTGATCTGCCTGAACCTCATGGACGAGGCCAAGCGCCACGGCGTGGCCCTCGACCCGGCCGCTCTGGAGGCCGAGCTGGGCGTGCCGGTGGTGCCCACCGTGGCGCGCCGCGGTCTGGGCATCCAGGCGCTGCTGCAGGCCGTCCACCGCGTGGCCACCGGTGAGGTGGAGACCACCCCGTACCGCATCCAGCGGCACGCCCCCGAGGTGGAGGGGGCCATCGGGGAGCTGGAGCCGCTCGTGCGCGATGCCTTCCCGCGCATGGCCAACGCCCGCTGGGTGGCGCTCCGGCTGCTCAGCGGGGACGAGCAGGTGGAGGAGGCCATCGCGGACGGAACGCTGGGAGAGGAAGAAGGAGGATCGGACATCGTCGCTTCAGAACCGCGTGAGGCACTGCAGCACGCCGCCTCGGAGCTGCGCTGGCGCCTGCCCGCTGACTTCCACGACCGCCTGACCGAGGGGATCTTCCGCGCCGCCGAGCGCATCGCGGAGGCCAGTCGCGGTGGCGGCACCACCCGCGCGCGCGCCACCTTCGATCGCACGCTGGACCGCCTGCTCACCAGCAAGTGGACCGGCTTCCCGCTCATGCTGGCCCTGCTGGCGGTGGTCTTCTGGCTCACCATTGCCGGCTCCAACGTGCCGTCCGGCATGCTGGCGGACCTGCTCATCGGCCGCGTGCATCCGCTGCTGCTCGGCGTGGGTGAGGCGCTCTCCTTCCCATGGTGGCTGTCGGGCTTCCTCTTCGACGGCGTCTACCTGGCCACCGCCTGGGTGATCAGCGTCATGCTGCCGCCCATGGCCATCTTCTTCCCGCTCTTCACGCTGCTGGAGGACTTCGGCTACCTGCCGCGCGTGGCCTTCAACCTGGACGCCATGTTCCGCCGCGCCGGCGCGCACGGCAAGCAGGCGCTCACCATGTGCATGGGCTTCGGCTGCAACGCCGCGGGCGTGGTGGCCACGCGCGTCATCGACTCCCCGCGCGAGCGGCTGGTGGCCATCATCACCAACAACTTCTCCCTGTGCAATGGCCGCTGGCCCACGCAGATCCTCATCGCGGCCATCTTCATCGGCGCGCTGGCGCCGGCGCACCTGGCGGGTCTGGTCTCCGCCGGCGCCGTGGTGAGCGTGGCGCTGCTCGGCGTCTTCTTTGTCTTCCTCACCTCGTGGGGGCTCTCGCGCACCGTGCTCAAGGGGGAGGCCAGCACCTTCTCGCTGGAGTTGCCGCCCTACCGGCCGCCCGACATTCTGCGCACGCTCTACACCTCCATGATCGATCGCACGCTCATCGTGCTCTGGCGCGCGGTGGTCTTTGCCATCCCGGCCGGCGCCGTGATCTGGCTCATGTCCAACATCGGCGTGGGCGGCGCCAGCCTGGCGGAGCACGCCGTGGGCTTCCTGGACGGGCCCGGCCTGCTCATCGGCCTGAACGGCGTCATCCTGCTGGCGTACGTGGTGGCCATCCCGGCCAACGAGATCGTCATCCCCACCATCCTCATGCTCACCGTGATGGTGCACCCCGAGCTGGCCAACCTGGGCGCGGGCACTGGCGTGATGTTCGAGCTGGACTCGCTGCAGGCGGTGGGAGACATGCTGGGCGTGGCGGGCTGGAGCCTGCTCACGGGCGTCAACCTCATGCTCTTCAGCCTGCTCCACAATCCGTGCTCCACCACCATCTACACCATCTACAAGGAGACCGGCAGCCGGAAGTGGACCGCCGTAGCGTCCCTGCTGCCGCTCGTGATGGGCATCGTGACCTGCTTCCTCGTGGCGCAGGTGTGGCGTCTCCTGGCGGGGGCATGATGCGGCGGCAGGCCGCGTCCACGCGCACCCGCTCCGCGCCCTTCAAGCTTACTCTGCTCGAGGCCACCCCATGAAGCCGAAGCGTCCGTCCCTGCTGTTGTTCGTAGCGTGCATTGCCTCATTCGCGGGAGGCTGCGACGCTCTCATCACCGAAGCACCGCTCGACGCGGATGTTCTGGATGCGCCGCTACCGGGGCTCACGCCCGGCGAGATGGCGGTGTTCATTGCAGGGGACGAGGAATTCGGGCGCGCGTTCGCTCCCGCGGATGGACTCGGGCCCCTGTTCACCAATGTGAGTTGCGCGGCCTGCCACAGTGGCGATGGCCGCGGGCGCCCCGAGCCGCGCTTCTCCAATCTCGTGCCCCGTGTGGACCCGACGGTGGCCACCGCAGCGGGGCATCCGTTCGACGCGCCGGTCATTCAGGTGAAGGCGCTGCCTGGAGCCGATCCGGAGGTCGTGCCCGAGGGTATTCCGGTTTCCTTGCGGTTGCCGCCGCCAGTGTTCGGCGTCGGCCTGATCGAGGCCATTCCGGCGGCGCAGATTCTGAGCAGGGCGGACCCGGACGACGCCGACGAAGACGGCATCTCCGGCCGCCCGCACTGGGTGACCCCTCCCGAGTGGATGCCCCGTCACGAGCTCCCGGTCGGTCCAGGTCCGTATTTGGGGCGCTTCACGCGCAAGGGGCGAGCGAGCACGATATTTGAGCAGGTGGTGGATGCCTACCTGAATGACATGGGCATCACCACCGACTTTCTGTACGCTGAGAACCGCAATGTCGCGGCGGGTGCGCCCACGAAGGCGGTGGATCGCGTGCCGGATCCTGAACTTCCCACGGAGGTGGTCACGCGCGTGGCGTTCTACCTGCGGCTTCTCGCCCCGCCGGCACCGGGTCAAATGAACCCCGTACGGGAACTCGGACAGGAGCTCTTCGGCCGCGTCGGCTGCGCGTCCTGCCACACGCCGAAAATGACGACGGGGCCGCACGCCGTAGCCGCCCTGGCCCACCAGCCGGTGCCTCTCTACTCCGATCTCCTCCTCCACGACATGGGCCCTGAGTTGGCCGACGATGTGCAGGACATCGACGCCACCGGGACCGAGTGGCGCACCGCGCCCCTATGGGGGCTGCGGGTGGCCCGGGAGTTCCTGGATGGCGAGCTGTTCCTGATGCATGACGGACGGGCACGGGGGATTGAAGAGGCCGTCCTGTTCCACGGCGGGGAAGGGAACGCCGCGCGGGCTGCGTTCATGGCCCTCCCAGCCGCAGACCGGCGGGCGCTCGTCGATTTTGTGGGATCGCGATGAGCTCCCGGCGCACCTTCCTGCGCACGGTCGCGGCGGCAGCGGCCACGGGGGCCTTGAACTCCGGCTGCGCCTCCGTGGTATCCACGCCGGTCCGGCCCGTTGACGGCCGCATCCGCCTGGACCCTGCCGCGCATCCGAGCCTGTCCGGCGCGGGCGGCTTCCTGCGGCTCCAGCCGGAAGGTGCCCGTACGCCTGTCTATCTAGTTTCGACCGGCTACGGATATGCGGCGCTGAGTCCCATCTGCACCCATCTCGGATGCACCGTGGAGGTGCGCGGCGAACGGCTGGAATGCCCGTGCCACGGGTCGACGTACGACCGCTCGGGGCGCGTTCTGCGCGGACCGGCGGAGAGGTCATTGCGCTCCTTCCCGGTCCGCACCCTGCGGGACGGTACGATAGAGATTCAACTCACATCGGAGGGCTCCGCATGACGCGGTCGTTGCCTGTTAGCTTCGTCGTGGTGATTTCCTTGCTTGCGTTGGGATCCCGCGCGGAGGCGCAGGAACCACCGGACACGATCGAACGCCCGTTCGTGACCGGTGGAGTCTACGACCGGCCGTACCTCGGCCGCCTTCTAGGTCGTACCGCGATCGGCGGATACGCCGAAGCGCACGCCCGATATCATCGGACGGATGGCCTGACCGAGGAGTCCGGATTTCTGGCCAAGCGCTTCAATCTCTTCACTGCCACCCGGGTGAGCGATTTCGTGCGCATCGGGGCGGAGCTGGAGATTGAGGAGGGTGGTGAGGAGGTCACCCTCGAGTTCGCGGCCATCGACCTCATCATCCACAGCGCCTTCACCCTACGCGGGGGAATGATCCTCACGCCCCTCGGCCGCTTCAACCTGGCACACGACAGTCCCCTCAATCCATTCACAGACCGCCCCATCGTCTCGACCGAGCTGTTGGGCGTGGCGCTCTCCGAGCCCGGTTTCGGTGCGCTCGGAAGCGTAGGCCTCGGTGGACGGCACCGTCTCACCTACGAGATCTACGCCACGAATGGCTTCAGCGACGGCATCATCTTCGACGCCCCTGGAGGGACCCGTTTGCCCGCCGGCCGCCACAACTTCGAGGATCAGAACAGCAGTCCGGCCGTGGTGGGCCGCGTGGCATGGAGCCCGCAAGCGGGCCACGAGGTGGGCCTCTCCACCCATCACGGCGCCTGGAACGTGTTCGACATCGAAGGCGCGCCGGTGGACGAGCGCCGCAGTCTCACGGTGGGTGTGGTGGACCTGGAGACGGACGTGGCGGGGTTCGCGATTGCGGGGGAGGCCGCCGTGGTTCGCGTTGACCTTCCGCCCTCGCTCCTGAACATCTCGGCGCGCCGGCAGGCCGGCGTGTACCTGGATGTCGAGCGCCCCCTCCTGAGGGGTGTCCCGGCCACCATGCCCAACGCCACACTGTCTGCAAAGGTGCGCCTGGACGCCGTGGACTTCGACCAGGACCAACCCGGTGACGGCGTGGCCCAGGTGAGCGCGGGCTTCAACTTCCGTCCCACGCCGGACACCGTCCTCAAGCTGGACTATGTTCGCGGCCGGATCAGAGACCGTTTCAACTCGCCCGGCGAACGTGCCGCGCTGTTGTTCAGTGTGGCCACGTATTTCTGATCGGGGGTTTCAACGTCCGCGGGGTACCCTCGGCAACACGGACGTGGCGTTCATTTTCGGTGCCCCCGGCGCCACGAAGCTGCTGCGGGGCTGCTGGCCGTTACGGACGGGCAGGAACCGGAGGCGGTGCGCCGCTTCACCCGCCGCTACGACTTCACCCTGCCTCTCCGGCTGGAACTGGAGGCGGGGGGCTGCGGCGTGGGATCGGCTGGGGGTGCGGAGGCTGCAGCGGAAACTGGGGTCCCAGCATCGCGAGTGAGGGGCGGGGCCTCGTCGCTTCAGACCTGCTGTTCGCCCTCCGTGTGCAGCGGCCAGGGCCCGTCCTCGAGCAGGTTCTCCGCCATGTCCTCCCCACCGGTCTCGAAATGCTCGTGGTAGTAACCCCGCAGTGATGCGCGGGACGCCACGGACAGCACGGCGTCCAGCTGCGTGATGACGGTCGAGGTGAGGCGGTTGGTGCCGTGTCGCTCGCGGATGGTGTCCCACAGCGCGTAGCGGAGCACGTGGTACTCCTTGAAGAGCATGTCATCGGGCACGCTTTCACGGATCCGATAGTGCCCGTGCTCCAGCGTCCATTTGAGGAGGTTGCGGCGCGACGTCTCCTGATCCGGCCGTTCTTCCAGTACGTCGAGCGCCGTGCTGATGAGCTCGGGCAGTGCGTCCACGTCCAGCTCCCGGGCGCCCATCAAGCCCGGCTCTGTGGCTACGGAGTGGCGCCAGCGCTTCATGACGGCGTCGGTATCGTTCCGGACGGAGTCGTAAACCTCTCGGACTGTGGCCATCGCTCTCCTCGGTGTGGGGCCTTTTACATTCTGCCAGAAGCGTTCCGCGCTGCCGGCATCGTCGCCGGCTCCGCTGGTCCTCAGCTCGGGTCCACCGCCTCACGCGCCCGCGCCTCCAC
>JBBDRO010000060.1:0-5478 GCA_040905425.1 Gemmatimonadota bacterium | reverse complement strand
CGATCGTGCCCACGTTCACATGCGGCTTGGTACGCTCGAACTTGGCCTTGCCCATTGCTCTTCCCTCGGTGGTCGTCGCGCGGCCCTTCAGCCACGCACCTTGGAGATGATCTCGTCCGCCTTCGACTGCGGCACTTGCTCGTAACGTGAGAACTGCATGGAATACACGGCACGCCCCTGCGTCAGCGAGCGGAGCTGTGTGGAATAGCCGAACATCTCGGACAGCGGCACGCTGGCGCCGATGACCTGCGCTTGCTGGCGCTGCGTCATGCCGCCGATCTTGCCGCGCCGACTGGACAGGTCACCGATGACGTCTCCCATGTAGTCACCGGGCGTCACCACCTCCACGTCCATGACCGGCTCCAGTAGCACCGGGCTGGCCCTGCGTACCGCCTCCTTGAACGCCATGGAGCCGGCGATCTTGAAGGCCATCTCGCTGGAGTCCACGTCATGCGAGGAGCCGTCGATCAACTCCACCCGCACGTCCACCATGGGGTAGCCGGCCACCACGCCGGTGTCCATGGCTTCCTTGATGCCCTGCTCGGCGGGGCCGATGAACTCCCGCGGAATGGAGCCACCCACGATCTTGTCCTCGAAGACGAAGCCGTGGCCGGGCTCACCCGGGAAGATGTTGATCACCACGTGGCCGTACTGGCCCCGGCCGCCGGTCTGGCGGACGAACTTGCCCTCCACCTTCTCGGCCGACTTGCGGATGGTCTCCCGATAGGCCACCTGGGGGCGCCCGATGTTGGCGCCCACCTTGAATTCGCGCAGCAGGCGATCGACGATGATCTCCAGGTGCAGCTCGCCCATGCCGCTGATGATGGTCTGCCCCGTCTCGTCATCCGTGTGGACGCGGAACGTGGGGTCCTCCTCCGCCAGCTTGGCCAGGCCCTGTCCCAGCTTGTCCTGGTCCACCTTGGTCTTCGGCTCCACGGCCACGTCGATGACGGGCTCGGGGAAGTTCATGGCCTCCAGGATGACCGGATCGTCCGCATCGCACAGTGTGTCACCGGTGCGCGTGTCCTTGAGGCCGATGGCCGCCGCGATGTCCCCGGCGTACACCTCCTCGATCTCCTCGCGCCGGTTGGCGTGCATCTGCAGGAGACGCCCCACCCGCTCGCGCTTGTCCTTCGTGGAGTTGTGCACGTAGGAGCCCGAAGGCAGCGAGCCCGAGTAGACCCGGAAGTACGTCAGCCGACCCACGAAGGGGTCCGTCATGATCTTGAACGCCAACGCGGCGAACGGCGCGTCATCCTCGGACGGGCGCTCCACGAAGGTCTCGTCGTGGTGCGGCAGGTGCCCCCTGATCGGCGGCACGTCCAGCGGCGACGGCAGGTAGTCGATGACTGCGTTCAGCAGCTGCTGCACACCCTTGTTCTTGAACGCCGTGCCGCACATGACGGGCACGATGGCGTTGGCGATGGTGGCCTTGCGGATGGCCGCGCGCAGCTCCTCCTCGGAGGGGTCGTGCCCCTCGAGGTACTTCTCCAGGAGCGCCTCGTCATGCTCCACCGCGGCCTCCACGAGCTGGTGGCGTAGCTCCTCCACCTTCTCCTTCAGCGCGTCGGGGACGGGACCTTCCTCCCACGTGGCGCCCAGCGAATCGTTGTCATAGACCAGCTCCACACGGCGCACGATGTCCACCATGCCGGTGAACAGCTCGCCCTCGCCCAGCGGGTAGTGCAGCGGGTAGACATTGGCGCCCAGGCGGTCCTTGATCATGTCGACCACGTGCATGAAGTCGGCACCCACCCGGTCCATCTTGTTCACGAACGCAATGCGCGGCACGCCGTAGCGGTCGGCCTGGCGCCAGACAGTCTCGGACTGCGGCTCCACACCACCCACCGCGCAGAACACCGCCACCGCACCGTCGAGCACGCGCAGGGAACGCTCCACCTCCACGGTGAAGTCCACGTGCCCCGGCGTATCGATGATGTTGATGCGGTACTCCTCCTCGAACCGCTTCCAGAACGCGGTGGTCGTGGCGGAGGTGATGGTGATGCCCCGCTCCTGCTCCTGCTCCATCCAGTCCATCGTAGCCGCACCGTCGTGCACCTCACCCAGGCGATGGATACGCCCGGTGTAGTACAGGATGCGCTCCGTGGTGGTGGTCTTCCCGGCATCGATATGGGCCATGATGCCGATGTTCCGGAGCTTTTGCAGCGGTGTTTTGCGTGGCATTACGCGGTTCCTCTATGTCCTACCACCGGTAATGCGCAAAGGCCTTGTTCGCCTCCGCCATCCGGTGCGTATCATCCTTCTTCTTGATGGCGTTGCCCTCGTTCCGGCTGGCCGCGAGCAGCTCCGCCGAGAGGCGCTCCGCCATGGTCTTGTCCCCACGCGCCCGCGCGAAGCTGATCAGCCACTTCATGGCCAGCGCGTTGCGCCGCTCGGGGCGTACTTCCACCGGTACCTGGTAGGTGGCGCCGCCGACGCGGCGACTCTTCACCTCGAGCGTGGGCTTCACGTTGGTGACCGCCTGCCGGAAGACGTTCATGGCCGGCTGGCCGGTCTTTTCCTCGATGACCCGCATGCTCTCGTAGAAGATGCGCTCCGCGGTGCTCTTCTTACCGTCCATCATCAAGCTGTTGATGAACTTGGTGACGGTGGTGGACCCGTAGCGCGGATCGGGCGGGATCTCCCGCTTGACGGAACGTTGGCGTCGGCTCATGGCTACTTGGGCTTCTTGGTGCCGTACTTGGAACGGCTCTGGTTGCGATCGGACACGCCGCTGGCATCCAGGGTGCCGCGCACGATGTGATAGCGGACGCCCGGCAGATCCTTCACACGGCCGCCGCGAATGAGCACGATCGAGTGCTCCTGCAGGTTGTGCCCCTCACCGGGAATGTAGGCGGTCACCTCGTACCCGTTGGTGAGGCGCACACGTGCCACCTTCCGCAGCGCCGAGTTCGGCTTCTTCGGCGTGGTGGTGTAGACACGGGTGCAGACGCCGCGCTTCTGGGGGTTGCCCTGCAGCGCCGGAGCCTTGTCCTTCTTTTCAACCTTCTTCCGGCCCTTGCGGACCAGTTGGTTGATCGTCGGCATCGTGTTTTGCGCCCTTCCCAAAGATCCATCGACGAAGAAAGCGGGGACGATCGTCTCCCCCGCTGGAGCCGACGTTGTTGCGCCGGCCTCTCATCTGGTTGTCTTCCCGTCGCGCCAAGGGCGCCGCGAAACTCCCGCGACGCCCGCGCGCCAACGCGCATTCCCCAACTCGCGGACCGGTTGGCCTACAGACTAGCAAAGATAAGGGAGAAAATGGGGACTGTCAAGGCGCCGCGGAGGCTCTGTGACAGGTGCTTCAAGCGACGTCCAGGCTCGACGCGCCGGCGTTGCGTCACCGTCCCCGACCCGGCATCCCGCGGTGCGCCCCGAACAGCTACGGCACCGAGCCGGTTGTCAGGAGAGTCTCAGGCTGATTGCCTCGAGGGAAGGCGGAGCCAACATGAGGTAGCAAGGCGCCCGCATATGAAGGGCGGTGCCTCATGCCCCCGAACGAAGCGGCCAATTTCCGTGGTAGTGCCCGGCGCGAGGGTCCTTCGCCGCCTCGCCGAAGTGGAGGCAGGGAACCCGAAACTGTCCACGAAATCGGGACCGGCCCAATCTCCAGCCCGCGCTTCTCCCGCAACCGGCCCGCCACCGTATGGAGAGCCGCCTGCGCTGCTAGTGCGGTTCACCGCTCTTGCCGCTCAATCTCTGCAACGAGCCCAAGGACCTCCGGGTCATCGCGAGGTATTGCCAAGGCGGCAGTGAATCCCTGAAGTGCGCACGCCTTTACCAGAACGACGCCACGAGAGTGGTTCACAATCAGGTGATGTGGCACCCGCTGTCCAGCTCTGAGGGCGCCAATGGCGTCCCGGTTCGCGGCGGCGTCGACTAGCTCTGCGTAGGCCAGCTGGACCTCAGGTGCAGCGTCCGCAGGCTCGCACGAGCCGTGATATCCCTGGTACTGGCAGGGGTGCGATTCGGAAACCATTGCATGGAACTGTCCGTCTTGTACGATCTCGGTGCTGGTGGACGCCCAGTGCCACCCGCTCACGCACATACACTCATTGTACCAATAGGACATGCACACGGTCCCGCAGGGATCATCAGGCGGATCCTCCTGGGCGGACGCCGGAGCAGGAGCCTGGGACAACCCCACTGCGATCAGCTATCAAATAGCTGATAATACGAGACACGGCGCCTCCATTGCTGGGATTTCACAGGGCCCACTTCTTCAACCATTCATGGAACTCGATGATCAGCGTCCTTTAACCTCGAACTCCAATATCGTGAGCTGCGGCGATCCCGCAGAACTGACCAGGTATGCAACGGCGCGCCCACCAGGGAGCGGGGCTACAACGCGCTCAGGAATGCGTTTGCTCGTTAGCAGCTCGTTGACGACAGGGTCGACCACCTCGACCATCGTATCGTAAAGCGTCTCGTAGTCGACCTGATCCGGACGCACTTCACTGGATCCACGCGGCGCCAACCAACCATTCTCCCAATCCGGCGCGGCCGTGGCACTGAAGATCCACAGCAGGCCGTCGGCACCGACAGATACAGCCGCAACGTAGGAACTCGGCGGGCGCTCTCGCGGAAGTCCGAGCGGAAGGTTCGGATCTCCCGTGATCCACCAGTCAGGCTCGCGTGTGAAGCTCCTGACCACCTCGAGGGCAGAGTCCCACTCATAAAGTCTATAGGGCGAATGGTGCGTCCAGAACGTTGTGTCTGGCTGGCCCGTTACTCCCACACGGTCGGTGGACACAAATGCTCCTCGGTCATCCGGCCCAGCAGATTTCCTGATCGCAGCTTCGTCCGACGCGAGGCTCACCAGGTGGAGCGGCCACCCAAACCGCTCCGGGGAAGGGAGAATTCCGGATACCAGTACGGAATCCGGCCAGTGCCGCACAGATGCCGAAACGAAGGCACCAGGAAGGGAAATCTGGCGGACGAACTGATAGTAGGGATCGAGCACTGTGGCACGCCGCTGACCGATATCGAGTACCAACACGGAATCATCAGGTAGCGGGATCGGAATAGAAGGATAGCGAAATTCTCCCGGGCCACCTCCAACCCGCCCGAGAGAAGTCACGAAGCGGCCCTGCTGGTCGTACACCGCGGGGAGCGGACGGTCCGCGACGAGAAAATTTCCGGCCGCGTCGTGGTGAATGGCTCTCGGCTCACCAGCTATGCCGTGATCGCTACCCGACGCCGGAATCAGCGCTCCGTTGCGCACATGGATTTCACAACTTGGGCAAGTCGCCCCCTGGAGCACGATATCTTGTCCTGCGACAAAACAGGTCGAACCCAGTGAAATCAGAACGATGAAACCAACTGATTTCAAGACGACCTCCAGATCGGAGGGGCCGCGGAGGCATCACGAGGAACGCGAGATGCGTATCGCAAGGTAGTTCGTCCCCTACCGACAGCATAAGTGTGGCTTGCAATGGTGCATCTCTCGCCCGCACGCCCGCACGCCCGCACGCCCGC
>JBBDRO010000059.1:27865-31595 GCA_040905425.1 Gemmatimonadota bacterium | reverse complement strand
AGCCCACGCTGGACGCGTATACCCGGGAGCTGGCCCGCATCCGCTACCGCACCGGTGTGCCCGCCGGCTACCCCAGCCGGCTCCACTATTTCAGTGACTGGATCGCGAGCAACGACGAGCGCGGGCTGGTGGAGAATGTGACGCGTGAACTGGGCGGCGTGCAGGACGAGGAACCCATCAACTTCATGACCCTCCATCCTGACGCCTACCGGCAACTCGAAGATGAAGGCGTGCTGCAGGAGATCCGGGAGATGGAAGCAACGCTGAACACGCGCCCGCGCTGGGTCATCCCCCAGGAGCGCATCGAGGAGGTCGCGGACGGCATCCAGGACGGGGACATCATCGCGGCGTCGAGCACGCAGCCCGGGTTGGACATTGCCCACACGGGCATCGCCATCTGGCAGGAGGGCCGCCTGCACCTCATGCACGCACCGCTGGTGGGAGATTCCGTGGAGATCAGCCCGCTACCCCTGGCCCAGCGCCTGCAGAACATTCAGGCACAGGACGGCATCATGGTGGCGCGGCCGCGCTAAGCGTCGCCACACGGGGCGCAGCGGCCGGCGCAGCGGGCTGCGCGGCTCCGCACCCTGGGCGGGGCCGTCAGGCCCGCTCCGAGGGGACGTCCAGCGCGGCGGAGCGGCCGCATCCGCCGCACACCACCAGGATCCGATGGCGCACGTAGGGCACGCCCGGATCCGGCTGTACGGGGCGCGGGGTGAGCGCGCTCGCGCACGCGGGGCACACCAACGGGGCCGCGCGGCGGGCCGCCTTCTGGAGTGCGCGGCGCTGAGCCCGATCGTAGCCGGGCCGCGGCGCGGCGCTCAGTCCCGGATCTCCCGGTCCCGGCTGTGCTTGGCCTCGTAGAGGTCCACATCGGCGGCGTGGATCAACTCGTCGGCCGTGGTGAACTCCGGGGTGTACACCGCCGTGCCCACGCTGAAGGTGACGTCGTTGGCCCCCAGGAATGGGTCTTCGTCCACTCGCTGAGCAATCCGGCCCGCGCTGATGAACGCGCCGTCCCGGTCCGTGTCGGCCAGGATGCTCAGGAATTCGTCACCGCCCCAGCGCCCCACGAGGTTCATAGTGCGCGTCTGCTGCTGGAGGATGTCGGCGAAGCGCCGCAGCACCTCGTCGCCCGCCCGGTGGCCCATGGTGTCATTGTAGCGCTTGAAATCGTCCAGATCGAACATCAGCACGGTCAGCCTGCGACCCCGCTGGGCCGCCGCGAACTCCTTGTCCAGGAAGAGTTCCGCATGGCGGCGGTTGGCCAGTCCCGTGAGCGGGTCCGTGAGCGAGAGCGCCGTGAGCCGCTCGTGCAACCGGGCGTTGTTGACGGCTATCGCGGCCTGGTCGGCCAGCTGCTGCAGCAGGCGCACCTCGTGCGGGGTAAACGTCCGCTGCTCGCGCTGCCCTATGGTCAGGGCCCCGCGCACCCGGTCCTCGGCCACCAGCGGCACCGCCAGGATGGACTCCGCCTCGATCAGTGCGCGCAGCTCGTCCGTCAGGAAATCGTCATTCGAACGCTCGAAGAAGACGGGCTCGCGGCGCTTTCCCATCACCTCGATGAGCGCGGGCGGCAGCCGGACCGGCTCGCCTCCCACGGTGTTGGTGCTGCCACTACTGAAGGCCGCCCGGGCGTGATCCGCGCCGCGGGCCAGCCACACCGTGGCCCCGTCGGCGCCCAGCAGTTCCCGCGCGGCGCTCGTCACGCGCTCCAGGACCTGCTCCAGCTCCAGCGACGAGGTGATGGCGCGGCCGATCTCCTCCAGCCGCTCGGCCTGCGCCCGTTGCCGGTCCAGTTCCTCCACGAAGTGGGCGTTGTCCAGCGCCACGGCCGCCAGGTCGGCCAGCGAGGCCAGCAGCTCCAGGCTCCAGTCATCGAACGACCCGTCGTGGGGAGAGAGCACGCCTATGCCACCGAGCACCTGGCCCTCGCGGACGAGCGGCGCGCTCATGCATGTGCGGCCGTCGGGCGTGAAGCCGGCAGCGGACAGGGCGGGGTCGTATTCATCCAGCGGAAGGATGACCGCCCGACCGCGCTGCATGGCCAGGCTGTCGCCGGTCGGGTAGGTTACCCGAGCATCATGGCGCCGGCCGTCCGCGACGCAGTACACCACCCGCGCCCGGCGGCTGCCGCCGTCGACCACCGAGAGGCAGAACGCCGATCCCGGCAGGAGCGTGGCGGCCTGTTCGTGGATGAGCGCGTACAGGTTCTGCGGGTGCCGCGTGGCGGCAAGGTCACGCCCGATGCGTAGCAGTCTGGCGTAGCCTTCGAGTCGCGCGGTCTCGGATGCGATCGGCCTCAAATCGTGCCCTTGACGAAGAAACGGCTGATCCCGGGGGATCCAGCCGAACATCTGTCACTCCAATCTGTCCAAAATCCTTGCGCAAAGCCAGTTTCAATTTCGTAATGTTGGCCAGACGGCCGTGAGACGGTCCCGCTCCTGGGTCCTTTTCGGGGCCGTGCTGGTGGACATGCTGGGGTTCGGCATCGTCATCCCCGTGCTGCCGTTCTACGCGCTCGAACTGGACGCTTCCCCGCTCCAGGTGACCCTCCTGATCGCTTCCTATTCGGCCATGCAGCTGGTGGCCACACCCATCTGGGGCCGGGTCTCGGACCACCATGGCCGCCGCCCGCTGCTGGTGGCGGGGCTCTTCGTCAGCTCGTTCTCCTATTTCATCTTCGGTCTGGCGACGACGCTCACCACCCTTCTTCTCTCCCGTATCGCGGCCGGCGCGGCCGGCGGCACGGTGTCGGTGGCGCAGGCCTACATGGCCGATTCCACCAGCGACGAGGATCGTGCCCACGGCATGGGGCTGATCGGCGCCGCGTCCGGCATGGGCTTCATGATGGGGCCGGCCATCGGCGGCTTCTTCAGCAGCTTCGGCTACGCGGCGCCCGGCTTCGTGGCGGCCGGACTGTGCGCCCTGAACGGCGTGGCGGCGTTCTTCCTCCTCCCCGAATCCCGGCCCCCGGAGATGCGGGAACGGACGGGGCTCGGGGAGGCCGCCACGTTGCGCGGCTGGCTGGCGGCCATGACCGCGCGGCCCATGGGGCGCCTGCTCGGCGTCTACTTCCTGGCCATCAGCGCGTTCGCCGCCATGACCGCGCTATTGGCGCTCTACATGGAGGCGCGCTTTGCCGTGGACGCCCGCACCATGGGCATCATCTTCACCATTGCGGGCGGGGCCACCGTGGTGGTGCGCGGCTGGCTGCTCGGCCGGCTGGTGCGCCGCTACGGGGAGCCGGCGGTGGTCCGGCTGGGGGTGGTGGCGCTCTTTCTCTCGCTCGCGGTGGTGCCGCTCATCCCCGGAACGTGGTGGATGGCTATGGTGGTGCCCGTCTGGGCTTTCGGTGCGGGCACGCTCTTCCCGGCGCTGGCGGCGCTGGTCTCGCGCGTCTCCCACGCCGGTTCGCAGGGCTCGGTCCTGGGCGGCCAGCAGGTGGTGGGCGGCCTGGGCCGCGTGGCGGGGCCGATCTGGGGCGGCTGGCTCTTCCAGACGCTGAGCACGGGCGCCCCCTTCCAGGTGGGCGCGCTGCTGGTGGCCGGCGCCGGCGTGCTGGCGCTCGGCCTGCCCGCCGCGGTGCGCCGGCCTACGGAGCAGCCGGCCAGCGAGGGGGAGCTTGCCGCGGAGGTCCGGGTGGCCGAATAGCTGCCCATGGCCGCCCACGCGACCGCGCACCGCAACCGCGCACCGCAACCTCGCACCGCACCCTCGCACCGCACCC
>JBBDRO010000059.1:20605-27765 GCA_040905425.1 Gemmatimonadota bacterium | reverse complement strand
ACCGCGCACCGCAACCGCGCACCGCAACCTCGCACCGCACCCTCGCACCGCACCCTCGCACCGCACCCGCGCACCGCACCCGCGCACCGCGCACGGGGTTGCGCCCCCCAGCACGCGCGCGCTATCCTGCCGCCGTCTCGATCCGGCACTCTCCCAAGGATGCACGCATGTTCGTTGCAGGTTTCGCCGTCTGGCTCGTGGTGGCCATCCTGGCCGCGTTCGCGGTCCGCACCTTCTACAAGGCCGATGGCGTGACCACGGTGCTGACGTTCGTGTTCGCCATCTTCGGCGCCATCATCGGCGGCATGCTAGGCACCTCACCCTATGTGCATCACGACCCCACGCCGCTGCGCGTGGGCGCCCTCATCGGGGCCACCGTGGGCAGCGTGTTCTTCTCCTTCCTGTACCATTTCATAGCCCGCAAGGCCGTCTAGGCCGCGCCCCGGACCGGAGGTTGCGAGCGGCGTCCCCCGGGACGCCGTTCTTGCTTAGCACCCAGGGAGACTCATGCGCGCCGTACTCATCCGTGAACCCGGAGATCCCGATGTCCTGACCCTCGGGCGGGCGCCCGCGCCCGAGCCCGGTCCAGGACAGGTGCTGGTCCGGGTGCGCGCGGCCGGCATCAATCGGGGTGACCTCATGCAGCGGCGCGGCAAGTACCCCGCGCCGGAGGGCTGGCCGCAGGACATTCCGGGGCTGGAGTACGCCGGTGAGGTGAACGCCCTCGGCGCGGGGGGCCGGCGCTGGCGGGCAGGTGACCGGGTCATGGGACTCGTGGGCGGCGGTGGCTACGCCGAGTACGTGGCGGTCCATGAGGATGAGGCCATAGCCGTCCCCGCGGGGCTCTCCTGGGAGGAGGCAGCCGCCATCCCCGAAGCCTTCATCACGGCGCACGACGCCCTCTTCACCCGCCTGGCGCTCCAGCCCGAGGAGCGGCTGCTGGTGCATGCCGTGGGCAGCGGCGTGGGCACGGCGGCCCTGCAGCTGGCGCGCGATGCGGGCGCGCACGTCATGGGCACGTCCCGCAGCGCCTGGAAGCTGGAGCGGGCGGCCGAACTGGCGCCACTCGAGGGGGTGGACACCAGCACGGAGGACTTCGTGGCGCGGGCGCTGGCCTGGACCGGGGAGCGCGGCGTGGACGCCGTGCTGGAGCTGGTGGGCGGGGACTACGTGCCGCGGGACGTGCAGGCGCTGGCCGTGCTGGGCCGCCTGGCGCTGGTGGGGCTGGTGGCCGGCGCGCGCACGGAGCTGGACCTGCGCGCCTTCATGAGCCGGCGCCTCACGCTGGTGGGCACGGTGCTCAGGACCAGGCCGCTCGAGCAGAAGATTGCGGCGGCCCGGGCGTTCGCGGAGCATGTGGAGGGCCGCTTCGAGGACGGGCGGCTGCGCCCGGTGGTGGACCGGGTATTCGCCATGGAGAATGCGCCGGCGGCGCACGTCCACGTGGAGGAGGGGCAGAACTTCGGGAAGGTGGTGCTGCGTTGGGCGTGACCGTGGGCCGCGGAAGGTGCGCGGGGACGTCGCCTGGAATCAGCGTCCGTGGACCGGCCGGCCGGTGCGCTCGGCCCAGTCCAGGATGCCGCGCAGACCGCCCTTGAACGAGTAGGCCTCGTAGCCGGCGCGCTGCATCTTCTCCGCCAGGTAGGCCGTCTGGATGCCGTGCGCGCAGTAGAGCACGTAGGTGGGGTCGCGGTCCAGCCGCTTGTAGCCGCGGAGCAGGTCCCACTCCTCGCGGTGCTCGGCGCCGGCCAGGTGGAGCGCGCGGTACTGGGCGGCGGGGCGGCAGTCGATGACCACCGCGTCCTCGGGCACCTCCTCCGTGAAGAGGTAGGGGCCCACCAGGTCGCTCGGCGTGAGCGCGCGCAGGTCCAGCACGCGGCGCTCCGCCACGGCCGTGGCCAGGATGGCGGGATCCAGCCGCGCCTCCTCCCGCGCGACGGACTCTTCTTTGGCGGCTGTCACCGGCTTGCCCGGCGCGATGGCGCAGTACTCCTTGACCTGCTCCGAGAGCGCGGCCGTGCCGATGTCCCTGGCGCGCTCGATGATCTCCGACTTGTCGAAGCCCAGCAGCGGGCGGAAGAGCGGCAGGTCCGCGGCCGGTTCCAGGGCGCGCAGGTTGGTGAGCGTCTGCGATGAGACCTGCCCCACGGCCTCACCGGTGATGATGGCCTCCGCCCCCAACTCGGCGCCGATGCGGCTGCCCACCCGGTACATGATGCGCTTCAGCACGAGCTGCCAGTAACTCTCGCGCGTCTTCTCGCGCAGGTCGCGCAGCGGCTCGCCGAAGTCCACCACGTGCAGGCGCGGGCGCGAGCCGAAGCTCCACTCGTCGGCCAGCACCTTGGCCACCTGCACCACGGCGCGCTCGTAGGCGTCCCCGCCCAGGTTGCAGAAGACGTAGTCCAGCTCGATGCCGCGCTTCAGCATGAGCCAGGCGGAGACGGCCGAGTCCCAGCCGCCGGAGATGAGTGCCACGGCACGGCCCTCCACGCCCAGGGGCAGCCCGCCGGTGGCGTTGGTGCGGCCTTCGAAGAGGTAGGCTTCCTGGTTGCGCACCTCCACGCGGATGGTCACCTCGGGCTCACTGAGGTCCACGCGCGCAGCGAACGGATCCAGCGCGGCGCCCACGCGGATCTCCACGTCCTTGGAGGAGAACGGATGCTGGCCGGTGCGGCGCGCGCGCACGGCAAAGCGGCGGTCGCGCACCTGCTCGGGATAGAGCTCCAGCGCCGCGGCCTCGATAGCGTCCAGCTCGGCGGGTACCGTGCGGTCGATCACCGAGAGGGAGCTGATGCCGAACACGCGGGCCAGGGCGGGCAGCGCCGCGGGCGAGGACGTGCGCACGAACACCCGGCCCCACTCGGAGGTGATCTCCCCGGCCGCCTCCACCGAGTCCAGCGCGTCCCGCATGTTGCGGAGCAGCCGGCGCATGAACGCGTTACGGGTGCGCCGCGACTTGATGGTGACCTCGGCGCTCAGGCGGACCAGGATGAGGTGCTCTGCGGCGGACACGTGGGCCATTCTTCAGGGACACAGGATGCCAGGGCTCGAAGGTAGGGGCGGGGGTGGCGGGTGGGAAGGCGTGGGACGGGTGGCCACGGGCGGCGCCGGCATCCGGGCGGGTGGCGGGTGGCGCGCGGCGTAAGACCGGCGCCAGCGTCCGGATCACCAGGCCTGGCGCCCGGGGACTGCCTGCCTGGGCGCTCGGAGTTTCGCGGCGCGGCCCCCGTGACGGCGCCAAAATATTCTATAGAATATTTTGGCTCAACCACGCTCCGCGCACCCCGAAACTGCCGAGCGTCCCGGCACCTATGTCCTCGGGGCTGCCCGGGCCGGTGCGGCGGGTGCGGCGGACGCGGTGGGGCAAGCCGCGGGGGTGCGCGAGGGCGGGTGCGGTGGCTATGGTGCCGGCATGACTCCCTTCACCGAGCGCGTGTACGCCGTGGTCCGCGCCGTGCCTCGTGGCCGTATCGTGAGCTACGGCGGCGTGGCCGCCCTGCTGGGGCAGCCCCGGGCCGCCCGTGGCGTGGGCGGCGCGCTGCACGCCCTGCCGGAAGAGCATGACGTCCCCTGGTGGCGCGTGGTCAACCGCAACGGCGAGATCTCCATCAAGGGCGTGGAGCACGGTCCGGCGCTGCAGCGTGCGCTGCTGGAGGCGGAGGGCGTGCGCTTCGATCGGCACGGGCGGATCGACTGGGAGGCGTACGGGTGGAACGGGGCTGGCGCGCCGAGGTTCGACGATGTGCAGCGCGGCCCCGTGGCCCCTGAAGGGCCGGACGCCTCGTGAAGCGCTCCGTGTCCGTGGCCATCCGCCACCCGGAGGACTCCGCTCTCGTCCTCCAGGTCCGCCGCCCGCCCGACGACGAGGGGCTGCCGAACGCGTGGGGGCTGCCCGCCGCCACCCTGCGGGAAGGCGAGCGCTGGGAGGAAGCGGCGGTACGGGCTGGGCGGGAAAAGCTCGGCGTGGAGCTGGCGCTGGCCGGGGAGCTGAAGGAGGGCTCGATCGTGCGGCCGGATGCGTCGCTTGAAATGAAGCTCTTCGACGCCACCATCGCGCGCGGTGAACCGGACGTGTCAGTCGCGCCGGCCGGGGTGACCCGTTACACGGCGTGGCGCTGGGGGCACGCGGAGGACCTCCGGCCGGCGGCGGAGCGGGGCTCGCTGTGTTGCCGGCTCTACCTGGAGACGTCGGATGGGTAAAGACCGCCCAGTTCGCGTAGACGCGCTGCCGAGGGGCCGTGTTCCGGGGCCAGCTCCAGCGCCCGGGTATAGGCGCGGCGTGCCGCCGGGATGTCTCCCAGCGCCTCGTGATTGAGGCCCATCTGATACTGGATCGTGGCGGACCGTGGGTGATCTTCCTGATTCCGGCGGAGCACCACGAGGGCGGAGGCGGGATCCCCGCCCACGCGTAGCTGTGAGGCCACTTCGTTCAGCGACGCCTCGCCGAAGTCGTACGTGCCGCGCCCGAAGTAGCGCTCCCGGAGTGAATCCAGCGTGGCCATGGTGGCGGTGACGCCCTGCGCGGCGTACACACGGGACAGTGTGTCGGGCAGGCTCAGCGGCCGGGCCAGGCCGCGGTGGCAGGTCACGCACTCCACCGCCAGCGCGCCGTCGGCCAGCTCCGGGATCGCCGCGATGCGCGCGTTGGACTCGGCCATCATGCGCATCATCTCCCGCGCCTTCCGCTTGGCCGGCCGCTCGTCCGACGCGAAGTCCACGCCTGCCAGCGTGGGCGAATCCTCTCCCAGGTGGCAGTGGACGCACCGTACGCCCAGGCCGATCGCGAAACCGCGCATGCGCCGAATGAGGTCGTCCCGCGCGATGTCCGTCGGCAGGACCTCGAGGTTGGTGAAGCGGTCGGGAATCTGGGCGGTACCAGCGGCGGGCAGCGCCAGCGAGAGCAGCACGACGCACGACAGCACGAGTTTCATCACTCCTCCAGCACCGCCGCCGTCACCGACAGGATGCGCGGTAGAAAGGCCGCCACCAGCGTCCAGGAAGCGCCGCCATCACGGCTGGCGAACAGGTGGCCACCCGACGAACCCACGTAGAGACCCAGGGGTTCCAAGGTGTCAAATGCCATGGCCTCCCGTAGCACCGTCACGTAGCAGTGCTCCTGGGGCAGGCCCTCCGTCAGCAGTTCCCACGAGGTCCCGGCGTCGCGGGTCCGGTAGACGCCCAGCCGGCCGCCCACCGTGGTGCGCATGTGGCTGGACTCCTCGGGGATGACGAAGGCGGTGTCCGGGTCCCGCGGATCCAGGGCCAGGGCGTAGCCGAAGTCGCTGGGCAGCCCGGCGGTGATCTCGGTCCAGCTGTCCCCGCGATCGTCGGAGCGGTAGACGCCGCAGTGGTTCTGCTGGTACAGGCGATCGGGCCGTGCCGGATGGAGCAGGAGCTTGTGGACGCACTGCCCGGCCGCGGGGTACTTCTGCGGCAGGAAGTCCGCGCGCACGCCGGCGTTCACGTTCAGCCAGGTGACGCCGCCGTCCTCGCTTCGGTAGACGCCGCCGGCGGAGAGCGAGCAGTACATCCGCTCCGGGTCGCGCGGGTCGTGCTGGATGGCGTTCAGCGCCAATCCGCCGCCGGCCGGCTGCCAGGTGGTGTTGGTGGGGTGCTCGTTCAGTCCCACCACACTCCGCCATGAGCCGCCGGCGTCATTGCTCACGAAGAGGCCGGCCGGCTCGATGCCGGCCCACAGCCGCTCGGGCATGGCTGCGGGCCCCGGCGCCAGGAACCAGATGGCCTTCAGCCCGCGCTCGTCCGGGTAGTGGGGCGCCGCCTGGAGCACCTCCCAGCTCTCCCCACGGTCGGTGCTCCGGTGCACATGCGCGCCGTAGACCTTGTGGTCGGTGGCGGCCCAGACGGTGCGGCCGTCGCGCGGGTCCAGGACGGCGTGGAAGACCTCGCGGCCGACCAGCCACGGTTCCGAGATGGTCCAGTACTGCCGATCCATGGAGCGGGCGGTGAAGAGGCCACGCTTGGTGCCGAGGAGGAGGAGGGTCTCAGGCATGGTGGGCGGCGCTGAGGCTCTCCAGGCGGCGTGCCCAGCGACGCGCCAGCGCGGCCCACACCCGGCAGCCTACTAAATGACCGGTCAGGCCGCCCGCCAGGAGGAGCAGCCCGAATCCCCAGGGCGTTTCCGGCTGCACGGCAAGGAAGGCCACGAGCAGTGCCGCCGCCACTCCGATGAGGGGAAAGAAGAGGTGCACCTGCAACGCCTCCTCCCGCCGGTCCACCGTGACGCGGAGGCGGCCGCTCGCGCCGAGAATCTCCAGGACGGCTTCGGCGCTGCCCCGGCCCGGCACGGTGATGACCCAGCGGCTCGTCTCCAACTCTCCGGCTCTGCGCCCCATCCAACCCTCCAACTGGCGCAGCATGGGCGCTGCGGCGTCCGCTGTGGGTAGCTCCAAGGTGCGCGTCCATCGGGTGGCGTTGCCGAAGAGCACCTCAGGAGCGCTGATCGTGCTCGCCCAGGGCGGGTGTGGATGCGGTGGGCGGCGCCGGTGGCGCGATCGGCATGCCATTGCGTAGCGCCTCTCCCGAGAGGGTGGAGACCAGGCGATCCAGGCGCTTGGCCCAGCGGCCGGCGGTCATGCGCCACCACACGCGCCCCGTGACGTTGCCGGCCGCCAGTCCCATGGGTACGAGCGTCACGACGGCTTCCTCTTCCCCGATCATCGCGCCGAGGAGGAGCCCCATGAACATACCCACCGTGCCCCCCATACGGCGCAGGAACTTGCGCTGCGTGGAGCGCTCCAGTGCCAGGTGCAGGCGCGTGCCCCCTTCGGCAGCCTCCACCGCGGCGTGCGTGTGACCCTTGGAGATCCCGTGGTGGGTCCACACGGTACCGCAGCTCAACTCCGTGACGGTGCCCTGTCCCCCAAACTCCGCCTCCAGGTGCGCCAGCACGGCGCGCACGTCCTCGTTGTCCAGCCGTACGGGCAGCTCCGCGCGCTGCTCCCAGCGCGTCTGGCCGCGGCGCAGCTTGCGCCGGTGCGGTTCGGGCGCGGCCTCCGGCGGCTTCGGGCGGCGCAGCTCCACGAGCGCCGCGTCGACGAGTTCAGGCTCGATGCCCGCCTCGCCGGCGATCTGGCGGAGCTCCTCCAGCGACAGGCCGGCATCCCGCCCGCCCCGGTCCGCCTGCAGCTCGGCGGCCTTCT
>JBBDRO010000059.1:12613-20505 GCA_040905425.1 Gemmatimonadota bacterium | reverse complement strand
AGCGACAGGCCGGCATCCCGCCCGCCCCGGTCCGCCTGCAGCTCGGCGGCCTTCTGCAGGATGGCGGCGGTCTGCCGGTCGCTGAAGATCTCGTTGCCCACCGGCGGAGCCGTCTCGTCGCTGCCGGCCACGCTCACCCGCCCGCTGGCACGGGTTCGCCGGTCGGCGTGCGCGTCGCCGCCGTGGCGTCCACGGCGTCCGCAGCCCCCACGCCCGCCGCGCCGGCGTCCGAGTCGCGCGGGTCCGGCGCGCCTACGATGGCGCCCGTGGCCGGGTCGATCATGATGGAATGGGCCGTGCCCTGGCGGCCGCGTGCGGAGACCTCGTGCCCCATGGCCTGCAACTGCTCCAGCGCAGCTTCGCCGAAGGCGTCTCCCTCGGCCGAGATACGGTCCGGCAGCCACTGGTGGTGGAAGCGACCAGCCTCCACGGCGTCCTGAATGGGCATCTGGTGATCCACGATGTTCAGCACCACCTGCAGTACGGTGTTGATGATGGTGCGCCCGCCCGGGCTGCCGACCACGGCCACCAGCTCCCCGTCGCGGGCCAGGATGGTGGGCGTCATGCTGGAGAGCATGCGCTTCTCCGGCCGGACCAGGTTGGCGTCGGTGCCGATGAGCCCGCCCTGGGTGGTCAGGTCCGCGCGCGGGTTGAAGTCCCCCATCTCGTTGTTCAGCAGGAAGCCGGCGCCGGGTACCAGGATCTTGGAGCCGTAGCCCTGCTCCAGCGTGTACGTCACGGAGACCGCCATGCCGTCCGCGTCCACCACGCTGTAGTGGGTGGTGTGGTCACTTTCGTAGGCCAGCGAAACGTCCTCGGGCGTGGACTCCGTGGCGCTGGCGGGATCGATGGTGGTGCGCAGCTCGGCGGCGTACTCCTTGGCGGTCAGGCGCTTGATCGGCACGTCCACGAAATCGGTATCCCCCAGGTGACGGGCGCGGTCGCGGTAGGCGCGTCGCATGGCCTCCGCCACGTGGTGCACGTAGGCGGCCGAGTTGTGACCCATGGCGGCCAGATCGTAGCCCTCCAGGATGTTCAGCATCTCCACCACCGCCACGCCGCCGCTGGAGGGCGGGGGCATGCTGATGATGTCGTAGCCGCGGTACGTGCCCTGGATAGGGGTGCGCTCCTGCGCCTCGTAGCGGGCCAGGTCCTCCTCGGTGATGAGGCCGCCGCCGCGCACCATCTCCTCGGCCAGCAGGCGCGCCGTCTCGCCCCGGTAGAAGCCGTCGCGCCCCTCGTCGCGGATGCGTTCCAGCGTGCGGCCCAGGTCGGGCAGGCGGAGCAGCTCGCCCTCGGCGTACGGCGTGCCGTTCTTCGAGTACGCGGCCAGCGCCGCAGGGGAGCGCGCCTCGAAGGAGCGCAGCACGTTGCCGAGCGAGCGCGCCAGGCCGGCTGGCACCGCGAAGCCCTCCGTGGCCAGCGTGGCCGCCGGATCCACGAGCCGCGCCCAAGCCCCGCTGCCGTACCTCTCGTGCGCCAGCGCGAAGCCGGCCACCGTGCCCGGCACGCCCACGGCCACGTGGCTGCTGTGGTGAATACGCGAGGAGTACTCCCCCGTGGAGTCCAGGAACATCTCGGGATGGGAGGCCAGCGGGGCCTTCTCGCGGAAGTCCATGGCCGTGACGCGCCCGTCGGGGAAGCGGATCACCATGAAGCCGCCGCCGCCGATGTTGCCCGCCGTGGGATAGGTGACGGCCAGCGCGAGCCCGGTGGCGATCGCCGCATCCACGGCGTTGCCCCCCTCGGCCAGCACCTCGGCGCCGATCTCACTGGCAATGGCGCTGGCCGAGACGACCATGCCCTGGCTGGCGTGCGCCGGACCCTCGGCCTGCACGGTGACGCTGGCGGGGGGCGGCGTGGCGCCGCACGCCGACATGAACGGGAGGGTGCCGGCCGCCAGCAGGAGCGCGGTGGAGCGGAATCTTATCGCGGTCATGGGAACCTCTTGATCGGGCACGGCTGTGTGGGATGCAGATGCTAAGGTTACTCCCCGGAGGCTCCAGGGACCAGGCCAGTAAACCAGCCCTTCTGCGGGAACGCGCCCGCGAGCGCCGCCACGTGCAGGATGAGCGCCGACCACCACAGCAGCAGTGAGCCGCTCATGAAGTAGAGCGCCATGGCCAGCAGGAGCTGCCCCTCGGCCAGCGCCCAGGCTACCACCAGGTTGGTGATCAGCGCGGCGGGGGAGGGCCCCTGGCCGCGCGCCATCTCGTCCCGGGTCTCGGCCGTCCCGGCAAGGCCGGCGGCGCGCGCCCGGAAGATAAAGGTGCCGGCCAGCGCGCTGGCGGCCACCACGGCCCACACGAGCAGCGAGACGGCCGGGTCCAGCGGTGCGCCCTCCGTGGCGATGGCGTTCTGGTTTTCCACCAGCCCGCGCACCACCACCGCCAGCACGAGCGGGCCCAGCAGGAGCGCCGCCCAGATGACCATGGCGCTGCGCTGGTGCGTGACGGCCTCGTCAGCGGTGAGTGCGGGATTCACGGGTCCTCCAGAGGGGGGAGCGGCTCAGCCGCGCACGGAACGGACGACCTCCCATGCCACCGGCAGCATGCGCATCTCGAGGGCGGGATCGTAGTCCAGGCGGAGCCGCCGCACCATGTCGTCACGCAGCACCACCACCTCCACGTAGAGGCGCCCGTCCCGCTTGCCGGACACCAGGTAGCCGTCCTCGCGAAGCTGGGCGTAGCGGAGCTCCGCGTCGGCGCCGCGCGTCAGCTCGCGCGTGTGCTGGCCGTACGTCTCCTGCAGGGTGCGCGGGGAGGTCTGGGGTTCGATGTCCACGCTCAGCACCACGCTGTCTCCCGGTGACGCAAAGCGCTGCCGCAGACTGGAATTGGTCCCCTCGGTGCGGGTCACGATGCCCTCGGGCACCCGGAAGGCGAAGCCGCTGTCCAGCAGCCCGATGCCGAACCACGGCCGCGGCTCCAGCGGCGGACCCTCCGCCTCCACCGCGCCGGCCGGCCCGATCGAATCGATCCCCGGCGCGGGCACCTCGGGGGGCGGCGCGGTATCCACCGCCATCGTCTCCGCGGCCTCCCCGGTCGCGGGCGCGTCTCCGTCCGGTGCGGCGCACGCCGTCAGCAGCAGCGCAGCCAACGCACTCGTCAGTAAGCGACGTCCCCGCTCAGCGCTACACGCGTCCATCACGCGTCTCCTTCTCCATCTTCATCTTCCTCTCCAGCGTCCGCGCTATGGCCTGTGCCCTCGCCATGGCCCGCGGCTCAGCGCGCCGGGACCACGCCGTCCAGCTGCCGATCCAGTTCCAGGAGCACCTCCAGGATGGTCTCGACCGCGGCACCGTAGAAGGCCGGCGTGATGTTCTCTACGTGATCCGTGGGGCGGTGATAGTCGGGGTGGTCCTCCACGCCGAAGTACAGGAACGGGATGCCCGCGGCGTGGAAGGCGCCGTGGTCGGACTGGCCAGTCCAGTCGTCGGAGCCGCCCCCGCTGTCGTGGCCGGGGATGAGCTTCACCGGCGGCTGGGCGCGCACGGACTGGACCACGGGCAGCAGGAAGGGATAGTGGTGCGTGCCCGCCACGTAGAGCTCCTCCGCCGCGTGCGCCACCATGTCCAGGTTGACGTTCACGGCCATGCGCTCCGCGGGCAAGGGCGGCTCGGCCACGTAGGCACGCGCGCCGCGGAGCCCGCCCTCCTCGCCGTCCAGCCAGGCGAAGATCACCGGATGGCGGAGCGGGTTCTCCTTCAGGTGGGCGGCCAGCGCCAGCAGCGCCGCGGTGCCCGAGGCGTTGTCGTCGGCGCCGTTGTAGATGGAGTCGCCGCCCGCCTCCTGCGTGCGTATGCCCACGTGGTCGTAGTGGGCGGTCAGCACGATGGCGCGGGCCGTGTCCGGACCGGTGCCGGGCACCATGGCCACCAGGTTCGTACCGCTGACGGGATCCCCCCCGCGCCGGCCGGCTGCGGTGAAGGGCTGTGCGATGGCGCTGCCCGGCACCGGCCCGAGACCCAGTTCCCCGATGCGGCGCTCGAGGAAGCGACGCGCGCGCTCGCCGCCCGGCGTGCCGATGCGCCGCCCCTCCATGGAGTCGTGCGCCAGTGCGCCAAGGTCATTCAACAGGCGCGCCCGATCGATGCGTGCCACCTGCGTCTGGGTGGCCGTCTGCGCGCACGCCGGCAGGGTGGCGGTCAGCGCGAGCGCCAGGGTGGTGCCCGCCAGGACGGATCTATGAGGCATCATGGCGCTCTATCCTGCTCTGGAGTTCTGTGCCCGCGTCCGGTGCCAGCCCGCTGGAGATGGCATCCATCGGAGCGCGGGAAATGTGTTGGACCGGGACGTCCCAGGGAAGGGGGGCGTAGGCCGCCGGCCAGCGCTCTCCCAGCCAGCGCCAGAGGAACGGCGCGGAGATCAGCAGCATGAGACTCGCGGTCCAGCCGGAGGCGCCGACCGCCTCGAGCGTGCCCGGGTCCAGCAGCCCGAGCTCCGCCTCCCCCACGACCGCCAGCCCGAAGGCAATGCCGTTGTTCAGCGCGTGGGCCAGGATCGGGGCCCACAGCGAACCGGTGGCCACGTAGAGCAGGCTCATGACCACGCCGAAGACGAACAGTCCCACCCAGTGCATGTGCAGGACGGCAAAGAGCGCCGAAGAGGTGATGATCCCGGCGCGCAGCCCCCAGCGCCGGCCCCACCGGTTCAGCAGGAAGCCGCGGAAGAGGAGCTCCTCCACCACCGGCGCCACCACCACCACCATGAGAAAGACGGCCAGGTTCTGCAGCACGTCCGCCATCGAGGTCATGGGCATGATCAGCAGGTCGGGGCCCTCCATCATCTGCTCGGCCAGGCCCGGGGCGAGCTGCCGCATGAACTCGTAGCTGAACCAGAAACTGGCGAACGAGAAGAGCAGCACCAGTCCCACCAGGACCGCCAGCGGCGGCACCGGCGGCAGCGCGCCCCGGAAGAAGTGCCTGAGCCGGACGCCGAAGCGGCGCTGCTGCCGCCACGCCCAGAGCAGCATCCAGGCGTAGACGAACACCATGAGGCCCACCATGACGGGGTGGGAGAGCGTCATCGGCTCGTCGGCGGTGGCGGGACCCACGCCGCCCGCCAGCGCCGCGGCCGCGCCGCCGAGGATGCCGCCGAGCGCCGCCCAGCCGATCATGCCGCGGGCGCGCACGCGGTCGAAGGGGTGTGGCTCGGGACCGGGGCTTTCTTCGGGACCGGGGCGTTCTTCGGGACCGGGGCGTTCTTCGGGGCTGTCGGGGGGCAGGGTCAAACGAGCGACTCCAGCCACGAATGCCGGCGCGGATCGCCGTCGCGCAGCGCCTCCTCCATGGCACGCAGGGGTGCCTCACGGAGATGCCGTTTCACGCGGGCGTAGTTGGCGGCCGGCTGGGCGGCCAGTTCGCGGGCGCGTACCACGGCTGCATCGAGCAGGTGGTCGGGCGGGTGGAGGCCGTCCACGATGCCGAGCGCCAGCGCCTCTTCCGGCGTGACATCCTGCCCACGCAGGATGAGCCGCCGGGCCGCGGCCGGGCCGAGTTCCGCGCGGCACACCTCCATGGCCGCTACCGGGTAGCCCACCCCCACGCGCCCCTCGGCCAGACCCAGCTGACATGCGTCGCTCGTGCACAGGCGCTCGTCAGTGGCCAGCGCCAGCACCAACCCGCCGGCCACCGCATGGCCGTTGACGGCCGCCACCACCGGGCAGCGCAGGCCGTAGAGGGCCAGCAGCAATCGGTTGACCAGCTCGGCCATAACGGCCGGGCCATCGCCAGCCATCTGCTGGGGGAGTTCCTTCACGTCCAGTCCCGCCGAGAAGCTGGCGCCGCTGCCGGTTAGCACCACGGCGCACACGGACTCGTCGTGCTCGATGACGTCCAGCAGGGCCGCCAGCTCGCGCGCCAGCGCGCGCCCGATGGCATTCACCGGCGGCCGGTCGAGCGTCACCACGGTGACGTCATCCTGCCGCTCCGTACGCACCGGCACCACGCGGGGCGGTGCGGGGGGCTGGGGCTGTGCCTCGGCCGTCATGCCATCGGGGTTGGAGGGAATCCAGGCGTGCGGGTTCTACCTGCCGGGCAAAGATGGGGCGGGGTGGTGGGTGGGGACAAGGTTCGTGCGTCGTGATCGCATCGGCAGCGCCGCATAAGTGCGCGGTTACGGGCGGCGGTGTGTCATCGGACCCGCACGCGCGGGGGTCGGCGGCCGCGGTTGCATGATCCACCACAATAATTGCGGCCAGACCCGCACGCGCGAAATCGAGTGAGGCGCTTGCGGCGTTAGTGGCAATAATTGCGGCTAAAGCTCCAAGCGTCCGGGCCGGATGCTGCGCTTGCGCGTTTGGTAGCACGGACCGCGGCGAACCGGGCGGCGCGTCGGATCAGCGCGTTGGATCGCCCTCCAGCCGCAGGCGGAAGAGCTCGAGTCGAGTCCCGCCTGCCGCATGCGGTGACAGCCGGTAGGCCCAGCCGTTCGGCATCGGCATGACACGTCCGGCTACGGTCTGGCGTGCGATGACCCGCATGGAGAAGGGGTGGAGGGCATCGATGCGTGTCTCGGTGGCGGCGCCCGCCCCGTCCGCATGTCCGAAGACGAGCACACGGTAGCTCGTCCGGGGGCCGGCCGCCGTCGCGCGCTCCACGCCGATGGTGGTGAGCCCGAGCGGGCGGGCCGCTTCCGGCCCCACGGCGGGCAGGCCCCACGGCCGTTCCGCCGTGAAGTGGTGTCCGGCGCTGGCGCCCCTGAAGCGCGTCAGCGCAAAGCCCGAGTCCGAGAGCGTGAACAGGCGTCCGATCCGGCCCATGTGCCGGGCCGGGATGCGTCCCGTGTTGGCGCTGTCCTCCAAGGACACTGCGTCGAAGGTGTTCACATAGGCGCCTTCCCGATCCAGGTATTGCAGCCGGCGCACGTCCCGGGGCGTGCGGAACGGCGCGGCCACCACCAGTCGGTCCGCCGAAAATACCGCTGCGTAGCTGGGAGGCACTGGAAGCTCATGGCTCCGTACGACCTCCAGCGTCGGACCGAGGAGGACGTAGCGGGCCGGGCTCCGCTGTAGCACGTGGAGGCTGTCCGTGGCGTCCGGCAATAGAATCAGCGGCGCCGCCAGCGGCTGCCCCGCGGCCGCACGCACGGCGGCCGACTGAACACCGTCATGGCCGTACACCAGCAGCGGCGCCTCCAGGCCGGGAAGCGAGATCCACACCCGCGTGCTGTCGGCGGCCACGTGCCCGAAGCCCGGCGTATCCTGCACGGTGCCGGGGAGATGCAGTTCGGCGGCCGGCTCCAGGATCAGGCGGCACGCCGGGCATACGGGCTCCACCCCGACGTCGCCCCCCGTCTGCCGGTAGTCATCCGCGGCGTCCAGCGCCTCGGCGGCGGCCCACTCCTCCTCGTCGGGTGCTGGCGCGCAGGCGGCCGCGAGCAGTGCCAGGCCGAGCGCGCCGCCGGCCAGCGTGGCAGACCTCAGCGCCCGCCGGTGAAGCCGCGAACCCAGCCTCAACGCCTGTAGCCCAGACTCATCACTTCCACCCGCGTGCTGCCGTCAGCACTGTGGATGACGCGTTGAGCATGCCCTCGGTCCATGGGCATCACGATGCCCTGCAGTTCGCCGGCGGCGAAGAGCTGCGTGCGACCCAGATAGAAGTACTGCACCAGCGTGCGGATGTAGGGCGGGCCCTGCGTGTCCCCGAAGCGGGCGCCCTCGGCCGGCAGCGCGGTGAGCAGATAGACGCGGCCCGAGCTCGGGCCGGTGATGCCGGCCGTGCTGCCCGGGATCGGCGTGCCCGGTTCGGGGCGGAGGCCGAGCGCGTAGCCGGCGGGCGCCTCCCATGCCGGATCGGCCGTCACGTGCGCGCGGTGCCGGCCTTCCGCGTCGAAGGCGTCCACCTCCCAGCGCGCCAGCGAGGCCGCCCAGATCCAGTCACCCGCCACGCC
>JBBDRO010000059.1:0-12513 GCA_040905425.1 Gemmatimonadota bacterium | reverse complement strand
CGTCCACCTCCCAGCGCGCCAGCGAGGCCGCCCAGATCCAGTCACCCGCCACGCCGATGCGGCGGAAGTAGACGCCGGTGTCATCCTCCGTGGTGGGGTCGAAGACCTGGAGCGTCTCGCCCGTGGGCGAGAGGCGGACCAGGCGGTAGGTGTCACCGCGCGGCGTGGGCTCCGGTGCGGCCAGGATGAGGTCGCCGGAGGGCAGGACCTCGAAGTCCTGGAAGCGCCGCTCGATGGGGACGGTGCGTGCCAGCTCCCCTTCGGGCGTCCAGACCGTGTAGCGCGGCGGCCGGGTCTGCAGCACGTGCAGCGAGTCTCCCCGGCCCACGTCCAGCATGAGCTGCCCGCCGAACTCGCCGGGTCCCTCACCCGGCTGGCCCTGCGTGCGGATGAGCCGGCCGTCCTTGCCATAGACCAGGATCTGGCCGCCGAAGGTGCTCGAGTGCACGTAGAAGGTGGTGAGGGCGGAGTCGGCCGCCACCTCCGCCATAGGGCCCACGCTGGCCGGATCCGACGGATCACCGAGCGTGGCCACGGTGCGCGTGATGATCTGGCAGTCGGCGCACTGCGGTTCCAGCGTCATGGTGCCCGTGTTCCGCTCCAGCGACCGCTCCATGGCCTCGGCTTCCGCGCGGTCGGACATCTGCTCCCAGTCGGCCGCGTCCGGGGCCGGCTCGCAGCCGGGCAGCAGGAGCACGAGGAGGGCGGCGAAGAAGGATATGCGGCGTCGCATGGCAGAAATCCCGGTGAGGGAACGCGTGTGGGTGAACGGGATCGATACGATAGCGGGCGCGCGGTGGTTTCGGCGAGGGGCGGCGGGCCGGAGGTGTGGGTCCGGCCCGCCACTGACCGGCGGCTCAGGTGCGGCGGCGCAGGAAGCGCGGCGGCGAGAGCGCCAGCAGGAAGAGCAGGATACTCAGACCGAACCAGAAGCAGACGGCGGGCACCCACTCCGCAGTCGGCGGAAAGGCGTACGTCATCATGCCGGCCCGACCAAACGTGTGCATGGCCGCCGGCCCCATGACGGCGGGCTCGAGTCCCCAGGTGCCGAGCAGCTCGGTCACGAACCGGCGGGTCGGGTGCCGCACCACCACCATGAGCACCTGCCCGAGCAGGATGTAGCCCACCAGGAAGATGGACAGCCCCGCGATGGGATGGCGGAGGGCGATCCCCGCCGCCGAGCCGAACAGGTAGGCCGCCATGAGCCCGGCCGCCATGCCGAACAGCTGCCAGCCCGCAAGCGCGGGCGGCCCGCCGATCACCGGCGGCGCGAAGAGGGCCGCGATGGCGATCACCCCGTACGCGCCGGCAAAGAGCAGTGCGCCCGCCAGCACGCGGGCCAGGTCATGGGTCTTGAAGTCCACCGGCATCTCCCGGTGCTCCATGCGGTGGTCCGGGTCCTGCGCGTGCCAGACCACCGCGCCCCAGAGGAGGGCAGCCACGAGCACGGTGATGTGGATGCCGACCAGAAAGGGCATCATGCCGTGGCCGGGCTGGAGCGGGATGAACATGGCCAGCCCCAGGCTCACCACCAGCACCGCCACCCGCCGGCTGTCCCAGAGCATCCAGAGTTGCGCCGCGAGCACGTCCCGGAACGCCACACGCGGAATCACGGGGCTGAACGTCGGCGCGGTCCACAGCATGGTCTCACGGGCACTCACAGCACACCTCCTGGCAGTAGCGCGATCTCCACTTCGACGGCTTCCGGCGTCCAGCTCGGTGGCGCGGCCAGCATGGCCACCACCGCCTCCGACAGTGTCAGGGCGTCCAGGCTGGTCGTGGCCGCGCCGGCGCTCTCCAGCAGCGCGCACGCCTCCTCGGGCGAGGCCCACAGCACCGCCCGCAGCACGCCGCCGCGGTGCTCCTCCGAGATGGTGCGCACGCCGATGGCGCGCGGCGGCAGCCAGTCATTAGGCACCTCGGCACTCACCCGCACCAGCCGGTTTCTGAGCGCCTCGCGCTTGCACTGCAGCACGAGCTGCCCCTGGCGCAGGATGCCCACGTCGGTGGGGATGGACTTCACGTCCGCGATGGCGTGCGTGGAGAGGATGAGCGTGGCGTCGGTGTCCGCCAGGTAGGCCGAGAGCAGCTGCGCGAAGCGCTCGCGCATGCGCGGGTCCAGAGCGTCGGTGGGCTCGTCCATGACCACGATGGGCGGCCGGTGCGCCAGCGTGAGGACCAGCTGGAGCCGGCGGCGCTGCCCCTTGGAAAGCCCTGATAAGCGACGGTCCCGCGGCAGCTCCAGTTGGCCAATCAGCTCCGCGGCGTACGCCGGATCCCAGCGCGGCCGGTAGCGGGCGTGGAAGCGCAGCGCGGCGTCCACGCTCATCCAGCCGTGCTCGAAGTCCACGCGGTCGGGCATGTACCCCACCAGCGCCCGCACGCCCGCGCCGTCCACCGCGGGGTCGACGCCCAGTACACTGACGGATCCAGCGGTGGCCTCCTGCAGCCCCAGCAGGATGCGCAGCAGGGTGGACTTCCCGGCACCGTTCTCCCCTGCCATGAGGTAGGCGGCACCGGGAGCCACCCGGAGGTTCACGCCGTCCAGGGCGCGCTGATGGCCGAATTCCTTGCGGAGTCCATGCGTGGTGACGCCGTCCAGGGGGTGATCGCTCACGGGCGGCCTCCGGTGTCCGCGGTCCCGGCCGCTCCTACCGCCGCGGCGGGGGCCTCCCCGAGCATGCCGCGCTGCCGCGCCACCACCTTCGCGGCCGCCAGGAACTCCTCCGCCGATAGCCCGTGCCGGATGGCTTCCCAGAGCGCCCGCTCCGCCACGCCGCGCGCCAGCGACCGCCGCTCCCCGCGGCTCACGCGCGCCGCGTCCGCCACGAAGGTCCCCTCCCCGCGGCGGGGCTCCGCCAGCCCTTCGCGCTCCAGCTCGCGATAGGCCTGCTTCACCGTGTTCGGATTCACCGACAGGTCGGCGGCCATCTCCCGCACCGAGGGGAGGGGGTCGCCGCGCTTCAGCTTGCCGGTGATGAGCCCGCGCCGCACCTCGTCCATGATCTGGACGTAGATGGGGCGGGGGTCGGCCTCGTCGATGTGGAAGAGCATGGTGGGCTCCCGAGGGGCAGTGAGCTAGCTAGCTAGCACAATGTACCTAGATACGCCAAACTCTGCCACACCCAGATACGATCCAGGTTTAACGTCGAATTCTGGGCGGGTACGGGAGGTACGCATCGGTGAACACCGTCTGCACGTGCACCGGCCGCCCGATGCGTTGGCCATCACGAAGGGCGGCCATTAGCGCTGACCAACCTGCGGCGTTCGATCTGCCCACCTGTTGGCTGTCGGCCGGCAGTCCGGCGCTGCGGTCTCGGAGCCATTGCTCGGCCGCCTGCAGCTCCGATCCGGATACCCGCTCCGTGACCGCTGCCGCGGCGGCAGCCGGCGACTCGATGGCTCGATTCCATCCATGCACCGTGGCCCCCACAACAGCGCGCACCAAGGCCGTGTCCCGCTCCAACAGGTCGTAGGAGGTTGCCAGCACGCGACCGTATGAGCCGGCCGGCGCGGCATCGCCGCCCCATCCGGCCGGCTCCAGCACGGCCACCGACATGACGGGAAGGCCAGCGGTGCGTGCCGACACGAGGTCGGCGGCGGGGACCACAGCAAACGCGGCCTGGCCGTTGCCAACAACTGCGAGCGACTGCCCCGGGTCCGCGGCGTGCAGGTAGCCGACGTCCAGGCCGCGCTCCCCAAACAAGCCCTCATCTTCAGCCACGTAAAGACCCGCGAAAGTCACCGCGTGATCGCCTGGTAGCGCGATCACGACGGGCTCAGGCCATCCAGCAGGGCCGTCCGTGCCACCGCACGCGGCCAAGGCGAGGGCAAGAAGAAGCACGGCGGCGCGAGACACGCTTGCGCACAGCGTCTGAGATCGCAGCACCTACACGTACCGCGCCGCCAGTTGTTCGAGCACGGCGAAGCGCAGCTCTGGAGCCACCTTGAAACTCGCCGTCACGACGCCGTTGCAACCAACCATTTGCAGCGCCTGCCTGTCCCGGTTGTAGACGAAACCGGAATACATCGCCAGCTCCACTACCGACATCTCCGCATCGAAGGCGAAGTCCGGACCGCACTGCCGGTGCACTCCACTGCATGAACCGTCGAGGGTGTCGATGTGGCACGGGTAGTCGAACTCCCCATCCGAATAGTCACACTCGTACGGCAGCTCACCGTTGGAGTTGAAGTTGTGGTCCCAGCCGCCCGAATAGGTCAACGTCTTGCACTTGCACTGGAGATCATCGCCCGCCGCCGTGCCGGCAGCCATCATCAGCAACGACACCGAAAGGGCGGTGGCAGCTACACGCTTTTTGAACATTTTCACCTCCTGTGGAGAGTGGGAGAAAACACCGTAACCTCGTATCCGCCAACGACCGGTCGCTTGGCTTTCGAATACAGCAGATCCACGCCTTCAATCTTCAGTACGTATTCGTCAAATCGTTGATGAGCCACCACACTGCCAGACTCGAGTTCGATCACTTCGAAGACTGCATCCCTTTCGAACGTGAGATCACGCTCCCGGCGCGTCTCCGGACGAATATTTGCTGCGGCCGGGTCCCACCTGCGATCGGGTGTGCTTACGAGAACCCACAGGAGGCCATCGTCCTCCCATAGCCCGGCCATGGCAGGAGGGAATTGTTCGCCTGGCATCGGCGTGTGGTCCCACGGAAGGAACCAGTCCGGCTCGAACTCCAGGACTCTCGTGACGGTCAGGTCGGCATCGTAGTGTTCAATCCGGTACCGGTTGTAGAGGGCCACCCAGACGCCACCGGCGCTGGATGGAGCTATGAACCGCCAGCCGTCCAGCTCATTCGAATAGTTGCCCGTTTCCCCAAACGACGTCACGATTTTTGCGTCCTCATCCAGGACATGCAGAGGTTTCCCGACCAGATCGGGAGACTGAATGTCAGCGACCATGACCCGGCGCCCGTCCCCGAGCCATACCATCTGATGGAAAGTGGACGAGGTGAGTTCCTGCGTTCGTACCACCCCGCCAGAATCATCGACGAGCGTCCACCTGCCACTCATTTGGTCTACCACGCCAACGGAATCTCCGGGCCCTCGCATCCATCTCGTCATGGGAGAACTGTATTCCCCGGGCCCCATCCCATAGCGACCAAACGTGCGAAGCAGCGTGCCCGCGCCGTCGTAGATTCCGTGGGTGACCGGGTGGTCCAGGGCGCCCATGATGAAATTGCCGCTTCGTGTCTGCGTCAGGGTGGAATACTGGGTGGGCCAGATCGTATCCTCGCGGGACCCGAGCACTGCAACAGGTTCGAGGGTGATGCTACATGTTTCGCACGCGGCCGAGTCGACGGCGGAGAGCGGGGGGGCATCGTCCGCGCAGGCCAGTGCACTTACCACGGCGAGCACCGCGCACCATCCCGCCACAGCCTTTTCCCGCTCCCGGAGCGGTTTGCGCTGCCGTTGCCGAGGCTGATTCGCGCGGTCGCGTTGTGAGTGACCAGAAACCCGCACCTATCCTCCGAATTCGTTAGCGCGTGGGACAGTGAGCTAGCTAGCTAGCACAGTAACGCCAGCAGGATACCACGTCAAGAAGCATCCCGTTCCCAGCCTGCTACAGGCCTCTCAGTTCCGCACCAGTCGCGGTCGCAGAACCTGCAGGCGGATGTTGCCCGATGGCGACTCCACGAAGCGCCACGGCAGTGGTCCGAACGGGGCGCCGCTGATTCCCTCCTCGAACGTGGTTCGCGCCAGCAGGGTGCCGGAGGCCAGGTCCATGGCCTCCACCACGGCGTGCACGGACGAGTTCTCCATGTCGATGCCGGCGCCGCCCGGTAGCATGACGATGTTGCGGACGGCGCCGTGCAGGAAGGCATGGCCCTGGTCATCGAAGCTCATGCCGGAGAGCCCGTTCCGCTCCCCGTCCGCCCATGGCATCGCCCCGCGAAAGGTGCGCTGCAGCTGGCCGTCCGGGCTCCATGCGTCGATCCCCCAGAGATCGCCGTGCACGGTCCAGATGGTGCCGTCCGGCGCCACCACGGGCCTGTGCGGTGCACGCCGCGGCGTGGCTTCCACGTGCGGATCGAACGCGGCCGCCAGGCTGCCGTCGGAGGCCACGATGCTGACGCTCGCCTGCGCCGCGCTGGTTTCGGGGAACACGAACCGATCGCTCGCTGCGTGGTAGGCGGTGGTGATCGGACCAGCCACGCCCGGGTCCAGCGCGGCGCTCCGCACAAAAGCCAGGTCGGGTCCGAAGACGTGGATGCGGCCCGGATGGGGGTACTGCGAGACCACGCGCACCGTGTCCGCGGGGCCGATGGTCACGTGGGACCGGCCCACCGGCAGCTCACCGGGGCCCGGACCGGCGGGCGCCAGACTACGCTGGAAGGCGGCGTCGGGGCCGTAGATGAAGACCTCGCCACGCCCTACCGGCACGAAGTAGCGGCCGCGGCTGTCCACGGCCCAGACCACGGAGGCACGCTCGCTGATGCCGCCGGGGTCGCTGTCCGCACCCAGCGTGACCACCGTGTCGAAGGCGATCGTGCAGTCGGCACACGCCGGCTCGGCGTTCACCTGGCCGGAGTCGCGAGGAGGGAACGTGAGCTCGGCGGTGCGGGGAGCGTCCCCGGCGCAGGCCGCCAGAAGCGCGCTGATCGCCACCAGCACGCACCCCCTTGCCCACCTCCACTCCTCGTTCCAGCATACACGCCCGCCGTCCGATCCTGCCGGGCGGCACGCAGCCCCACGCCAGGGAGCACACATGTTCAAGGAATTCCGGGAATTCATTGCGCGCGGCAACGTGGTGGACATGGCGGTGGGCATCGCGGTGGGCGCGGCCTTCGGCACCGTGGTGGCATCCATGGTCTCCAATGTTCTCATGCCTCCCGTCGGGCTGCTGCTCAAGGGTGTGGAGTTCAAGGACATGTTCCTGGTCCTCCAGCCGGGCACCGAGCCGGGGCCCTACCTGACGCTGGAGGCGGCGCAGGCCGTGGGCGCCGTCACGCTGAACTACGGCCTCTTCATCAACAGCCTCGTGAGCTTCCTCATTGTTGCGGCGGCGGTGTTCCTGATCGTGCGCACCATCAACGCCATGAAGCGCAAGGAAGCAGAGGCGCCCGCCTCCCCCACGGAGACCACCTGCCCCTTCTGCGCCACGGTCATCCCCATCAAGGCGCGCCGCTGCCCGCACTGCACGTCGGAGCTGGCGGAGGCGGGAGCGTAGAGCGCGCCGGAAGCCATCCGGAGGATCACGCCGCCCAGGGTGCGCTGATGGCCGAACTCCGTGGGGGACCTGAGCGTGGTGACGTCGCCAGGTACTCCTCCCCGCACCAACCCGAGCGGTTCAGCCGGAGAAGGCCGGCAGTCGACGGATCTTGTCGGCGAGATCGCGACGGTCCTGCCCCAGCGCCACGATGTCGGGGTCTTCCCCCCAGCGTTCGTGCTGGGCCCAGTAGCGGGCTTTATTGCTCTCGATCACCTCGAAGCCGGCCGCCACGAGGGCCGCGATCGAGCGGTCGCGGGCTTCACGGTGGTGCAGCGCGATCACCGCGATGCAATGGCCGGGCAGATGTTGTGCGCCGGCCTCGAGGATGTCCGCCTCGGAACCTTCGACGTCCACCTTGAGCACATCGGGGGCTGGCACGCCCGCTCGTAGCAGGTCCGGGATCGTGGTCAGCGACACCCGCTCGCGTCCACCCCCCACGTGCAGCGCTTGGGACGACGCGCCCCCTCCGAAGCTCACGACCTCATTGCGCGCTCCGAGGCCGACCTTTCGAACCTCCACATTGCATAGCCGATTCATGGCCACGTGGCGTTGCAGAAAATAGTGATTGTAGCCAGAGGGTTCGAAGGAGTACACGCGACCGTCCTGGCCGACCAGGCCGCTGGCAAGCAGGGTCACGTAGCCATGGTGTGCGCCAACGTCCCAAAAGACATTGCCCTCCCGCACGAGCACACGCAGAAGCTGCATCCGCTCCGCTTCAAATGAGCCCGCCGCGTGGCGGCCGGCCGCCGCCAGGCTCCAGCGGGCGCCCTGATTGGGGCCGGATCGGATCCGGACGTGGAAGGGGCTGAGCACGGCCGCGAGTGCCCGGCGCACGGTCAACGGCAGCTTCCTTGGCATCCGGAGGATCCTTTCGAAGGTGGTCGCACGTGGGGATTTTGTCTGGACCGGAGCGGGAAACGCAAATAGCGCGCATCCGGGTTGGGCGGTCGCTATCACCTCCCGGAGTTGCGCCACCTCACACTCTCTTCTCCAACGCGTACAGCCGCACGTACTCCACGTCCATCTCGTCCCGCCACAGGCCGAGCACGTAGTCCTCACCGATCTCGAAGGGGAAGAAGTCCGGCGGGAAGGCCACAGGCCCCAGCCAGGCGCCGTCCGGGTCGTAGGCCTCCCAGATTGTGGGCTCGGCACGGGTGGCGTTCCAGCCACCATCGGTGCGGCGCGGCGCGTAGCGCTCCAGCCACAGACCGCCCGCGCGATCCACGAGCATGCGGCCGTGGGCGGGGAAGTGGTCGGCAAAGGTCATGCGCTCGAGGTTGTTGCGTCGGAGCTGCTGGAGGCGCTCGTTGTTGCCCGATCCGTCCTCACCCACGGCACCCTCGACGTACTGTGTTTCGAAAGCCTCTACGTGCTCGGGCGTGACCGGATCCGGCTGCCAGGCGGTCCGGCGCAGGATGGACCTCATCTCGGGCACGAGCATGCCGGTCTCCGGGGAGGTGCGCACCTCGAAGACGAACACCTCCGGGTCCCGCGAGAAGCTGTACAAGAAACGCTGTCCGTGGAAAGCCATTCCGGGTCCGGGGCCGAACTCCAGCCTCATACGGCGCGGGTCGGCGCCGTCCCCCCAGACCGTGGACGGAAGCTTCATCACCACGGGGCCGTACTCCTCCCCGTCGAAGATCACAACATTGGCCGAATCCACCACCTGCCCCACCGAGCCCTCCGGTGGACCCTGAGGAGTGGTTAGCCCCACGGCGGTGCCGTCGGCCAGCCATCCGGCTGGCCAGACGAAGCCTTCTTCGATAATGGTCCGGCCGGCGGTGATCGCACCCAGATACTCGCCACTCAGGTCGAAGAGCAGGATGCCCTCGTGGGAATTGTCGGCGAACAGTGTGTCCCCCGCCATGTGCCCGATGCCCATCAACTGCCGGAACTCCCCCGGTCCCTCCCCCGACCGCCCCGCCTCGTGCAGGAAGTTGCCCTCAGCGTCGTAGTACCGGATGGAGCCCGAGCCCATGGTGCCCACCGCGATCGTGCCGTCGTCGAAACGCACGGTGCCCATGATGCGGTCGAACTGGTACTCCGGCTCGCCCGAAACCACGCCGATTTGCAGGGTGGGCTCCGCGGCAAGGCGCCACCCCTGTCCGGGTTCGCTCCAGGCCGGCGCGGCGGTCTCGACGATCCGGATGCCCGCGCTGTCGTAGGCGCTCACCTGCGCGGAGGAGGAGGCATTATCTCCCGCCCCGCAGGCGCTGAGGGTCAGCAGGGCGGCCGTGAGCGGAGCCATGAACTGCATGCGCATGGGGCCTCCGTGGAGGAGGAAGGTGCGGCGGTGGCTAGCCTTTGGAATGCCTACTGATAGGTCCGGCCGTCCGGCCTCGTCAACCCTTCCCGCCAACACAAGCGTCCCCTCATGCGCCTTTACCTCAGAATCCAATGGTCCTAACTTGAGACCCTGTATTCCCTCCGGCATACAATCCACGCCCCGGTGCCAGGGTGCGCCAGGGTCGTCACACACCCGCGAGGCTGACCATGTCCCTGATCCCGTCCCCGGGCCGTATCCGGCCCATCCGTCTGGCCGCCAGGCTGGCCGCCATCCTGGTCCTGCTGGCTGCCGCGGCCGTGCCTGCGTCCGCCCAGCGCGCCCCCAACACCGCCAACTGGGAGCTGGCCACCCGCTTCAGCAGTGACAACCTGCGCCCGATCGTGTCCAGCACGAACGTGAGCGCCCGCTGGATCGCGGACACGGACTCCGCCTGGTACCAGTGGCGCGACCCGGAGGGCAAGCGCTTCATGCTGCTGGTACCGAAGAATCGCGCCAGGACGCCGCTCTTCGATCACGTGAAGCTGGCCGCGGACCTCTCCATGCTCTCCAAGAAGCCCTACGAGTGGAACGACATGCCCTTCAACTCGGTGAACTTCGACGATGAGGAAGACGGTACGAGCTTCACCTTTCGGGTGGAGCGGCAGGAGTACCGCTACGACATGAAGACGCAGACGCTCTCCGAGGTGCCCGAGGAGGAGGAGGAAGAGGAGGAGGAGAACGCCTTCAAGAACTTCTCGCCCGACTCCACCCGCTTTGCCTTCGCGCGCGAGCATCAGCTCTTCGTGGTGAACGTGGCCACCGGGGACACCACGCAGCTCACGACCGATGGGGAGGAAGACTTCTCCTTCGGCAACCGGGACACCACCGAGGTGCGGCGCCAGCAGCAGCAGGATGACGAGGACGAGGAGGACGACGAGGATGACAACGATCGGTCGCGCGATCCCCGCGTCCGCGCCCGTGTGAACTGGGCGCCCGATGGGGAGGCGTTCTATGTCTCGCGGAGTGACTCCCGCGAGGTGGGCAAGCTCTATCTGGTGAACGTGCTGGCCGAGCCCCGGCCGGAGCTGGTGGAGTACAGCTACTCCATGCCGGGTGAGGAGAACGTCACGCAGACGCAGGTCTTCGCCTGGAAGGCCGGTGACACCGAGCTCACGGAGCTGCCCATCAAGAAGTACAAGGACCAGCGCGAGACGGACATGCACTGGATCCACGATTCCTCGCGCCTGCGCATGCAGGTGCGCGACCGGCTGCAGCGCAACCTCCAGCTCCTGGAGGTGGATCTGGCCACGCTGGGCGTGAAGACGCTCATCGAGGAGTCCGTGGAGGACGCGCACCTGGAGCGCAACGGCGTGCAGTACGTGGAGCGCGGCGGTGACATGGTGTGGTGGTCCGAGCGTACCGGCTGGGGGCATCTCTACCTGTACAGCCACGACGGCCAGTACAAGCGCGCGCTGACCTCCGGACCGTGGCGCGTGGACGGCATTGCCGACATGGACACGATCAACCACACCGTCTTCTTCCGCGGCGTGGGCCGGGAGCCGGGTGAGAACCCCTACTTCAGCCACCTCTACCGGGTGGAGGCGGACGGCTCGCAGCTGACGCTGCTGGACAATGGCGTGGGGGATCACCGCACGTCGCTGTCGCCGTCCTTCAAGTATGCGGTTGACTCCTACTCGCAGCCCGACGTGCCGAGCGTGGCGGTGCTCCGCGACGCCCGCAACGGCAACAAGATCATGGACCTTGAGGCCTTCGATCCGGCGCCGCTCGAGGAGATCGGCTGGACGCCGCCCGAGCCGTTCTCGGTGAAGGCCGCCGACGGGATCACGGACCTCTACGGCAACATGTGGAAGCCGTTCGACTTCGATCCGTCCAAGAAGTATCCCATCATCGCCTACGTCTACCCGGGTCCCCAGACCGAGAGCGTGAACACCAGCTTCTCACCCACGGACTCGCGGCAGCAACTGGCGCAGCTGGGCTTCATCGTGATCCAGGTGGGCAACCGGGGCGGCAGCCCGCGGCGCTCGAACGCCTACCACAGCTACGGCTACTACAACCTGCGCGACTACGGCCTGGCCGATAAGAAGGCGGGCATCGAGCAGCTGGCCGCGCGCCACCACTTCATCGACATCGACCGGGTGGGCATCTACGGCCACTCCGGCGGCGGCTTCATGACGGCCGCGGCGCTCCTGCAGCCGCCCTACAATGACTTCTTCAAGGTGGGCGTGAGCTCGGCCGGCAACCATGACAACAACGTCTACAACCAGAACTGGTCCGAGCAGCACCACGGCCTGAAGGAGGTCCGCAAGAAGGTGGACCGGGACGTGGCTGACGGCGCGGACAGCGACCAGGAGCAGGAGCAGGAGGAGGAGATCACCTTCGAGATCCACGTCCCGGCCAACCACGAGCTGGCCGAGAACCTCAAGGGCAAGCTCCTGCTGGTGCACGGTGACATGGACAACAACGTGCACCCCGCCGGCACCATCCGGCTGGCCAAGGCGCTCATCGACGCCAACAAGCGCTTCGACCTCTTCATCATGCCCGGCAAGGCGCACGGCTTCGGGGACATGCAGGACTACTTCCAGCGCATGCTCCAGGAGTACTTCGCCGAGCATCTGCTCGGGGACTACTACCGGGCCGACGCCGAGATCAGGCAGTAGTTGTAAGCGACGTCCCCCGTCCGGCTCCGCCCGCGCCGCCGGCGCGCGGCGGAGACCGGGTCCGGGGGCGCCGGCAGCCCGCCTGGCGGCGGGTCACGAGCGAGCCCCGCTCCGCGTCTTGGCGGGGCGGGGCTCGGTTGTTTGGCACCGTCATGGGCTGGACGGGATCGTGCTGAGCGGTCGCCAATCCATTCGTCCTCACTGCCGCGAACGACATACGGAGCGCGCTGACGCCGAGCTACCTCCCCATCCGGCCCCGTCCACGCCGCTGGCGCGCGGCGGGGCTAGCCGTCCATGCCCACCTCCTCCTGGCGCTCGATCCGGTAGAGCGTCAT
>JBBDRO010000058.1:28970-31689 GCA_040905425.1 Gemmatimonadota bacterium | reverse complement strand
CTTACCTCTTCGGTAGCCATGCGGAGGGACGTAGCCATCGGCAGAGCGACGTGGATGTGGGCGTGCTACTGGATCGCGGGCTCTACCCGCTCGCGGCGGTGGGCGCAGGGTGCAGAGCAGCATGACGGCCTCGACGATGAAGGTTGGCTGCAGGGACGAATAGGCGGTGGCGCGGTGTGGGTCAAGCGGGCGTGCGGGCGGCATGCGGCTCCGGGCTGCGTGCGGTCGCTGGCGGGAAGACGGGGGATGGGGCGGATGCGCCATGGAGCGGTGGCGGCAGATAGTTCTTGCCTTTCGAGCCGCCGGGGGGTACACATGGGGGTGCGACGGTGACGTAGCCTCCGCCCTCGTCTGCGGTCCCACCTGCCACCCGCTGGCGTTGTAGACTCCCCGTGTCCATCTGGCGCCGCCTTCCCTACGGCGGTGCCCACCGGCAGGAGTGTGTCCATGGCACAGCCAGCATTCGACCCGGTCGACAGGCGTGAGATCGCGCAGCTTTACGTAGCGCACGCGCCGGAGATGATCCTAATCGCCATTCGGATTCTACACGATGCTGCGCGGGCGCAGGACGCGGTGCACGAGGTGTTCTGCAAGCTGCCAGTGGATTTTCTGGCACGGGTACCGGCGCCGAAACGCCACGGGTACCTTTTCCGCGCCGTGCGTCGGGAGGCGTGGAGGATGCTGGACAGACTGCTCAAGCAGGCACCGTTGGCGGCTGTGCCGGAGGCAGGAACCCCGATGCCGCGCAAGCTCGCCGTGGCGATCGGAGCCGCCGCGCTACGAAGGCTCCTGGCTGAGATCGTGGACGATCTGCCTGCAAAGCAGCGTGCCGCCATAAGGCTCACGACCTACGAGGGACGCACGGTGGCGGAAGCTGCGGAGGAACTGGACGCCACCCCCAAGGCGGTGGAGAAGTGCAAGACGGCGGGTTATCGGAACATCAAAAATGCCCTGCTGGCGCGGGAAATTAGCGATTACGAGGAGATGTCCACTTTTTTGGACGGGGGGGGGTAAGGGGGTTCGCGGGTTAATAGTACAGGAGCGAGGACGAGATCGGACCAGGGTGTGGCGTAGCAACTGACCACCTATGTAGCACTTGCAGGGCCATGTGCCCGTGACTTCGCCAGGGTCTCGCCGAGACCCGTTGAACAACGGAGGAGAAATGACGAATCGGCGTAAGAAGTTTCTGATCATCGGGTGTGCGGTGGGGACCCTGAGCATGGCAACAGCGCAGCCGGGCCAGGCTCGTTTCGGCGGCGGTTGCCTTGACACATGGCGGGCCACTTGTGTTTCCTCAACCGAGATGTGCCTCGAAGACTGCACTGCTTACTGCCAGAGTGTTGTGGGACCCCAGTGCGTGCAGCAAGAACACTTCTGCAGCTTTGATCTCGACAGATGCTCGGGACATGAAGGCGGATATTATTATGAGGAGTGCACCTGCTGCGATCCCGAGGTGGACAACCCTTGCGATGGGGGAGTTACCTGAAGCCTATTCGGAAGTGCTCCACCTCTAGATGCATGTTCGGCTAATGACCCGTAACAGCCTGCATGCGCCGGGAGCGGTACTGGCACTGTCGGCTCTCCTCGGGCTTGGCTGTGATTCAGAGCCGGTTGATCGAGTGGACGCTGGAGTGCCTGATTCTCTGCGCCTTACGGTGCACTTGGTTGCCGAAATCGGGGAGACACGCTCCGGTCGGGACTACGAGTTCGCGGCAATCAATGACGTGCTCGTCACCCGTGGCGGTGAGGTCTGGGTTTCGGACGGAGGACGCGCCAGGGTAGTACAGGGTGCCGAGCCGATGGTGCGGATCTACTCGGCTTCGGGTGAATTCGTCCGCCAGGTCGGTAGGGAAGGGGCAGGTCCAGGGGAATATCGTATCCCGTCGGGCATGGCGGAACTGCCTGACGGCCGCGTGATCGTGCGTGATGGCGAGCTTGCGGATCGGCTCACATTGTACCAGAACGATGGTCAATTCGACGATATCTGGACTCTTGATGCACGCCGCACCTGGGTTACGGGAAGTGCCCCGGGGGCCATTCTGGCCGATAGCTCCGGAGTTGTCTACCTGAGGTATTTTGGTTCACGACGGCCTGGGCAGTTGCGCTCGATCTGGCTCCTGCGGATCGTCGAGGGCACAACGCTCGATTCGATTCGGATACCGGAGCCGAGCCGCCCCGCAGTGGACGACGTTGCATGGGTCCGGCGAGAAGCGTGCGAGAACTCGGTCGGGCCTCCATTCGGACCCTTTGAGGTAACAGCTTGGTCCGCAGGCCGCTTCGCCAGGGCCTGTACGGGCGAGTACCGGATCGGGATCGTTCCGATCGAGGCCGCCGGGAAGCCTTGGCCTGACACGCTTGTCATCGAGCGGCCGGCCGAGCCGGTCCTGATGCAACCGGAGGTCCACGCCCAGACTCGCGAGGAGTTCGCGAAAATGTCCGGTCTGGAGCGCAGTCCGACGCTGCCTCGCGAGAAGCCGATCCTGAGGCCGGGGGGCATGTGGTTCGGGCACGACCGAAGCATGGTCGTGGGTGTTCATATGCCGTCGGTGCGCACCGATGCCGGCTGGACGGAGCCGTGGGGTTACGACCTGTTTTCGGCGGACGGTGCGTACCAGGGACGGTTCGTGCTGCCGGAGGATTTCATGTTCCGCGGGCTCCGCGGTGATCTCGTCTGGGGCATAATCAGGGACGAATTCGGAGTCCATACGGTGCGGGTGTA
>JBBDRO010000058.1:7692-28870 GCA_040905425.1 Gemmatimonadota bacterium | reverse complement strand
AGTGCGTGCAGCAACACCACTTCTGCGAGGCTGATGCGCAAGAATGCTTGGGACATGCAGGCGGACCGGTCTGGGAACTGTGCACCTGCTGCGATCCCGAGGTGGACACCCCTTGCGATGGGGGAGCTACCTGAGGCCTATTCGGAAGCGCTCCACCGCTACATGCATGTCTCGGCTACTGACCTGTAATAGCCTGCATGCGCCGGAAATGGTACTGGCACTGTCCGCTCTCTTCGCGCTTGGCTGTGGTTCAGAGCCGGCCGATCGAGTCGACGTTGGAGTGCCCGATTCCTTGCGCCTTCCGGTGCACTTGGTTGCCGAAATCGGGGAGACACGCTCCGGCCGTGACTACGAGTTCGCGGCAATCAATGACGTGCTCGTCACCCGTGGCGGCGAGGTCTGGGTCTCCGATGGAGGACGCGCCAGGGTAGTACAGGGTGCCGAGCCGATGGTGCGGATCTATTCGCCTTCCGGTGAATTCGTCCGTCGCGTGGGTAGGGAAGGGGCAGGGCCAGGGGAGTATCGTATCCCGTCGGGCATGGCGGAACTGCCTGACGGCCGCGTGATCGTGCGTGATGGCGAGTTGGCGGATCGGCTGACATTGTACCGGAACGACGGTCGATTGGACGATATCTGGACTCTGGATTCACGCCGTACTTGGGTTACGGGAAGTGCCCCGGGGGCCATTCTGGCCGATAGCTCGGGAGTCGTCTACCTCAAGGACTCGAATCGACGACGGCCCGGGCAGTTGCGCGCGATCTGGCTCCTCCGGATCAAAGAGGGCGCAACCCTCGATTCGATTCGGATCCCGGTGCCGAGCCGCCCCACAGAGGACGACGTTGCATGGGTCCGGCGAGAAGCGTGCGAGAATTCAGTCGGATTTCCATTCGGACCCTTTGAGGCAACAGTTTGGTCCGCAGGCCGCTTCGCCAGGGCCTGTACGGGCGAGTACCGGATCGGGATCGTTCCGATCGAGGCCGCCGGGAAGCCTTGGCCTGACACGCTTGTCATCGAGCGGCCGGCCGAGCCGGTCCTGATGCAACCGGAGGTCCACGCCCAGACTATGGAGGAGTTCGCGAAAATGTTGGGTCTGGAGCGCAGTCCGACGCTGCCTCGTGAGAAGCCGATCCTGAGGCCGGGGGGCATGTGGTTCGGGCACGATGGCAGTATGGTCGTAGGCGTCCATATGCCGTCGGTGCGCACCGATGACGGCTGGACGGAACCGTGGGGTTACGACCTGTTCTCGGCGGACGGTGCGTACCAGGGACGGTTCGTGCTGCCGGAGGAATTCATGCGCCGCGGGCTCCGCGGTGATCTCGTCTGGGGCATAATCAGGGACGAATTCGGAGTCCATACGGTGCGAGTGTACCGGATCTCGAAGATGGATCATGGAGGGTCCGGCGCGGAGGAAGGATGAGGGGCGTCGTCGCTTAATCCCCGGTCACCCCCGGGCGCGCCACGTCATGCGTGCGGCGCAGCGGCAGCTCGGGGATGAAGGCGGTGATGAGCCCGGCCACTGCCACGAGTGCGGCCGACGCCGTGAAGATGCGTGTCAGCGCGTCGGCGAAGGCGCGGGGCGGCGCGGAGCCCGGCGCGCCCACCGTCAGCCCCTCCCCCGCGGCCACCGTGAGCCCCACGGCCAGTATGGTGCCCATCACCGCAGCGCCCACCATGCCGCCGATCTGGCGGAAGAACTGGTTGGCGCTGGTGGCCTGGCCCACGTAGCGCACGTCCACGGCGTTCTGGATGGCCAACACGTAGAGCGGCATGGCCGGTCCCATGCCCAGGCCGCAGAGCACCATGTAGAAGGTGACCGTGCCGTAGGCCACGTCCGCGTCCATGCGCGCCAGCAGGAGCACGCCCACGAAGAGCAGCGCCGTGCCCGCCAGCATGATGCGGCGGTAGTGGCCGATGCGGGAGACGAGCTGGCCGGCCAGCGTGGAGCCCGCCACCACCCCGAGTGAGAGCGGGATCAGGCTCACGCCCGCGCGCGTGGCGGAGACGCCCACCACGCTCACCATGAAGAGCGGCAGGAAGAGGATGAGGGAGAGGAAGACGGCACCGAAGAAGAACTGCGCGGCGTTGGCGGTGGAGAAGACACGGTTGCGGAAGAGGGAGAGCCGCAGGATGGGGTTTGGCTCGCGCAGCGTGCGGCGCGTGAAGAGGGTGAGCGCGGCGGCCGCCACGGCCAGCAGGCCCAGCGTCACCCAGCCGGTCCACCAGGCTTCCAGCGGCGCTGGTCCGAGGCCCGGCAGCCACGGGTAGCGCAGCTTGTCCAGCTGCAGGCCGGTGATGAGCGTGGCCAGGCCGAGCACGAGCAGCGCAGCCGAGACGCGGTTGATGCGCGCCTTCTCCCCCGGCGGCACGAGCGGCGGCATGTGGCGCACGATGAACCAGACGGCCAGCGCGCCGAACGGCACGTTCACGTAGAAGACCCAGCGCCAGCCCTCGATTCCGGGGATCAGACCGCCGCCATGATCGGTGAGGAAGCCGCCCACGAGCGGGCCCAGCACGCTGGCCACGCCGAAGGTGGCGCCGATCAGCCCCTGCCACTTGCCCCGCTCGGAGGGGGGAAAGAGGTCGGCGATGATGATGAAGGCCATGCCGAAGATGCCCGCGCCACCCAGCCCCTGGATGGCGCGGAAGAGGATCAGCTGGTTCATGCCGTCGCCGATGAGCGGCAACGCTCCGAACTCGCCGGCGATGCCGCACAGGAAGGAGCCCGTCAGGAAGAGGCCCACCGCCACCAGCTCGATGCTCCGCCGGCTGTGCATGTCGGCCAGCTTGCCGTAGATGGGCACCAGTGAGGTGGAGGCCAGCAGGTAGGCGGTGGCCACCCACGCGTAGCGGTCCAGCCCCTCCAGGTCGGCCACGATGGCGGGCAGCGCCGTGGACACGATGGTCTGGTCCAGCGCGCCCAGGAAGAGCGCCAGCATGATGGCCGTGAGGATGAGGGCGCGGTCGCGGGCGGTGAGGGGCAATGCGGCTCCGGGCTTCGGTACGGGTCTCTGGCCGGGTGAAGATGGGGGGGCGGGACGGATGCGCCAGGGCCGGTGGTCGTAGAAAGTTCTTGCCCGGTGAGGCGCCGGGGGGTATACATGGGGGTGCGACGGTGCCGTAGCCTCCGCCCTCGTCCGCGGCTTTCCCCCTGCCATCCGCTGGCGTTGTAGACTCCCCGTGTCCATCTGGCGCCGCCTTCCCCAGGGCGGGGCCCCCGGCAGGAGTGCGTTCCATCGCCCAGCCAGCATTCAACCCGGCCGACAGGCGTGAAGTCGCGCAGCTTACGTAGCGCACGCGCCGGAGATGATCCGAATCGCCACCCGGATTCTACATGACGTTGCGCGCGCGCAGGACGCGGTGCACGAGGTGTTCAGCAAGTTGCCAGAGGATTTTCTGGCACGGGCACCTGTGCAAAAACGCCGCCGGTACCTGTTCCGGGCCGTGCGTCGGGACGCGTGGAGGATGCTCGATAGACTGCTGAAGCAGGCGCCGCTGGCCCATGCGCCGGAGGCAGGAACTCCGAGGCCGCGCGAGTTCGCCGTGGCGATCGGAGCCGCCGCGCTCCAACGGCTCCTGGCTGAGATCGTGGACGATCTGCCCAGAAGGCAGCGGTCCGCCGTGAGGCTCACGACCTACAAGGAACTCACGGTGGCGGAAGCTGCGGCGGAGCTGAATGCCACTCCTAAGGCGTTAGAAAAGCGGAAGACGGCGGCGTATCGGAACATCAAGAATGCCCTGCTGGCGCGGGGAATCAGCGGCTTTGACGATGTGTCCTCTTTTTTGGACGGGGGGGGGGTAAGGAGGTTCGCGGGTTAATAGAGGTAGGAGACTAGATGTTTCGTCACGTCGAGGAAGCCACTAGCCCTTAGCTGCAGACCGCAAATCGGAGGGACGAAATGGGCTACTTGTTCGTTACCGCGCTCGTTGCATTCTGGCTCACGTCAATCTCGATCAAAGGCGCGGCACCGATGCCGGTCTGGAACGTTCGCCTGGCTCTCGCGCTCCGTGTGATGGGGCTGGTTCTGTTGATGAATCTCTTAACCGCTACCCCTCGCTTGTGGGCACAGGGTGAATGCGAACTTTGTACTACGATAGATGTAGGCGGTTGTAATTACTCCATTTGCCATGAATTCTTCAATGGAGGATTCGCATATTACATACAGCCTGCGGAGGGGGAGCCGTTAGCAGACGATCCCGAATCGCATGCTGAAGGGAACTCCTCTGCGCCTGGTTATTGCTGGGAGTGGCATATGGATTGTGAGGGTCCCAACTTTATGGAGGATCTGGAGGACATCCAGGAGGCATCTGCCGCCGGCGAGATTCACGCCATCCTGCGCCTCGTTCAGGAAAGCAGAGTGGAGTTCGATCGAGAACGTTCACTTATCCAGCTAATCGGGTGCAATGAACTCGTCGTCGCCCAAGTTGTTCTTCCAGATCATGTCGGACGTGGGGTAGGTGCTGAAATGGACCGAATCGCGTCTGACCGGCAACGGCTCCCGATGTTGCCACCGTTAGGGTTCTGGTGGAGCCCCGCTAACTTCAAACCCTTCTGATTTGCCCGTCATAATGACGGAGAAAGAAGCAGATAGGATTCGCTTGCATTTCTCATGCGGGGATCATGTGCTCCCCATACCGAATCGCAGGAATGGAGGCCTCATTTATATCTTCACGAGGGCGGTCGCGTTGGCGACCGCCCTCGGTATGACTGTCACCCCGGCGGCTGCCCAGGTCTTCACCGGGCAGGTCGTGGACGCCGACAGCCGTCGGTCCGTCGCGGCCGCCGTGGTTTCCGTCCTGCCCGCCGGCGCGGATTCTGTAGTGGCCAGTGCCGTGAGCGGGGGCAACGGGGTCTTCTCGGTGCGGGTCCCGACGGCAGGTCGCTACCGGCTGCGGGTGGAGCACATTGCGTTTGGCACGCTGGAGACGCAGGCACGCGAGCTCGACCCAGATGCCGTGGTGCAGGTGGAGCTGGCGCTCCGCGGCGAACCCGTGGCGCTGGCGCCACTCGATGTCCGGGCGGAGCGGCTCGAGCCTCCCTACATGCAGGATATCCGTGACCGCATGGCGCTGCCGTGGGGTAAATTCCTCACCCGCGAGGATCTGGCGCCGCTCGGCAGCATGCGGTTGGGCGGAGTGCTTGGTATCGTACCTGGCGTGCGCGTCCGAGAGACGGCCACCATACCGGTCATCGAGATGCTGCGGAGCCACACCGCCCGCCTGTTCAGTGCAGACGGCAGCTGCCGAGCCACCCTCTACATCGGTGGGGCGCGGGTAGGCGACGAGGCCGAAGAGGACATGCTGATGTGGCTGCGGACGCTCACGGCCCATGACATCGAAGCCGTCGAGGTCTATCGTGGCGTGGCGGAGTTGCCCGCGGCGTACGGCGGATCCGGGTCCCACTGCGGCGTGGTGGCGTTGTGGTTTCGCCACACTATGGACGACGTGGCGCTGCATGACGCACGGGGCGGCTCCCTGTGGGACCTTTCCCTCGCGTTCGGCGCCGGGGCCGTGGGCGGCCAGGTGGACGGCCTCTCCTCACCGGGACTCGGCTGGGCCACGCAGGTGCACTGGCGCTGGCGCCCGAGGGTCTGGCTCGGCGTGGGCGCGGCGGGTACGTACTTCGGCCAGGGGACCAGGGAGGAAACGGGGAGCGCCACGGGCTTTTACCTGGAGCCGCGGCTGGTGTGGGGCGGTGAGGCCGTGCGGCCGTTCGCAGCGGCCCGGGCGGGCGTGGCGCGTCGGTCGACGCCGAACCACATCACATCGTGGGGCCTACCGATCGGAGCGGCGGCGGGCGTGCTCGTAGGACTCGGCAGCCCGGCGACCGAACTGGAGGTGGGAGCGGTCCTAGAGCGCACCTCCTGGGGCGATCTGAAAGCATGGTGGGGCCATGAGTTCGAGGATACGCGGGCGGTGTGGTATACCGCCGGGCTGCGCGTCATGCTCGTGCGAAGTGTGGGCAGCGCCAGGCGGTGAAGTTCCGGAGCAGTCCGCTTTCGTTCCCCGCCATTTGCGGAGCTTGAACGGTACCACCTGATTGCCAGGGAAGCTTGTCCTCCAGGACCCGAATCTGTTCGTATTCGGCAGTGGAGTCAGTCCGCATTAGAATTCGCGAGTGATCAACCCAAAGGGGGCTCCCGTTGTGATGCCGAGATATCCTCTGTTCGCAACTGCACTTTCTCTTCTCTGCGCGGTGAAATTCCTGAGTGGTGGCCAAGTGGCTAATGTGCCGGTGTCTGCTTTCATTGCAGACACATTGGCAATTAATCCGGTGATGGACTTGGATGTCTCGAATGCCGATGGGGATTTGCACTATTCTTCAGCGGTACGGCAACTACGAGACGGCCGCTTCGCCGTTGCGCCGGTCTATCCTGATGGAAGGGTATTTATATTCGGTACGAACGGCGCATACCAGAGATCTATTGGCCGTTCTGGAGATGCCCCCGACGAATTCCGTCGGGTTCGGGGCCTTGAAGTTGACAATCAAGGAAACATTCATGTTTTTTCGCAGCACCATGTAGTATTTGACGAGAACTTTAATCATCGCTACACGGGTTCAGCCGTTCATAATACTGCGAGATCGTTCCGGCTTTTGCCGGATAGTCAGTTTGCGTTCGTGAGTTTAATAGGGGAGCGTCGCCTTTTTGGCTATATGGTACATCGTTTTAGCTGGGATGGCTCTCGACAGGCCTCGTATGATTTTGCAGGTTCTGTGATAGATGTCAGACGACCTCCCCGGCGAGTGTTGACAGCATGTCACGATGGAACCTTGTGGAGTTCCCCAGTGGGCGAACTGGCACTATCTAGGTGGCGCCATGATCCGCGTGATACCATCACCGTGGAATTGGATGTCCCCTGGTTAGAGGGCCACGTGCCCGGGTCATCAGTCGAATTTTGGAAGGAGCGGCCAAAAGGTTTGATCACTACCATACGTTGCCGCTCTGATGGGCTGATCTGGGTCGTGGGCCTCGTCGCCTCCTCCGCTTGGACGCCAGCTGATCGGAACGTCGACAGAACAAACACTGACATGGTAGTGCTAGAGCATCAGTATTTGGACTCGGTGATAGCACTCGTTGATCCGCACTCTCAACGAGTAATCATAAGCGGCAGGTCGAGAGAGCCGATAAGAGGATTCGCCTCGGATTCCCTTTTATATTCGATGAGCCAACGTAACGACGGTTCCCTGTCCTTGCGGTTACATCGGATCGTGGAGTCCGAGTCTCGGTGAGACAGTGCTCAGTTGGTCGCTGCTCCTGGTACGGTATGAAAACGCGGAGCCCGTGAGGAAGAGGCCCATCGCCACCAGCTCGATGCTCCGCCGGCTGCGCATGTCGGCCAGCTTGCCGTAGATGGGCACCAGCGAGGTGGAAGCCAGCAGGTAGGCGGTGGCCACCCACGCGTAGCGGTCCAGCCCCTCCAGGTCGGCCACGATGGCGGGCAGCGCCGTGGACACGATGGTCTGGTCCAGCGCGCCCAGGAAGAGCGCCAGCATGATGGCCGTGAGGATGAGGGCGCGGTCGCGCGCGGTGAGGGGCAATGCGGCTCCGGGCTGCGGTGCGTTTGCTGGCGGGGAAGATGGGGGGATGGGGCGGATGCGCCAGGGGGCGGAGGTATCAGGAGAAAGCTCTTGCCTTTCGAGCGGCCGGGGCATAAACATGGGGGTGCGACGGTGCCGTAGCCTCCGCCCTCGTCCGCGGTTCCCACCTGCCACCCGCCGGCGTTGTAGACTCCCCGTGTCCATCTGGCGCCGCCTTCCCCAGGGCGGGGCCCCCGGCAGGAGTGTGTCCGTGGCACAGCCAGCATTCAACCCGGTCGACAGGCGTGAAGTCGCGGAGCTTTACGTAGCGCACGCGTCGGAGATGATCCGAATCGCCACCCGGATTCTACATGACGTTGCGCGCGCCTAGGACGCGGTGCACGAGGTCTTCAGTAAGTTGCCAAAGGATTATCTGGCACGGGTACCTGTGCAAAGACGCCGCCGGTACCTGTTCCGGGCCGTGCGTCGGGAGGCGTGGAGGATGCTGGATAGACTGCTGAAGCAGGCGCCGCTGGCCCATGCGCCGGAGGCAGGCACACCGAGGCCGCGCGAGCTCGCCGTGGCGATCGGAGCCGCCGCGCTCCAACGGCTCCTGGCTGAGATCGTGGACGATCTGCCCACAAGGCAGCGGTCCGCCGTGAGGCTCACGACCTACGAGGAGCTCACCGTGGCGGAAGCTGCGGCGGAGCTGAACGCCACTCCCAAGGCGTTAGAGAAGCGGAAGACGGCGGCATATGGGAACATCAAGAATGCCCTGCTGGCAAGGGGAATCGGCGGGTTTGACGATGTGTCCTCTTTTTTGGACGGGGGGGGGTAAGGGGGTTGGTGGGTTAATAGGGGTAGGAACGAGGACGAGATCGGACGCGGGTTGCGACCGGTCATCAACAGGGAGCGGCATGTCCCCATCCTGTTCGGAAGCCGGTGCTCGCGGTAGGGGCTTGTCCAAGGGCGGTGCCAGCCAAGGCCAATTGATGCCTTCACCCTCAGGGGAAGGTGTCGCCGACCAAAGCATGCCTTTGGACGCCGCCAGAGTCGGTGTGACGTACTGCCGTGGCCTTCCCGTCAACAAAATCTTTCGCGACCGAGTCAGCGGTGCATAGGGAGCCACTACGGTTGAATGCAACCATTGGAACCCGCCGCATTGCCGGCTTGGGCCTGCTCGTATTGGGGGCGGTACTTGTGGCAGGCAGATTGTTCCAGCAGGGCAGTCACCCCTATCTGCCCGAACCGGATAGCGAGTTGGGAAGGGTTCCGGCAGTAATGTCGCCGCTAAGCGCTACTATGGAGGACAGCGTGGACTTGACTGTTGTTCTACTGTCTACATCGTGCAATAGCTGCGTACAACATGGTGATCGATACCGCGCCTTTGCATTGCAGTTGGCGCGATCCGGTGGCCACTCGGTTTTGTTGGTGGTGAAGGGCGCTCCAACATCCGCAATTCTCCCCCCAGACTTTGCCTCTTCCTCTGCTAGCGACCTCCTGATTGCAAGAGATGTAGATGGAGTGATCCAGCGTTCTCTTCGGGCTCAATACGTACCATCTGTGGTTTATCTGACTGTGCGGCATGACTCCACGGCAAGAGTGAATCTCTCATTCAGGCTCTCCCGAATCATGGCCGTTAATCGGTTGCGCGCCCTGCCGATTGGCGGATGGTTGAATTGACCGGGCGCCTCACAAATCCACGCCTTAGAAGGAGGCATCAAATGAGACTGTTGCGGAAGTACCTGGGATCTGGAATCGTGGCCTTCCTCTTCGTCGCGGGCAGCGCCAGCATGCTCGCTGCGGACGAGGGTTGCTACGATATCTGCGATTCGTGCATTGAGCACCCCACCGAGGAGGATACCATCTGCTTCCTCGTGGAGTGTGATGAGCAGGAGGTCGAGTGCACGTATGCTTGCCACTCCAGCACTCTTGGTTGCCCGCCGGATTGATGGTACGTCGGCCGATACGTCATTCTTTGGCGGTAGCAGGGCTCCTGCTAGCGTGCGGAGAAGTGGATGACACCCTCCCGGAGAAAGATGCGATCATCGACCTCCGGGAGGGGTCTCGGACTATTCCAGCAGTTGGTCAAACTTCGGTGACGTTCACCCGAGTTCGAGAGGCCAAGTTCTTGCCAAACGGCGGAATAGCTGTGCTGGATGCTTCGGACCCGTTTGCCTGGATTTTCGGACCGACTGGTTTATTGGAGGCTCGGTTCATTCCGTTCGGCGGGGGGCCTGGCGAAGCATACTCAACACGGGCCATTGCTGTCACGGATGACAGTGAAGTGATCGTCGCGCACGATCGCAACAGGCTAACGGTATTCAGCCGGGAGGGCACGCGTCTCCGATCCAGTTCGATCCCGATTCAGATGAGTGTAAGGGTGCTTGAGTCGGCCTGTCAAGGCAACGAGATTTTCGCGTACGGGCGTCTTGGGGATTCAGCAGTCGCTGTTGTTGTTCAATCTACCTCTCAGGCCTCGCCAATCAGGGTCGATTCCGAACTGGCCGGTACGTATATACCATGGCGACACCCGGGGTTCTCGGCCTCAAACGGAAGCTCAATCGTCTGGTTCGCGGAACATGACCTTCTACCGGCTGTGAAGCTGTTGGACTGTAAATCGGGGCGTATAACCACGGTACAGGATTCTGTTACGCCGGAGGCCTCATCAGCGGCTTCCAATGGCGGACCGGTGCCCGGCCGGGCTAATGAAACTCTACTTTCGGTGAAGGTAGGAACCGGACCATTTCCCGCCGGCTTGGCTAGGTCCGCATTAGTCACGTACTGGGCGGAATGGCATGGTAGCCCAGGGGAGCCAATTGACCGACGGACTACCATCGTATATTCGATCGATGCAAACCAGAAGAACGTCATCGGGCGAATATACGGTTGGTATTATATGCACGATTATAGTAGCGACCACGGCTTTCTTCTCAGCACAGAAGAGCCGGTACCCTCGGTGGTGATTGCCGACCTGCGCCGATAGCCAATAATAGACTGTCCTGTTGGTCGCAGGGTGGTCGTGGAGTCCAAAGTTTACACGGGCGTGTACTCCCACAATGGGACAGATGCCGAAGGCGGCGGTGCGAATGCGCCAGGGGGGAGGGCAGCAACAGAAAGATCTTACCCTCCGAAAAGCCGGAGGGTAGAAATGGGGGGTCCCTCCGTGCCGTAGCCTGTTGCCCCCTCCCAACCCGCTAGCGTTGTGGGTTCCCCGTGTTCATCTGGCGCTGGCTTCCCCAGGGCGGAGCCCCCGCCAGGAGTGTGTCCATGGCACAGCCGTCCCGATCAGCTCTGCTCCTGGTGCCCATGACCCATCTTCGACAGTTGAAAAACGTAAGCTCCGCCCTTTAAATAGTTTACGGGACTGCTTCGGGGCCTTGGCACTACGCTGCCCGGGCCCGCTCCACGCCTCTGTCCTTGCTCCTTACGCCCTCATGGATCGCTGCTCAGCAAGCGGACGGAGGGTCCGAGCGCCACGCCGGCCGCCTGCAGGGCACGTCCCGCGTCGCCGCGGGTCGGCGTACGCAGGATGAAGGATCGACCCGTGGTACGCACCTTCATCTCTTCCAGCGCATCCAGGTCCTCGCGTAGTCTGGCCCATTCCACGTGCCCGCCCTTCTCTTCCATGCGATGCAGCAGTTCCTTGAGCAGCACCAGCGCGAGGAAGCTGCAGAAGACATGGCCGCGGATGGTCTCGTCCTTCTGGTGATAAATGGGGCGCGTGTCGAGGACGGACTTGACGCTACGGAAGGCGGCCTCGACCTGCCACAGTTCCTTGTAGCGGAGCGCCACGTCGGCGGCGTCCAGATCGAGGTCGGTCTGGAGCACGAACTTGCCATCATAGCGGGCCTCCTGTTCCAGCTTCGCCCGATCAATCCGAAAGCTGTTGCCGGTGGACGTGAGGAAGCGGCGGTAGCCCTTGTTGCCTACCAGGGCCTTCTCTCCCTGGCTGAGCTTCTTTTCCAGGGAGGCTACGATGGCCTCCCGGTCGAGTCGGTCCTTGCGTGCCTCTTCCTCGTTCAAGCACACGATGTAGCGGCGATCCTCGACCCAGACCTCCTTCACCTGGAGCGGGGCGGGTCCCTTGCTGGACTGCCGTGGAGGGCGCACCTCCCGGTAGCGGCCCCCTCGCGCCAGCACCTCATCGCGGACCTCCTTCACGCGACGCATGCGCGCACCCAGGATGTAGCGCACGTTGCGCGTTCCATCCTGAAGGGCCTCGATCGTGCCTTTGCTGATCATGCCGCGGTCGGCCACAACACACAGCTCGTGGACGCCGAAGCGGGTGCGGAGCCGATCCACCACCGGTACCAGCGTTCGCACATCCGTGGTGTTGCCCGGCCAGAGTTCGCTACACAGCGGCCGCCCCGCTGCGTCCAGCACGGCCCCGACCACCATCTGCGGCAGGTCGGGGCGATGGTCCTTGCTGTGGCCCCTCTGGCCGAGGGTCTCGCCGCCGCGACCCTCGAAATAGATCGAGGTGGTATCGAAGAAGACCAGATCCAGGCTGGAGAACAGGTCACGTCGAATCTGGAAGAGCCCCTCCTCGATCTCGTCCTTCGTGGTGCGCGGAGCAAAGGGCGTGGCGCCCACCTGCTGCGGGGGCGGCAACTCAGCCCCCAGCCAGGCCATGGCGCGGTAAAGGTGCTGGAGCTGGAGCTCCTCGCTGCCCTCAATCCGGTAGCGCTCGCGCCACATCTCCGCTGCACGGTCACTGCCGGGTGCGAAGAGCCGATGGAGCACCGTGAGAAACACGGCCCGCTCCACGGAAAATTCGAACTTCCGGTCCTGGAGCAGCCGCTCCAGCGTACGCTGGATGCCGCACTCTCGCCACAGCCGCTCGAAGACCAGGCCCGGGCCAATACGCAGCGCCTCCTCCACCTCGGTCTCGCCCGCACGGTGAGCGCTCAGGACAGCGCTGTGATCGGCAAACCGACCCAGCGAGTTCAGCAGACCGTCCAGCTGCGCGCTCGCTTGAAGCTCGTCGACACGGCCGAGGGTCCCGATGACGCGCTGCCTGACGCGGCCATCCACCCGCTCATTATGGACCACCTGCAGGTAACTGTACTGCCCCGATCGCTTGGTCCGAACGAACATCCGGCCTCCCGAGGCTAAGTTGCCACCACGGAAGGATACATCCGATGCTCGAAAACCACAAGCGTAGCATCCATATACACCATACGGTCTACACGGTTTGTGGCACTACATTCTGCACCGGCTCAGGTCCGGTTTGTTGTGTCCCAACGGGTTTCAGAGGCCGAGTACCCGGCAACTGTCGAAGATGGGCATGATGCTTGCCTGCCAGGATGCTTCACCGGTGCCCGAGCTGCCTGTGTGGACCGTTGCCGAAACCCCGGAGCTAAGCCTCGGTGGTGTTGACGCCCCGCCTGCGGAGCGCTTTGGATCTGCACAGGATGCGCTCGTCCTTCCCGATGGTGGGATCGCCGTGCTGGACTCGCGCGAATTCGAGATCCGCTTCTTTGATCCGGATGGATCGGTGCGGACTGTTCAAGGCCGCCGTGGCGAGGGACCGGGGGAATTTCGCGCACCTTGGGCGCTGGAGCTTGTGCCCGGGGACAGTGTGGTGGCCTGGGATTACGTCCGTGACGTACTGAGCTTCTGGTCAACCGCGGGAGACTTCCTCGGCGAGCGTCCCTCCAACGCGCACAGGGTCAGGCACGAAGGTGATCTGTTGCCGGACGGATCCATTGTCGTGCCGAGGTATGGACCATCGGCGCCACCGCCGTCCTCGGGGCGGTATCGACCGCATGCCGTGCTCGTGCGATACGCCGATAGCACCCAGCAGGAGTTCGGCGACTTCCCATTTGACGAGATCCTGGCCGGTAGCAGTTCCTTTCAGAACATGCCTTTCAACGCCAGGCCCGCGGTTGCTGCCGGGGGATCTCCGTTGCGGATCGTGGTGGCCGAAAACACCAACAGCCCGTTAGTACGGATTTACGACGACGCGGATCACGTGGAAAGGGAGTTCGAGCTATTCGATTCCCGGCGTCCCGTCACCGATGAGATGTGGGCTGAGATACGCGGTTCCATGGTTCAGCGCTCCCGCCGACCGGAGGCGGTTGAACGCGATCTGACCGCATGGGGCCGGCCGGAGTTCACTCCGGCGTTCGAAAGTCTGCACGTGGATGCGGCAGGGCGAATCTGGGCGGTTGGGACCGAGGACTCGACACAGTTTGCCATCGTGCACGATGCGGAGGGTGCGATTGCGCGGGTCGAGTTGCCCGCTCTGGAGCGAATCTTTGAGATCGGTGAGGACTACATCCTGGGCATGAAGCGCGGGGATCTCGATGTGCATGTTGTACAGCGCTACAGATTCACTCCGCATCCCTGAACGTAGCATATCGCCACCATGATCAGAGCATCGCGGCATCCCGACACCTCCCGCCGTAGCGTTGCCGCTCGTGCGCTCGTAGCTACCGCCTTCGTCCTGCTCGCCTGCGGTCCCGAGGGCGGCGACTCGACGGTGAGCGACGGCTCCATGGCGTCTGCCGTATCCGACGCGAACGTGCCCCGCCTCGAGCTCGAGGAGGACCTGCGGATCGGGTCGCTGGACGGACCGGAGGAGGAGACGTTCACCTCGATCGGCCTGGTCGCGGTCGCGGTCGCGCCAAGTGACGACGTCCACGTCTTCGATTCGAGGGACCGGTCGATCCGCGTCTTCGCAGCCGACGGCACGCACCGATACACGTATGGCGGGCGCGGGGAGGGTCCCGGGGCGTTCCAGATAGTCTCGGCCATCGCGGTCGGTCCGGACTCCGTGATCGTCTTTGACGGGCGGCTCTACCACGTCTTCGACATCGAAGGCCAGTTCATCGACGCGCGTGCCTACGAGGGCCCGGCCGACGAGCGTCGGATCCCGATCGGGTCGGCCGCCTGGACCGAAAGGGGCTGGCTCGTCACGGAGCGGGTCCGTCCCGTCTACGGGAACGGGCCGCGGGGTGCGGGCGTGGTACGCGGCCCCTTCAACCAGACCACCCACGCCCGCGTCTTCGACCCCGCCACCGGCTCCTTCGGCCCGCCCTTCGCCACGGCCGTCCACCCGGACGAATTCCTCGTCGGCGAGATCGGCTTCCTGCGCATGGCCATGCTTTCGCCCCCAGTCGAGACCGCAATCTCTACGGACGGCAGCGTCTTCATCAGCCACTCGGGGGATTACGAAGTCGAAGAGTGGCACCCCGACGGAAGCCGTGGCCCGGGCGTAACGCGCCGGATCGAGCGGATCCCCGTGACCGACGAGGACATGGAGGCCGAAATCCGTCGTAACGTGGAGGAATTCGAGGCCCGGGGCGCGCTCCAGGGCGAGTCGAAATTGGCGTACGACATGTGGCGGAACGACATCCGGGGCCTCGGCCACGTGGATTTCCGGCCCATCATCGGGTACCTGATCGCCGATCAGGGGGGGCGGCTTCTCGTCCACCGGGCCGACATGGACCCTGACCCCTTCGAGAGCGGGGACGCTTCCGACTGGGACGTGTTCGACTCCGGCGGCGGTCTCGTGGGCCGCTTCACAGCCGCGCCCGGGATTCGCATGTACGCCTACGACCACCCGTTCGTCTACGGCACCGTGCGCGACGAGGTGGACGTCGTCTACCTGGTCCGGTGGCGAATCGCCGAGCCAGGGTGACCGGCTTCCTCGTGGACGCCGCCCCCGCGCGCCCTCTCATCTCCGGCTTTCGTCTGGCGCAGCCGCCGTGGTACCATTCGGAGTGTGTTCCATGGCACCGCCAGCGCCCTGGGCGGATTCAGGCGGCGGATTCGAGGTTCTCGCGGATGATGCGCGGGTGCCGAGCGGCAATGCGTAGCAGGGCGAGGCCCGGGCCATCGGGCGACCGCCGACCCTGCTCCCAATTGCGGAGGGTATGGACGCTGATCCCGATCGCTTTGGCGAAGTCAACCTGTGTGAGCCCGACAAATCGTCGTAGGGCCACGATGTCAGCGCCTGATTCGACTTCTCCGCGGAGCAACCGCTTGCGGATCCGCGCGGGAATCGCTCGGGCGAGATCCTCTTCCGTTAGTTCAGGAATTTCGGGGATTTCGGTCATGGGCGTTTATCCATGTACGAGTGGTAAATGGTTTGCTCGCGTGGGGTGGCATAGCGAGCGCTTATAATCCGGATCGTAGCCTCTTCGCGCTCGGTCCATACGACGAGAATCAACCCGCGGCGAACCGGTCCTATAGCAATGAAGCGCTCTTCCAGGTCGGAGTGGGCCATGTCGTAGAGCTCGAGGTAGTCCGCCCCCGAGGCGAACAGTTCCCGCGCCTCCTCGAACGAGATACCGTGCTTACGTCGATTCGCCCGGTTCTTGCCTTCTTCCCAGGTGAATTCCATAGGCGTTATTGTAAGCCATTGGCGTAGCCGGGTCAACCGGAAGCCGCAGGGGCACCCCCGGTGGCGGATCGCGAGCCGGGGTGATGGTCAGCCGCTCGTCTGGCACGGGGCGCTGCGCAATCTGGTGGCGGAGTTGACGGGGCGGCGCGATCTCGTAGAGCGCTGAGCGCGGCCGAGGCAGCGGCCCCGCCAGCGTGGCCGGGGCTGACCGTGCTTGGATTCAGCCCCGGCCGGGCGTAACTTCCGGTCATGGACGCCACGCCACTCAGCCCTCGACTGCACGCCTATTTCGCGGCCGCCGCGCCGCCCGGAGTGCTCTCCGCTTACCTCTTCGGTAGCCATGCCGAGGGGCGCAGCCACCGGGAGAGCGACGTGGATGTGGGCGTGCTACTGGATCGCGGGCGCTACCCGCTCGCGGCGGACCGGTTCGACGTGCGGGTGCGCCTTGGCGCTGAGCTGGTAGATGTGCTCGACCGGAATGACGTGGACGTGGTGATCCTCAACGATGCCCCGCCGGAACTGGGCCGAGCCGTGGTGGTGCGCGGTCAACGTGTCCACTGCGCAGATGCGGCGGCGGACCACGCGTACGTCCGGGACATCCAGCTTCGCGCCGCGGACCTGGACATCTTCCTGCGCCGTGTACGGCGTACCAAGCTGGACGCGCTCCGGCGGTGACCTACCTGGTAGAACGGCTGGCAGAGCTCCGGCGTCACCTGCTGCACTTGCACGCCCTGCGCGAGCGCGTCCCCGACGCAGCGGCGTTACGGAACAACCTTTCCCTGCACAATGACGTGCTCTTCTCGCTCCTCACCGTTGCGCAACTGGTCATCGACATTGCCGGTGAACTGGCCGGGCGCAAAGGACGGCGATTCGAGGATTATACGGAGGCCGTGCGCGCCCTGGAGGCGTATAGCGAATTCTCGCCCGAACTCATCGATGAGCTGGCCCTGCTGCCCGGTTTCCGCAACATCATCGTTCACGAATACGTGAGCCTCGACCTGGAGCGCGCCGTCACGGCGCTCCGCGGGCTCGAGCCGGTCGATGCCTTCGTGCGTATCGTGGCCGGCATCCTGGTGGAGCACGAGGGGGCGGAAGAGCATTAGCTACCTGTAAGCGGTAGGCTCCCCGCTACCTCCACGCGTCCGCCAACGATCCCAACCGCCTTTGCCTTGCAGAGTGCTTGCCCCAGCGCCCGGGCCGAGCGATCATGAGACACATGGAGAGTTCATCACGCACGCCGGCACTGCACGACCGTGCCGCCGCCAATCTGGACTACATCCGCTCCGCCATGGAGCGCACCGGTTCCTTCACGGGCGTGTCCGGCGCCGGGTTCGTGGCTGCCGGGCTCACTGCCGCCGCCGCGGCGGCGCTGGCCGCCGCCCAGGCCACGGTGGCGGACTGGAGCGCGGTCTGGGCGGGTGAGCTGTTGCTGGCGGCCGCCATCTCGGTGGCCACCAGCGCTCGCAAGGGCCGGCGCGTGGGCACGCCGCTGGGCTCGCCGCCGGCGCGCCGGTTCCTGCTGGCGTTCGCGCCGCCCATGGTGGCGGGCGGGGTGCTGAGCGCGGCGCTGCTGGCGGCGGGGGCGCCGGCGCTGGTGCCGGCCGTCTGGCTCCTGCTCTACGGTGCGGCGGTGGCCAATGCCGGTGCGCACTCGGTGCGCCCGGTGCAGTTCATGGGCATGGCCTTCATGGGCCTGGGCGGGCTGGCCGCATTCCTTCCCGCGTGGGGCGATCCGCTCCTGGCGGTGGGCTTCGGCGGCCTGCACGTGGGCTTCGGGGCACTTCTGATGAGGAGGCACGGTGGGTGAAGCGCGCAGGCAGCAGGAAGGCGAGGCGCCCGTGCCTCCGCTGACCCGCCAGGTGCGGCGGGCGCTGGGCGGCGTGGCCACCGACCGGCTCATCCACGAACGGGTGCGGCTGGGCATCGTGAGCGCCCTGGCGGTGAGCGAACGGCTCACCTTCAACGAATTGAAGGAGCTGCTGGACATCACCGACGGCAACCTGAGCGCCCATGCGCGCAAACTCGAGGAGGGAGGCTACGTGGCCTGCACCAAACGCTTCGAGGACCGTGTGCCGCGCACCGAGTACACGCTGGAGCCCGCGGGGCGTGAGGCGCTCCGCGCCTACCTGGACCACATGGAAGCGCTCATCCACGCCGTGGGGGAGAGCGCCGGAAGCGGTGAATCCTGATGCGCACGCACGTCACCGTACTCGGCTGGCTCTACATAGGCTTGGGACTGCTCGGGCTCCTGGCCGCCGCCCTGGTGCTGGGCGTCGGCGCGCTCGTGAGCTTTCTGGCCGCTGGCGGCGACGGCTTCCTCACCATGGGCATCCTGGGCATCGTGGCCACCATCGCCGCCGCCCTGGCGCTGCCCAACCTCATCGTGGGGATCGGCCTCCTGCAGCGGGCCGGGTGGGCGCGCGTGGGCGGCCTCATCCTGGGCTTCCTGAACCTCTTCAATCCGCCCCTCGGCACGGTCCTGGGCATCTACACCTTCTGGGTGCTGCTGAGCCACGACGGCCGCGCCCTCTTCGTCTGATGGGGCCCCTGCCGGATGTCACGCAGCCCCGCCGGATATGACGTTCCGCCAGATGATGCCCGCCCGCTGGATATGACGATGCCCACCCCTGGCGAACGCGCGCGCCGCCGCGCGCGGCTCGTCACGGTGCTGTCGCTGGCGGCCCTCGGGGCCTACGGCATCGTGGGCTATCTGACGATGCCGGAGCGCCCGGCCACGCACTTCGCGCTGGACGGCACACCCGACGGCTGGATGGAGCGGGGGGGCTTCCTGGTTTTCATGGCGGTGCTGGTGGTGGGGCTGAACCTGCTCCTTCCCGCGCTCCTACGCCTCGGCCCCTCGGCGCTCAACGTGCCGCACAAGGCCTGGTGGCTGGAGACGCCCGCGCGCCGGCAGGAGATGCTCCGCCGCGGAGGCGTTCTCATGGACCTCACGCTGGCGTACATGAACCTGGTCTTCCTGCTGGCCATGCACGTGGTGTTGCAGAGCAACGGGGCGCCCGTGCCCATCCGGCTGCCGGGGCAGGTCGTCCTGCCGCTCATCCTGCTGGGCACCGTGGTCTACGTGGTGGGTCTCCTCCGCTACACCCAGCGCCTGTTCGCGCCGGAGGCCGATCTATTCCCCTGAGGGAGACCACCAATGCCGGCCGTCGCCTCGAGGGTCGTGCGCAGCTTGCCCCCTCCTGAAAGTCCCAGGCGCACCGTCTGTCGCCCCGTCACGACACGAACCGGCCTGGAATCGAGTCGGCCAGGCAGAGGTGTGGCGTTGTGGTCGTTGTCGGGCCTCCTGGCGGGAGCCCTGCGCGCGGCGTCGTTCGTGCGGCCCCGTTCCTGCAACGTCATACCGGGACGCCCCGGGTAGCCCTCGACGCCAGGAACAATCGACCGATTTGCGCGGTAGAGGAGTGTTGTATACAAATACAGGCGGCGGAGCGTCACGTCTGCCCTGAACCCCGGACATCATCCGAACGCAGTCTCGAACCCTGACCCTGCGGACCACCGCGGCCGCGATCCTGCTCCTCCACCTCCTGGTGGCGGGGCTGCTGCCGCTGGCGGATGCCGGTTCGGAGGGGCGCGCGCTCGTTGCCGTGGAGCACGTCAGCGGGGCGGGCGACGCGGACTGCGATGCCGCCCACCACAATGCCTTCTGCCAGGTCCTGAACGCCACGCGGGAGCCGTTCGTGGCTGCCGCGTCGGCCGCGCACCTGGCCGTGGCCGCGCCGCACGCCGTCTTCGAGATCCCCGCCCGTAGCGCGCTGTCCCCGTCCGCCGCCCACGTGGCGGCGCCGGGCGCGCGCGCGCCGCCCCTCGGCTGACCCCGGCGGCTACCCCGCCGCACCAACGGATCGGCGGCGCTACGATGGCGCCGCTCACTGCCCAGGTCAGCCAGGATTCCTATGCGTCTTCGTATCAGCCGGCTCGCGCCGGTACCCGTTGTTGTCGTGCTGCTCGTGATGTTCGGCGCGCCCGTTGCCGCCCAGCGTACCACGGGCACCATCCAGGGCACGGTGGTGGATTCCGTCAGCGGCGCGCCAGTGGTGGGCGCGCTCGTCCAGCTCGGCGAGGGGGGGCGCACGGAGTTCTCGCACGGGGACGGCAGCTTCCACTTCGTGAGCCTCACGCCGGGCCGCTACGAGATCTCGGTGGACCGCCTGGGGTTTGCCTCCACCACGCGGGACGTCACGGTGGTGGCGGGGGAGACCGTACGCGTCCGTATCGGGCTCGGCGTCACCGTCTTCGATCTGGGCGGGCTGGTGGTCACCGGTACGATCGGCGCGCGCGCCGGGCGGGACATGCTGAGCCCTACCACGGTGGTGTCGGGCGCGGAGCTGGACCGCAAGCTGGATCTGACGGTGGCGGCCACGCTGCAGTCGGAGCCCGGCGTGTCGGTGAGCGGCATGGGCGCCAACACGGGACGGCCCATCATCCGGGGCCTGGGCGGCGATCGCATCCTCATCCTGGAAGATGGCGCCCGCACCGGTGACATGTCCTCCACCTCCGCCGATCACGCGGTGGCGGTGGAGGCGCTCTCCGCGCAGCGCTTCGAGGTGGTGCGCGGGCCCATGTCCCTGATCTACGGCAGCAGCGCGCTGGGGGGCGTGGTGAACGTGGTGCGGGATGAGGTGCCGAGCGTGCTGCCGTCGGACGTCCATGGCGTCATGAGCGTGCAGGGCACCAGCGTGAACTCGGGCATCTCGGCCGGCGGCTATGCCACCACGGGCTTCGGACGGCTGGCGCTGCGCGGTGAGGCCACCTACCGCGCGAGCGGGGACATGGCCACGCCGGCCGGCGACCTGGAGAACACGGGCGTGCGCAACGTCAACCTGTCGGCGGGCGCGGCCTACATCGGTGAGGATGCCCATGGCGGCGCCGCCTATCGTTTCTACGACAACGAGTACGGCATTCCGGGCGGCTTCGTGGGCGGGCACGAGGACGGCGTCACGGTGGCCATGCGCCGCCACAACGTGCGCGCCGAGGGCGAGCTCCACACCGAGGGCCTCGTGGACGGCGTGGAGCTGCGCACCTCCTACACGGACTACCACCACACGGAGTTTGAGGAGCAGGGCTCCGTGGGGACCACGTTCACGCAGGGCCTGGGCGCCGCCGAGGCCATTACGCGGCACGGCGTGCGGGGTCCCTTCACCGAGGGCGCGCTGGGCTTCCGGGGCCAGTACCGGGACATCCGCACCGGTGGCTCACTGCGCACGCCGTCCACCTACGACTACACGCTGGCCGGCTACGTGGTGGAGGAGATCGGGTCGGGGGACGTGCGCGCCCAGGTGGGCGCGCGC
>JBBDRO010000058.1:4255-7682 GCA_040905425.1 Gemmatimonadota bacterium | reverse complement strand
GGGGGGGGGGGTGGGGGGGGCGTTGGGGGGGGCGCGCTACGACTGGGCGCGCTACGTGCCGCGGGATACCACGGCGTTCGTGAGCGTGGGCGGTGAGCGCGTGCCGGTGCGGGAGCGCACCTTCGGTTCGGTGTCTGGATCCATGGGGGTCCTCTGGCTGGTCTCGCCCTCTGTGCGCGCGGGGGCCAGCGTGGCGCGCGCCTACCGCACGCCGGACTTCAACGAGCTCTACAGCAACGGCCCGCACCTGGCCGCCAACTCCTTCGACGTGGGGGACCCGCGCCTGGGCCACGAGACCGGCATGGGGCTGGACGGTTTCCTGCGCTACAACACCCAGCGCGTGCAGGCGGAGGTGGCCGCCTTCTGGAACCGCCTGGACAACTACGTCTTCCCCTCGAGCCGGGGGCGCGCCGAGCTGGGCAGCCAGGGCGGCCGTCCGCGCTTCCAGTACACCAACGAGGACGCCCTCTTCCGGGGCATGGAAGGTGAAGTGGAGTGGAGCGTGACGCGGCGGTTCGTGGCCAGCGGAACGGCGTCGCTTGTAAACGCAGAGTTCACGTCCGAGCGTGCGCCCATCCCCATCATCGAGCCCACGGACACGACCTTCGTAGAGGCGTCCATGTACCCGCCGCTCATACCGCCGCTGAACGGGCGCCTGGCGCTGCGCTACGATCGCACGCGCTGGTTCGCCCAGGCGGAGACGCGCATGGCGGCCGAGCAGGGGCGCACGGGTGACTTCGAAGCGCCCACCTCCGCCTACGCCGTCCTCGGGCTGGCCGGCGGCGTGCGGCTGGAGGACGGCGGGCGGGTGCACGCCATCACGCTGCGGGTGGACAACGCCACGGACGCCGAATATCGCAGCCACACCTCGCGCATCAAGGACATCATGCCGGAGCCCGGCCGCAACCTCAGTCTGCTGTATCGTCTGAGCTTCTGAAGCGCCACTTTAGCATTGGTCACTCACGAGGAGATTGCTCATGTTCAATACGCTACGCCGTCGCACCGCCGTTATGGCCCTCGCCCTCCCGCTGGCCGTGCTGCTGGCAGGGTGCGGGGGCGATACGGTGGAACCGCACGACGAGGAGTTGCCCCAGGAGATGCAGCTCAACCTGGGCGGCACGCTGGTGACCGTCTCCGACAACGGCAGCTACACGCCGAACCCGCTGATCCTGCCCGTGGGAGCGTACGAGGTGAGCGTGGAGTTTCGGGACGACCAGGGCGTGGTCATGGAGATCCGCGACGACGAGTACCGTCTGGAGATCTCCTCCGACGATGGTACGGTGCTGACCTACAGCAGCAGCAGCGCGTTCACGGGCACACTCACCGCGTCCGCCGCCGGCAGTACGGCCATCCGGCCGCAGCTCTTCCACATCCAGGAGGGGCACGCGGATTTCGGACCCTTTCCCATCTCGGTGACGGTGCAGTAAGGGCGGGGGCGGGGCGGGAACCTTTGCGGATCCGCGCCCCGCGTCCCATTCTGAGGGTTACCCGATCGTTGCACTCAGTCTCCGGAGGTACCGCCGTGACGAGCATCCGTCGCGCGCTCGCTGTCAGCATGCTCACGCTGGCTCTGCCGGCCACGGCCGGCGCCCAGATACCGGCCGAGGCCGGACCCGTTCCCCCGGCCCGCGACGCGCGCCTCTACGCCATCGCGGACGCCGTGTCGGAGGAGCGCATCGAGGCCTACATCACGCGCCTGGCCGGCTTCGGCACGCGCAACACGTTCTCCGACACCCTCTCCGACACGCGCGGTATCGGCGCGGCGCGGCGCTGGATCAAGGCGGAATTCGACGCCATTTCCGCCGCCTGCGGCGGCTGCCTGGAGGTGTTCTATCAGCGGAACCTGGTCACCGCCGCCGAGAGCTCACGCATCCCGCAGGACACCTGGGTGGTGAACGTGGTGGCGGTGCTGCGCGGCACCGAGTACCCGGATCGCTACGTCATCATGTCGGGCGACATCGACTCGCGCGCCTCGGGCGGCTCCGATGCGGAGACGGACGCGCCCGGCGCCAATGACAACGCCAGCGGCATGGCGAGCACCATCGAGACGGCCCGGGTGCTCACCCAGTACCGCTTCCCAAAGTCCATTGTTTTCGCGGGCCTTTCCGGTGAGGAGCAGGGTCTGTGGGGCGGGCAGCACATGGCCGCCGTGGCGCTCGAGGAGGGCTGGCAGATCGAGGCCGTCCTGAACAATGACATGATCGGCAACACGCAGGGGATCGACGGCGTGGAGGACAACACCACCTTCCGCGTCTTCTCGGAGCCGGTCCCCGCCACCGACGAGCTCAGCGACCACAACCGGCGGCGCACCCGCGGCGGGGAGGTGGACGGCCCCTCGCGGCAGGTGGCGCGCTACGTGGCGCGGCTCACGGACGAGTACCTGACCAATCTGAACGCCATGATGATCTACCGGCTGGACCGCTTCGGCCGCGGCGGGCATCACCGGCCCTTCAACGACGTGGGCTTCCCGGCGGTGCGCATCATGGAGGCGCACGAGGATTACAACCGGCAGCACCAGGACATCCGCGTGGAGGACGGCGTGGAGTATGGCGACGTGCTGGAGGAGGTGGAGTTCGACTACGCGGCCAAGCTGACCGCGGTGAACGCCATCACGCTGGCCTCCATGGCCTGGGCCCCGCCGCCCCCCGAGGGCGGCCGCCTCGGCGGCGCCAACAGCGCCTCCGCGCAGGTGCGCTGGACCGTGCCGGAGAACGCCATCAATCTGGCCGGCTTCAAGGTCTACTGGCGCCTCACCACCGAGCCGCAGTGGACCGACTGGGTCTACGTGGGCAACGTGGACCGCTTCACGGTGGAGAACATCAACGTGGACAACTACCTGTTCGGCGTGGCCGCGGTGGCGCCGAACGGCAACGAGTCGCCCGTGGTGTTCGTGAACTGAGGCACGGGAGGCGGGAGTCATACCGGTCCGGAGACTCGTCAGGTTCGGCCGACTTGGCGCGTGGTTGAGCCAAAATACTTTATACAATATTTTGGCTCAACCACGCGCCGCACACCGCCGGGAGCCCGAGCATCACCACACCGGGACCCTCCCAGCAGCGCCCGTACGACCACCGGCGCTCCTGTTCGCCCGCCTAGGCGCTCTGGACGCCGAAGAGTCAAAGAGGATCTTCGGGCCCTTCCCCACAACGATTTGGGGGTTCTCCCGACAGACCCGGCCCGTCCCGCATGCCATCTTGTTCATCGACGGTGCGAGCAGTCAGCGCATCGGTCTCGCGCGGGCGGGATGGCTCGTGGTTCTTCGGGAGGGAGGGACCTGACCGCCCGTCCGTGTCGAGTTTTCAGAGAGACGGCATCCCACACGGGGTGCCGTTTTTCTTTGGGGGGGGTTCGGCGGGGCCACGGCGACGAGAGCGCCGCATAGCCGCTGGTGCGACCGCGGCGGGAGCCGGGGGAGGGCAGCCAGCGC
>JBBDRO010000058.1:0-4245 GCA_040905425.1 Gemmatimonadota bacterium | reverse complement strand
CCCCCCCCCCCCCCCCCCCCCCCCCCCCCCCCCCCCCCCCCCCGCCCCGCTCGGCGCTCAGCCGATCCAGGCGGGCTTCTCGGTCTCCTTGAGCCAGGCCCGCAGCATCCAGACCTCCTTTTCCAGCCAGTCCCGGCTGTCATCCAGCAGGTTGGCGGTGCCGCGGTCACCCACGTCCTCGGCGTCCGCGATGACCTTGCCCGCCGCCTTCAGCATGCTTTCAAAGTCTGCCACGATGGCTTCCACCATGGCGCGGGCGGCAGGGAGCGACTCGTCCTCCTGGATGCCCGTCTCGTCCAGAGCCCGGCGGAGCGTGTGGATGGGCTCGCCGCCCACGATGAGCAGGCGCTCGGCCCAGGCGTCCACCTCGTCGTTCAGATGGCGGTAGAGCTCCTCGAACTTCTCATGGAGCCGGAAGAACTCGCTGCCTTCCACGTGCCAGTGGTAGTGGCGCAGCTTCTGGTACAGGACGATCCCGTCGGCGATGAGCCGGTTCAGCCCGGCGCTGCTATCGGACATGGCGCCTCCCGTGTGCAAGGGGTCGATCATGCGCGCTGGCGTTTGCTGCAACCCGCGCGCCCGCATGGATGCTACGATCCCGGACCCGCCTCGACAGCCGGGAAGAGCCCGATTCCGTGCGGGGCAGCGCCTGATTTTGGCCGCGGCGGCCTGCATTGCCCCGGCGCGCTGTGGCGCGTATCCTCAGAGCGAATGCGTCGCGGCACCTGGACCTACCGGGCCGTGGTCGCACTCGTCCTTGATCGCTCCCCGGAGGAGGCCATGCGCTCAATTCCCCCGCTCCTGGTCGCCGCGCTGCTCGCCGGTTGCGGCACCGCAGACGAGCAATCCGACGTTGACATGCCGGACGCTCAAACACCCGCGGCAGAAGAATCCGCCGCTCCCATGACGCTCGCCGACGTGGCCGGCACGTGGGAGACCGTCGTGACGCTCGAAGGCGTCGAGGAACCCGTTCCGGCTACCATTGGCGGCAGCGCCGCTGGGGACGATTGGACCATGTCGCTCGAGGGCAGGCCCGGAATTCCACTGGAGGTGAGCGTCGTCGGCGACAGCGTGATCATGGTCTCGGAGGAGTACGAGAGCATACTGCGTCCCGGCGTCATGGTGAGCGCACGGACCGCGGGCGTGATCCAGAACGGCACATTGGTCGGCAACGTGGTGACCACCTACCGCACGGACGCGGGTGAGGAGCGCGTGCCCGGCACGTTCCGGAGTACGCGCGTCCAGTAGGCTCCGCCGGCGCCCCGCAGCGGCAGGATCGGTGCGGGGTCCGCCGGCGCCCGCCACCGGGGCGGCGCGCCGGCCAGGCCTGCGCTCTGCCGCGCGCCTCCCCTCAGACCGTTCTTCCCCGTCCGCTAGTACCGCCCCTTGTCCACCTGGTCCACGCCCTCGGCCATCCACTTCGGCATGGGTGCGCCCTTCAGGTAGTGGTCGAAGTACTGCTTCATGCGCACCTGGAAGTCCTTCTGGTTTTCCTTGCGGCCCAGGTGATGCCCCTCCCCCGGATAGGAAAGCAGGATGACGTTCTTACCCTGCCGCTTGGCCATGTTGAAGTACTCCAGCCCCTGGTGCCAGTCCACGGCGCCGTCCTCCGTGCCGTGCAGGATGAGGAAGGGCGTCTGGATCTTGCCGGCGTGATGGAGGGGTGACTGGCTCAGGTAGAGCTCGAAGTCCTCGAAGGGCGTGGTGCCCATGCGCACCTGGCCGCGCTCCATGATCCCCTGCTGCACACTGCCGGAACTCTTGCAGAGCTCGTTGTAGAAGCTGATCAGGTTGGTGGGCGGCGCGCCGGTCACCACGGCGGCGAACATGTCCGTCTGGGTGACCACGAAGGAGGACTGGTAGCCGCCCCACGAGTGGCCTTGCAGGCCGATGCGCTCCGGATCGGCGTAGCCCAGGTCGATGACCTTCTGGACCGCCGCGGTCAGGTCGTCCAGCGCGGAGCTGCCCGGCCGCCCCTCCGTGTAGACGATGTCCGGCATCAGCACCAGGTAGCCGTCGCTGGCGTAGGTGGACATGTGCGGGCGGTCGTCGTAGGTGGGCATGGAATAGCTGTGATGCCGGTTGCTCATCAGCTCGTAGTGGTAGACGAGCATGGGGTAGCGGCGCCCCTCCTGGTAGCCGGCGGGCAGGGTGAGCGTGGCCTGCAGCTTATTGCCTCGCCGGTCCGTGAAGCCCACCAGTACGCGGCGGCCCCAGGCGTACTCCGCCTGCTGCGGGTTGGCGTCGGTGACGCGCACGGGGTCGGAGAAGTCCAGCGAGCTGGTCCACACGTCGGGGAACTCCACGAACGTGCCGCGCGTGAAGATGACACGGTCGGCATCCGCCGCCTTGCGCAGTGAGCCCAGCGCCCGGTCCTCCCAGATGAGCGGCGCTGGTGCCTTGTCCGCCGCCAGGGTGAACCACCCCGTCTTCTTGGTGCGCTCCCCGTACGCGGAGAGGAGCTGCGGCTCCGTGAGGTCGATGGTCTCCTCCTCCGGATCCAGCCGCACCAGCCGGAAGCGCACCTGGTCGCGCGCGCCCATGGCGGCGGTCAGGTTCTCCGCCGGTCCGCCGTCCAGCGGCACGCGCCACAGGTCGAAGCGGTCGTAGAGGAGGACGCTGCTGCCGTCATCCGTCCAGCCCGCCACGCCGTGCGTGGGCAGTTCGTAGGGGTGGTCATCCTGGCGGTCGATGAAGTCCACGCCGGAGGATGCGGTGAGATTTACGCTCTCTCCGGAGGTCAGGTCTCGCGCCATGACCCGCTCATCCTCCAGGAAGAGGAACCAGCGTCCATCGGGGGAGCTCCCCATGGTGCGACCGATGCCGCGCATCATGGGGCTCCGCTCGCCGGTCTCCAGGTCCACGCGCACGTAGTCGGCGCGGCTGCCGCCCCAGCTCACCTCGCCCCGGTAGGGCCCGTCCACGCGACCGATCCAGTAGCGGCCGTCCCCATCCGCCGTGAGGCTGACGCTCGGCATGTCCTCATCGGCCAGCGTGACCAGCCGCTCCCCGTCCTGGTGGAAGACGGCGCTGTGCGTGGCGCGCCGCAGCTGGTTCAGCCGCTGCATCTGGATGCTCTGGGCCGTCTCGTCCCGCCAGTGCCAGACGTCCACGTCGGCGCGCGGGTCGTCCCCGTCCTCCAGCTCGTCGCGCTGCGCCTTCAGCCCCACGAACACGCGCTCGCCGCTGTCACTGAAGCTGACATTGCCGAACTCGCTCACGGTGACGCCCTCATCCAGCCCCGCGTCCGCGCGCGGGTCATAGGTGATCGTGCGCGGGCTCCAGCCCAGCACGTCCGTGAAGACCAGCAGCACGTTCTCGCGGATTTCCTTATCCTCCGGCTGCTCCCCCTTCAGCACCGCCAGCCGGGTGCCGTCCTGGCTCCACGTGAGCCGCTCGTAGGTCAGGGGCGAGGAATCCAGCACCACGATCCGGCCGTCCTCGGGGTCCAGCGCGTAAGCGCCGTTGCCCGCGGCGTCCGCGGCGTCCACCACGTACGCCAGCACCGAACGCTCCTCGGGGAAGGCGTAGGCGGAAACGCTGCCCACATGCCGCGTGGTGCCCGTGGCCAGCTCCACCACCAGCATATCGGCGCCGTCCCCCTCGGCGTCCTCTGCCGGGCGCTTCTGCACGGCCACCCACCTGCTGTCCGGGCTGAAGGTGTAGCCCGCCACGTCCTCCCAGGAGTGGGTCGAGGCCCCGTCCAGCGCCTTCACGTGCAGCGTCCGCGGCACCGGTTTCCGCGCCTCGCGCAGCTTCTCCGCCTCCTCCTCGACGGGGCTGGTGTAGTACGCAGCCCACTCCCCATCGTCCGAAAAGGCCGGCGACGACCCCACGGCGATGGTGTCCACCCGCGTGCCGGACAGCTCCCGCAGGAAGAGCGTGGCGTCCCCCTCGTTCGGCGCGTAGGCGTAGCTTACCCACCGCCCGTCCGCGGAGATGTTGGTTGAGGTGACGCGACTCCAGCGGCCGTAGTCATCCAGCGTGAGGACCTTTTTTTCCTGGCCGGCCAGCGGCGCGCCGAGCAGGAGGAGGCAGGCAGCCAGGGCGGCGCTCGGCCGCGCGCGGAGATGGGGCATGCGGGTCTCCCGGAGCTGTGCGGGCGCCGCGGCGTGGCAGCGTGCCAGAGGAGGGCGGGCGGCGCCGGGTTCATGGGTGAGGTTCGTAGGGGCAAGATACTGCGCCGGCCCGGATGGGTCCAACGGAGGTAAGCGACGACGCCCATCCGGCTCACCGGCGCCGCGT
>JBBDRO010000057.1:7010-32099 GCA_040905425.1 Gemmatimonadota bacterium | reverse complement strand
GAGGCCGCGGGCCACACGGAGCCGGGCACGGCGGACCGCCTGGCGCGCCTGCTCACCCGCCTGGGGCTGCCGGGGGCGCCGCCGCCCGGTACGGACCCCGGCGCGGTGCTGGCGGCCACCGCCACGGACAAGAAGGGGCGGGGCGGCAGGGCCCGCTACGCGCTGCCCGCCGCCGCCGGCCGGATGGCGCGGGCCACGGACGGCGGCTGGACGCTGGAGCTCGACGAAAAGCACCTGCAAACCGCGCTGAAATGGCGCGCGGACGCGTTATCTGGTGAGGCCTCGGACGTTTGACGCCCCCCTGCGCCGCCGCTATGTTCTCCCGTTCGATGGTGGAATCGGTTTCGCCCTCGGCGGCCGCATGACGGCCACGGACGGCAGGGAGGGTTGATGGCGCTCGAGGAGCGCGCGGCTGGCCGATCGGTAGGCAGGGTTCTCGAAGAGCGGGCGGCGGAGCATCCCGACCGGCCGTTTCTCATCTATGGGGACCGCCGCCTCACCTACGGTCAGATCGCCGCGCGGGCCGACGCACTGGCCGCCGCGCTCCACGAACTGGGCGTGGAACCGGGCGATCGCGTGGCGCTGGACCTGCCCAACTGGCCGGAGTTCGTCATCTCGATGTTCGCGGCGGCCCGGCTGGGCGCCGTGATCGTGCCGTTGAATCCGCTCTTCACGGTGCCGGAACTGCAGTACATGCTGCGGCACTCCGAGGCCACGGTGGTGGTGAGCGCGGAGACGTTCAACGACACAGACTACCTGCAGCTTTTCGAGGGCTTCCTCACCTCGCTGCCCGACCTGCAGTTCCTGGTCACGGTGGGGGAAGCGGACCTCTGGTACGACGACCGCATCTACCAGTTCGAGGACCTGCTGTCGAGCGGGGAGGGCCGGGAGCTGCCGGAGCTGGATGTGGACCCGGAGGCAGACGTCTTTGCCATCCTCTACACGTCCGGCACCATGGGCAAGCCCAAGGGCGTGTCGTTGACGCATCGCAACCTGCTGAGCACGGCGGCGCGCACGGCGGACGCCATCGATCTCACCGCGGATGACATTGTCTTTGGTGTGACCACGGTCTTCCACGTCTTCGGCCTCGGACCGGGCATCATCGGCACGCTGCTGGCCGGCGCCACCCTGGTGCTCCAGGAGCAGTTCCAGCCGGCGGAGGCGCTGGAGCTCATCGAGCGGCACCGCGTGAGCGTGCACTACGGGGTGCCTACGGTGTTCATCACCGAGATGCGTGAGGAGGACCGGCTGCGGCGGGACCTGGGCTCGCTCCGGGTTGGCGTGGTGGCGGGTGCCCCGATCGGGGACGAACTGGTGAAGCGCATTCGCGCCGAGCTGTGCCCGAACCTGCTGGTGGGCTACTCGCTCACCGAGACCGGCTCGACCGTGGCCATGACGCGCCCCGACGATTCGAATGAGAAGCAGGTCTTCACCGTGGGCAAGCCCGTCGAGGGCACGGATGTCAGGGTGCTGGACCTGGACGGCAGCATCCTCCCGGTGGAGAGCCTGGGGGAGATCGCGGTGCGCGGCCCCGGCGTCATGAAGGGGTATTACCGGCAGCCGGGGGAGACGGCGCAGGCGTTCGACGAGGACGGCTTCTTCCTCACGGGAGATCTGGGGCTCATCGACGAGGAGGGCTACCTCCACATCGTGGGCCGCAGGAAGGAACTCATCATCCGCGGTGGGTTCAACGTCTACCCACGCGAGGTGGAGGACCGCCTGCATGCGCACCCGGCGGTCCTGGACGTGGTGGTGGTGGGGCTGCCCCACGAGGTGCTCGGCGAGTCGGTGTGCGCCTGCATCGTGGCCGTGGAGGGCGCCATCGTGACGGGTGAGGAGATCAAGGACTGGTGCCGGAGCGCGCTGGCCGATTACAAGGTGCCGGACATCGTGCGCTTCTTCGAGTCCTTTCCCCACACCGGCAGCGGCAAGGTGCGCCGCGTGGAGCTGGCCCGCATGGTCAGCGCCGAGGAATCAAGCCGGCGGCCATAACGCCGCCGGAAACGTAGCAAAGCGACGACGGCGCGGAACGCACGGTGCGCTCTCAGCCCTCGTCGCTTCCGCGCGGCGTGCGCCGCCCGGATCACACGAGAACAGATTGCGAAGCTCCTTCGCCCGTTCCGCGACCCGCGGGAGGGCGTCGGGGGCACACCGCGGCAGGATCGCGGCGCCCCCCGACGCATCCGCCGGCCGCGAGGAAGGGAAGGGGCCTCGCGCCGGCCGCCGGCAACGATGCCGCGCGGCACACCACAGGAAACGCGAGACATGAACACTCCGATGCATCGGGCTCCCCAGGCCGGGAAGCTCCCGTCCAACGCTCCGCACGCGGCGCTCCTCATTGATTTCGACAATGTCACCATGGGGATCCGCAGTGATCTCACCAAGGAGCTCAAGAGCCTCCTGAACAGTGACATCATCAAGGGCAAGGTGGCGGTGCAGCGCGCCTATGCGGACTGGCGCCGCTACCCGCAGTACATCGTGCCGCTCTCCGAGGCCTCCGTGGACCTCATCTTCGCGCCCGCCTACGGCAGCTCGAAGAAGAACGCCACGGACATCCGGTTGGCCATCGACGCCATCGAGCTGGTCTTCAGCCGCCCCGAGATCGGCACCATCATCCTGCTCTCGGGAGACTCCGATTTCAGCAGCCTGGTGCTCAAGCTGAAGGAGTACGGCAAGTACGTCATCGGCGTGGGCATCCGGGAGTCGGCCTCCGACCTGCTGGTACAGAACTGTGACGAGTACTACTCGTACTCCGCGCTCACCGGGCTCACGCGCACCAGCGAACAGGACGCCGCCGCCACGGCGCACGATCCATGGGAGTTGGTGGAGCTGGCCATCCGTCAGATGGAGCAGAACAATGACGTGATGCGCTCGGACCGCATGAAGCAGGTCATGGTGGAATTGGATCCCAGCTTCGACGAGAAGGACGCCGGCTTCACCAAGTTCAACCGCTTCGTCCAGGAGGCCGCCAGCCGCGGCATCATCCGCCTCAACAAGATGGAGAACGGCCAGTTCGAGGTGGAGCCGGCCGGCGAGCCGCGCGCGGGAGACGAGCCACGCCGGAGTGGCAGCCGTGGCGGGCGTGGACGTTCGCGGCGCGGTGAGCGGGAGCGGCCGGCGCCCGTGAAGGCCGAAGCGAAGGCGGAAGACCAGGCCGCCGCCCAGCCCCCCGCCGCGGAGGAAGCGCGGCCGGCGCGCGGCCGGCCGGCCCCCGAGCCCGCCGCGGAGGAGAAGCGGCGTGAAGCGCCGCCCGCCGCCGAGCGGTCGCGGGATGAGCGTTCCGCCCAGCCGGCCGCCGAGCGCTCGACCGGCCGGTCGCGGGAAGGGTTGCAGGGCGCCTACGACCTGCTGCGCAAGGCGGCCTTCGAATCCATCGAGGAGCCAGGCGGCGCGGTGCGGGACTCGGACCTCAAACGGCGCATGCTGGAGCTGGAGCCCGGGTGGGACGAGAGCGCCTTCGGCTTCAGCAAGTTCAGTCGCTTCCTGCGCCAGGCGCACGACGCCGAGGTGATCAACCTGCGCAAGGTGGACAGCGGCAACTACGATGTGATGCTGGGCCAGGTGGAGGACGTGGAGGAGGAGGCGGCTCCGCGCGGTCGCCGGGGCGGTGGGGAGCGTGGTGGGCGCCAGGCGGCGGCGGAGAAGCCGGCGGAGCCGGTGAAGCGGGAGGAGAAGCCCGCTGAGAAGCCGGCTGTGCGGCCGGAGGTGAAGGCGGCGGAGAAGCCGGAGCCGAAGGCCGCGGAGAAGCCGGCGGAGCAGGCGCAGCCGAAGCCGGCCGCGCAGCCCGCGGCCGCCGCGGCGCCGGGGACGGCGGCAAAGCCTGCCGGCGCGGGCCGGCGGCGCGGGGCAAGCCGGGGTGCGCCGGCGGACGGCCCGCCGCCCATCCTGCCGGGACAGGCCGTGGGGAAGGCCGGCAAGACGCCGGCAGCCCCTGCCACAGCTGGCGAGCCGGCCGCGCGGGGCGGGTCCGACGCCGGCGCTGCCGTCGTGCCGGCCACCCGGGCGGCCGCGCCCGACCGCGACCTGTTCGGTGCCGTGCCCGACCAGGATCCGGACGCCCTGGTGGCGCGCCTGGTCCGGCACAAGGGCGTGGGTGAGGTCTCCGTGCGGAACCTCATCGAGGCCTTCGGTAAGGACGCGCCGCGCGTGCTCACGGAGCAGCCGGAGCGCGTCCGTGAGGTGGTGGGCCCCCGCCGCGGGGACCGCATCATCGAGGCGTGGAAGGAAGAGCTGGCCAACCCCGCGGCCGGTGCGGCGGCCCCCTCGAGCGGCCGGAGCCGACGGGGCGGCCGGCGCGGTGGCCGGGGACGCGGTGGGGCCGGCAACGGCGGTGCCGGAAGTGAGCCGGCCGGGTCGTGAGCTCCGGCGCCACCCGGCGCACGCCGTTACCGCGGGCATTCTACGCCCGTCCCGCCGAGGAGGTTGCCCGTGACCTCCTCGGCGCGTTTCTGCATACGCGGCTCGACGGGGCGGACACGCTGGGGCGCATCGTGGAGGCGGAAGCCTACGTGGGCCCGCACGACGCGGCTTCCCACGCCGCAGAGCGCATCGGCCGCACGCCGCGCAACCAGGCCATGTTCGGCGCGCCCGGGAGCGCCTACGTCTATTGCATCTACGGTGTGCACTGGTGCCTCAACGCCGTGACCGACCAGACGGAGTTTCCCGCGGCGGTGCTCATCCGGGCCGTGGAGCCGGTGGCGGGACTGGCCGCCATGCGCGCGCGGCGTGCCCGCGGCGGCCGCGTCCCCGCCGACCGCGACCTGGCGCGCGGGCCGGGACGGCTGACGCAGGCGTTCGCCATCACGGGCACGCTCGACGGTCACGAACTGGGCGCGCCGCCGCTCCGCATCCTGGCCGGCGAGCCGGTGCCTGAGCGTGACGTGGCGGCCTGCCCCCGCGTGGGGATCTCCAGGGCCGTGGACTGGCCGCTCCGCTTCTGCCTGCGCGGCAGCCCCTGGCTCTCCCGGCCGGTGCCCGCCGCTGGCACGCGCCGTGCGCCAGAATGATGAGGTAAGATAGAGCCCTGTAGCAGTCGAGAAGGAGGTACCCTATGGCCACCGTCCCCGGCCCGCGACCCGATCAGCCCCTCCCCGTGCCCGGCGCCCCCGGCCAGGAGCCGCCCCGCCCCGAGCGCGAGGAGCGCCGGGAAGCGGCACCCGAGCGGGGGGACGAGCAGCCCGACTGGATGCCCGATCCCTACGAGCCCGGGCGCGAGAAGGTGGAGCCCGGAGCGCCGGCGCCCACGCCCTGAGCGGCGGCTGCGCGGTCGCGGCCAGGGGTCTCCGTGGCCCGGGCTCCGGCTGCCGCCTCCTGAACGGCCGCGCTGCGCGCCGGCCGCACGGCGTCCCGGCCACCCGGCCGGGGCGCCGTTGGCATGGGCGCCCCTGTCAGCCGATCCCCCACGCCCGATCACAAGCATCTCCCGACTGCGCCCGCCTGGGGCCGCCCTTAGTGTCCTCTCCGATCGGGTCGGCAAGCCCGGCTACGTCCATCCAGAACCACGAGGCCCCATGTCCCTGCGCAACGCCTGGCTCGCCTGTGCTCTCCTTACCATCGCGTCTCCGCCGGTAGCGCTGCAGGCACAGGAGAGCGGTGTTCGCTTCGGCGGTGAGGTGCGGGTGCGGCACGAGCTGGAGCGGCCGATCACCACCGGCAGCTTCGATCAGTTCACGCTCCTGCGTACGCGCCTGGGCGTGCAGGCCGCGCTGGCCGAGGGCGCGCGCGCCCTGATCCAGTTCCAGGACAGCCGCGTCTTCGGTGAGGAGAGCAGCACCTTCGACGCCTCGGCCGAGCTGCTGGACCTGCACCAGGGCTATCTGGAACTGGTCCAGCCGGCGCTGGGCCGCCAGCTGACGCTGCGTGCCGGGCGCCAGGAGATGATCCTGGGCAATGAGCGGCTGGTGGGCGCCGTGGGCTGGTCCAACACCGGCCGCTCCTTCGACGGCGCGCGGCTGGACGTGGCCGCGCCGGACGGAGGACGTTGCTTCAGTGTCTTCGCCGCCACCGTGGCGGAGCGGGGCGAGCGCTTCAGCGCAGGCGCGGAGGATGATGACCACCTCTTCGCCGGCCTCACCGTGGGCGGCGGACCGCTCGAGGCGTGGCTGCTGCACGACCGCGCCGCCACCTACAGGTCCTTCACCGGCGTGGACCGCACCACGCTGGGCGCCCGCGCGGACGTGGCGCTCGGCGGCGCGTTCGACGCCTGGCTGGAGGGCGCCTATCAGGCCGGCAACCAGGTCCAGGGCGTGGCGCTGGACCAGGACATCGGCGCCTGGTTCGCGGGCGGACGCCTGAGCTGGGATGCCGCCGCGGGCGCGCTGACGGGGCTGTCCGCCGGCGTGGATTACCTGTCCGGTGACGAGGATCCGCTGGATGGGAACTACGGGGCGTTCAACACGCTCTACGCCACGAACCACAAGTGGTACGGCTACCTGGACCTGTTCCTGGATCCCGCCGGGCGCACCGCGGACCGGGGCCTGATCGACGCCGTGGCTACCGGCCGCCTGAACGCGGTGGGTGACCATACCCTGCAGGTGGACGTGCACCGCTTCTGGACGGCGGCCGAGCAGAGCAGCGCGGAGGCGCGCGCGCTCGGCTGGGAGCTGGATCTCACATTGCCGGTCCCCCTGGGGCCCACGCACGCCCTGCTGCTCGGCTACAGCGCCTTCCGCAACGGCGCGGCCGCACCGCTCGCCGGGCTCGGCGGTGACGGGGAGACCTGGCACTTTGCCTACCTCCAGGCCACCGTGGCCTTCCCGGCGGCGAGCGGCTCACGGGGGAGCGCGCGCTAGGCCGCCCGGGGTGCGCGGCCTCGCGGGTGGGCCCGTCAGGCCGCGATAGCCCGCGCAGCCGCTTCGCGCTATCGTCACGGGGCGCGTGCGGCAGGCGTTCAGATAGGGGCGGGCCGCCGCCGCCGTCGCGACCGGCCTCCCGGGCCCGCCGCGCCAACCCGGAACCGGAGTGACCATGCGTGCAGGCCGCGCGTCCGTGCTGCTCTTCTTCCTCCTCACCGCGCCCGCCATGGCGGCGGCCCAGAGCACCGGTGCGCTGGTGGGGCGGGTCACCGAGCGGGATACGGGGCTGCCGGTGGCGGGTGCGGACGTCCGCATCGTGGATCTGCCGCTCCGCATGGTCACGAACGCGGAGGGCCGCTTCCTCTTCGTGGCGGTGCCCGCGGGCGAGCGCAGTGTGCGGGTGGAGCTGATCGGCTTCCGCCCCGTCATCCTGGAACGCGTGCCGGTGCGTGCCGGGCGCACCGCCGAGGTGGCCGTGGCGCTGGAGCGCGTGCCGGTGGACATCGGCAACGTGGTGGTCACGGCCGAGCGCATCCGCCTCATCGAACCCGACGTCAGCACCACGCACGAGGTGGTGAGCGGCCGCGAGCTGCGCGCCCTGCCCATGGATCGGATCGCCGACGCCATCGAGCTGGCCCCCGGCGTCTCCGACGGGCACTTCCGCGGCGGGCGTAGCGGCCAGGAGGTCTACGTGGTGGACGGCATCGAGCTGAAAAACCAGTTCGAGGCCGCCACGCAGGGCTTCGGCCTGGAGCTCAGTCCCTCCTCGCTGCACGAGGTGGAGGTGGTGACGGGTGGCTTCGGGGCCGCGCACGGCTCCGCGCTTTCGGGCGTGGTCAGCCTGGTGACCCGGCGTGGCTCCACCGAGGCGTGGGAGGGGCGGGCCAGCCTGCTGAGTGACAGCTGGGCGCCGGCCGCGGCGTCCAGCGGCTTCACGGGCGCGTCCCTCTCGGCGGGCGGACCGCTGGCCTTCCTGGGGGAGGGCACCACGCTGTTCACCGACCTGCTGCTACAGGGCATGGCGGACGCCGAGCCGCGCGCGCGCGGCCTCACCTGTCTGGAGCCCGGCGACGCCTCGGACGAGGTGGCGGCGCTCATCCGGTCCGTGGACGCGCGGCTGCGCTGCCCGTGGACCAGCGCCGATCTGCCGCACCAGCGGGGGGACAAGCTCATTGCGTTCGGCCGGCTGGATCGGCCGCTGGCTGAGCGCGCCGGGCTCACCGTGTCGCTGCTCAGGAACCGCAACCAGCGCGAGCTCTACACGCCCGAGTTCAAGTACAACGCCACCGGTCAGCTCGGGCAGCGCTTCACCGGCACGCTGGGCACGCTCCAGCTGGACGTGACCCGGCCCGGCACCGAGCGCGCGCTGCACCTGGCGGCGCGGCTGGGCCTCATGCGCCTGGAGCGCCACCTGGGCGCGCTGGATCCCTGGACGTTCACCGAACGCACGCGGGTGGCTGGCTTCGGCGTGCAGCCGTTCCGCTTCCATGGTGAGGCGTTCGTGCACCGGCCGATCGAGGAACAGCTGGCCGCGGCCACCGCCGTGCCCGGGTACGATGCGCCCGCCACGGGTCCGGGGACGCCCTTCGGTGGCGCCGCCGAGGGGCTCTTCTTCACCACGGGCACGCCGCACATCGCCAACTGGACGCGCACCGAAATGGCGGGCCTGGACCTGCTGGCGGAGGTGCTCGATCAGGGTGGCAGCGCGCTCCGTGCGGGCGGCGCCGGCAAGTTCTACCGGGTGGAGAGCTACGAACGGGTGCAGGCGCATCTGGGCGGTTCCTCACCCAGCTACGCGCGCTTCTTCCCGGCCACGGTGAGCGGCTTCCTGGAAGGCAGCCTGCTCACGGAGGACCACTTCACGATCCTGCTCGGGCTGCGCGCCGAGGCGTTCCGCTCCGGGCTGGGGTTCGCCGAGGATCGCACGGACTTCCTCTCCCCCGTCATCGACACCGAGTGGCAGATCAACCTGATGCCGCGCGTGGGTGTGGCGCTGCCCGTGCCGGGCACCGAGGAGCGTGCCACGCTGCGCTTCAATTTCGGCCGCGTGGCGCAGCCGCCCGACTTCCGCTACTTCCTGGACACCAGCATCGGGGACTCGCTGCGCACCGACGTGCGCCGGCAGGGCAATCCCGCCCTCTCCTTCGAGCGGGGCAACGCCTACGAGGTGGGCGCCGGCTATCTGCTGAGCCCAAACATGAGTCTGGGCATCACCGTGTTCAACAAGACGCTGGAGAACCTGGTGTCGGGCAGCTTCGCGCTGGCCGGCAGTCCGGAAGCCACCTTCGTCACGGGCGACTACGGCACCGTGCGCGGCGCGGAGTTCTCCCTGCGCGCCCGCTGGCCGGGTCTCACGGCGCGCGCCGGCTACGCCCTGCAGAAGGCTACGGGTGTGGGGTCGGGCACGGAGACCGACAGCCTCATCGACCCCGATGACCGTGTGACCTATCCGCTGGCCTTCGACCGCCGCCACGCCGTGGACCTGGCGCTCTTCGCCGGCGCGGCGGCGGGTGGCGACCAGCCGTGGGCCGCCGCGCTCACCGGCAGCGTGCAGAGCGGCTACCCGCTCGACCGGCTGGCCGCGGCCCGGGAGGAGGTGGCCGTTGGTGATTCGTACCTGCCGTGGACGGCGGTGTTCGACCTGCGCGCCAGCCGGGAGCTGGGCTCGCTGCCCGGGTGCGGCGGGTGCGCGTGGCGGGTCTCGGCGGATGTGCGCAACCTGCTCGGCGCGGACAACATCCAGGCGCTCCGGCGGGACAGCGGCCACCTGGCACCCTCGGCCGCCACCATTCGCGCCCTCGAGACGAGCGTACCGCTGTCCGGGGAACCGATTCCCCGCGAGTCGCCACTCTACTCGTCGCGGGTGGACCTGGACGGGGACGGCATGGTCTCCCTGGAGGAACTCCGGCAGGGCCGGCTGGCCGCCGTCCTGGACAGGCTGGATCCCTCCATCTTCTTCGGCGAGGAGCGCCAGCTCCGGCTGGGCGTGGAGGTGAGCTTCCGATGATGCACCTCGAGGAGTTCACCGCCAGCACGGCGGGGCGCGTTCGGTTCGGCACCGCGCGGTGTATCCAGGGCGGCGCCGCACGGCGCATCCGGGTCGGCGCCGCGCGTCACATCCGGATTGCCGCCGCCCTCTCGCTCCTCGCGGTCGCGGCCTGCGGGGACGGCGCGCCCACCTTCGACGGTGACCCGCTGGCCCCGCTCGTGGATGATGTCTACCGGCTCACCTTCAACATCGGCCACGATCGCGCCCCGGCGTGGTTGCCGGGTGGGGACTCCGTCATCTACCTGGCGGAAGGCTTTCCCGGCATCCCCGCCGCGCCGGGCGTGCCGCTCGCGCTGGACATGCAGGGCGGCCAGGCCCGGGTGGTAGGGCAGGGCCTCTACAGCGAGCGCCCGGGCCGCTGGTTCGCCGCCGCGGCGCCCTCACCCGACGGCCAGCGGGTGGCGCTCATGGAGCTGGTGAGTGTGTCCAGCGGCCCGTCCTGCGTCCCGGACACGCCCGCCGATGCGGGGCTCTGCTCCGTGGCGTACGACCCGCGCATCGATTCGCTCTCGCTGGTGGTGGCCGCACGGGAGGGCGGCTTCGGCAACGCCGCGCTCGGCGTGGATACCGGCAATCGCGCCGTACTCCAGGACCAGGAGGGGACGCGCCTGGCGCAGTTCACGCTGCCTTTCCAGGAGCGCTTCCGGAGCATTGGCACGGTGGGCACCACCGCCAGCTGGGCGCCCGATGGCCAGCGTCTGGTGGTAAGCGACGGCGCGCGCCTCCTGATCTGGACGCCCGCCACCGGTGCGGTCCAGCCCGTGCCCGGCACCGCGCACGCCGTGGATCCGGCCTGGAGTCTGGACGGGCAGTGGATTGCCTACACACGCATCACCACGCGTCCGGCCACCGTGGCCACCTGCACGTGCACCCAGATGAAATCCACGATCGGGCTGGAGCGTACCGTCCACGAAATCGAGCGTACGGACGTGGCGCTCGTGCGCCCTGACGGCTCGGAGACCCGACTGGTGGTGGCGGACGCCGAGGAGCCGGCGTGGGGGCCGGACGGCTGGCTCCTCTTCCGGCAGGGGGGACGCATCCGCCGCGTGGAGCGCACGGATGGCGCCTCGCCAAGGGATGTACCGGGAACCCTGGGGGGCGAGCGTCCCGCGGTCTCCCCCGACGGGCGCTGGTTGGCCTTTCAGCGCGCCAACGCGGCCGGCCGGTACGATATCTGGCTGCTGCGCCTGGAGGCACCATGAGGCGCGGGCGCTCCGCCACGCTCCGGTCCGGCGTGCTCCCGGCCGCCATCCTGGTGGCCCTCGGCGGTTGCGGGGAGCCGCTCGTGGTGACAGGCGATCCACCGGGGCTCATGCGCCTGGCGTTGGGCATCCCCAACACCTTCACCGGCCCCCTCACCGGCGACGCGCTCACCTCGGCCGTGAAGGAGCCGGGCGCCGTGGCGCTGACGCCCAACGGCCTCCTCTACGCGGCCGACCAGGGGCGGCGGGCGCGCGTCACGGCCGGCGGCGGGCTGGCGGACGTGGCGCGCATCGTCTCGGTCACCTCCGCCGGCGGCCTGGAGGTCATCCTGGACGGCGACGGCTGTCCGGGGCCGGCGTGCATCCAGCGCATCCGCGCCATGACGCTGGACGGCGCGGGCCGCATCATCCTCTCCGATGACATGGCCCGCCGGGTGTGGCGCGTGGATCCGGCGAGCGGCGCCGCCACCCTGCTGGCGGGCAATGGCGCCCACGGCACGGCGCCCGACGGCGCCACGGCCGTCGACGCCCCCTTGGCGGACCCCGTGGGCGTGGCCGTGGGCGCGGATGGCCGTGTCTACATTGCCGAGCACACGGGCAACCGCATCGTGGCGGTCGGCGCGGACGGCGTCCTGCGCGTGGTGGCGGGCACGGGAGAGGCCGGCTTCGGCGGGGACGGCGGATCGGCCGCCGCCGCCCGCCTGCACGCCCCCACCGGGTTGGCAATGGGCCCTGGCACCCTCTACCTGGCCGACGAGCTGAACCACCGCATCCGCGCCGTGGAGCTGGGCGCGGGGACCATCCGCACGGTGGCGGGCAGCGGCGATCCCGGCGGCACCAACGGCGCCGCGGCCACGGCCAGGCTCGAGGCGCCGTGGGCGCTGGCGCTCACGCCCGACGAGCGCACCCTGTACGTGGCCGAGCGCGGCGCCCACCGCGTGCGTTCGGTGGACCTGGAAGCGCTCACCGTGGACACCTACGCGGGCACCGGAGCGCCTGCCTTCACCGGTACCGGCCGGCCCGCCGGGCAGACCGGGCTTAACCGCCCCTCCGCCCTGGCCACCGCGCTGGACTTCCTCTTCGTGGCGGACGCCGGTAATGCGGTGGTGTGGCGCACGCGCATCCGCTTCTGAGCCGGCCCGAAGGTGATAGGGAGGACGGAGGCGCGGCGCCCGGGAGGGCGGCCGCGCCTTCGTCGCTTGAGAACGCCGGCGTTCGCTAGACACTGTCCGGGGGGCGGCCTACATTGCCGCCGTAGCTCATCGGCGCGGGCCAGAACCCGAGTGCGGCGCGCCCCAGCAAGGAGACCGACGTGAAGATCGCGGTGTGTATAAAGCGCGTGCCGGATACCGAAGCGCGCATCAAGGTGGCGGGAGACGGCGCCGGTATCGACACCGCCGGCGTGAAGTTCGTGGTGAGCCCCTACGACGAGTTCGCGGTGGAGCACGCGCTGCGCACGAAGGAGGCGGCGGAGGGCGGGGAAGTGACCGTGCTGACGGTGGGGGAGAGCGCCAGTGGCGAGCAGCTGCGTGCGGTGCTGGCCATGGGCGCCGACCGGGCGGTGCTGCTGAAGGGGCAGCCCACGCTGGACGGCCTGGCCACGGCGAAGGCCCTGGCCGCGGAGCTGAAGGAGGGCGGCTATGACCTCATCCTGCTCGGCATGAAGGCCATGGACGATGACAATCAGCAGGTGGGCCCCATGCTGGGCGAGCTGCTGGAGCGGCCGTGTGTCACCGTGGTGCACGACTTCGAGCTGGCGGACGGCGGAGTGGTGGCGCACCGGGAGATCGAGGGCGGCACCGAGGTGGTGGAGGCGCCGCTGCCGGCCATCCTGACCATGACGAAGGGGGAGTTCGAGCCGCGCTATCCGTCGCTGAAGGGGATCATGGCGGCCAAGAAGAAGCCGCTCGAGGAGAAGGACGCCGCCCTGGGTGAGAGCCGGGTGGAGGTGCGGGAATTCACGCCGCCGCCGGAGCGTCCCGCGGGACGCATCGTGGGTGAGGGGGTGGACGCGGTGCCGGAGTTGGTCCGGGCGCTGCGCGAGGAAGCCAGGGTTCTCTAGTGGGGGCGAGCATGGCAACGATACTGGCGGTGGCGGAAGGGCGTGACGGGAAGCTGCGCGCGATTTCCGCCGAGGTGGTGAGCGCCGCGCGCACCCTGGCCGAGCAGCTCGGCGGGGACGTGCACGCGGTGCTGGTGGGCGGCCCGGGCACGAAGGAGGCCGCGGCCGAGCTGGGCACGTGGGGCGCGGCACGGGTGCACGTGGCGGAGGACGCCGCATTCGAGAAATACAGTGCCGATGGCTATGCGGCCACGGTGGCGGAAGCGGTCAAGGCCGGGAGTTACCACACGGTGCTCTTCCCGGCCAGCGCCATGGGCAAGGATCTGGCGCCGCGCGTGGCGGCGCGGCTGGACCTGCCGCTGGCCACCGACGCCACGGGGCTCGAAGTGGAGGGCAACGAGCTGGTCATCACGCGGCCGGTGTATGCGGGCCGCGCCTTCGTGCGGCTGGTGCTGAAGGCGGAGCCGCGCCTGGTGAGCGTACGCGCCAACACCTGCCGCGCCGAGGAGCGGAGCGCCGCGGGTGAGGTGGTGGAGCTGGCCGTGCCCGGGGGTGATTGGAAGGTCAAGGTGCGCGAGATCAGCGCGGCGGCCGGTGGCGCCCTGGACGTGGCCGAAGCGCCCATCGTGGTAAGCGGCGGCCGCGGCATGCGCGATCCGGAGCACTGGAGCATCCTGGAGGAACTGCGCGACGCGCTCGGAGGAAAGGCTGCGCTCGGCGCCTCCCGCGCCGTGGTGGACGCCGGCTGGCGCCCGCACGGGGAGCAGGTGGGGCAGACGGGCAAGACGGTCTCGCCGCCGCTCTACTTTGCCATCGGCATCAGCGGCGCCATGCAGCACCTGGCGGGCATGCGCAGCTCGGGGACCATCGTGGCCATCAACAAGGACCCCGACGCGCCCATCTTCAAGGTGGCCGACTACGGCATCGTGGGGGACGCGCACGAAGTGGTGCCGGCGCTCACAGCGGAGCTTCGTAAGGAGGGCTGAGAAGACTGAGCCAGACCCCCCACGAAATCGGCGGGGGGCTTGCCCAGGCGGACCGATGGGATGCAGGAAGCGCGGGCGGGTGGATGCGCGTGGATTCGAACGGGCATGCGGCCTGGCCGGGCTGACCACGGCGCTGGTGGCGGCGGCCGGGTGCGCGCCGGCGGTGCAGCACGGGCCCTGGGTCTACGAGGGTGCGAGCGGTGGTGTGCGGGGCGCCGGTGCGTTCGTCACCCAATTCGAGGCGGACTACCCGGGGATCAGCGTGCCTTCGACGGAAGCGTTCGCCACGGGTGGGTGCCGGAGAGGCCAGAGTCGCCTGCGTTCTCCGCCGGGATCCAGAGCTCTCTCTGGGCCCTCTTCCTGGCGGCGGACGTGGACGAACTGGAGCAGCTCACCTACCTCTTCGCCGTGGACGGCTATGCGTCGCTGCCGCTGTCGGCGCATCGCGCTACGGCCGTTGGTGGCTCCATCTCTCGCTGGCACGCCATGCCGTATCTTCAGATGGGGAGCAAGCTGCCGGAGGAGGGCGGCTGGGGAAGATGGTCCACCCGGTGGGCGTCGATCTCGATGCCAGAGCCGAGACGCTCCTCCAGCCGCACGGCCACGGTTCCCGCGCAGAGCGGAACCCGGACTGGCCGCGCTGCCGGGCCGGGAATCGTCATGGTTCAGGTGCGCTTCAGCCAATCCTGCACGGCCGCGATGTAGGCGGGAAAATCCCGGCGCGCTTCCGCCACCGCCGTGAGCACGATGGCGTCGTCGATCCGGTCGTATTCGTGCACGAGCCTGTTCCGGAGGCCCGCGGCCGGCGCGAGACGCTCCGCCAATTCGGCGGGCACAATGCCGTGCCTCCCGAGCTCCACGAAGCTCTGGTAGTAGTCGGTGGGGGTAGGGGCGCCCCCCGCGCGGAGCAGATGGGCATTGGCATCCACGGCCGCTTCGATCAGCTCCTGCATCATACGCTCGGTCCCCTTCTGCCGGAACCGATCGGCCCGGTAGTCCTCCAGCGTCAACTCGGCAATCACCGCCAGATCATCCAGATTGCGGCTGATGACGGCCAGCTTCCGCCGCACCAGATCCCGATCGAGCGGGGTCACGGGCGCGCTCCGGAGCGCGCCAGGAAATCCTCGATTTCACGGTGCTCCATGTCCCGCAGCTTTTGCGTGTCCGCATAGCGGCGCATGGCCAGGGAGGCGAAGCGCGCGAAGCTGCCCGGTGGGTCCTCGTGCAGCGCAATGCCGTCACGGGCCACGTGCATGGCCAGCAGGGGGTCGGCCCTGCCTAGATCCACCAGGTCCACCGCCTGATAGCCGAGCGCACGGGTGAGGGAGTTCGTCAGTGCTACAAGATCCGGCGCACCGGCACAGAGCACAGCTATATCCAGATCCCTGGGATGGCCCTGATTGCGGGCCGCTGAGCCGAACAGCACCACGAGCCGGAACGTGCCCGGCGGCGCTTCCTCCGTGACGGTACGAACCGCCTGCTCGAGCGATTGGCGCCCGGGTCCCGGGCGGGCTGCTATCCCACGGGGTCTCATGGGAACAATGTAAGGGATCGAGCGCGGTTCCAACCAGCGTGCCACCCGTTGCGCTTTCCGTTCGTGCGTGCAACGCCGACGGCCACGGGGTCTTCCGCCGCCGGGCATGCGCAACTCTGGCACCATCGTGGCCATCAACGAGGACGTCGGATGCACCACGCCGGGCCTCGGAGGACCCGTGGCAATCCCGGCGCCCGTGGTGTGCTGGGTTCAACGCAAAGGCAGGGGTCTCGCAAGTGTCATGTTACTCCTGGTACGCAACTCAGGTCCCTCAGGAGTCCTTCCCCTCCAGCTCCGCCCAGCGGGCGTACGCCGCCTCCACCTCCCCTTCCAGCGTTGCGGCCGCCTCGGTAGCGGCGCGGATCACGTCCGCCTCCGCCTGGTAGAGATCCGGCTCGGCCAGCCGCGCGTGCGCGTCCGCCAGGCGGGCCTCCAACTCCTCGATGCGCGCGGGCAGCTTGTCCAGCTCGAGCTGCTCACCATAGGTGCGCTTGCGTTTGCCGTTCGTGGGCGTGGCGGCAGGCCGGGACGGGGTCTTCCGCCGCCGGGCCCGCTCCGCCGCGGCGGCCTCCGCCGCCTCCTTCTCCCGCCGCTCCGCCACCCGCTGCCACTCGCTGTAGCCGCCCGCGTGCTCCTCCACCGTGCCGTTGCCGGTGAAGACGAGCGTGCTCGTGCACAGGTTGTCCAGCAGGGCGCGGTCATGGCTGACCAGGAGCACGGTGCCCGTGAAGTCGAGCAGGCGGGCCTCCAATAGCTCCAGCGTCTCGGCGTCCAGATCGTTGGTGGGCTCGTCCAGCACCAGCAGGTTGGCGGGCCGGGTGAAGAGGCGCGCCAGGAGCAGGCGGTTCCGTTCGCCGCCGGAGAGGGAGCCCACCGGCTGACGGGCCTGGGCGGGGGGAAAGAGGAAGTCCTGCAGGTAGCTCATGATGTGGCGGGGCGCGCCGTTGACCATCACCTGGTCCGAAACGCTCACGTTCTCCGCCACCGTGCGGTCCGGATCCAGCTGCTCGCGCCGCTGGTCGAAGTAGGCCGCCTCCAGGCCGGTGCCGAGCCGGATAGTCCCGCTGTCGGGCGGGAGCTGCCCCAGCAGCAGGCGGATCAGCGTGCTCTTGCCCGCGCCGTTCGGACCGATGATGCCCACCCGGTCCCCGCGCAGGATGGTGGTGGAGAGGTCCCGGACAAGGGTCTCCTCGCCGTAGCCGAAGCTCACATGCTTCGCCTCGACCACGCGCTTGCCGGAGCGCTCGGCCTCCTGCAGGGTGAGGCCGGCGCTGCCGATGCGGTCCCGGCGTGCGGCCCGGTCGCGCCGCAGTTGCTCCAGCGCCCGCACCCGCCCCTCGTTGCGCGTGCGCCGCGCCTGGATGCCCTGGCGGATCCACGCCTCCTCCTGCGCCAGCTTGCGATCCTCCAGCGCCCAGGCCTTCTCCTCGGCCGCCAGCTGCGCCTCCTTGCGCTCCAGGTAGGTGGGGTAGTCGCACGCCCAGGAGGTGAGCCGGCCGCGATCCAGCTCCAGGATGCGCGTGGCCAAGCGCTGCAGGAAGACCCGGTCGTGCGTGACGAAGAGGATGCTGCCGGTGAAGCGCAGCAGGAAGTTCTCCAGCCAGGAGATGCCGTCCAGATCCAGGTGGTTGGTGGGCTCGTCCAGCAGCAGCACCTCGGGCTCGGCCGCCAGCGCCCGGCCCAGCATGGCACGGCGCTGCTGCCCGCCGGAGAGGGCGGCGAAGTCGGCGTCCAGCTCCAGTTCCAGCAGTGACGCCAGCCGCTCCACCTCGTGGCCGAGCGCCTCCCGCCCCGCGCCGCCGCGGCTGCCGGGTGCCACACCCCGCAGTCCACCGGCCACCACGTCCTCCACGGTCCCCGCCAGCTCCGGGGGGACCTCCTGCTCCAGCAGCGCCACGCGTGTGCCGGCGTCGAGGATCACGCTCCCCTCATCCGGCAGGGTGATGCCGGCCAGGATGCGGAGCAGCGTGGACTTGCCTTCGCCGTTGCGCCCCATCAGTCCGACCCGCTCGCCCCGCTCCACCTGGAGCGCCGCGTCGTCCAGGAGCGGACGCCCGCCGAAGGCGATGGTGAGATTCTGTGCGCTGAGTGCGGCCATACCCGTCCGTGCTGTATTGTGTACCCACGCGCGCGACGCCGCGAACCCGGCGGGGCGATGGGTGTACGCCTGAGACGGCGTTCAAGCTAACGGATCCGGGCGTGCGACCGGAGCCCCCACGGCCGGGGCCCCGCCTTGACGGGCGGACCCTACGGGGCGTAGCCTCGGCAGGGCCTGGGGCGGCCCTGCGCAGTTCATGACCGCGGCGTGCGGCCGCGCCCGCAGCGCGAACGCTCCCGCCGCCATCGGCCCGACCGCGGGCAACCGTGCGGTAGGTTCGGCGGGTCCCAGGTGTTGGGATATCCTGCCCCGCTCGATCCCGACCATCCATCAAGGAAAGGGCAGCCATGAGAACGTCCGGACGCCACCGGCGTCCACTCGTGCCCGGCACGGTGCTCGCCTGCGTGGCGGCGGAGCGAGCGGGGGGCGCCATTGTGAGGCGCGCGGCGGTGCCGCTCCTCCTGGCGCTGGCCGCCTGCGGCGGTGAGGCGGTGCCCGAAAGCTTCGTGGTCACGGACAGCGCCGGGGTGGCCGTGGCGGTGAGCTCCGCGCCCGCGTGGGCGGAGGGGGAGGCGTGGACCATCGCGGCGGAGCCGCGCGTGACCATCGGACGGGCCGAGGGTGAGGCGGCCTATCTCTTCCAGTTCCCGCGCGGCCTCGTGCGGCTCGAGGACGGCCGCATCGTGGTGGCGGACAATGGCAGCGCGGAGCTTCGCTGGTTCGACGTCGCCGGCCGTCACCTCCACACCGCCGGGGGCAGGGGTGGCGGCCCCGGTGAGTTCACCTTCCTCACCCAGGCGTTCACGGGCGGGGACTCGGTCTTTGCCATGGATGGGCAGTACTCCACGCTCTCCGTCTTCGACCCGGAGGGCGCCTTCGTGCGCACCTTCCGTCTGGAGTGGCCCGCGCAGTTCGCGCCGCCACCGTTCGCCCGCACCAGCGACGGGGACTGGCTCGCCGCCGCGAACGTGGGGAGCCAGGAAGTGCGGACAGGCCTCGTCGCTTTCCGCAACAGGATGTACCGCTACGGGGCCGAGGGAGAGCTGCTGGATTCCCTCTTCGAGTTCCCGGCGGGCGAGGGCTACCTCACCGTGTGCGGCCCCGATGGCAGCGCCATCTGCAACAACGGGCCCTGGTTCAACCGGCGGAGCGGGCGGGCGGTGGCCGCCGGCCGCGTCTACGTGGGGGACGGCGCGGGCTACGACGTAGCCGTGCACGATGCGGAGAGCGGCGCGCTGGTGGGGCGGGTGCGGCGCGCCGTGGCGGCCACGCCCGTGCGGGCGGAGGACGTGGCGCGGCAGCTCGAGGCCACCGTGGAGCGCTACCCGGAGGAGCGGCAGGCCGAGGTGCGGCGCACGCTGGGGGAGGTGCCTGCGGCGGACAGCCTCCCCGCCTACGGCGCGCTGCACGCGGATCCCGAGGGCAATCTGTGGGTGGAGCGCTACGGCTTTCCGTGGGACGACGCTCGCGTCCTGGACGTGTTCGACCGGGAGGGGCGCTGGCTCGGCCAGGTGAGCGCTCCGGTGGGGGTGACCATCCGCGGCATCGGCCGGGACTACGTGCTGGGCATGACCACGGACGAGCTGGGGGTGCAGCGCGTGGTGCTGTACGATCTGGTCAAGCCGGCGGGTGGGTAGCCAAGGGGGAGCGATGATCGATCGGGGTTTCAGAGGGATGCTGATTTCCGCTCGGGTCGCTCGCGCAGCACGGCCAGGAACACGGGCGCCGGGACTGCGGGGATATTGTTGTCGAGATCGAGGTGCCGCTCCGTCACCACGACGCCGCGGCCGAACGCCCGGCCAATGGATTTGCGGGCGTTGCCGAGCGCGGCACGCGCGTCTCCCTTTACTTCCACCGGCACACGCTCTCCCTGCACCTGCGCCGTCTCTTCGGCCACGAGGAAGTCGATTTCGGTCCCCCGTCCGGATTTCCAGAAGCACAGGGAGCCGGGCAGGGCGTCGGCCTGGACGAGTCGGTCGGTCGCGGATCGATACAGGCCGATGGCCACCAGGTTTTCCCGCACTGCCTCCGGCCGGGGCGGCCGGCTTCCCGGCATCAGACGCGTTGCCACCTGCCCGATCAGGGGATCGGCAAAATACACCTTCCGCTGCTTGCGGACGCTGAGTCCCCTGCCGCTCGTGTCCCACGCGAACACCGTCAGCAGGATGAAGGACCTGGCCAGCAGCTCGACGTAGTCGCGGGCGGTTTGCTGGGTGACGTCCATGTCCTCCGCCAGGGAGTTCCACGCGAGCGGTGCGCCGAGAGAGCGACCGACTCGCTCCAGCAGCTTCAATGTGGCCGCTGCACTGCGTCCCAGCTCCTGGACGTCGCTCGCGATGATGTCCCACACCATCTCGACAGTACGATCAGAGACGTTGCGCCCACCGAGGTAGTCTTCGATCGCTGCCGGGAAGCCGCCCACTTGCTGATACGCTAGCCAGGCGCGCTCCAGATCGGCCCGGGCCAGGTTGGCCTGCCGCAGCAGCCGAAGATTCTCCGGGGCAAGGATGCCGGCCGGCGTGAGAGTCTCCGCGGGCAGCGCAATACCCATCACGGCCTGGCAGAAATCGCGAAACGATACCGGAAGCTGGAGATAATGGCGGCCGGCTCCCCGCCGCCCCGGCAGTTGCTCGGTCCCGACCTTCCGGGCCGAGGAGCCGGTGCACAGGATGAAGTCATCACCGCCGAGGCCGCTGTCAATGATGTACTTCATGCCGCGTTGCCAGTCCGGCATGGCGGTCACTTCGTCGAAGAAGAGGTACCAGGGGCCGTCCGGATCAGGATGGAGTTGGCGCGCCCGGAACGCCACTTCGGCAATGTCAGCGTTCGACGTAGACAGATCGAACGAGTAGTAGAGGACCCGGCGCTCGCCTCGCCGTAGGAGTCGCTGAATGAGTAGCTTCGCGGTCGTGGACTTTCCTGCCTGCCGGGGTCCGCGCAGCGTGTGGACGCGCCCGGGCCCGATCTCGATGGCATCGAGCACCGGAGGGTCCCAGCGGAGCCGGCGCCGGGCGAGCGCCGTGATCTTGGCGTCCTGCTCGATAGCTGTGGGGTCCTGCCACCAGGGGTTCCAGAGAAGGATCTGCTGATCGGTGGCCATTAGTGCCTTTTTCTGATGTCCACTTTAGAAAACCGTACGGTAAACTAAAACATACCATAGAAAATGGCACAGTGGAGGCGAAAATGCAAGATGATGCCAACGGCAACCCTACTACATCCGCCGGTACGTCGGCCCCGCCCCCCCCTCGCGCGGCGTCCAGCGTGGCCCCAGCACGTCCGTGGCCTTGCAGTCCACGCAGTTGGGCGCGTTGATGACCAGCCCGTCCCCGTCCCGCTCGTAGACGCCGGCGGGGCACATGTGCGCGTAGAAGTCGGCCAGCTCGCCGCTGGCGTCAGGCGGCGCCACCAGGTGCGAGGGGATGTCATCGCGCGTGGCGTTGCCGCTCTTGAAGACGGCGTCCAGCTTGGCCACCACGTGCGGTCCGCGCGGGGCCTCCTGGGGCGCGCCGGCGCGACGGGGTGCCGCGGCATCGGCCGCCATGTCGATGCGCCCGCCCGGGAAGGCGCCGCCCGTGACGGTCATGAGCGCGGCCTTCACGCCACCCGCCACGAAGCCGTCCTTGAAGGCCAGCCGCATGTTGCGGCGCTTCTTCAGATCGGCCGTGATGAAGGAGTCATCCACGGCGCGATCGTAGCCCGCGAGGGTGGCGGCGGAGACGTCGCCCTGCTTCAGGCCCTCGAAGATGGCCCGCGCCGCGTAGATGCCCGACTGCACCGCGTAGTGGATGCCCTTGAGGGAGGCCACCTCGACCAGCCCCGCGGAGTCTCCCAGGATGACCACGCCGTCCCCGTGGCGCCGCTCCGGCAGCGCCCAGTAGCCGCCCTCCGGGATGGTCTTGGCCCCCCACTCCACCAGCTCGCCGCCCTCCAGGTAGGGCGCCACCAGGGAGTGGCCCTTGAGGCGCTGGAGGAGGTCGTGCACGTCCAGGTTGGCGTCATGGTAGTCCAGACCCACCACCAGCCCGAGTGCCACCACGTTGGGCTCCAGCGGATAGAGGAAGCTGCCGCCGAAGGCGTCACTCGGCAGCGGCCAGCCCATGGTGTGGATGAGCGCGTCGAGCGGCCGCTTGGTCTCCCAGATCTCCTTCACCCCCAGGGCGTAGATCTGCGGATTGGCCGAACCGATCCCCTGCCACTGCATGTAGGCCTGGGAGAGGGAGCCGCGCGTGCCCTCGGCCAGCCCCACCACGCGGGCCGTGAGGTCGGTGGGCGGCATGTAGCCCCCGGCGGGCTGGCCGTCCCGCCCCAGGCCGGTCGGGACCGTGCGCACCCCTACGACCCGCTCCTCCTGCACCAGCAGCGACGCGGCGGGGAAGCCGGTGAAGACGTTCACGCCCAGCGCCTCCGCCCGCTCGCCCATCCAGCGCACGATCTCGCAGATGGAGGCCACGCGGTTGCCGTGGTTCTGCATGGTGGGGGGCGTGGGGATGCGCGCGGCGCGCGCGCCGGTGAGCACGTAGACGCGCTCCCCCTCCACGGGGGCGCGGAAGGGCAGCTCCGCCTCGGCCACGTCCGGGTAGAGCTCGCGGAAGGGGCCCGGGTTCACCACGGCGCCCGAGAGGCAGTGCTCGCCCAGCGCGCTGGCCTTTTCCAGGACGCCGATCTCCACGTCCCCCAGCGTGCCGCCGGCCTCGTTGTCCGCGCGCACCAGCTGCGCGAGGTGGGTGGCGGCCGCCAGCCCGGCGGGGCCGCCGCCCACGAAGAGCACGTCCATGGGGACGGCCTCCTCGTCGGGCGCCTCGCGCACGATGAGGCGGTCCATGGGCAGGTCCGGCTGGTGCCGGAGCGGGACGATCGGGTCGGCCATGAGAGGGGCTCCTCGGTTCGGTTCATCGGTGCGCGGCGCGCGCCCGCCCTCATGCGGGCGGCTCCGCCACGGCGTGATCGGGGCCGTGCAGGAGGAGCGCCGAAGCGCTCTTCCCCACCTCCAGCCCGTTGCTCTCCTCGGGGATCACCAGCAGGGCGTCCGCCTGCGCCATGGAGGTCATGATGCCGGAGCCCTGCGGCCCCGTGAGCCGGGCGGCCCAGCCGTCCCCGTCGGCGCGCAGGGTGGCGCGCAGGAAGTGGACGTGCCCCGCTCTGGAGGGGATGGGCTCCGCGGCGCGCACGCGCACGGTGGGTGCGAAGACCGCGCTCCGTCCCAGCATGCGGCGCAGCGCGGGGCGCACGAGCACCTCGAAGGTGACCAGCGCGCTGACGGGGTTGCCGGGCAGCCCGAAGACCGGCACGCGGCGCCCGTCGGCGGGCAGGCTGCCGAAGGAGAAGGGGCTGCCCGGCCGCATCTTCACGCGCCAGAAGTCCAGCTCGAAGCCCAGCGCCTCGAGCGCCTCCTTGACCAGGTCGTGCTCGCCCACGCTGGCGCCCGCCGTGGTGATCAGCGCGTCGGCGGAGAGGCCCTCACGGAGGTGGGCCACCAGGTCGGCGGTGCTATCGCGCGCAATGCCCAGCAGGAGCGGCTCGCAGCCGGTGGCGTGCAGCGCGGCCGCAAGCGCGTAGGAGTTGGAGTTCACGATGCGGCGGCCGGCCCGCACCGCCTCGAAGTCCTCCACGTCCACCAGTTCGTCCCCCGTGGCCAGCACCGCCACGCGCGGCCGGCGGTGCACGGCCGGTTCGGCCACGCCGAGCGAGGCCAGGATGGCCACCTCCCCCGCGCGCAGCACGCGCCCCTCCTCCAGCACCGTGGCGCCGGCCTCCACGTCCTCCCCGGCGCGCCGGATGTTGCGTCCCGCGTCCCCGTCCTCGCGCACGAGCACGTGGCCATCTTCCTCCGTGGTGTGCTCCAGCCGCACGACGGAATCCGCGCCGGCCGGTACCGGCGCGCCGGTCATGATCTGGATGGCCTGGCCGCGCTCCAGGGGGCGCGTGGGAAAAGCGCCCGCCCCCACGCGCTCCACGATCACCAGGCGGACGGGCGCCTCCGCGCTGGCGCCCCGCACGTCCGCGGCGTGCACCGCATAGCCGTCCATGGCGCTGTTGTCCCACGGCGGCAGGCTCACCGGCGCCACCACCGGCTCGGCCAGCACCCGTCCGCCGGCCCGGCCCACGCGCAGCGGGATGCGCTCGGCGGGCAGCGGCGCCACCGCGGCCAGGATGCGGCGGCACGCCTCCGCCACGCTCAGCCAGTCGGCGCTCCGTTCGATCGGTCGGCTCACGCGTCCTCCTCCCCCAGGGCCATGGCCTCGGCCCGCTCCCGGTCGGCCGGCGTGTTCACGTTCAGGAACACCACGGCGGGATCCCCATAGCGGCGCACCTCCTCCAGCGGGATGCGGTGCACGCGCACGTCCCCATGGAAAGCGACGACGCGCCGATCGTCCCGCGCCAGCGCCGCCTCCACCGCCGGGAGGCAGCGCGGCCCGTACCAGGCGTGCAGCGGCTCGATGCCGCGCGGGCCTCCGCTTTCCGGCGCCACCACGTCCCACGCGCCTCGCCCCGCCAGCGCCACGATGCGCCGCAGCAGGTCGGGCACCAGGAAGGGCATGTCACATGACACGCACAGTACGCCGTTGCGCCCCTCCTCGGCGGCCCAGTGGAGCGCGGTGTGGATGCCGCCCAGCGGGCCGAGGCCGGGGGTCAGGTCGGGGCGGGTGGGCACGTCCAGCTCGGCGCCCAGCGCGGGATCATTGGCCACGGCCACCACGGGCTCGGGCAGCGTGTCACGGAGCGCGCCGAGGGCGCGGTCGGCAATGCGCATGCCGGCCACCCGGGCCAACGCCTTCGGCGCGCCGTAGCGCGTGCTGCGGCCGCCGGCCAGCAGTACGCCGAGCGGTGCCGCGCCCGGCGCGCTCACCGGGCGTCTCCGGGCGCTCCACGGGGCGCGCCTCCGGGACCGCTCACGGAACCTCCCCCAGCACCTCCGCGGCCGGCCCCGCGGCACGCGCCACGAGGGGCAGCCCGGCGGCCGCCGCCAGCGCCGCGGCCAGCGTGGTGGCCGCCGAGCGGCTGGCCACCCACGCCACGCCCGCGCGGGCGGCCTTGAGCGCCGCCTCGCCGCTCACCCGGCTGCTGAGCACCAGGCCCAGGCCGCCGGCGTCCAGCCCGTCCAGGTGGATGCGGCCCACGGCCCGGTCCACGGCGTTGTGCCGGCCCACGTCCTCCACCTGCAGGAGGAGGCCCGCGCCGTCCGTGAGGGCGGCGGCGTGCACGCCGCCGCCGGGGTGGCGCGCGTCCGTGTCCGCGAAGAGGGCGCGGAAGAGCTCGCGCAGGGCGTCGGGGGAGGGCAGGGGCAGCGCGCGCTCCCGGGTCGGCAGGCGCCCCGCCGCCAGGTACCAGGCCAGCCCCTCGGCGGCGCGTCCCGCCCGCTCGAC
>JBBDRO010000057.1:3523-6910 GCA_040905425.1 Gemmatimonadota bacterium | reverse complement strand
CCTCGGACACGAGCGTGGCGGTGCGTGGCATGGCCGGCAATATAGGCCGCGCGGCCGCGCTTCGCTTCAGGGGCGGACGAGGCCCTCGAGCGGAATACCGAGCGCGGCGGCCAGCAGCAGCGCCGTGCCCACGAAGGCCGCGAAGCCGAGCACCGCCGTGACCACCGCGCGGGTGGTGCCCACGTCCAGGGCCTGCCGGATGGCGATCAGCCCGGCCAGCAGGAGCCACGCGCCGATCACCCACCGCAGCCAGGCCATGCCGGGTAGGGTGGTGAGGACCATGAGGATCCCCGGCGCCTGGGCAAAACCCAGCGTGCGCAGCAGCTGACCCCAGGTGGCAACGCCGCCCAGGAGCTTGTCCCCGATGACGTAGGTGATGAGCGCCCAGACGCTCCAGCCGGCCAGCTGCCCCACCACGCCGCTGGCCACGCCGGCCAGGCCGAACTCGGCCTGCGCGAAGGCGGCCGACGCGGCGGCCAGCCCCACCACGGTGGCGGCCTGCGCGGTGGCACCCGCGTCCGCCTCCACCTCCTCGAAGACCTCCGGGTCGAGCAGCGCGGCGCCCAGCATGCGCTCGGCGAAGGGGCGGGTGGGGCCGAGGTACGGCGGTTCCACGCGGGTGGGTGGCGCGCTCATGGGTGCCTCAGGCCGGGAAGGTGCGCAGTGCCGCCGCCTTGAGCCGCGCCTCGGCGTGCACGCCCGGCACCAGCGCCAGGCGCTCGGCGCTCTGCCGGGTGAGCAGGGCCACCAGCGGCAGCGGCCCCTCCAGCCGTACGCGCACCAGCGGCCCCGCCGGCGTGACGGCGGCCACGCGCACGGGAAAGCGGTTCACCACGCTGCTGGGCGCCTCCTCGTGGCCGGCCGCCAGCGCCACGTCCTCGGGGCGGTAGGCCACGTGCACGGCGGCGCCAGCACGGGGCGGCTCGGCGGCATGCGTCCCGGGCGGCTCGGCGGCGGCCGGTGGCGGCGCCAGCAGGCGCACCCCTCCGGAGGTGAGCACGCGGAGCAGTCCGTCCGGGTCCACCGTTTCCACCGTGCCGTGCAGCAGGAGCTCCTGCCCCGTGAACGCCGCCACGAAGGTGGAGGCGGGCGCGGCCGCGAGCGCGGCCGGCGTGCCCATCTGCGTGAGGCGGCCCTCCTCCAGCACGGCCACCCGATCGGCCACGGCAAAGGCGTCGGCGGCGTCGTGGGTGATGAGCACCGCCCCCCCGGCATGGGCGCGGACCGCGCGCTCCACGTCCTCGCGGAAGCTGCGCCGCACGGCTATGTCGAGCCCGGCCGTGGGCTCGTCCAGGAGGAGCAGCTCGGGCCGGAGCACGAGCGCCCGGGCCAGCGCCACGCGCTGCGCCTCCCCACCGCTCAGCGTGTGCACCGGCGCCTCCGCCAGTTCCGCAACGCCCAGCCAGCCGAGCGCCTCGGCCACGCGCGCCCTGCGCTCCGCGGCGCCCACGCCCCGCGCTCGCAGACCGAAGGCCACGTTCATGGCCACGCTGCCGCTGAAGAGCCAGGGCCGTTGGAAGACGCCCGCCAGCCGGCGGCGCGCGGCGGTGTCCCCGCTGCGCAGGGGCCGGCCGCCCAGCAGGATGCGGCCGCGGTCGGGCGCCTCCAGCAGCAGGAGCAGGCGGAAGAGCGTGGACTTGCCCGCCCCGTTCGGCCCCAGCACGGCCACGATCTCACCGGCGGCCACCTCCAGCAGCTCGAGGTCCAGGACGGTGCGGCCGCCGTAGCTGTGGCGGAGTTCCTCGGCGCGCAGGAGGGGGCCGTCCGGCCGCTCCGCGCCCGTGCCCGTGCGTGCGGGCCCGCCTCCGGCGCTCATGCCCACGGTCGCTCGCTGGAGGCCGCCGCCCAGGGCTGGTGCCGCCCGCCTTGCTGGATGCGGGTGAGCGCCAGGTTCACCGCGAAGGCAATGGCCAGCAGCAGGAAGCCGAGCGCCAGCGCCAGCGCGAAGTTGCCGCGCCGCGTCTCCAGCACGATGGCGGTGGTGAGCACGCGTGTCTCACCCCGGATGTTGCCGCCCACGAGCATCACCGCGCCCACCTCACTGATGACGGCGCCGAAGCCCGCCACCACCGCCGCGCCGAGGCCCAGGCGGGCCTCCCGCAGGTGCGCCCAGAGCGCCCGCCCCCTGGAGGCGCCGAGCGCCCGGGCCTGCAGCCGCACGTCGGTGGGCACCGACTGCACGGCGGCCAGGGTGATGCCCGCCACGTAGGGCGCGGCCAGCAGCGTCTGCGCCAGCACCATGGCCGGCGCGCTGAAGAGGAGCTCCAGGTGACCCGCCGGGCCCGCGCGGGAGAGCACCATGTAGACCAGCAGCCCCACCACCACGGGCGGCAGGGCAAAACCGGTGTGGATGAGCGCCACGGCCAGCTGGCGGCCGCGGAAGCGGCCCAGCCCCACCGCCACGCCCACCGGCAGTCCCACGAGCACGCCCAACAGCACCGCCGTGCCCGACACCGCGAGCGAGCGCCAGAGGATCTCGAGTACGTCGGCATCAGCGCCGAAGAGCAACCGTACGGCCTCCGTGGCCGCGTCCAGCAGCAGTTCCAGGGGTCAGCCCGCGGTGGTGGGGAGGGCGTCCGGCACGAAGAGCGGGGCGCCCCAGCGCGCTACGCCGAAATCCCCGATCAGGCGCTGGGCTTCCGCACCGGTGATCCAGTCCGCGAAGGCGCGGGCGCCGGCGGCGTTCCGGGCGCCCGCCACCGGGATCACACCGTAGGGGTTGAAGAGCCGTTCGTCTCCCTCCACGACGATCACCAGGTCCAGGAGGCCGCGCATACTGAGGAACGTGGCGCGGTCGGCGAGCACGTAGGCCGCCCGCTCGGTGGCCACGCTCAGGGCGTCCGCCATACCCTGGCCCACCTCCAGGTACCACCCGCCCGCAGGCGGCTCCACGCCCGCCGCCATCCACAGCTCCAGCTCCTTCTTGTGCGTGCCGGAGTCATCCCCGCGGGACACGAAGGGTGCCTCGGCCGCCGCCACGCGCGCCAGCGCGGCTGCAACGTGCGGTGTGCTGGCGGCCCGCGCGGGGTCCTCGGGTGGCCCGAGCAGGACGAACTCGTTGTGCATGACGGGCCGCCGCTCCAGGCCGTGTCCGGCGGCCACGAAGGCCGCTTCGGCGGCGGCTGCGTGGACCAGCAGGACATCCGCGTCCCCGCGCTCTCCCAGCGTCAGCGCCTGGCCGGTGCCCACAGCCACCAGCTTCAGGCGGTGCTCGGGGTGGGCGCGGGCAAAGGCGGGCAGGAGGACGTCCAGGAGGCCGGAGTCCTCGGTGGAGGTGGTGGAGGCCAGGATCAGCTCGGTGGGCGGCTGGCCGCCCCCACCGCATGCCAGCAGGGGCAGCGCCAGGGCGGCGGCGCGGAGGAGCGTCCTCCGCGGCCGCGCACCCGC
>JBBDRO010000057.1:0-3423 GCA_040905425.1 Gemmatimonadota bacterium | reverse complement strand
GGGGCAGCGCCAGGGCGGCGGCGCGGAGGAGCGTCCTCCGCGGCCGCGCACCCGCAGGCGGCCGCGCACCCGCGGGCCTAGTGCCGCTCTCGCGAGCGACTGCCCTCCTGTACGGGTTGATCGGGTGGCTCACAGAGCGCGGCGGAAGGAAGCGGCTAGAAATGCACACTGAGTCCGGCGGTGAGTACGTACTGCTGCTCCCAGGAGGCGGACGTCACGCCGCGTTCCTGCTCGAGGAGGCGGAACTCGTCCGGCACCTCGAGCTTCCACAGGAGCGTGCGGGCGTCCACCCGCACCCCCACGTTGGGGGAGAAGTAGTACTCCACGCCGCCGGCCAACTCACCGGCGAACGTCGTGCCGAAGTCGAAGCGCGCACTGGCGGGCAGGTCCCCCTCCAGGTTGTCATCCGTACCGGACAGGTCGATGGCCACGCCCCCCCCGGCGCGCAGGAAGGGGGTGAAGCCGTGCCAGGTGCGTGGCCCGACCATATCGAAGCGCAGCCCCACCTGCCCCAGCACAAGGTTGGCGTCGGCCTTGCCCAGCGTCATGAAGGACGAATCCCCGTTTTCCGGATCCACCCGCGCGGTATCCACCACCGTGCGACTGGTGGGCAGATAGGCCGCCTCCACCTCGAAGACGAAGGGTCCGCTCACCCGTATGCCCCAGCGTCCGCCGTACAGGGACCCGGAACCGGGACCCATCCCCAGCGGACCGGTCTCGGCCTTGAACGCCCCACCGAAAATCGACACTTCCTGCTGCGTCTCGATGAAACGATAGGGTGAGGTGATGTTCTGGGCGGCTGCGCCGACGGGGGCCAGCGCGCCGGCCGTAAGGGCGGCGCCCAGGGCGGCGCTCAGGGCGTTGCGGAGAACGACTCGGATCATGGCGTGTCCAGTGCGGGGCGTCCGGCGTGCGGGCTCGTGGCGTTACCAGCGCATGCGCCCGGGAGTTCCCCGGGCTGGGTTCGGCGCCGAAGCTAGACGCCGCGGGCGCGCATCCGCAAGCGCTGTCGCGCCACGCGAGGTGTTATATTGTGCGCGTCCGGGCGGCGGAGACGCCGGCGCCCGTCCTCGGCTCCGTGATCCATGAAGCGCTTCAGCGTTCCCAGGAGTACGACCGCTCGCCGGCCCGGCCACGCCGGGATGGCCCTGCTGGCCATGGCGCTGGCCCTGCCGCTGGCCTGCGGGGACGGACCGAATGCCCCCGAGGCGGACCGGCTGAACCTGGCGGCCCTGGCCGGCGACGGTCAACTCGGCGCCGCGGGTCTGAAGCTCCTGCAGCCGCTTCAGGTGCTGGTCACCGATGCCGTGCGTGAGGAGCCGGTCGAGGGCGTGCGGGTGCGCTTCATTCTACGGCAGGGAAGCGACGGTACCCTCACACCCTCCGAAGCGGTAACGAACGATCTGGGCATTGCGTCCGCGTCCTTTGTGCTGGGAAGTGCGCTGGGTGACTACATGGTAGAGGCCCGCGCCGACAACATGGTCGGCGATCCGGCCACCTTCTCGGCGGAGGCGGTGCCGGTGCCCACCCTGGCGGCCGTGACCCCCACGAGCGCAGCCGCCGGGGACACCATCACGGTGACGGGCACGAACTTCCGGTCCACGGCCGCCGAGAACCGCGTCACCGTGGGCGGACTGGACGCCCGGGTGGTGAGCGCCACCGCCACGGAGCTGCGTGCCGAGGTGCCCGCCTGCGTACCCAACCGGACGTTGCAGGTGCGGGTGCGGATCGGCTCGGCGGTGAGTGGAGCCGCCACGCTCGCCACCACGGCGGCAACCGGGGCCCTCCAACTGGAGCCTGGCCAGGTGCGCCTCTTCGCCATGCCCGGCGACCTTGCGTGCGTACGGCTGGCGGCCGACGCTGGCGGCGCGGCCTACTACGTCAGCGTCCTGAACGCCGCCGACGTGCGCACCCTGTCCCCCTCCTTCGAGATCCTGGGGCTGCTGCAGGGGAGCAGCACGGCCCGTCCGGTGGCGGCGCGCACGGCGGCGGCCGCCACCGATCCGGCCCTGGCCTTCGAGACCTGGTTGCGCCAGCGTGAGCGCGGGTTTCCCGCGGATGCGCTGATCCAGCAGCCCGAGGGCATGGCTGCCGTGGTGAGCGTTCCGCAAGTGGGGGATCAGTCGGAGTTCAACGTGATCAACCGGCAGAACCAGTTCGAGAAGGTCACGGCCGAGGTGAAGGCCGTGAGTCAGCGGGCCGTGATCTACCAGGACGTACAGGCGCCCGCGGGCGGGTTCGGCACGGGGGACTTTCAGGCCTTCGCCGCACTCTTCGACGATCCCATCTACGCCACCGTGACGAACGCCTTCGGCCAGCCGTCCGACATCGACGCCAACGGTCGCGTGACGATCCTGCTCACACCCAAGGTGAACGCCCTCACCGAGGCCGGGCAGAGCAGTTTCATCGCGGGGTACTTCTACGGCTGCGACCTGGTGGAAGCCCGGGCGTGCTCGGGCACCAACCGGGCCGAGATCTTCTACAGCATGGTGCCCGATCCGGCGGGGGTGCACGGCAATGTCCGCCCCACGAGCCTGGTCCTGCGCACCGTCCCGGCGGTGCTGGCGCACGAGTTCCAGCACATGATCAACTTCCACGCGAAGGGGCTCAAGCTGGACGCTCTCTGGCTCTCGGAAGCGCTGGCGCACACGGCGGAGGACCTGGTGGGCAAGGCACTGCTCGCGGCGGGGCAGACCAGCCAGGCGGAGGACTTCCTGACGCCCAACCGCGGACGCGCTCGCCGCTACCTGGAGAGCCCCGCGGCCGTGAGCCTGCTGCACGACGTTGCGCCGGGCACGCTGGCCTTCCGCGGCGGCGCCTGGCTGCTCCTGGAGTACGCCCGGAGTCATTTCGGAGGGACGAGCCTGCTGCGCACGCTGACCACCAGCTCGCGCACCAGCGTGGACAACTTCACCGCCGCCACAGGCCAGCCCTGGGCGGAGACGCTGGCGGCCTTCTCCGTGGCGCTATGGGCGGATGGCGCGCCCGAACTGGACGGTGTGGCGCTGCCGGCGGCCTACACCTTCCCGGAGCTCGATCTGCGGGCCGCGCTGGGCAGCGGTGGCTACCCGCTCCGGCCGGTGGAGCGGTCCTTCACGGATTTTGCCGTCTCCCGCGTGCTCCCATCGGCCAGCTTCGATCCCTTCCTGCTGCGGAGCGCGTTCGGCGCGCCCGCACCCGCCTTCCACCTGATCGTGGCGAGCGCGGGTGGCGCACCGTTCCCCGCTGGCGCTGACCCGGCCATGGCATTGCTGCGGGTGCGCTGACTCAGGAAGCGCCGCCCGTGGTGGACAGCGCGGCGCGCGCGCGGTCGGCCGCCAATTGTGCGGCGGGCGTGTAGGCGCCGCGCACCACCCGGCCCGTCCATGCTTCCGGGGCGGGCACACCCAGCAGCCACAGGATCGTGGCGGCGGTGTCGGTGGT
>JBBDRO010000056.1:21644-33276 GCA_040905425.1 Gemmatimonadota bacterium | reverse complement strand
CGGAGCGCGACGCCTACGGTGCCTGCCTGCAAGCGCACCAGCCATGGCGCAGATCCGCGCCCCCCGTTCCAGCTGGAACGTCGAAATAGCTCTATGGGACACGGCGCCGCCGCACCGGCACCCTCGCCGCACCGCGTTCCAGCTGGAACGTCGAAATAGCTGGATGGGCCACGCAGCGCGGCGCCCGGCGCACCCGGCTTAAGACGCCAATCCGCGCTCGGCACCGCGGCAATTCCGGCGCTGCGCGCGGCGCGGGCCGATCCGCTGGTGTCCCTGCGGGAGTGACGCGCCCGTCCTACCCCGGGCCAGCGATAGGAAGGTGGGCGATGGGTTCAAGCCACCCCTGCCAGCAACCTTTCGATCGACACCTTGACATTCGACAACAAGGCGTGCACTGTTGTCGAACATCTAGGTATTGTCCGATGCGCGTGACCCTCCCGCCCGGGTGGCAACGCGGGCCGGACTCGCGACCGGGAGAGGCTTCGTGGCGCGCCAAAAATCCGACCTGCTCCAGGGCACCCTGGACCTCCTCGTCCTGAAGACGCTGGCGCTCGGTAAGCTGCACGGATGGGGCATTTCCAGACACATCCACCAGAGCTCACGGGACGTACTCGAGGTCAACCAGGGGTCCCTTTATCCCGCACTCTACCGTCTCGAGGACCAGGGGCTCATCGAGGCGGAGTGGGGCATCTCGTCCGAGGGGCGCCGGGCAAAATTCTACCACCTCACCCGCAGCGGACAGCGGCGCCTGGCCGCGGAGCAGGAAAGCTGGGAGCGCTTTCAGACGGCGGTGCGGCACGTACTCGAGGGAGCCCGATGACCGGCCCGGGGGACGGCGCGCTGCTTCTGCTCCGCCGCCTCGGGCGGCTGCTCCGGCAGCGGGCGCTGGATCGGGAGATGGATGAGGAGGTCCGCGAGCATCTGCTACAGGAGACCGCGGAGCGGGTGGCGCGCGGCATGGCTCCGGCCGAAGCACGCCGTACGGCGCTGCGCGACTTCGGACCTGCCGACCGCTTTCGCGAGGAAGCGCGGGCCGCACGCGGCTGGCGCCCGTTCGACGAGGTGCGCCAGGACCTCCGTTTCGGCCTGCGCGGCCTGGCCCGCGCACCTGGCTTCACGGTGCTTGCGCTGGCCACACTGGCGCTGGGCATCGGCGCCAACACGGCCGTCTTCAGCCTGGTGCGGGGTGTGCTCCTGCGTGACCTGCCCTTCCCCGCCGCCGAACGCCTGGTCCGTTTGCACGAGTATGATCGCAGCGGTGGGGGCCGTGGCACCATCTCGCACGCCAACATGGTCGACTGGCGGGAGCGCGCCACCACGCTCGATGGTGTTGCCGCCTACGACGAGTGGCGCGTGAGTCTCGAAGCTGATGACGGCGCCAGTGTCATGGACGGTGCTGCGGTCAGCGCCGCCTTCTTCGACGTCCTGGGCGTGCAGCCGCTGCATGGTCGTTTCTTCCTGCCGGAGGAAGACGCTGGCACGAGCCGCGTGGTGGTTCTGTCCCACGCGCTCTGGCTGAGCCGCTACGGCGCCGAGCCCGGGGTGGTCGGCAGGAGCCTCCGGATCAACGGCTATGCGTACGAGGTCGTGGGCATCGCGCCGCCGGGCCTCGAGGATCCCGCCCTCTCAGGGCCGAGCTTCGAGCCGCCGGTGATGTGGCGGCCCTCGCTCCCGCACTTCGCCTCCAACTCGCGCGGCGCCCGCTCGTTCACCGCGATCGCGCGCCTGGCGGAGGGCACGAGCCTGGAGACGGCGCGGGCGGAGCTCTCCACCATCCATGCGGCGCTGGCCCAGGAGTATCCGGCCGAGAACGCAGGCCATGTGGTCCGCGTCGTGCCCCTCATGGACAGCATCGTAGCGCCCGCGCGCCGGCTCCTGATATTGCTCATGGGCGCCGTAGGCCTGGTGCTCCTAGTGGCCTGCGCCAATGTGGCCAACCTGCAGCTCTCGCGGGCCGCTGGCCGGCGCAGGGAGCTCGCGGTGCGCACTGCCCTGGGTGCCTCGCGCGGGCGGGTGGCGCGCCAGCTCCTGGTGGAAAGCACGCTGCTCGGCATCCTGGGAGGAGCGGCTGGCGTTGCGCTGGGTGCGGTAGGAACGCGCATGCTGGTGCTGATCGGCGCCGGCCAGCTGCCGCGCCTCGAACAGGTGCGCATGGACGGTACGGTCCTGGCCTACGTGGCGGTCGCCGCGATTCTCACCGGCCTGCTCTTCGGGCTACTGCCCGCACTCGGCGCGCGGTCGGATACCGCCAGCACGATGCGGGAAGCGGGCGGACGCGCCACACCCGGCCGTGCCCGCCACCGGGCGCGCGCCATGCTCGTCACCGTGGAGGTGGCCATGGCGGTGGTGCTGCTCGCCGGCGCCGCATTGCTCGGACGCAGCCTGCTGAACCTCCATGGCACCGAACCGGGTTTCCATGCCGCGGGTGTGCTCACCTTCCGGCTGAGCCCCCCGGCGGAGTACGACGCCGCCCGCCTGGACATCCTCCACGAGCAGCTGCGGGCGGAACTCGGGGCCCTGCCGGGTGTGAGTGCCACGGGCAGCGTGGACATCCTGCCCCTGTCGGGCAGCTTCAACGGCATGGGCCTGCGCGTCCAGGGGCGTCCGGAGGTGCCGGGCCAGCTGCCATCGGCGGAAACGCGCGCCGCCACGCCGGGCTTCTTCGAGGTGATGGGCATCCCCGTGCTGCAGGGCCGCGGGATAACGCACGGTGACCGGGCCGGGGCCCCGCCGGTCATGGTGGTGAGCCGCGCGCTGGCCGATGACCTGTGGCCCGGCGGGAACGCGCTGGGCGCACAGGTGGACCTGGGTGATGGTGTGCACCGCCAGGTGGTAGGCATCGTGGGAGACGTGAGCCAGTTCTCGCTGGAGGAGGGTCCGCGCCCCACCGCCTACCTGCCCGACCCGCAGGCCATGGCATGGATGCGTTTCACGCCCACGGTGGTGCTGCGCACGGCCATCGATCCGCTCGAGGTAGCGGACGCGGCACGAGCCGCCGTGCACGCCATCGATCCGCGCCTGGCCATCTTCCGCATGCGCTCCATGGAGCAGGTGGTGGGCGCAACCTTGGGGGCACCGCGCTTCCGCACCTTTCTGCTGGCCCTGTTCGCCGGGCTGGCGTTCGTGCTGGGAGCCGTGGGCGTTTACGGCGTCGTCGCGCAGGGCGTGGCGGAGCGCCGCGGCGAGCTGGGCGTGCGCATGGCGCTGGGCGCCCGCCGCGCGCAGGTGGTGGGACTGGTCATGCGCCAGGGGCTCCGTCCGGTGCTGCTGGGCTTGATGCTGGGCCTGGTCGGCGCGCTGCTGGCCGGACGACTGCTGGCCGCATTCCTTTTCCAGGTCGCACCGCTGGATCCGCTCACGTTCCTGGTGGTGCCGCTGGCGCTGCTATCCGTGGCGTGCGTGGCGGCCGCCGTGCCGGCATTGCGCGCCGCGCGCACCCACCCCGCCAGCGTCTTGCGCACAGAGTAAATCGGAGCTCCCAAAGAAACCCTTGCAGCGGGCGCGCCTCCCAAGTATGATCACAATGTGTTCAAACCTCGGAGGCGTTGTCATGGGTACGGAATCACTCGCTGAATTCGAGCTGCTGGTCATGCTGAGCGCCCTCCGCCTGGGGCCGGAGGAGGCGTACGCCGTCAGCATAGCCGAGGACATCCACGCCCGGACGGGGCGGGTCGTGCGCCGTGCCAACGTCTACACCACGCTCCAGCGGCTGGAAACCAAGGGCTTCATCACCAGCATGCTGGGTGAGCCGCGCGCCGAGCGCGGCGGACGACCGCCGCGGCTCGTGGAGGTGGAGCCCGCCGGCCTCCAGGCCGTCCGCGCGACGACGCAGGCCATCCACGCCATGTCGGGCGAGCTCGGCCACCTGCTGGGTGGGGTCCGGTGACGGCGCCGGCATGGTGCCGGGGACTGCTGCGGCTGCTGGCGCCCCCGCACCGGCGGGAGGAGCTGGTGGGGGACCTGGACGAGGCCCACGCCCTCCGGGTGCGTCGGCGGGGGCGGATCGTGGGCACCGTCCTCACCGCCGTGGAGACGCTGGACGTGGGCCGGGCCATGCTCATGGTGCGCTCCGCTCCCGGGCGCCGAGGACCACGCTTCGCCATCTCCCGCCTGGACTTCGTGCTGGGCATGCGCATGCTCGTGCGCTACCCGGGGCTCACGGTGCTGGGCGGCCTGGCCATGGCCTTCGCCATCTTCGTGGGTGCGGGCACGTATGAGTTCCTCACCCAGGTGGCGCGCCCCGAGCTCCCGCTCCCGGAGGGCGACCGCGTGGTGGGCATCCGCCTCTGGAACGCCGCCGCCGGAAGCGAAGAGGAGCAGGCCGCGTTCGAACTGGCGCTCTGGCAGCGGGAGCTCACCACGATGGAGGCGGTCGGCGCCTACCGCACCGCCCGCCGGAACCTCACCACCGCCGACGGACCCGGACTGCCGGAGATCGTGGCGCAGATGACCCCCTCGGGCTTCCGGGTGGCGGGCGTGGCGCCGGCGCTAGGACGGCCGTTCACGGAGGCCGACGCCGCCCGGGGCTCCAAGGGGGTGGTGATCATCGGCCATGGCGTCTGGCAGCGCCGTTTCGGCGGCGACCCCGCGATCATCGGCACCACCGTGCGCCTGGGGGACGAGGTGCGCACCGTGGTGGGCGTCATGCCCGCAGGCTTCGCCTTCCCGGTGATGCACGGCGTGTGGACCCCCGAACGGTTCGGCACCGGGACGGTGGCACCCGGTGAAGGGCCGGAGATCAGGGTCTTTGGTCGGCTGGCCGCGCACGCATCGCTCGATGACGCGCGGCGGGAGCTGGAGCGCCTCAACGCGGGGCTCGCGGCGGAGTATCCTGCCACCTACCAGCACATCCGGCCGCAGGTCACGCCGTATGCCCGATCGGTGCTGGGGCTGCCCGGGTCCGTGTCGGGCGGGCTCATCACGACCGTCCTCATGGCCAGCAACCTCCCCATCCTCCTCTTCATCGTGCTGGTGGCGGGGAACGTGGCGCTCCTCCTCTTTGCCCGCGCCGCGGCTCGGGAGGGGGAGATGGTGGTGCGCAGCGCTCTGGGCGCCAGCCGGGGTCGCATCATCGGGCAGCTCTTTGCCGAGGCGCTGGTGCTGGCCACGCTGGCAGCCGTCCTGGGCCTGGCCGCCACCGGCTACGGGATGCGGGGACTCTTCGCGGCGGTGGAACACCTCAACGACGGCGCCAGCCTGCCCTTCTGGTTCCGGCCGGGCCTGTCGGCGGAAACCGTGGTCTACACGATGCTCCTCACCGTGCTCGTGGCCGCGGTGGCTGGAGGGCTGCCCGGGATCAAGGTCACCCGTGGGATCGGCGACCAGTTGCGGCGCGCCACGGCCGGCGGCGGCGGCTTCCGCTTCGGCGGCATCTGGACCGCCCTCATCGTGATCCAGATTGCCGTGATGGTGAACGTGCCCATTGTCACGGTGGCCACGCGGCAGGAAGGACAGAAGGAGCTCCTGGAGGATCTGCCCATTCAGGGTGAGGCCTACCTGGCCGCGCGCCTGGCCATGGATGACCCCGGAGTATCAGGCAACGCGGCCGCCGCCGACCGCGCGCGCCGCTTCGCCGCCACCCTCCAGCGCCTGGACGAGCGGCTCACCGCCGATCCCCGGGTGGGCGGCGTCACGTTCACTGAGAGGCTCCCCCGGGAATACCACCCGTGGCGGCAGATCGAGGTGGAAGGGGGCGCCGCACCGCCGCCCGACGCGCGGGGCCATCGCCTGGCCAGCACCTCGGTGGCGGTGGACTACTTCGACGTGATGCGCACGCCCGTCCTGTCCGGCCGCAACTTCACCGCCAGTGATCCAGCCGGGCCCGGGGTGGTCATCGTGACCCGGACCTTCGCGGACCGGGTGCTGGCCGGTCAGAGCCCCGTGGGGCGGCGCATCCGCTACCTGGCCACCGAGGAGTACCGCGACCCGGATCAGGCGCCCGGCCCCTGGCTGGAGATCGTGGGCGTGGTCCCGGACCTGGGCACCCGCTCGGGATACGGACCCCACGGCATCTTCCATCCGGTGGAGCCGGGTGGCACGCGCGGCATGAACGCGGTGGTGCACGTCCGTTCGGGGAACGCCATGGACTTTGCCCACGAGCTCCGCACCGCCACTACGGCTCTGGACCCGGCCATGCGCGTGGCGGAGCTGCGCACGCTGGACCGGGTGACAGAGTCCACCCGGGAGTTCTACGACTTCTGGTTCAGGCTGCTGGTGGCCGTAACGGTGGTAAGCCTGGTGCTCTCCCTGGGCGGGGTGTACGCCGTCCTGGCATTCACAGCGGCGCAGCGCACGCGCGAGATCGGCATTCGCATGGCGCTGGGCTCCAGCCGAACGGCCGTCGTCCGCGCGGTGTTCCGGCGTCCCTTCGTGCAGGTGATCCTGGGCACGGCAGTGGGCGTGGGCCTCTTCCCCGGGCTGGCCATGGCCAGCGGCGGCGGACTCCCGGACCTGAAATGGGCGGCCCTGACGGTGGCGTACTTCCTGCTTATGACGGCCGTGTGCCTCACCGCCTGCGTGGTGCCCACCTTGCGGGTGCTGCGCATTGCCCCCGCCGACGCGTTGCGCACGGAGGGGTAGTCGATCCGCCCCGGTGCAGCGGCGCCTCCAATGCCGCACAGCGCCACCGATGCACATTGTGGACGCAGGCTCATCGGCGAGCGCCGCCTCGGGCTGGCCACGTCCGCTGCGGCTTCCCCTGGACAGTCCAAGGGAGCACCCGTATCTTCCCTCAGACTATCTAAGGGAGGGCACCATGAAGTCGGACCATCTCCACGGCACGCTGGACGTACTCATCCTCACGGCGCTGGGCCGTGGCCCCATGCACGGCTTTGGCGTGGGCAAGTGGCTGGAGGAGAAGGGCGGGGCCGAGCTGCGCGTGGACGAGGGGTCCCTCTACCCGGCCCTCTACCGGCTGGAGCGGAAGGGCCTCCTCGAGGCCGAGTGGGGTACATCCGAGAACAACCGGCGCGCCAAGTATTACCGCCTCACCCGCGAGGGGGAGCGGCGGGTGGCTACGGGAACGGCGGGGTGGAACGCCTTCTCCGCCGCGGTGGGGCGGGTCCTGGCGGCCGGACAGGAGGGCTGAAATGGTGGAGATGCCGTCCGAGCGCCGCTCCCGGCCGCCGGTCGAGAACGCCCGACGGGAAGTGGCGGACGAGTTTGCCTTCCACCTGGAGCTGCGCACCAGGGAACTGATCGAGGAGGGGCTGAGCCCCACGGAGGCGCGCGCAGAGGCCCGCCGCGGTTTCGGGGACATGGCCGAGGTGGAAGCGCGCTGCCGGCGCCTGGCCGCCAAGCGGGACGGGGCGCGCCGCCGGCGCCGCTGGTTCGGGGACGTGCGGCGGGACCTGGTGTTCGGGGTGCGCCAGCTGCGCAGGACACCCGTCCTCACCGCGGCGGTGGTGGCCACCCTGGCGCTGGGGATCGGGGGCGTGACGGCCCTCTTCAGCGTGGTGGATGCCACCCTGCTGCGCCCCCTTCCCTTCGCCGGTGGCGAACGGATCGTGGTCATCTATGAGACCTGGCGGGGCTTCGACCGGGGACGCGCCTCCCCCGGGCACTTCCTGACATACGCCACGGAGGCGGGCACGCTGGAAGCGGTGGCCGCCTACGACGAGGCCAGCTTCAACCTGGATCACGGCGGAGACCCGGAGCGGCTCCTCGGGGCCGAGGTCACGCCCTCCTACTTCCAGGTGCTGGATGCCCCGCCGGCGGCCGGGCGCTACTTCACCGAGGATGAAGGGGAATGGCCCGCCGCGCAGGTTGCGGTCCTGGGGTGGACCACGTGGCAGGCGCGTTTCGGCGGCGACCGCGACGTGGTGGGGAGCACCATCCGCCTGAACCAGCAGACCTATACGGTGGTGGGGGTGACGCCCCGGGAGTTCACGCAGGTGCCGGGGCAGGACCAGCTCTTCGTCCCCGCGGCGTTCGAGCCCTCCGAGGCGGAGAATTTCGGGAGTCACGGGCTGCGCCTCCTGGCGCGCCACCGATCCGACGCAACGCTCGACGCTGTCCGTGCCGAGCTGGAGCGCCTCACCCTGGGCATCGCGGAGCGGGCGCCGCAAGCCATGGCCGACCGCGGCGTTCATGCGGCTCCCCTCTCCGCCGAACTCGTGCGCAACACCCGCGCGCTGGTCCTGGCCATGTTCGCGGCCGTGGCCTTCGTCCTGGTGATGGCGGTGGTAAATGTGGCCAGTCTCCTGTTGGCCCGCAGCGCGGCGCGGCGGAGCGAGGTGGCCGTGCGGGTGGCGCTGGGCGGCAGTCGGCGGCGCATCGTGGGGCAGCTTCTCACCGAGAGCTTACTCCTTGCCGTCATCGGCGGCGCCGCGGGGCTCGCGGTGGCACATGCAGGGGTGGGCGCACTCCGGGGGCTGGCGGTGGCCCAGGGCGTGCCGCGCCTGGCGGCAGTCACCCTGAACGGCCCGGCCGTCCTTTTCGCGGTGGCACTCACCGTCCTGGCTGGCCTGGCGTTCGGACTGGCGCCCGCTCTACGCTCCACGCGGAACCTCCAGGGGGCGCTGCGGGAGGGCGGGCGGGGCGGCACCCCCGGGCGGGACCGCGTCCGCTCCGGGCTGGTGGTGGTGGAGGTGGCGTGCGCGCTCACCCTCCTGGTGGCTTCGGCACTGCTGGTGCGAAGCTCGGCGCGCCTCTCCAACGTCCCCCCCGGCTTCGTGGCCGACGATGTCATGACCGCCCACGTCTCCCTGCCGGCAGCCGGCTATGAGTCTCCCGAAGCGGTGAACGCCGCTTTCGGCACCATGCTGGAGCATCTCGAGGCAGCGCCGGGCGTACGCTCGGCGGCGCTCCTCAGCCACATCCCCCTCACGGGGGTGGGGTTCGACTCCGGGATCTACCCGGAGCCCATCGACTACGATCTGTCCACCATCCCATCCCCCCACCAGCGGGCCGTCAGCCCCGGATTCCTGGACACCTTCGGCATGGAGCTGAAGGCGGGGCGCGCGCTCACGGAGTCGGACCTGCGGGCCCAGGCGCCTCACGTGGTCCTGGTCAACGAGGAGCTGGCGCGCCGCCTCACGGCCTTCGATCCCGCCTTCCAGCCGGTGGTGGGGCGCCGCATTGCCGCCTGGGAGGGGTCTCCCGACGTGGTGGTATGGCGCGAGATCGTGGGCGTCGTGGGGGATACGCGTAGCCAGGGAGCGGCCGAGCCGCCGGTTCCCGAGCTCTTCTTCCCGTACACCCGGGTGCCCTCGTGGTACTGGTCCACCGTGCAGCGCACCGTGGGGCTGGCGGTGCGCGCGGAGGGGAATCCCCTGGACCAGGTGGCCACCCTTCGGGCGGCGGTGGCGGAGGTGGATCCGGGTCTCCCGCTCTACAGCGTGGAGCCCATGGCGGCGGTGGTGCGGCGGGCCAGTGCCACCCGGCGGCTCACCGTGACCCTCTTTGCCCTCTTCGGCGGTGTGGCGCTGGTGCTTGCGGTGGTGGGGATCTATGGCGTCGTGGCCTTCGTGGTTGGGGAGCGGCGGCGTGAGTTCGGGGTGCGGCAGGCGCTGGGCGCCACGGGCGGGGACGTGGTGCGCCTGGTCCTCCGGCAGGGGGCGCGGCTGACGGTACTCGGGCTCGTGGCGGGGACACTGGGAGCGTGGGGCGCGGGGCGGCTGCTCACCTCGCTGCTGGAAGGCGTGGCGCCCACCGATCCCGTGGCCTGGGCCGCGGGCGCAGGCCTCCTCACCGCAGCGGCCCTGGCGGCCAGTGCGGTGCCGGCGGTGCGCGCGCTGCGGGTGCCTCCCACGCAGGCGCTCCGGGAGTAGAGTCGGTAGCGCCCCTGCGTCACGCCTCACTCGGCGCGGAGCAGGCCGCCGGGATCCACGCGCGCCACCCGGGCTCGTCGCCTGCTACCCAGGGCGGCCACGGCGGGGGCCTGATCGTGCCGTGGATCCGAGCCCCTCGGGCGATCGTCAGTGGATCTGGGCGAGCCACTCCCTCACGGTGGGCCATACCTCCTGTGCGTATCCGGTCGAGAGGTGTAGCTGCGGGCCCAACCCGGTCCGCAGACTGTGGCCAACTCCGGGGATCGCGAGGAGGGTCACCTCGCTGTTCCCTCCACGGGCCAGTGCGGCCGAGATCCGAGGCAGACTCACCGAAGTCTCGACCGAACGGTCGTCTTCACCGAAGATCGCCAGCACCGGAATGCGGACGTGCTCCCAATAGGGAAAGGGATCGAAGTGGGCATTGAGCTGGTTCCACTCCCAGCTCGAGGGGTCGGGTGTGTCCGAGCCACCGAGTACCGAGAACTCCGCGTCGGACAGCTCCCAAAGGGCCGCCTCGTACGCCTCCCATCCCTCTCCCGTGCGGAGCCAGGAGTACATGAGATCCAGATACCGCTTTGCTTTCCGCAGTGCTGCGGGGGTGGCGCCCGCATCTTCGAGTACCGCGAGACGGCGATAGGTCTCCTGCTCGGCGGGTGTCCGTCCCGAGGGAACGAAGAGGACCACGAAGGCAAAGGCCGACGATCCGGCGGTGGCGAGTGGGGCGGGCCATCCCCCGCGGCTGCGACCAAAGACACCCACCGCGTCGTCTCGAATTTCCGGAAGCGATCGGAGCGCCTCCGCACCTGATCGAGCGTCGGCTGCAATGGTGGCAAAGGGCACCGTCTGATCGCCTCCCGACTCGCCGTGCCCGCGCTTGTCGAAGATCAACACGGCGACGCCGTTCGACGCCAGGCTCTCGGATTCGCCCCGGATCGACGCCCGGGTGGTCCAGTTGCTTCCGCCCAGGGTGACCGCGGCGGGGAAGGGACCCTCGCCGGGGGGGAGCAGGACGGTCCCCACCAGCTCGGCGCCTTCGCTCTCGAATCGGAGCTCCCTCTCGCGGAACCCGGCGGGCTCGCCCCAGCTCCAGTCGCCTTCAGGCTCGGACCATCCGAGAACGCCGCCGGTCCCATTGCGGCGGCAGAGGACGCTCCCCGTCACCACCGTCGGGACGTACTCGGCCTCTCCGGTGAAAAAGGTCGAGTCGCTGGTCGCGAAGAGGGTACCCTGCCGGCCGGTGGCTCCGTCGAAGTAGCGGAGCTCGTTCCACCCCCGCGCAAAGACGGTCACCTTCCGGCCGTCGGGAAAGCGGTAGCTCCCGGTGCAGGCCGTGCGGGGTTCGGGGTCACCACGGTCGAGCTCCAGCGCCGACCGGTGAAGCCAGAAGTCTCCCTCGGTCGAGTCGCCGATTCGTACGCGCCCCTTGATCGTTACGCCCTCACGCGAGGGGGCCACCAGCAGGATGGGTGTGCCGTCGAGATCGACATCGAGTCGCAGCCCCGGCCCTTCCTCAACAACCCGCGCGGGGAGCCCGAATCGGGAGAGGTGGGGCAGATCGAGCAGCGCCGAGTCGTTACCGAGTCGAGCGCGAACCGGGAGGTCACCCCCCTGGTCGAGATAGATCCAACCTGCCCAGTCGTCGGAGAGACGGGCCTCTCCCGTGGTCTGGGCCGCAGCCGGTGCCGGGGTGAGGACGGCTGAGAGTGCCAGGGCAAGAATGGCGGCAGCGGTCGGTCCGCTAGTCATCGGTCGAGTCCGGTCGAGAGGGGATCCCATTGTCGCACCTGAGTGACCTGGACGGCCTCGAACGTTGGTAGCCCCTCTCAGCCCGCGCTGTAGGACCGCTCCCCATCGGGGTCGAC
>JBBDRO010000056.1:0-21544 GCA_040905425.1 Gemmatimonadota bacterium | reverse complement strand
CGACTCTGCGCTGCAGCCGCTGTCCTGCCAGGTGAGCCTCTTCTCCACGGTGGCGGGCTCCAGCAGTCTCATCCCCTCATCGCGAGGGCCGGATCCACGCGGGTGACCTGCCATGCGGGGACCGCGGCCGCGGCGGCGCCCGCTACCATGAGGAGCGCCGCCGCGCTCGCCAGCGTGATGACATCGCCCGGCGCAACTCCGAAGAGCAACGCTTCCACGGCACGACCGGCAAGAAGGCTCGCGAGCACACCCGCCCCGATCCCCACGGCCACCGACGACATGGCCCCCTTCAGCACCATGCCAACCAGATCGCCCGCTCGCGCACCGAGCGCAAGCCGCACGCCCAGCTCCCGGCGGCTGCGCTCCACCGAATAGGACACCACGCCGTAGATCCCCGTGAGTGCCAGCACGAGCGTGAGCGCGGCAAGGAGTGCGAGCAGGAGACCGAGGGTGCGCTGCGGAGCGAAGGCCGCCGCCACTCGATCGTTCACCGAACGCGCGGCTAGAGGGACGCTCCCGTCCAGCCCCCGCAGGGCGGCCACCGCGGCGGCCATCGCCTCGGGCTCCGCCCCCTCGGCCCGCACGAGGAGGTCGAGGCCGTCCGCTGCCCAATCCTCCACGGTGGAGAAGTAGAGATACGGGCGCGGGGTCTCCGCGACGCCCGTGTATTTCGCGTCCCGGGAGACGCCCACGATGGGGATGAACTCTCCCTGCACCAGGAGCATGCGTCCAACGACCTCACCGACGGGGAGCCAGCGCGCCACGAACGACTCGTTTACCACGGCGGCGCCGCTGCCCGTCCGGGTCTCCGCGGGAAGGAACCCGCGCCCCTTTACCAGGGGAATCCCGACCGCCTCGAAGTAGCCAGGGCCCACGGTGTTGAACGGCACCGTGGGCGCCTCCTCCGTGGCGGGCACGTCCTGAATCGTGAAGCGTGTCAGGTCCTCGTAGTCGGCCAGGGGAGGCGCCGCCGCCCACCCGGCCGCGGCCACCCCGGGCGCCGCGCGCACGCGCTCCACTGCGCTGGCCAGGTAGGCGGCTGCGCGCTCCGGGTCGTAGCCCGCCGTACCCAGGGGCACCCGGATGCCGAAGAGCCCCTCTCGATCGAAGCCTACGTCCGTTTCGAGAGCGTTGACCATGGTACGGCCGAAGAGGCCCGCTCCGGCCAGGAGAAGCATGCAGAGCGCCACCTGGAAGGCCACCAGCCCCGCCCGCAACCGTGCCGCATCGGCGCCCCCGCTCCCTCGCGCTCCCAGCACCCTGGCCGGCCGGACACGCGCGCCCCGGATGGCGGGAAACAGCCCGAACGACACGGCGGTGAGTAAGCTGATGCCGCACGCGAACGCCAGGCTGCGCGCGTCCATCACCAGACCGACCGCCGCCACGTCGATGCTCCCTGGAAGCTGCAGTCCGCGCAGCAGGCGGATGGTCCAGACGGCTACCAGCATCCCCACCGCGGCGCCCCCTCCAGCCAGCACCACGCTCTCCACGAGTAGCTGCCGGGCTACGCGCCCGTGGGAGGCCCCGAGCGCAGACCGGATGGCCAGCTCGTTCTCACGGTGCACGGCCCGGGCGAGAAGGAGGTTGGCCACGTTGGCGCAGGCCACCAGGAGCGCCACGAGGACCACCGCCATGAAGAGCTTCACGAACCTACGGGTCTGGACTTCCGTGCCAAGCCCCAGCGCGGCGGAGCGGACCTGATCGATACGTAGCTCGTCAGGCGGTTCCGCGCCCCCGGCAACGGCCAGTTCGGTCCATCGGTCCCGCAGCCACCGCCCGGAACTGGCGGCCGTTTCCCCCGGGCGGAGGCGACCGGTCAGCTGCAGCCAGGACCAGCCCCGGGACGCCAGATCCATGGTAGCGAGCTCACCGACGCGCGCACGTCCCCATCCCTGGATGGTGATCCACACGTCGGGGTCCACGTCGAGCCGGGTGCCGCGAAAAGACGGCTGTGCCACCCCCACCACCGTGAAGGGCCGCCCGTTCAACACCACCTCGGCGCCGACCGCGTTCCGACCGCCGCCGAATTCGGTGCGCCACACCCGATGGGAGAGCACTGCCACCTGCGGCGCGCCGCGCGCATCGTCCCCCTCGTTCAGCATGCGGCCCACCAAGGGGTCCACGCCGAGCGTGCGAAAGTAGTTCCCGGAAACCACCCCGGCCCTGATCTCCACCGTGCCTTCGGGCGTAAGCCGACCCATGGCACGGGTCGTCTGGGCGGCAAGCGCGGAGAAGGCGCCCGGCGATGCGGCCAGCTCGCGGAAGAGCGGGTGGGGCACGCGCGTACCAGCGGTCACCACCTCGTGCGCATCCCGGACCGCCGGCAACGGATTCAGCAGCACCCGGTCGGCCAGACCGAACGTCGCCGTGCAGACACCGATCCCCAGCCCCAGGGACAGTGTGGCCACGGTTGTGAAGCCGGGGCTGCCGCGGAGTAGCCGGAGCGCATAGCGGATGTCCTGCGCCAGGATCTCCAGATGCCGGCTCCGCTGCTCCTCCCTCCCTTCCTCACGCATGCCCTCCAGGCTCCCGAAGGTGAGGCGAGCCCGCCGCCACGCCTCGGCCGGTGTCATACCGGATCTCACGTTCCGCTCCGTGAGCCGCTGCAGGTGGAAGCGGAACTCCTCGTCCATCTCTTTTTCGAGGCGACGACGCTTGAGCGTCCCTCCGAGCCGCCGCGCTAGCTCCCTGAGTCGCTTCAGAGTTCGCATTCCGGGCCTCCCGCCAGAACGAGGTTCACGCCGCGGGAGAGGCGCTCCCAGGTCGCGCGCTCGTGGCCGAGCGCCTCACGCCCTTGCGAGGTGAGTTCGTAGTAGCGGGCGCGCCGGTTGTTTTCGGTCTGCCGCCACCTGGAGCGCAGCAGCCCCTTGCGCACGAGGCGATAGAGCGCAGGGTAGAGGGAGCCTTGGTTCACGGAGAGGAGGTTGTCAGATCCCGACTCGATGAGCTCGGTGATCCCCCAACCGTGCATCGGGCCCGCCTGCAGCGTCCGCAGGATGAGGAGGTCGAGGGTGCCTTTGATGACCTCGCCGCCGCGGGAGTCGCCGGAAGTGGGTTCCTGCCTGCTCTGCATGCTCACACGCCGCTCCTTTCGTTTTCCGAAGGGAACGATACTGCGGGTCCTTTTGTTTTGCAAGGGGAAGGCGGCGGCGGCGAACCCAGGGGCCTTCTGCGCCTTCCCCGTAGCCTTCCCGCGCGCTCACTCCGCGCGCAGCGTCGCGATCGGTTCGAGCCGTGCCGCCCGCGCGGCGAGCACCATCATGGCGGCAAACGCAGCGCTAGCGAGGAGCACGTCGGCGGTCACGAAGGTCAGCGGATCGCCGGGGCTAACGTCGAAGAGGAGGCCGGCGAGCGCGCGCGTGTGCAGGACGGCCAGGGCGTAACCGATGAGGGTACCGATGGCGAGCTGTATACTGCCGCGCCGCAGTACATGCATGATGATGTCGCGGGGCGTCGCGCCGGCGGCCGATGCTGGTGACAAGACGTAGTGCCAGCCGCTCGTTGCCATGACAGCGGCCATGCCGCGCGCCTCGATGACGGGCGCATCCGGATCGCTACGCGCCACGGCGGCGCGCAGTGCGGGTGCTGGCGCAACAGCTTCGGCGCCGATGAGAACGGTGGTCTCACTGCTCCTGCTCATTGCCTGCAGCAACGTGGTCAACCTGCTCCTGGCCCGGGCACGCCCCGCGGGCAGGAGATGGCTGTGCGGGCCTCGCTTGGCGCGGGGCGCGGGCGCTTCGGCCGGCAGGTGCCCACCGAGAGTCTGGTGCTGGCCACCTTTGGAGGCGTGGTCGGCGTGGTGCTCGCGCTCTGGCTGGGCGATTTCCTGGTGGCGCTGGCCTGGCTTCCGGCTTCGGCCCTACCGTGGAGTTGGCGGCCGCGAGCGTGGAGACCCGGGTGCTGGGCTGGTGAGCGCGGCGCTCGCGGCACGCACGGTGGCCGGCCTGGTGTTGCTGCTGACCACGCTCAGCACCGCGGCAATTCCGGCACTGCGCGCCGCCCGCGCCGACCGGCTGGTGTCACTTCGGGAGTGACACGCCGCGCGCACCCACCCCGCCGGCGTCCTCCGCTCCGAAGGCCAGCCTTCGGACTGGTGCCGCCCCTGCGTCACGCCTCACTCGGCGCGGAGCAGGCCGCCGGGATCCACGCGCGCCGCGCGGAGGGCCGGCACGAGCATGGCCACGAGGGCGGCGCCGGCGAGCACGGCGGCCACCACCGCCAGGGTGGCGGGATCCGTGGGTGTGACACCGTAGAGCAGGCCGCTCATGGCGCGGGTCAGGAGCAGCGCCGCGGCCAGGCCCAGGAGGATGCCGGCCACGACCGTCCCCGCACCCTGCAACAGGACCAGCCGCAGCACCTGTCCGCCATCAGCGCCCACGGCCATGCGAATGCCGATCTCCCGGGTGCGCCGGCGGGCTGCCTGGGCCGTGACGCCGTAGACGCCCACGGTGGCCAGCACCAGCGCCAGGAAGCCGAACACCGTGAGCACCACCAGCACCAACTCGTCGGTGGCCATGGCGGCCCGGCGCACCTCCCGCAGGGTGCGCACCTGCTCCAGCGGCACGAGCGGATCCAGCTGGCTCAAGACGGCACGCACGTTGGCTGTGTGCGCCGCCGCCGCTCCCGCTCCCCGCACCACGTACCAGTTGGTGCGGCTCCACTCCGATTGCTCCGGGTGTTCGAAGACCTCGGCCCGCGGCGGCTCCCGCACCGACGTCTGATGGTGGTCCCCCACGATGCCGATGATGCGGCGCCAGGTGGACGCCTCGGTGGCTTCCCGATCGTAGGCAATGTACTGGCCGATGGGATCCTCGCCCGGGAAGTGCATGGCCGCGAAACGCTCGTTGACGAGCACCACCTGCTCGGTGTCCGAGCCGTCGCTGGCTTCGAATAAGCGCCCCCGCACCAGGGGAATATCCAGTGCCTCGAAGTAGCCGCGGTCGGCGCGACGGTGGACGATGTCCAGCCCGACTCGCTCCGGAGGCCAGCCGCGCGCCTGGAACTGGCTGCTCCACCCGGGACCGCCCAGGGGGAGCTGCTGCACCATGCCGGCCCGCTCGATGCCGGCCCGGCCTTCGAGCGCCGCCAGCAGATCGCGCTGGAACGCCAGCACGTGGCCGCGCTCCGGGTAGCGGCTGGTGGGCACCGTGAGCTGTACCGCCAGCACGCCCTCGGCGCGGAAGCCGGCGTCCACCTGGCGGAGTTCCTGGAACGTACGGACCATCAGCACGGCGCCCGCCACCAGCAGTAGGCCCAGGGCCACCTCGGCGGTGACGAGGGCGCGCAGGGCACGGGTACCCTGGCGACCGCGCGACGCACCCCGGGCGCCGGCGGCGCTCAGGGCGGCCCGCGCGGGCACCCGCCACAGGCGGGCGGCAGGGATCAGGGTGAACAGGATGGCGCACAGCAGCCCGAGACCCGTGGCAAAGGCCACCACCCGGACGTCGAGGGCCGGGGCGGTGGCCCCGTCGATGCCCAGGCGGGTGAGGCGGCCCACGGCCGTCACGCCGGCCACGCCGGCCGCCAGCCCCAGCGCCGCAGCCACGCCCCCCAGCACGAGGCCTTCGGCCGCCAGGTGGCGCACCACCCGCCAGCGGCCCGCCCCCAGAGCATGGCGCAGGGCCACCTCCCGGGTGCGATCACCGCTGCGCAGCAGCACCAGGGTGGCCACGTTCACCGCCGCCAGCACCATGAGCAGGAGCACCGCGCCGGCCAGGACCTCGAGTGAGGTGCGCACGTCCATGACCAGGAAATCCCGTAGCGGCATGAGGCCGGCGCCCATGACCCGGTTGGTCTCGGGATAGGCCGTCTGCAGGCGCCCCACGACCGTTTGCAGCTGAGCGTCGGCCGCAGTCATGCTCACGCCGGGTGTCAGTCGGGCCACTGGCCGGACGAAGTGGGCCCGGCGGAACCAGACGGCCTCGCGGGCCGCCGGATCCCACCCCCAGGGCGCCCACAGGTCCGCACCGTCCGATGGGAAGCTGAAGCCCTCGGGCGCCACGCCCACCACCTCGGCGCGCACGCCACTGGCCAGCTCCAGGGTGCGGCCGGCCACCGCCGGATCACCAGCAAAGTAGCGCTGCCACATCGCGTGGCTGATGACCACTCGATTTTCCGCCGCACCGTCGGCCCAGCTCTCCTCCGGGCGGAACACCCGGCCCGCCGCCGGCGGCACACCCAGCACATCGAAGAAGTTGCCGGACACCAGCACCACCGTGAGAAGCTGGGGCTCCCCCTCCCGCAGCCAGGTGAGTTCGTCGGTGAAGGAACTGTAGAGGGCCACGGCGCTGAACGCCTCCACCTGGTCGGCCCAGTCCAGGGCGTTGGCGGGCGCCGCCGTCTCGTGGGTCCAGTCGAACTCGGGATTGGTCTCGTAGACGAGGACGAGCCGGTCCGAATCAGCCATCGGTAGGGGGCGGAAAAGGAAGGCATTCAGCGCCGAAAAGATGGCCGTGCTGGCACCGATGCCCAGCCCCGTGACCAGGACGGCGGCCACGGCGAAGCCGGGGGCGCGGCGCAGGCCGCGCCCCGCCAGGCCGAGATCCCGGAGCATGCCGGCGAGCTGGCCTTCCGCCCGGGTGGTGGATCGGGAACCGTCGCTTTGAAAACCGGACCGGCCACCCACCCGCAGGCGCAGCACCGCAGCCACCGCGCCGGCCACCTCCCGCAGCGCGAAGGCTACCCCACCACGCTCGGCGGCCCGGGCGCGATGCGTGGCCAGCAACTCCCCGGCAAAGCGGTCGCGGAAGGGGCGCGGCGCCAGGCGGAGCACCGCCGCCACGAGGCGTTCCGTCAGCGGCGCCCTCACCGCTCACCGGTGGCGGAGATGAGGTCCTTGGCCCGGGCCGCCGCCAGCAGCGCCGCGAGCCGGCTGGACTCGGCGCGGGCGGCCTCCCGCCCCGCGGGCGTGAGACGGTAGTAACGCCTGCGCGGGTCCGCTTCCCCCGCTTCCCCCGCGGGCGGGTCCGTGTCCGTGATGAGTCCCTCCCCGTCCATGCGCTGCAGCGCCACGTAGAGCGCACCCGTGCTCGGTTCCTCGTCCTGGCCGAGGCGCAGGCCGATCTCCTTGATGATGCCGTAGCCGTGGCGGTCGGCGTCGGCCAGCGCCATGAGGATGTGGTAGGTGAGAGGTGTGACGGCCATGGGGTCTCCTCGGAACGCGGGGTGCGGGTTGCCCCATATATATAATTGGGATATGCATATCCACAAGACTGATGTTTCTGCCGCCGTTACCAGCCGAGGAGTCTCTGCCATGGTCCGCAATGCCGCTGCCCTCCTGCTGGCCGCCCTGGTGGCCTGCGTAACGAGCCCCGCCACGGCGCAGCACATCGACCCGCGAGCCGCTGTGGAGATCGGCGGTGTGGAAAGCGACGATGCCTATCAGCTCCATCGCGTGATCGGCGTCCGTTTCCTCGGCCACGGAGGGATCGTGGTGGGGGAGGCCGACGCCTCCCGCCTGCGCCTCTACGACGCGGCTGGCCGCCATCTGCGGGACGTAGGCGGTCGGGGAGGGGGACCCGCTGAGCTGCGCGAGTTGCTGGCTTTCCAGGTTGGTGACCCGAACACGCTGCTGGCGCTGGACCGCAACGGCAGCCGCCTGCGTTTCAGCGCCGCCGGCACCCTGCTGGATCGGGTTCCCCTCGAGCTTACACCGCTGGCTGACGCAGCCTTCAACGTGGTGCCCTGGGGGCTCCTTCCCGACGGGCGGATCCTGCTACGCGGCAATGAACGCCTCTTCGGCGCCGCCAACGGGCGCCGCACCCAGCGCTTCGCGGTCTACGTGGTGGAGCCCGAGGCGGGGACGGCGGACACCACCGGTGTTTTCGCCGCCGTGGAAGTGGAGATGCGGGACGGCATGCCGTGGCCGCTGGCGCCCCCCACGGAACTGCTCTGGGCACCCGGCGCGGAGGGCACCGTGTGGTTGGGGTCGGGGCGGGAGTACCGCCTGCGCCGCATGACCACGGACGGCCGCGTGGTGGGCCAGGTGCTGGCCTCCCCGCCCCGACCACCCGTCGGCCGAGCGGACCTGGCGGAGCTACGGCGACGCATGGTGGCGCGCGGGGCCACGCCCAACGACCAGCGCGTCATAGCGGAATGGGTGGACGCCCTCCCCCCCGCCGAGCGGGCGCCCGCGCTGCGGGCCTTTTTCACCGATGGGCTGGGGAGGCTGTGGGTGCAGGCGTGGGAGCGTGCCGCGAACGGCGGCGGGCGCTGGACCGTCTACGACGCCTCGGGCACCCGGCTCTTTCAGGTGAACGCTCCCCCCGGCCTCGAGCTGACAGACGCCGGGGCCGGATCCGTGGTGGGGATCCGGGTGGATGAGCTGGACCGGGAGCGGGTGCAGGTCCATGCGCTGGTGGGGACGGGCGGGTGAGCGCGGGCGGGTGCAGGTCCATGCGCTGGTGGGGACGGGCGGGTGAGCGCCAGCGCAGGAGGCTCTACGGTGCCGCGGCGGCTTGGAGCTCCGCCCGGACGGGTACCGTCACCACGCCGCAGGCACCGCTGCCGGCGCGCGCGGTCCCCGTCCACGTCTCATAGCCAGAGTGGGTCACGGTGATCGTGTAGCTGCCAGCGCGTCCGAAGAGCCCCATGCGCGAAGCAAGTTCCCCGCTGGGGGCGTAATCACCTGGGACGAGCGTCTCGCTATGTCCGCCGTCGACAGCCACGGCCGTGGCGCCGGCGGCCAGGAAGGCGCCGGTCCCGCTCTCCACGATGGTGACGTTCAGCGCCGGCGATGCGGCCGGAATGCAATTGAGCAGCGCCGAGCGATTGCACCCGGGCAGCAGCAGGAGGGCCAGCGCGGCCAGGGCCGAGGCGGGCACCTGCCGACGCCGTGCCCGCCCGAGGTGTGGCGGTGTCTCCTTGTCATGTTTCATGCGACGCCCCCTTGAGTGATTCAATCGCTCCGCAGCGCCACGGCGGGGGCGGCCCGCGCCGCCCGGAGAGCCGGCGCCAGCGTGGCGGCCCCCACTGTGAGGAGTAGGAGGCCGGCCACCACGGCGTAGGTGCCCGGATCCGCCACGCTCACCTCGAAGAGCAGCCCGCGCATGAGCCAGCCCACGCCCAACGCTCCCAGGACGCCCGCCGCCAGGGCCATGCCGGCCAACCTGAGAGCGGGCAGCAGGACGAGCATGCCAATGCTTCCGGGGGACGCACCCAGGAGGCGTCGGAGGCCGAATTCGGACGCACGCCGGGCCGTGGTGAACGCCACCAGAGCGTACGTGCCCGCCGCCGCGACCAGCGCCGCCACGAGCGCAAGCATGGCCAGCATCACCAGGGCAAAGCGCGGCCCCGCCGTGGCCGCCGCCACGTGCTCATCCATGGTCCGGAAGGCAAATAGCGGCAGCCTCGGATCGAGGTCACGAAGTGCCGCCCGCACGGGGGCTGCCAGGGCAGCTGGATCGCCTCCCGTGCGCAGCACAACGGTGATCCTGCGCGACGCCTCGTGGCGGTACGGCACGTAGATGGCGGGCGGCCCCGCCGCCGTCAGATCCACGAAGCGGACGCTCTCCACGACGCCCACGATCTCGGCCTCCACGGCGTCCCCGTCCACAGGGAGCGCCAGCCGGTGGCCGAGCACCGCCCCTGCGGGCTCCAGCCGGCGTGCCAGCGCCTGGTCCACGAGCACCACGCGGCGATCCTGCCGGTCATCCGCGGGTGTGAAGTTGCGCCCCGCCACGAGCCGGGTGCCCATGGCCGGGAAATACCCCTGGCTGACCACCCGGTACTCCGCCTCACCACTCCATGCGGTGGGGGGCTCGCCTGCTCGTCCCCACGGTTGGATGAAGCTCTCGCCGCGTAACGGCGCCCCGGCAATCACGCCCACCTGCCGCACCGCGGGGAGGGCCAGCAGGCGCTCCTCCAGGGCACGAACAAAAGCGGCCCGGTCGGCGGGACCGCGGTACCCATCGCGGTACACCAGGCCGATGTCGAAGGTGGCCACACCCGCAGCATGGAAGCCGGGCTCCACCGCCGCCAGACCATCGAACGTCCGCACCAGGAGCCCCGTGCAGGCCAGCAGGGTGACGGCCAGAGCCAGTTGGGCGGCTACGAAGGCGTCCCGCAGGCGGAGGACCCGCCGATCCAGTCCCACCGTGCCGGCGCTACGCAGCGCGACCAGGGCGTCCGCGCGCCCACTCCACCAGGCCGGCAGGGCGGCGGCGGCCAGACCGGCCACCAGGGCGGCCAACGATCCGAAGGCAAGCACGGCCCCGCCTGCCCGCAGTTCCGCTGGAAGCGGTAAGGCGGCCGGCCAGAACGCCGCGAGCGCCGGCACGCCCCAGCTTGCCAGCACCAGACCCAGGATGGACGCCAGCCCCCCTATGAGCAGCCCCTCCGCCAGCACGGGCCCGGCCAATTGCAGCCGGGAGGCACCGAGCGCCATACGCATGGCCAGCTCCCGTTGACGCCCAGCGGTGCGCGCCACGAGGAGCCCGGCCATGTTGGCCGAGGCCAGCAGCAGGATCATGCCGATGCTGGCACCGAGCAGGCGCACAAGCGGCCTTGCCGCCGCCAGGGCATCGGCCCGCAGCGGGGTGAGGCGGACGGCCCCTTCTCCTGGCATGGAAGCACCGGCGGCGCCGTTCAGGGCGGCCTCGACCCGGGGCACCGTCCTGCCCTCCTCGAGCACGGCCAGCGCCATCCCGCGATCATCGCTGTCCTGGTCCCGCATGCGTTCCGGCCGGGCCAGGGCGGCCATCTCCTCCCGCAGCGGCCGCCACACATCCGCCGTGGCATTCATTCCGGCCGTGGCTGGGAGAGGCAGGCCGAATCCCTCGGGCAGGACGCCCACCACCACCGCCGCCTGGCCGTCCAGGTGGATGGTGCGGCCCAGCACCGCGGGATCGCCACCGAACTGCCGTATCCAGAACGCGTGGTCCAGCAGCACCGGGGCCGGTGGGGGCGGGTCCGCATCCCCGGCGAGTGCCTCCGTCCGGGAGATGAGGCGTCCACGGTGTGCTTCCACGCCAAGCAACTGAAAGAGATTGCCCGAGACCGTGTTGGTGACCACGGGAACGGCCTGGCCGTCCGCCAGGAACGCGGCCTCCGCGGTGCCGAGCAGATAGGCCCACCCGGCGACGCCGGAATTCCGCGCCGCGAATTCGGCCGTCTCAGCGCCGGTGAGGGCGCGTCGTTCCCCCGCAGGGGTCATCCGCCACGCCACCACCGTGCGATCCGCGGCCGGAAAGGGGAGCGGCTGCAGCAGCGCGGCCTCCACCGCCGCGAACACGGTGGCTGAGGCGCCCACCGCCAGTGCCAGGGTGAGCACGGCCACGGCCGGGTAGCCGGGCCGCCGCGCCAGCGAGCGGACGGCCTGGCGAAGACCCAGGCCCACGCGCCCACCGCTCCCGAAAGGCTGGCGCTCCGAAGGCGCGCCGGACAGGCCCCGCCGGTGGCGCAGCAGGGAGAGGACCTGCCGCGCGTACCAGAGCGCTGCCATGCGGCGGCCGCGCCGCTCGCGATGCTGGGCATGGCCCTCGGCCAGATCCCCGAGGGCGGCGTCGGCGTCGGGTGCTCTGGACAGCAGGCGGGCGGCCCAGCGCTCCAGGATCGGAGGCGGCCCGAGCCCCGTCACCGCGCCTCCCCGGGGCGCAGATCGAGTCCGGCCCAGAGGCAGTCCATAGCCTCACGCGCCCGGCGCACCGCCGTGGCGCCTGCGGGGGTCAGCGTCAGGTAGCGTCGCGGCCGCCCGCCCCGCTCCTCTCCGCCCTCCTCCAACCGGCCGGTGAGCCAGCCTTTGCTCTCGAGCCGGTTCAGCGTGGTGTACAACGCGCCGCTGGAGACGGCCCGCCCGGCAACTTCCTCCAGTTCTCGCGCCACGGACCAGCCGTAGGCGCCGGGGCCCAGGCGCGCCACGGCCAGGAGGATCATCTGCTCGAATTCACCTGCGAACGACTCACCCATCTTACCTCCGCTGCTGAACCCTACATTGTGAGGTATAGTGTGTTGGATGGGCTGGGGTCCGCAAGGGTTGCCGCAGCCCGCCCTTGACGATCCGGGATACCAGAAGAAGCCGCCCGTGGTGGAGGAGGGAGCGCTATGAGGCATTGCGGGGGTGGTGAGGGCGGCTACGTCAGCACCAAACGCCGCGTCCCCACCGCACACACGTCCAGTCCCGCTCCTAGCCCTCCCTCAACGCCTCAACCGGGCTCACGGCACTCGCCCGCCGCGCCGGCATCCAGGCGGCGCTCGCGGCCACGAGCAGCAGCACCAGGGCGCCGGCTCCGAGCGTCCGGGGGTCCCCGGGCTCCACGCCGTAGAGCATGCCGGAGAGGAGCCGGGTGGCCGCCAGCGCGCCCATGGTGCCTACGGCTACGCCCATCCCCGCTACGCCGAGCGCCTGCCCCACCACCTGCAGGCGGACCCGCGTCCGATCCGCGCCGAGCGCCATGCGCACACCGATCTCACCGGTGCGGCGGGCCACCTGGTAGGAGACCACGCCGTAGAGGCCCGTCGCCGCCATGACCAGCGCCAGGAGCCCGAACGCGCCGAACACCAGCGAGGCCGAGCGTTCGCGGGCCAGCGCATCGGCCCGCAGGGTCTCCATGGTGCGGAAGCCGTACATGGGCTCCGCCGGATCCAGCCCTGCAGCAATGGCGCGCGCGCGGCTTTCGAGCCCGGCTGCGTTGCCCACTACATGCATGGCCACGCTCATGTAGCCGAACATGAACTCCGTTTGCCGCACCGGCACGAAGTATTGGTGCGCGGGCGGGGTGGCCAGGGCCATGTGGCGCGTGTCCCCGACCACACCGATCACGGTCATGTCCCGCTCCGGTCCGTAGAAGGTGCGGAAGCGGCGGCCGATGGGGTTCTCCCCGGGCCAGAGGTGATCGGCGAAGGCCTCATTGATCACGGCAACCCGCGGCGCCTCCCAGTCATCGGCCAGAGTGAAGTCGCGCCCCTGCAGCAGCGGCATGCCGAGCGTCTCGAAGTAGCCGGGGGAGACGGACTGGTAGGCCGCCTCCGGCAACTCGGACTCCCGGCGCGGCGGATCTCCCTCCCGCAGGTAATTCAGCTCGAACTCGGTGCCCGCGGGATCCAGCGGCAGTCCCATGGCCACCGCGGCACTCGCTACCGCCGGGTCCGCCTCCAATCGCTCCAGCAGCGCTTCGAAGTACGCCACCTTGGGACCGTTGCCCGGATAACGACCACCGTCCAGGCTCACCTTGGCGGTGAGAATTCCCTCGGTGCGGAAACCGGGATCCATTGCATTCAGCGAGGTGAAGCTCTGCAGTAGAAGCAGCGCGCCGGCCAGGAGCACCATGGACACGGCCACCTCCAGCGAGACGAGCGCCCTCCTGGCGCGCTCACCCCCCCGGCCACCACCCGCCGCGGCGGTGCCGGCCCGGAGCGCGCTGGCGCCACGCGAGCCGGCGGCGGCCAGCACCGGCGCCAGCCCGAATACAAGCGACGTCCCTATAGTCAGCCCCAGCGCGAACAGCATCACCCGCCCGTCCACCGTCATGGCCTCGGCCCGGGGCAGCTCGGCGGGGTTCAACACGCGGATCCCCGCTACGCCGGCCCACGCCAGGAGCACGCCCAGGCCGCCACCCAGAAAGCCCAGCACCAGGCTTTCGGTCAGGAGCTGGGCGCGGAGACGTCCGAGCCCTGCGCCGAGGGCGGCGCGAACGGCCAGTTCCCGCCCGCGGCGGGTGGCCCGCCCCAGCAGGAGGTTGGCCACGTTCGCGCAGGCCAGGAGGAGCACGAGTCCCACGGCCCCGAGCACCGTGAGCAGGATGGGACGTGCGTCGCCTACAAGACGTTCCCGGGCAGGCTGCAGCCAGGCGGTGAAGCCCTGGTTGGTCTCGGGGTGCTGCTCCTGGAGCGCGGCCGCCACGCCCGCCAGCTCCTCCTCGGCCGCCTCCAGAGGGACGTCCGGACGGAGCCGCGCCAGCGCCACCAGGTAGCGGGACGCGCGGTGCAGCTCCGGATTCGCCGCCCAGAGCGGGAGCCACACATCCGTCTCCGGCATGGGCACGTCGAATCCTGGCGGCATGACGCCGATGACTTCCACCGGCACGCCGTTCAATTCGATGGTGCGCCCCACCACGGCGTCGGCCCCACCGAAGTGCCGCTGCCAGGCGCCCCACCCGAGCACCGCGACCGGGGGCGCTGCGGGCCCCGCTTCCCCGGGTGCGAAGGCGCGACCCCGCGCCGGGGGCACGCCCAGGACGCGGAAGAAGTCCGGCGTGACCGCCCCCGCCGAGAGCATCTCCGGCTGCTCCACTCCGCTAAGCATGACGGAGACGATGTTGAAGCCGGCCAGCGCCTCGAAGGCGCGCACGCGCTGGAAGTCCACCAGGTCGGGCGGCGAGACGTCCTCATCGGCCACCCCAGCGGCGTGGTTGGCGTTGCGCACCACCACGATGCGCTCGCCCTCTGGATAGGGGAGCGGCCGCAGCAGCGCCACGTCCACCACGGCAAAGACCGCCGTCGTTGCGCCCACGCCCAGCGCGAGCGTGAGGAGTGCCACCAGCGCCAGGCCGGGCTCGCGGCGGAGGGAGCGGACGGCAAAGCGCACGTCCCGGCGGAGGTCTCCCAGCCGATCCCGGCGCCTCTCACGGGACAGCCGCTGCTGCCCGATGGCCCGCAGGCTGGCGGCCACCCGGTCCGGGTCGCCGAAACGCCGCTCCGCCTCCCGCTCCGCCCGGCTCCGGCTCCACCCCGCGGCCATCAGCTCCTCCACCACGCCGTCCATGTGGAAACGAACCTCGGTGCGCACGTCGGCGTTCATCTGTCTGCGGGAGTGAAGCAGCCGGCGCAGGAAACCGGGGCCGGCGTCACGCCCGGCGCCGCTCACCTTGCCTCCCCCAGCGCCAGCACCTGCGCCACTGCCTGCGTGTGGCGCGTCCAGCGCTCCACCTCCCGCCGCAGGTGTTTGCGCCCGGCCGCCGTGAGTTCATAGAACTTGGCCCGCCTGCCCTTGTCGGAGACACCCCACGTGCCGCGCAGCAGCCCGTCCCGCTCCAACCGGTGCAGCGCAGGGTAGAGGGCGCCCTCCTCCACCCCCAGCACATCCCGGCTCGCACCCTGGATGCGCCGCGCCACCTGCAGCCCGTGCAGCTGCCCGTCATCCAGCGCCTTCAGGATGAGCAGGTTCAGGGTGCCGTAGAGGGAATCGGCTACGATGCGCGCCATGGTGTCTCCGTCCAAGAACAGGGAATGCTGTAAGCGACGTGGCCGCGGCGGTCCCCCGCCCTCTGCCGTGCGGGGCTCACCACCTACGACTCCGCCCGCAGCGCCTCCGTGGGCTCCACGCGGAGCGCCCGCCGCGCCGGGACGATGCACGCCAGGGCGCACACGCCGAACATGAAGAGCGTGAAGGCCAGTACGATGAGACCGACGCGCGGGGTGATGCCGTCGCTCATGGCCACCAGGAAGCCCACCCCCAGGACCACGCCGGCGGCCGCCTGCAGCATGGGCCTCCGGAAGAGGCCCACCACCAGTGTCCGCCGGCCGGCGCCGAGGGCCAGACGGATGCCGATCTCCCGCGTACGGCGCGCCACCGTGAAGGCCAGCACCGCATAGATGCCCGCCAGGGAAAGCGCCAGCACCAGCGCGCTCGCGCCGAGCAGCAGCCTGGCCAGGACTCCATACCAGGCCGCTTCCGCGTCGCGCCACGCCTCCAGGCGCTGGACCTCACGGAGACGCAGCGTGGGATCCACCGCGGTCACGACGCGGCGCACCTCCGGAGCGAAGGCGGCGGCGTCGGAGCGGACACGCACGAGCAGCTTGGGACGACCCACGTTGCCGGGCACGAGCGGCCGGTACAGCCCGGCGGGGCTCAGTTCGGGATCCACGCCCATGGCCGCCTGCCGGCTCACGCCCACGATCTCGAACCAGGGGCCCCACGCGTCCTCGGCCGGGTTCTCCGAGACCAGGAACCGGACCCGTCTTCCCAGGGCATTCCGTCCCCCCAGCACGCGTTCCACGAACGCCTCGTTCGCGATCAGCGCGCGGCCCTCCGCGGACGCGTCGCCTGAATCGAAGGCCCGGCCCGAGAGAATCGGCAGCTCCAGTGCCGCGAAAAAGTCCGGGTCCACGAAAGCCCCTTGCACACCACGGGGGGGGGCGTCCGCGCCCTCCACCTCCACCAGCCAGCGGTCGTGGTACTCCCCCGGCACCTGGCTGGCGAAGGTGACGCCGGTGACGTCCGGAAGGGCGTGCAGCCTGCGCCGCAGTTCCAGGCGAGTGGTTTCGGCGAGCCCGTCCTCCCCGCCGATGGTCGCCGCCACGATGCCGCTACCCGCCACGCCCAGGTCGAAGCGTGCCATGCGCGTGGTCAGCTGTATGGTGTAGACGGTGAAGGCCACCACGATCACGGTGAGCGCCACCTGGAGGACCATGGCGCCCGTCCAGATCCCGCCGAAGCGGAGGCCTCCTCCCCCGGCGCCCACCTGGCGCATGCGGTCGCCGCGCCCGGCGGTGATCTTGAAACCCGGCAGGGCGCCGGCAATGGTGGCCCCCACCAGCGCCAGCCCCACGGCCCACGCCACGCTGGGCCAGGAGAGATGCCCGTTCCACCAGAAGGGAATCTGACCGAGATCGTCCAGCAGGCGGACGGCCACTTTCAGCCCCGCCGCGGCAGCCGCCACACCCAGCACCGCCGCCACCCCCGCCAGCACGAGCGCCTCGGCCACCAGCTGCGTGATCACCCGGGCGCGGGTGGCGCCCAGCGCGCTGCGCACGATGATCTCGCTCTCCCGGGCAGCGGCCCGCGCGAACATGAGGAGCGCCACGTTCACGCAGACGAGGCCGAGGAAGGCCAGGAAGAGCAGGTTGCTCGAGTACATTGCCGCCCGCACGTACTGGAGGCAGCGCGTCCATCCCACCCCGCAGGAGATGTTCAGACTCATGCCGGCGTAGGGGCCCACGAAGGCGCGGACCTCCAGCGGATCGCCATCCCCGTCCAGGAACGTCCCGGCACCGATGCGGTCCACCTCCACCTGCGCCTGGTCTCTGGTGGCGCCGGCGGCCAGCATGCCGAAGACGGCCACTTCCCGCTCAGGATCGCCGTCAGGGCCGTCAGGAAGGGGCGCCCACGCGCTGTGCGCGAAGGGAAAGGCAAAGTCCTCCGGCATCACGCCGATTATCGTGGTGGCCTCGCGCCCCAGACGAACCGTCTGACCGAGCACGCCCGCATCGCCCCCGAAGCGGGTCTGCCACAGCCCGTGGCCCAGCAGCAGCACGGACGGCGCACCGGGTGCCTCGTCAGCGGGCAGGAGGGTCCGTCCCAGCAGGGGCGGGACCCCCGTGAGGCGGAAAGCCGCGGCGCTGATCTCCGCCACCGGGATGGGCGCCCCCTGCCCGTCCCCCGTCACGAGGTTCCGCTCGACGGTGGTGTAGCCTCCCAACTCAACCACGAACTCCAGCTCCTCCCGCCAGAGATCCAGGGTCCGCATCCGTGGATTCACGCCGCGTCCGCCCCTCACGTCGTGCAGCCCCAGCGCCACCAGACGCTCCGCCTCCGGGAAGGGCAGACGCGGGCTCACCACCTGCTGCACGGCCTCGAACCCCGCGGCCCCCAGCCCGATGGCGAACGCCATGGCCAGCCCCCCCACCAGGGTGAGCCCCGGGTAGCGCGCCAGCATGCGCAGCCCCAGCCTGAAGTCCAGGGAGGAGAAGCGGAGCCGCTCGCGCTTCTGCTCGCGCGCGAGGCGCTCCTCGCCGATGAGTCTGAGGCGGGCTTCCACGGCGGCCGGATCCCCGAAGCGGCGGAGCGCCTCCCGCCGTGCTTCCATGGGGCTCGCTCCCGCCGCTACGAGATCTTCCTCGACCTCCTTGACGTGAAAGCGGAGTTCGTGGTCGATGTCCGCGTTGAGCTGTTCCCGGGAACGGAGCAGACGCCCCAGGAAGCCGGGTGTGCGGTCACGTTCTTCGTGGGCCATGCGGGGAGCTCCGCTGACGATCCTGTTCCATCAGCAGCTTACTATAAGCGGCTTAGGCAAAAGGTGGGGACTGGCAGCGCGCGGGGCAAGGGGCAGCGCGCAGGTCGGCGCAACGGCCGTGCGCAGATCCAGTGGAATCCGGCGCACCACCACGCGCACAATCGGAGCTGCGGGGTTGACCGCTCAGGTTTGCGCTGCTAACATGTCTGTGATAATCACCTGACCGATGTGCAAACACACGGACGCGACCATGCCGAATCCATCACCTGACCGCCACCCCACGGCAAGCGACGAGCTCGCCAGCCTGACGCGCCGCTACGCACGCTTCTCGCTGAGTGCGGCCGGTCGCCAGCGTCATCGGCGGCGGCTTCGCGGTGTTCGCGTATTTCGTGGGCGCCCTGGCCGCGCCGCATTCGCTGGCGGTTCGGCTCGGTCTGGCACTGCTGCCGCTGGTCTGGATCGGTTCCAAGGAGATGTTGCGACTGCACTACTATCAGCGTTTCGGCCGGGTGGGCCAGGTGCAGACAGCCGCGGAGCGACGCTGGCATCTCGGCTTTACGATCGCTACCGCCGTGCTGAGTGCGGGCATCGTCGCGGTGATTCTGTTCGGGCTGGCAACGCGCGGGCGCACACTCGCCAACCACCCCGGGGTGCTTGGCTATCTGGCATACGTCGGGGTGATGCCGCTGCTGGTGTGGTACTTCATGCGCACGCCGCTGGAGTTCGTGGTGGGTGTATTTCTGGTGGCGCAGGCAGCGCTCATGTTCGTGGGAGAGCACTACAGTCTGTGGGAGCAGGTCCAGGCGCCGATTGCGGGGGTGGTGCTGATGGCGATCGGCGTGAAGCAGCATCTCGACTTCCGGGCCCTCGAGCGCGATCTCGCGCGCCTCGGCGCATGACGCAGCAGCCTCCGGATGTGCGCGGCTTCCTGGAGCTGGACCGTGTGGTTCACGAGCCGGCGCGGCTTGCGATACTGACGGTGCTGGCAGCGGCGGAGGAGGTGGAGTTTCGCTTCCTGGAGAAGGTAACGGGTCTGACGCGCGGCAATCTGTCGGGCCATGCCACGAAACTGGAAGCCGCCGGCTACATCACCGTGCACAAGGCGTTTCGAGCGCGCACGCCTGTCACAAGCTATCGCCTCACGGCGAGCGGCCGCGCTGCGCTCGTCAACTACCGCGCGACCGTGCGTGCCACGATGAATCTGAACAATGAATGAGGGGCCCACCATGCACAGGAACGATGATCGACGGGCACTACTGCATCGGATGGCGGCCGGCCTGCTGCGGAATGCTGCGTTCGTGCGGTTGAGCAGAAGCTGCGCATTGCCCGCGGCGCTGCTGCTACTCGCGGTACCGTCCGGCGTGAGTGCGCAGGTTGCGGACTCCGCCGCTCTGGAACTCGGGCGTTCGCTGACACAGCACTTTTTCGACGGCAACGTTGAATCTGTGGCGGGCGCTCTCGACGATGAGATGCGCACCGCACTCGGCGGCGCTGCGGAACTCACGGCGTTCCGTTCGCAGGTGTTCGGCCAGCTCGGAGCCGAGGTCGAAGTGCTCGACGAGCGTGTGACGACATCCGGCGTGCACCGGGTGTATCATCGTTCGGCCCGTTTCGACAAGATCGATGCAGCCATCGCGGTGGTATGGGCGTTTGATGCCGACGACCGCGTGGCGGGCTTTTACATCCGTCCCGAGGAAGCCGCGCAGCAGGCGGCACGATCTAACTTCCTCGACTACCGCACACGCACGCCGCTCCGGCTTCCCTTCGAGGATGAGTTTACCGTGGTCTGGGGCGGTCGCACGGTCGAGGAAAACTATCATGCCGCGCACGCCGATCAGCGTTTCGCCTACGACCTACTGGTCGTGGAGGACGGCCGCAGCAGCTACGGCGGCGTGGACGGCACGAATGAAGACTATTTTTGCTTCGGCCGGATTATCGTTGCGCCTGGTGCGGGCGTTGTCGCAACGGCCGTTGACGGCATTCCGGACAATATACCCGGTGAGATGAACAATGAGGCACCGCTGGGCAACCACACCGTCATCGATCACGGGCGCGACGAATATTCCTTCCTCGCGCATTTCCGAAACGGCTCGCTGCGTGTGAGCCCAGGCGAGCGAGTCAGCGCCGGAACGGTGCTCGGCGAATGCGGCAACAGCGGCCGCTCGAGCGAGCCGCATCTCCACTATCACATGCAGAACACAGCGCTGTTCGGCCGCGGTGAAGGGCTGCCGACCCAGTTCAACGACTACCTGGCGGACAGCATTTTCGTAAGCCGCGGTGAGCCGGTGCGCGGGGAGCGCATCGGTCCGGCCGGCGGCAAGCCTCGAGACTGATGCGGCTGCACGCCGGTGGGAAGTGCGAGCCGCGAATGTGCATGGTTACACGGCCGAATCTGGCGAGCGACCGGCGGGAGGCCGAGCCTGGCCATTTGGATTGATGGGCGTCGTCGCCTGTGAGATGGGTGGCCTCGCCGAAGCGGTGGGCGCTGCCTAGCAGCGCCGCCTGAGCCGATCGGACCCGCGGCTCACCAGTTCCAGCGCACGAAGCCCGTGAGGGCGCCCCGGTCCCCCAGGTCTCCCGTGCCCAGGTGGCCGCGCGCGCCGATCCCCGCCCGGGTGCTCACCGGCAAGTCCACCTCGGCCGTGAGGGCGCCGCTCGGCTCCTGGGCGCCGTAGGAGGCGATGCCCACGCTCATCGAGGCACCGGTACCGCCGCCGTTGTTGTAGGCCATCGCCAGGCGGGCCACCTCCTGCCCCGCCAGGAGCGTGGGGCGGAAGAACTCGGCGCGCACGTGGAGGCGGTTCAGTGGACCGGCGCGGAGGTAGAAGGACGGCAGTAAGCGGTCGTTGCTGACGCCGCCGTTCCCGTCGCCGCCGGGCGGGCGCACCACGAATCCGACCCCCGCCCCCACGGCGCCTCCCTCCCACATTACGCGACCGCCGAGCACGGCGGCGTCCCACCCGGGCGCGGCGGAGTGCTGTGCACCCGCCATCCCGGCAACATGGACTCGCTCACTGGCCCGGGTCTCCACCTCCACCCCGACGGCCCGGTACCTCACTTGGCTGCGGCTCCGCGGGGGGTTCCCTTCGCACCCGGGGTAGATGTGGACCTCGTCGCTCCCGCCGGCCATCAGCACGCGGAGGAGGCCCGGCCCCGGGTCCACCTCCACCGGCGCCTGCCAGAGCGCTACCACGACGAGGCCAGGGTTGGCGAGCCGGTGGAGGATGCGGCGGCGGTGGGGCATGGCGACCTCACGGTACGGGGGCCGGCGTCGGGGCGTGAACGTGGGATAGTAATTTCAACCCGCCTTTGCGACGTTGACCCAAGGTAGGTCAGGCCCTTCGGCTGAGACAAGCGTACTGTTGGCCATGGAGCGAAGCTGCGAGCGTGGGCCATGCGCCATGGCGGATCGGGGCACGGCGTGGTGCGGCGCGGGGTCGGGGGGTGGGACGGGTCAGACGCGGGGCGGTAGCTTGCCCGGCGACTCGACGGTGGCGGGCTCAAGCAGGCCGCGGCGCTGGAAGAGGCGGAGGATGCGGCGCTGGAGGAGCCGCTGGAGGTGAGGGGCGTCATCGCTTATGAGATGGGTGGCCTCATCTAAGCCCAAGTTCCATGCGTAGAAACAGAGCTAAGCTATTGCAACCACGCGGTTTGGA
>JBBDRO010000055.1:0-33535 GCA_040905425.1 Gemmatimonadota bacterium | reverse complement strand
GTGCCAGCCGACGACGTCATCGTAGACGGCCATCTGCGGGTACCAGTAGGCCAGGAAGATGAGGTCATCCTTGTCGTAGCCCATGCGGGCGCCCGCACCCGCCTGGGGCACGTCGTAGGCAAAGTCCATGGCCAGCTCCACCGTGGCGCCCGGCGCCACCGGAGCGGCGGGCGTGAGCACCATGCGGGTGCCATTGACCACATAGGTGCCGGGCCCCACGCCGGCGCTGACCTGGCGCCCGCCGAGCGCCACGTTGGAGAGCGCCACGCCGCCCGTGACCTCCGCCGGCTCGTGCCGCACCACGCCAGGCGCGTGGAAGTTCTGCGTCAGGTCAACGTGCAGTTCCGCCAGCGCGTCCGGGGAGTGGTTGGTGTAGGCAATGCGGACGCCGCCCTCCACGCGCGGCGTCTCCGGCAGCACGCGGGCATCGATGGCGTAGGAGGCGCGATTCACCCAGTAGGCCGCGCCCGGCGCGCCGCTCAGGGTGCGGGTGCTGGCGGCCACGGCGGCCTGAAACTCCGCCGGCAGCTCCAGCGGATAGGGCAGCACCCGCGCGGCGGTGCGCTCGGCCAGGTAGTCCTCCAGCGGCCGCGCCTCGTCCGCGACGGGTGCGCGCGCGGCGCAGGCGGTGGTAAGGACGGCCAGGGCGGCGGGTAGCAGGCGCGGCATGGCTCGGCTCCTGGGTGCATGGACGCGGGCAGGATGGAGCGGGCGCCGCAACATTCGGGCGCGCGCGCCGCCCGGGCAAGGGTGGACCGATCGTGCGCCCCCATCGGTCCGGATTGTGCAGACCGGGACGGTGTTCCGCGGCGCGGGCCGGAGTGCGCCCGCCGCTTGCACGCGAACCCGAACGCGAGGAATCAACATGCGCATGGCAATCATCGCCGCCGCGGCACTGGTGGCCGCCGGCTGTGCTGGCACCGGCCAGGTGATCGAGACCACCGGCCGCTCCCTGTCCGCCACCATGACCGGCACGGGCAGCTACGACGGCCGCGCGGCCGTGGCCGTCAACACCACGGGCAACTCCACCGCCGCCACCATCGCCCTGGCCGGCGATCAGAACGGGGCCGCCCGGCCGTGGCACATCCACACCGGCACGTGCGGGTCGGGCGGCGGTGTCGTGGGCGCCGCGGCTGCCTATCCGCCGCTCAACGTGGGCTCGAATGGGCGCGCCAACGCCGAGGCCCGCCTCAACGTGGGCCTGCAGGCGGGGCAGAGCTACCACGTCAACATCCACGAGTCGGCCAGCAACCTGGGCAACGTGATCGCCTGCGCGAACCTGCGCTGATGCCTGCGCGGCCGGCGCCCCGTCCGGGGCGCTGGCCGCTCCCGCCCGGCCAACGCTGATTCCCCGCTGGGCGTCGTCCCCTTGTGTGGGAGGCAGGCAGGGCCGATCCTCACGCAGGCGGCCCGTCCCTCCCCCGCGCGTGGCCGTACCCATGCACCGTAAGCAGCGAGAGAGAGCGATGATGCGACTCACCACCGCCGTAACGGCGTGCGCGGCCCTCACCCTGGCGGCGCCCGCTTCGGCCCAGACCTTTGCCCAGCCGGATCCCGTCCTGGAGCGCATGTGGACGCTGGGCATGGAACAGTCCCAGGCCTACGATCTGGCGCAGACGCTCACCGATTCGCTCGGCCCGCGCCTGACGGGCAGCCCCGAGCACCGCGCGGCCAATGAATGGGCCGTGCGCATGCTCGAGAGCTGGGGCGCCGAAGCGCGCAACGAGCAATACGGCACCTGGACGTCCTGGCAGCGCGGCGTCACGCGCGTGGACCTCATCGAGCCGCGCGTGCGCTCGCTGGAGGCCATCATGCTGGCCTGGAGCCCGGGCACGCCGAACGGCCAGCCCGTGGAGGCCGCGGTCACGAACCTGCCCCACTTCGCCGATGCGGCGGCGTTCAACGCCTGGCTACCCACCGTGCGCGGCAAGGCCGTGGTGCTGGCGCCCTCCGAACTCTCCTGCCGGCCCGCCAGCCACTGGCAGGAGTACGGCATGTCCGGCTTCGGCCGCGGCGCGAACGCCACGCCCTCCTCCTTCGAGAAACTGCAGGCAGCGCGCGCGGAGCGGCGCGCGGCATACAGCGCCAACCTGGAGCGCGCCGGCTTCGCCGGGCGGGGCGGCGCAGGTCAGCTGCTCGAGCGCCTCGAGGCGGCCGGCATCGCGGCCGTCCTCCAGTTCAACTGGTCCAATGACATCGGCGTGAACAAGATCTTCTCCGCCAGCACGGAGAGCGTCCCCACCATCGACCTGGGCTGCGAGGACTACGGCCTGGTCTACCGGCTGGCCGAGGAGGGCCAGGGCCCGGTGGTGCGCATCCAGGCCGAGGCCGAGTTCCTGGGCGAGCAGCCGGTCTACAACACCATCGGCGTGATCCCGGGCACCGAACTGCCGAACGAGTACGTCATGCTCTCGGCCCACTACGACTCGTGGGACGGCGGCTCCGGCGCCACGGACAACGCCACCGGCTCCGTCACCATGCTGGAGGCCATGCGCATCCTGCGGGCGGCCTACCCCAACCCGCGGCGCACCATCGTGATGGGGCTGTGGGGCGGTGAGGAGCAGGGGCTGAACGGTTCGCGGCGCTTCGTGGAGATGCACCCGGACATCGTGGACAATCTGCAGGCCCTCTTCAACCAGGACAACGGTACGGGGCGGGTGGTGAACGTCTCCATGCAGGGGCTGGTGGGCGCCGGCGCGCACTGGGCCCGCTGGATGGCGGCGCTGCCCCAGGAGATCAGCCGGCACATCGACCTGAACATCCCCGGCTCGCCGGGCGGCGGCGGCAGCGACTACGCGTCCTTCGTGTGCGCCGGGGCGCCAGGCTTCAGCATCAGCTCCCTGTCGTGGAGCTACGGCACGCACACCTGGCACACCAACCGGGACTCGTTCGACAAGATCGTCATGGATGATCTCATGAACAACGCCACGCTCACGGCCATGCTGGCCTACCTGGCCTCCGAGGATGCGGAGCGCATGCCGCGCGACCAGGCGGCGGGCGTGAACTGGCCCACCTGCCGGCCGGGCGCGCAGTCGTCGGGCGGCTGAGTCACCGACACGCGTAGCCAGATAAAACGGCGGCGGTCCCGGGTGGGGCCGCCGCCGTTCGTTGGAGCCCCGCCCTCAGTACCCCCGCGCCAGCTCCACCTCGTTCACCAGCGCCTCCCCCCCCAGATAACGCCCCACGTTCTCCACGATGAGCCGCGTCTCCCGCTCCCAGAAGCGCTGACTGGTGGCGCTCACGTGCGGTGTCAGGAGAACGTTCGGCAGCTCCCAGAGCGGTGAACTGGCCGGCAACGGCTCGGTGGCAAAGACGTCCAGGCCAGCCCCCCGCAGGCGGCCGGAGCGGAGCGCCTGCACCAATGCGCCCTCGTCCAGCACCTCGCCGCGGCCCACGTTCACCACCACGGCACCCGCCGGCAGCGCGGCCAGCTCGGCGGCGCCGATGAGGCCGCGCGTCTCCACGGTCCCGGGCAGCGTCAGCGCCAGGTAGTCGGCGTGCGGGAGCACCTGTCCGAGGGCGCCTTCGCCAGCGTGCACCTCCACCCCCTCAGGCCCGTCGGTGCCGCTCCGCCGCACGGCCAGCACCCGCATCCCCAGGGCGCGCGCCCGGACCGCCAGCTCGCGGCCCACACCGCCCAGCGCCACCACCACCAGCGTGGCGCCGCTCAGCTCCCGGGCGGGCGCGCCGGCGGCCCAGGCATCGGCTGACCAGCGGCCGTCCGCTTGCGCCCGCACGGCTACGTCCAGCCCGCGCGCGAAGTGCAGCATCATGGCCAGGGCGCTCTCGGCCATGGGCGGCCCCATGGTGCCGGCCGAGTTGGTGAGCGTGACGCCGTGCTCGGCCAGTTCGGGGTGCAGCAGGGAGCCCACGCCGGCGGTGCCCGTGTGCGCCCAGCGGAGCCGCGCATCCGGTCCCGACAGCGCCGCGCGCAGAACTTCCCGCGGCAGGCCGAAGCCCAGGTACACCTCCGCGCCGCACACCGCCTCCACCACCTCGGGGGCGGCAGCGCCCCCGTCGCCGCGGCCGTCCGCCGGCGCGTCCACGCACACCACCTCCCAGCCGGTGCCGAAGGCGGTGCGGACGGCGGCCACGGCGCCTTCCGGGATGGCCCACACGGGGCGGACGTCCCGGAAGTTCAGGACCGCCCGGCGCACGCCGGTGCCGGTCACGGGGAGCGGTACGCCGCGCGGTGGGCGCGGGGACGTCGCTTACAGCTCACCGATAGTTGCCGAAGTTCAGTTCCACGCCGTAGTCCTGCTCCTTCAGGAACGCCATGACCGCCTGCAGCTCGTCACGCGAGGGGGAGGAGACGCGCACCTCGTCCCCCTGGATGGCCGCCTGCACCTTCTTGAAGCCGGCCTTCTTGATGTCCTTGACCATGCGCTTGGCGGCGTCATCGGGGATGCCCTGCTGCAGCTTCATGGCCTGCCGCATGCGCCCGCCGGAGGCCGGCTCCGGCCCCTCGGGGTGGAGGTTTTTGACCGGTACGCCGCGGCGGATGAGGCGCGTCTTGAGCACGTCCAGCAGGGCGTCCAGCTTGTACTCGTCGGGCGCCTCCATCTGCAGCGTGGCGGTGTCCCGGTCGAAGGTGATGCTGGCGTGCGTGCCCTTGAAATCGTAGCGCTGAGCCACCTCCTTGGCGGCTTGATTCACGGCGTTGTCCACCTCCTGGAGGTCGGCGCCGGTGGACACGTCGAAGGAGTTCTGCTGAGCCATGGCGGAATGGGGTTCGGGTTCGCGGCGGGCGGCGCCCGCCTCAGGCGCATGCATACTCCTACGGGCGGCGGCGCGCAAACTCTGGCCGCGCCCAAGCGCCCCGCGCCTGAGCCGCCCTCCCTTGCATGGCGGGGGCGCGCCCGCGCATCATTGTCCAGCTCCACAGGGTGGCCGCGCCATGATCCGGTCACCCGGTCCGCTGCTCCAACCCCGAACATGATCACGGCGGAATCGATCGATCCCATCGCGGCGGAGACGGAGCCGCCGCGCTCCGGCCTCTTCCTGGAAGAGAACGAGGCGCGCAGCGCGCACGACTGGGCGTTGCGCCGCTTGCAGACCCGTGTGGTCCCGCTGTTGCGCCTGCTCGGGCTGAATCTCATCGCGCTGCTCGGCGTGCCGCTGCACAACGCCTTCCTGCTCCCGGACGGCGCGCCGGCGGGCGCGTGGCTACCCTTCTTTCTGGCGGTCAACGCCTACTGCGCGCTCTCCTGGCTGCTGCTCGCGGCGCTCTACCGGCCGCGCCGCTTCCCCGACCTGGCGCTGATCTTCCTGGCCACGGACATGGTCTTCCTGGGTATGGCCGTCCTGGTCACCGGCGGCACGGCCAGCTGGATGTTCTGGCTGCCGCTGGTGCGCGTGGTGGACCAGGCGGCGGTGTCCGCCCGCCGCACGGCGCTCTTCGGCATGCTGGCGGTGGCCACGTGGCTGGTGGCCGCGCGGCTGGCTGGTGCCGGGATCGACACGCCGTGGGCCCCGGAGTTGGTGAAAGCCGCGCTGCTGGCCGCCACGGCCGTCTACGCCGTACTGACCGCCCGGGCGGCCGACCGCCTGCGCGAGCGCTCCGCCAGTGCGCTACGGGTGGGCCGCCACGTGGTGGCCAAGCTGCGCGTGCGCTCTCGCGAACTCGAAAAGGCGCGGCACAAGGCGGAGCGGGAGAACCGCGCGCGCGCCGCTTCGTTGGAGGAAGTCAGCCAGGCACTCGTGCGCGCCACGTCCGCCTCCGCCGGCAGCCTGCCCGGACCAGCCACGCTCCGCGCGCTCGTAGCTGAGATCGGCGAGCTGGCGGAGTGCCAGGTGGGCCTGCACGTGCCGGTGCCCGCCCCGCTGCCCATCGGTGACGTGATCGCCGCCGCCGTGGACGCGGTGGAGCCCGTGGCCCTGGAGAACGGCGTGCGCCTCGAGTGGCAGGCGGACGATGAGCTCCCGTCCGTGCACGCGGATCGCCGTGTGCTCGACCGCATCGTGGTGAACCTGCTGCGCCACGCCGTCGAGCGGAGCGCCCCCGTGGGGCGGGTCCGCCTCTGGTGCCAGGCGCAGGGCGGCCGCGTGCGCGTGGGCGTGGCCGATTCGTGTGCGCTGGCCGCGCGGGAGGAGGCGGAGCCGCTGCGTGATGCCACGGCCTGCGGCGGCGCGCGCGCGGGCCTTGCCTTCGCGGCCAGCCTGGCGGCGGCCAGCGGCGCCACCACGGGCGTGGAAACCGTGCCGGCCGGCGGTACCCTCTACTGGGTGGAACTGCCGGCCGCCCAACCTGAAACCGGATAAGCGACGATGCGTGCCTCCATCTTCTTCCGCTCCTCCGCCCGCGCGGCCCTGCTCGCCACGCTGGCGCTGGCCGCCGCCACTGCGCCGGCGGCTGCCCAGGCCGATCCCGCCGTGGACACCATCTTCGCCGCGTGGGACCGCGTGGACTCGCCCGGCTGCGCGCTGGGCGTGTCCCGGGCGGGAGAGCTGGTCTACACGGCCGGCTACGGCATGGCCAACCTGGACTACGCCATCCCCAACGGTCCGGAGATGGTCTACTACGCCGGCTCGGTGTCCAAGCAGTTCACCGCGGGGGCCATTGCCCTGCTGGCCGAGGAGGGCGCGCTGGACCCGGACGCGGACATCCGCATGTGGTTTCCGGAACTGCCGGTCTACCAGCGCCCCATCACCGTCCGCCACCTGGTGCACCACACCAGCGGCCTCCGGGACATCTACACGCTCATGGCGCTGGCCGGGATCCGTCTGGAGGACGTCTTCCCGGACGCCGACGCGCTGGCGCTCATCGCGCGCCAGGAGGGGCTGAACTTCCCGCCCGGAAGTGACTACCTCTACAGCAACAGCGGCTACTTCCTGCTTGCGCAATTGGTGAGGCGGGTGACCGGCAGCTCGCTCCGGGAGTTCACCACCGAGCGCATCCTGGCCCCGCTCGGCATGGCGGACACGCACTTTCACGACGATCCGGGCCATGTGCTGCCCAATCGCGTGATGAGCTACCAGCGTGCCGGGGACGGCTTCCGCATCTCCTACCTGGCCAACTTCGACAAGGTGGGGGCCGGCGGCCTCTACACCACCATCCCCGACCTGGCCCGCTGGGACGCGCAGTTCTACCAGCCCGCCGTGGGCGGTGCCGGCTGGCTGGCGCGCGTCCACACGCCGGGCGTGCTGACGGGCGGGGACACCCTGGGCTATGCCTGGGGCCTGAACCTGGGTAGCTACCGCGACCTGCCCATCGTGGAGCACAGCGGCTCGATGATGGGCTTCAAGGCGCACCTGCTGCGCTTCCCGGAGGAGCGCCTGAGCGTCCTGCTGCTCTGCAACCTGGGGGAGATCAACCCCGGCAGCCTGGCCCGGCAGGTGGCGCAGGTCTACCTGGGCGAGCGCATGGCACCCGTGGCGCGGCCCGCGGCCCGTGGGGGCGCGGCGGGTAGCGGCAGTGCCGCGGCCCCACCACCCCCGGCCTTCGACCCCGACGACTATGTCGGCACCTATGGGAGCCGCGAACTGGACGCCACCTGGACGCTGGTGCGGGAGGGCGCGGAGCTGGTGCTGCAGCGGCCGCTCGGGATTACCGCGCGCCTGCGTCCCCGGGAGACGGATCGGTTCGTGGCCGGTTCCTATGTGCTCACCTTCGAGCGGAACGCGGCCGGTGCCGTAACGGGCTTCCGGGTGGCCGCCGGCCGGGTGACTGATATCGGCTTCGAGCGTCGCTGAGGCGCGCAGCCGCGGAGGCGCGCGCCATCGAACCCTTGCCCTTGCGCGGCTCCGGCGATCGAGCGGTTCCAGCGAGGAATGCCGCATTCCTCACGGTCAAGAAGGACGAGGAAGTTCGGGTCGGCCAAGGGGGTGGTTCCGTTCGCCGAGCTGCGCGCGGGAAGGTAGGTGCGGGAATGCTCGGCACGGTAGGTGCTGGAATGCTCGGCGCCGAACCAAGGTCCGGCCCGTCCTGCCGCCAAAATATTCTATAGAATATTTTGGCTCAACCACGCGGCGGACTGTGCGAAATCACCGAGTGCCACGCACGCCTGCGCCCTCTCCTCCGCCCGTTCAGTGGCGGCCTGCGTTCCGCCTCCTCACCTCCGTCTCAACATTTTAGCCGCATCACCCCTCAGGTAGTGGCCATATCCCGGCTCCAGCCGATTGCCGCGGCGCGCTCCCAGCACTATATTAAGGGGTTGATCAGATCTGCATAAATGCCGCTATCGCAACGCTTTTCGCCGGACGCCCGGCGTCCGGTCGGAGCCGGCGGCCGGCGGACGGCAGTACATCATCTCGTAGCCAGGAGTGGCCCGTGGCCGGCCATAGCAAATGGGCGCAGATCAAGCGCAAGAAGGCGGTGACCGATGCCCGACGCGGGCAGCACTTCACCAAACTCATCCGCGAGATCACCGTGGCGGCGCGCGAGGGCGGGGGAGACCCCGACGCCAATCCGCGCCTGCGTCTGGCGGTGGACACCGCCAAGGCCGCCAACATGCCCAACGACAACATCGAGCGCGCCATCCTCAAGGGGACCGGCGAGCTGGAGGGTGTGGCTTACGAGGAGGTCACCTATGAGGGGTACGGCCCGAACGGGGTGGCCCTCTTCATCGAGTGCGTCACCGACAACAGCAACCGGGCCGTGGCCGACGTGCGCCACGTACTGGCCAAGCGCGGCGGCAGCCTCGGCACGTCCGGCTCCGTGGCCTGGCAGTTCGATCGCAAGGGCCAGATCTGGATCCGCGCCGACAGCCACGACGAGGATGCCACCATGCTGGCGGCGCTGGAGGCCGGCGCGGAGGACATGGAGCGTCAGGATGACCAGTACCTGGTGACCACCGCCTTCGAGTCCTTCCACACCGTGCAGGACGGGCTGAAGACGGCCGGCATCGCCATAGCCGAGGCGGAGCTGGCCATGGTGCCGAAGACCACGGTGGCGCTGGACGGTGAGGCGGCGCGCAAGCTGGTGGGCATCATCGACGCGCTGGACGAACTGGATGACGTGCAGCACGTCCACACCAACGCGGACCTGGACGAGGCGGCGCTGGCGGAGACGGCGTGATCATCCTGGGGGTGGACCCCGGCACGGCGGTGACCGGCTACGGCGTGGTGGATCGCCGTGACAGCGGCGCCGTCACGTTGCTGGAGTGCGGTGTGGTGCGCACCGAGGCAGCCTCCCCGCTACCCCGGCGCCTGCGCGAGATCCACGACGGCCTGGCAGAAGTCATGAGCCGCCACGCGGTGGACGTGATGGCGGTGGAGGGCGTTTTCTTCGGCAAGAACGTGCGCACGGCCATCATCCTGGGCCACGGGCGCGCCGCTGCCCTGCTGGCCGCCTCGCTGCGCGACCTGCCGGTGGCGGAGTACTCGCCGGCCGAGGTGAAGAGCGCCGTGGTGGGCACGGGCCGCGCCACCAAGGAGCAGGTGCAGTTCATGGTGCAACAACTGCTGCGCCTGAAGGAGCCACCCCGGCCCGCGGACGCGGCCGACGGCGTGGCCGTGGCGCTCTGCCACTGCACGGCTGCGGCCGTGCCCACGGCGGCCGCCATGCGCTCCGGGGGTGCCCGGTGATCAGCCGCATCCGGGGGACGCTGCTGCGCCGGGATACGGACGCAGCGGAGGTGATGACGGCGGGCGGCGTCGCTTACGAACTGGACATCCCGCTGGACGTCTTCGAGCGGTTGCCCGCCGAGGGGCAGGAGGTGGAGTTCCTGACGCACTACGTGGTGCGCGAGGACGAGGCCACGCTCTACGGCTTCCTGGATGAGATGGGGCGGAGTGTCTTTGCCCGCCTGCTCACGGCCAACGGCGTGGGCCCCCGTCTGGCGCTGAACATGCTCTCCACCCTCCGCCCGGAGCGGCTCGTGAACGCCATCGTGGAGCGGGACTACGTGGCGCTGACGCGCGTTTCGGGGCTGGGCAAGAAGAAGGCGGAGCAGCTGGCCGTGCAGCTGGCCGACCGCCTGGACGACCTGGCGGGCGTCACGCACATCGGCGCCCCCCAGGCCCAGGGCGTGGAGGATGCGGTGCAGGCCCTCATGGCGCTCGGCTATTCGCAGGTCGATGCCAACGTGGCTGTGCGCAAGGCCATGGAGGGTGGGCAGGCACCGGTGGGCGTGGATCTCATCAAGGCGGCGCTGGCCCGCATCGGGCCCAAGAAGTAGGCCCCTCCTGCGCGGTTACCAGGCGCGGGTGCCTACGATCACGAGACCGCCCTCCCGGACCTCCACCGGCCCCAACTCGAGAATCTGCCCGCCATCCACGGTGACGCGCAGCTCGTGCGTACCCGCGGGCAGCCGCAGGCGCGCGAAGCCGATCTCGGTGGGCAGCAGGTTCCAGCCCCGGGTGTCGGCGTGCTCGAGCAGGGCGGTGCCCACGTTGGCCAGAATACCGAGGAGGGCGCCGGCCGTCTCGTCCTTTTCCGCCACCTCCTTCTCGAGGCCGCGACTCACCGCGGCCTTGGCGGCGGCGCGCGCCAGGGTGCGGGCCACGAGCGCCACGCGGTCGCGTTCGAAATCCGCGATCACGGCGGCCGAGACGTCCGCCGCGCGGGTCACCGGCGCGTGCGAGGCGCTGTCAACATGCACCATGGCGCCGCCGCCTACGCCGCGCACGGCGGCGAAGGTCGGCCAGGCCACGCGCAGCAGGTAGGGGGTGTCGCTGCCCTCGTCGTCGTCCTCCGTGGCGGCGGCCTTGGCGTTGCCCTCGTCACGGGCGCAGGCCGTGGCGCCCGGCGGGATGATCACGCGGGAGGTGTCCCCGGTGGCTGCGGTACGGATTACGCCGGTGGCGCTGCCCGGTGCGCAGGGGTCGGGCGCCGGGTCGTGGCGGCCGACCGCGCGGCCCGGACGGTCCGGGCGGCCCTGTCGACCCCGCCGGGGACCGTCCAGTTCGCCCGCCAGCACCCGGCCCGCCACGAGGGTCGCCGCCGCCAGCCGATCACCGGCGTCGCCGCTGCCCAGGGTGCGCAGCTCGTCCCCACCCAGAAGCACCGTAAAGGATTCCTGCACCCTGTGCGCCACGAAGCCGCGCTCCAGGATCACCACCACCTCCCCGACGCCCTCCGCAGGCAGCAGCGCATCAGCGGCCGGCAGTAGGCCGCCACCGAGCGCCGCGGCGTTCCGGTACGCCACCGCCGCGTCATTCCACTGGCCGGCCGCCTGGAACACCGCGCCGGCGAAGTAACGGAGCGCTGCCCGTAGCGGCACGCCGCCCATCGGCGGGTCATCTTCGGCTTCCAGCAGCGCGCTCAGCCGCCGTGCCTCCACAGCCGCCCCTACGAGGTCATTCTGCGCCAGGCGCGCACGTGCGGCGTAGTAGGGCACGAGCAGGCGCTCGGCGGGGCCCGGGATCCATTCGAGGGTGCGGTCGCTGGAGAGCAGGGAGCCGGCGGCCCGGCTCACGCTCCGGGTCCGGCGCTCCTCCACCTGGAAGGCGGCGCTGTCCAGCAGCGCGGCGCTCTCGGCCGGCCGGCCGCCATGGTAGGCGGCCAGGGCACGGTAGAGGTCCGTGAGGAGCGCATCGCCGTGCGGTTCGTAGCGTCCGCTGCTCAGGACCGCGTGCAGGGAGTCGGCTCTGCCCCGGGCGAGCATGCGGCGGGCGTCCTCCTCCTGGCGGCTGAGGCCGTTCGGCGCCAGGTCGTGACCGCCGAAGAGGCGGGCGCACCCCGCCCCCGGTCCGGCGAGCGCCAGGACGAGGGCAAGGTGGGCCAGGCGCCCGCACTTCATGGCCTCAGGGCGCCCGCTTCTCGAGGACGATGACGCGCTCACGGGCATGGGCAATGGCTTCGGCCATGTACCCCCAGGCCTGCCCCCTGGCCTCGATCTTCTCCAGCTCCAGCTTGTGCAGGAAGAGCTGGTAGCGGATGAGCGCCTCCACCGGCCGCAGCTGGCGGTCCAGGATGCTGGCGATGCGGTAGTCCAGCAGCGCGTCGTCGGGGCGCAGGATGGATGCGCGGTCGTAGCGGTCGAGCGCCTCGCCCAGCTCGCCGCGCGCCACGTAGTCGTCGGCCTGCCGGGTGAGCTGCTCGGCCATGGCGTCGGCACGGCCCACCGCGGTGGCGTCCTGCGGTCGGCTCACCACGCGCACGCCCTGCGGCTCACGGTAGCTGAAGGTGGACACCAGCCCGTTGTGCAGCTGGAGCATGGCCAGTTCTCCGGTGGCGTCGCGCACCGAAACACCCCGCGCGGCAGGCAGCATGATGGTGGCCGCGCCCGCGTCCCGAACCCGCCAGGCGCCCTCGGTGGTGCCGGTGGCGGCCAGCACCTGTGCCTCGCTCATGCCCAGCATGACCTCACCGCGCGCGATGGCGGCGCAGACCTCGGGGGCGCAGGAGGTGAGGGCCTCGGCGGCCAGCGCGTCACGCCGCCCCTCGGCCTCGATACGCGTCATGGTGGCGCGCCCGCGCGCCGCCTCCACCGCGGCGTCGGCCGTGGCCACCCGGTCACCGGGCTCCAGGACGGGCTGCTCCTGTACGCGCCCCGTGGTGCAGGCCGCCAGGCCCGCCAGTGCCAGGATACTGTAGCGCCGGATCATGACTCACCTCGTGCCGATAGGAACGCGAACCGGGCCCCCGGGAATCGGCCCCTCGCCGCATTCGGTACCGCGGCACGGCCCGGGAAGTTCCTGCGTGCGCCCGGCCGCGCCGGCAGGTGGACCTTGCCGTGGCGCCCGCCGTGCGGCATTCTATCCGGGACGTTCTCTCCCGAGCCGACCGCCATGATGCGGGACGGATTTCGCAGCACCCTGTCGAGAGGTACCGGATGAATGATCCGGCGAAGTCGCCGATGAGGAAGCTACGACTGTTCCTGCGCGATTTCCGCATGCTGGAGGCGCAGATCAACCTGGCCGAGGGCCAGTCGCTGCGCAGCTACCTGGCCAACCGGAAGGCGTACGTGAACGTGCGCGGGGCCAGGTGGGCCAGCACGGGAACCGAAGTCGAGCACGCCGTGCTCAAGGTGGAGCAGGTGCTCTGGGTGGCCTCGCCGGACGGTGACATTCCCCTGGTGAACACGTCGCAGCCCCAGCAGCCGCGCATGGTGGAGATGCAGCTGGACGGCGGCCTGCTGATCCAGGCCGGCCTGAACATGGGCGAGCGCCAGCGGCTCTCCGACTACCTGGAGTCCGCCGGGCACTTCATTCCCATCCACGACGCGCGCTTGCTGCAGAGCGGCCGCCCGCCCAAGAAGGTGAATGTCACGCTGGGGGACATCGTGCTCAATCAGGACGCCATCCAGGCCGTCTGGGAGGTGGCCAACGAGGAGATCGTGACCGCCGGTGCAGCGGCGGACGTGGAGGACGCGGAAGCGGCGGCCAGCGGCGGGGATGACGCCCGCCTCGGTGACCGCCTGCCGCCGTCGGCGCTGGACGCGGACGGGGGCGCCTGAACCGCCAGCGGCCCCAACCCACAATCAGAACGCCCCGATCCTGCGGACCGGGGCGTTCGTGGTATTCAGCCGACTCGTGGTGCGGGGGAGACTACTCCTCCCACTTCACCCGCGCCCGCTCGATGTACTTCTTGATCTGCTTCTGCCCCACCCAGACCTTTTCGTTGGACTCCAGGTCGATGAGCGTGGCGTCCACCTGATAGTAGACCACGCGCTCCCGCCCCTCCGCGTCCTCGATGGCCTGCACGTCCCCCTGCAGCATGTAGCGGGCACCCAGCTCCTGGGCCATGCGGGCGCGCGTGTCGGTGCGGGCGTGGTCCTGCTGATCGCGCCGCTCGTCACGCACCTGGCCGCGCTCCTCGGGGCTGGCCACCACGCGCACGGCCCCGGAGTTCACGTAGGCGCGCTCCAGGTCACGCAGGAACGTGCCCACCGGGATGTGCTCCATGGTGGTGTTGCGGAAGTCACCCACGATGACCGGCGGCGCGCCGCCCGCATGGGCGGCGGCGTACTGCTCCAGCCAGGCGCCGGCCAGGCTCTGGGTGATGAGTTCGGTGGCCACCAGGCGGGAATCGGTGTCGTTCCACCGGCCCGACAGGTCGGTGACCGCCGTGGGCTCGATGCGAGTGACGCGCTTGCTGCAGGCCGGCAGGGCCAGCACGAGGGCGCCAAGCACGGCGACGGGTACGGCTCGGTTCAGGTACATCCGCTCCTCCGGATGGGGGTCCGGCGCGTTGTACACGGCGGGCGGCTGGAAAGTTCGCGCCGCCCCCGCGCCGGCCCCGCTCCGGCCCCGCGCGGCCCCCGCCCGGTTGCACGAGGGCCCCTGCGGCGGCGATAATACGGGAGGTGTCCCGCGGGTCCCGCCGGACTTTCCCGTAGCGAGCTTCCATGCGATCCGAAATCACCACGCCAGAAGTCCTCACCGAGGAGAGCGTCGTCGAACTCTCGCTCCGGCCGCAGCGGCTGGACGAGTTCATCGGCCAACCCAAGGTGAAGGAGGCGCTGAAGGTGGCCATCGAGGCCGCGGACGGCCGGCGCGAGGCGCTGGACCACACGCTCTTTCACGGCCCTCCGGGGCTGGGCAAGACCACGCTGGCCTCCCTCATGGCGCGCGAGCTGGGGGTGAACATCAAGACCACCTCCGGGCCCGTGCTGGAGAAGCCCGGCGATCTGGTGGGCATCCTCACCAACCTGCGCGAGCGGGACATCCTCTTCATCGACGAGATCCACCGGCTGCGCCCCATCATCGAGGAGTTCCTCTACCCGGCCATGGAGGACTACCGCATCGACATCCGGCTCTCCGAGGGCCCCAAGGCGCAGACGGTCACCATGCCCATCGAGCGCTTCACGCTGATCGGCGCCACCACCCGCTTCGGGCTGCTCACGCCGCCCATGCGCGCGCGCTTCGGCATCGTGCAGCGGCTGAACTTCTACTCGCCCGAGGATCTGTGCGTGATCGTCAAGCGGAGCGCGGAGATCTTCTCGGTGGAGTGCACGGAGGACGGCGCCGTGGAGCTGGCCAAGCGCTCCCGCGGGACGCCGCGCGTGGCCAACCGCCTGCTGCGCCGCGTCCGTGACTTTGCCCAGGTGCGGGCGGAGGGCACCATCACGCAGGACGTGGCGCGCGACGCGCTGCAGCTGCTGGACGTGGACGAGTACGGCCTGGACGAGATGGACGCGCGCATCATGAAGACGCTCATCGAGAGCTTCGACGGCGGCCCGGTCGGCCTCACCACGCTGGCCGTGGCGGTGGGGGAGGACGCGGGCACGCTGGAGGAGGTCTACGAGCCGTTCCTCATCCAGAACGGCTTCCTCATGCGCACACACCGCGGCCGCGTGGCCACGAACAACGCCTATCGCCGCTTCGGCTACGCCGTGCCGGACGCCCGGCTGGCGGCGCCCGAGTCCCAGGTGAACCTGTTCGAGGCATGAGCGTGCGCGTGGTGCGGCTGAGCCTGACCGAGCGCGGCCTGCTGGCCGCCCGCTACGCCGAGCACGGCAACTCCACCCGGCGCATGCGCACCGCGCTGCGCGAGGCCGGCGCTCCGGAGGTGGCCGAGCGCCTGGACACGCTGCGCCTGGTGGAGCGGCGCTTCGACGTGGACCTGGGTGAGGTCTGCCACCGCTTCGCTCGGCGCCACCGGCCGGACACGCACCCCATCGAGCGGCTCGTGGTGGAGTACATTGCCCGTCCGGCCGACGACCAGGACAGTGGCGATCTGCTGGTGCTGCTGGACCGCCTGGCCCGGGTGCGCGAGCTCATGGACGGCACCCTGGTGGAAGCATCCGAGGAGGCCTGAACCCGCTCATGGCCCGGCCCCCCGCCGATCCCCCGCAGTTCCCCACTTCCGCCTTCGACTACTCGCTGCCTGACGGGCGTATTGCCCGCTACCCGGTGGAGCGGCGGGACGAGAGCCGCCTGCTGGTGTTGGATCGCGCCTCCGGCGTTATCCACCACCGCGTCTTCCGGGAGCTGGCGGAGATGGTGCCCGCCGGTGACGCCCTGGTCCTGAATGAGACGCGCGTCATCCCGGCGCGGCTGCAGGGTCGCAAGCCGAGCGGCGGGGAGGCGGAGATCCTGCTGCTCACCCCGCGGCCCGACCGTGACCCGGAGGGGCGTGTCTGGGAGGCCATGGTGCGGCCGGGGCGGCGCCTGCGCGCCGGCGCCCGCGTGGAGGTGGCGGCGGAGCTGAGCGTGGAGGTCCTCGAGGAACTGGAGGAGGGACGTCGCCTGGTGCAGTTGCAGAGCGCGCTGCCGACACGGGAGGCGCTGGAGCGCTTCGGCACACTGCCGCTGCCCCCCTATATGGCCCGGCCGGCGGAGGCGCTGGACCGCGAGCGCTACCAGACGGTGTACGCTCGTGAGGAGGGCTCGGTTGCAGCGCCCACCGCGGGGCTCCATTTTACGCCGGCTGTGCTTGCGCGCCTGGAGGCGCGGGGCGTGCGCCTGGTGCGCGTGCGCTTGCACGTGGGAGCGGGCACGTTCCGGCCCGTGGAGGTGGAGGATCCGGCCGCGCACGCCATGCACGCCGAGGCCTTCCGGGTGGATGAGGCGGGCGCGGCGGAGCTGAACCGGGTGCGCGACGCGGGCGGTGCGCTGTGGGCCGTGGGCACCACGGTGGCCCGCACGCTGGAGACGGTGGCGGACGCGGAGGGGCGCATTCACGCGGGGGAAGGCTGGACGCGGGTGTTCATTCGCCCGCCCTACCGCTTCCGCGCGGTGGACCGGCTGCTCACCAACTTCCACCTGCCGCGCTCCACGCTGCTCATGCTCGTGGCGGCGCTGGGTGGCTACGAGCCGGTGATGGCGGCGTACCGGGAGGCGGTGGCCGCGGGCTACCGCTTCTATTCGTACGGCGACGCCATGCTGGTGCGCTGAATGACCTCGGGAGGTAGCGGGATGCGGCAGGCGCTGCCCACCTTCGGGTGGCGCACGGACGCGGTGGAGGGGGCGGCGCGGGCGGGCACGCTGCGGCTCCCCCACGGGACAGTGGAGACGCCGGCCTTCATGCCGGTGGGCACGCAGGCCAGTGTGAAGACGCTGACGGCGGCCGAGGTGGAGGGGCTCGGTGCGCGCATCGTCCTGGCCAATACCTACCACCTCTACCTGCGCCCGGGCCACGAGGTGGTGCGGGAGCTGGGCGGCCTGCACCGCTTCATGGCGTGGCCGCGGCCGGTGCTCACGGATTCGGGGGGCTTCCAGGTGTTCAGCCTGGCGGACATCAACCGGATCCAGGAGGAGGGCGTGCGCTTCCAGAGCCACATCGACGGCTCGCGCCACCTGCTCACGCCCGAGAAGGCCATCGAGATCCAGCGCGCGCTCGGCGCGGATGTCATCATGGCCTTCGACGAATGCCCGCCGGGCCAGGTGGAGCGCGGCCTGGCCGAGGAGGCCCATGAGCGCACGCTGCGCTGGCTGGAGCGCTGCCGGACGCGCTTCCGCGCGCTGGCGGAGGAAGGAGAAGTGCCGGAGCAGACGCTGTTGCCCATCCTGCAGGGCTCGGTCTTCCCCGACCTGCGCGTGGACGCGGCCCGGCGGGTGCGGGACATGGGAGACTGGCACGGCGTGGCCATCGGCGGCCTCTCCGTGGGGGAGGCCAAGCCCAGGATGTGGGCCGTCCTGGAGGCGCTCGAGGGTGAGCTGCCCGCCGCCGCGCCGCGCTACCTCATGGGCGTGGGCTATCCGGATGACATGCTGGAGGCCATTGCCCGCGGGGTGGATCTCTTCGACTGTGTGGCGCCCACGCGCAACGGCCGCAACGGCACCGTGTGGATCGAGGGGGAGGGGCAGACGAACCTGAAGGCGGGACGCTACGCCCGGGACGGCGGTCCGCTGGACCCGGCATGCGACTGCCCCACCTGCACCACGTACAGCCGGGCGTACCTGCGTCACCTGCTGGTGGCCAGTGAGCCCCTGGTGCTGCGGCTGCTGTCGCAGCACAACCTGCGCTTCCTCCTCCGGTTGGGGGAGCGGGCGCGGACGGCCATTCTGGCGGGCGAGTTCGCCGGGTGGAGCGCCGCATGGTTGGCGCGCTGGCACGCCGCGCGCAGCGGTTGACGCAACGAACGGAAAGGAAGTCTGACGCTCATGCAAGCATTCGGCACCATTGCACTCCAGGGCGCCGGCAGTCCCGGCCTGGTAATGCTCATCAACATCAGCGCCTTCGTGCTGATCCTCTACTTCCTGCTCATCCGCCCGCAGCGCAAGATGGCGCAGCGCCACAAGGAGATGATCTCCTCCCTCCAGAAGGGGGACGAGGTGGTCACCGAGGGCGGCATCATCGGCACCATCGTGCACCTGGCCGAGGACCGCCTGACGCTCAAGACCGGGGAGACCCGCATCGTGGTGGTCCGCGGCAAGGTGGCGCGCAAGGCCGGCGCGGCCGACGAGGAGCGCTGAGCATGGCGCTGCTTCCTCTGCGCTTCATGGGTGACCCCATTCTGCGCACGCGCGCCGACGAGGTGGAGGAGGTGGACGAGGAGCTCCGCGCGCTGGTGGCGGACATGCTCGAGACCATGTACGCCGAGGACGGCGTGGGACTGGCGGCGCCGCAGGTGGGCGTGGGCCGGCGCATCATCGTGTTGGATCCGCGCCACGAGGGTGCGGAGCCGCTGGCGCTCGTCAACCCGGCCATCGTGGTGGCCAGCGCCGAGACGGACAAGGCGGAGGAGGGCTGCCTCTCCATTCCCGGCATCGTGGACGTGGTGGAGCGCAGTACGGCCGTGGAGGTGGAGGCGCTGGACCCCGCCGGCAAGCCGCTGCGCTTCGCGGCGGAGGGTCTCCTGGCGCGCGTCCTCCTGCACGAGGTGGATCACCTGGACGGCGTGCTCTTCGTGGATCGCGTGAGTCCCATGAAGCGGCGCATGCTGCTGAAGAAGTGGGCCAAGGTGAAGCCGGAGGAGGCGCCATGAAGATCCTCTTCTGGGGCACGCCGGCCTTCGCGCTGCCCGCGCTGCGTGCGCTGGTGGGGGAGGGTCATGACGTGGTGGGCGTGGTGACGCAGCCCGACCGCCCCGCGGGCCGCGGGCGGAGCCTGCGCCCGCCGCCCGTGAAGCAGGTGGCCATCGAGGAGGACATCCCGGTCTTCCAGCCCGAGCGCGCCGATGAGGCCGCCTTCCTGGAGCAGGTGGTGGGGCTGGCCGCCGACATGTCGGTGGTGGTGGCCTACGGACAGATCCTGAAGCGCCACGTCCTGGACGCGCCGCGTGAGGGCTCCATCAACGTGCACGCCTCCATCCTGCCGGAGCTGCGCGGCGCGGCGCCCATCAACTGGGCCATCGCGCGCGGCCACGACGCCACGGGCGTGAGCGTGATGCGCATGGTGGAGCGCATGGACGCCGGCCCCATCCTGCACCAGGTGCCCGAGCCGATCGGCCCGCACGAGACCGCCACCGACCTGACCCTGCGCCTGAGTGAGATCGGCGCCGAGGCGCTCGTGGAGGCGCTGGCGCTCTATGAGGCCGGCGCCATCGAGGAGCGGCCGCAGGACGAGGCGCGGGCCACCTACGCGCCGCGCATCGATGCCGCCACGGCGCGCGTGGACTGGGGCCGTCCGGCGCTGGAGGTGGACCGGCACGTGCGCGCCATGGACGCGGTGCCCGGGGCCTGGACGCTGCACGACGGGCAGCGCCTGAAGCTCTTCCGACCGCTGCCGGCTGAGGATATGACGCACGGCGCCGCGCCGGGCACCGTCCTGGACGTGGAGCCGGAAGACCCCGCCGAGGGTATGCTCGTGGCCTGCCGCCCGGGCGCCGTGTGGGTGCGTGAGGTCCAGCCCGCGGGCCGGCGGCGCATGACCACAACGGAGTGGCTGCGTGGCCGTTCGGTGGGCGGCGGGGACCGTTTCGAATGAGTGTTCCAGGCGACGACGCCCGGCACGCTTCCGGGGGCTGACCTGCGCCCCCCGCGCGGCGGCGCGCCCGCCGTGACCCGCCTGCACGTGGTGACCGACGACGGCGTGCTGGCGGCGCCCGACTTCCCGGCGCGGGCGCGCCGGGCCATGGAGGCCGCGGACGGCCGCGCGGCGCTGCACCTGCGGGGGCACGGCACGCCCGTGCGGCGGCTGCTGGCGCTGGCCGGCGCGCTGGTGGATGCCGGCACGCTACTGGTCAATGACCGTCTGGACGTGGCGCTGGCTGCCGGCGCGGCCGGCGTCCAGCTGGGCCGGCGCGGCGTGCCCGTGGCGGCCGCCCGCCGCGTACTGGGCGCCGACGCCCTCCTGGGCTACTCGGCGCACGGCCCGGCGGAGGCGGCCGAGGCGGCCGCCGATGGGACCGATTTCGTGCTTCTGGGTACGATCTATGGCTCGGCCTCGCATCCGGGCGCCACGCCCGCGGGTCCGGCCGCGCTCCGGGCGGCGGTGGACGCCTGCCCGGTGCCGGTGCTGGCTATCGGCGGCATCACCCCGGAGCGGGTGGCGCCGGTGCTGGCCGCCGGCGCGCACGGGGTGGCGGTGCTGGGGGGCGTGTGGGCCGCGCGGGACGAAACGGCCGCCGTGCGCGCCTATCTGGCGGCGCTGGATGACGCGTTGAGGGATGCATTGGCGGATGCGTTGGAGAAGGAGGGGAGCGGGTGAGCTTCCGGGGGACGTCGCTTGAGGATGGAGTGGAAATGGCTGCACAGGATGGCATGGCCGTGATGGTCAACGGGGAGGAGCGCCGCTGCGCGACGGGCGTCACCGTGGCGGGGTTGCTGGAGGAGCTGGGCCTGCATCCGCGCATGGTGGTGGTGGAGCGCAACCGGGAGATCCTGGAGCGTGAGCGCTACGGTGCCGTGGAGGTGCAGCCCGGGGACGCGCTGGAACTGGTGCACTTCGTAGGAGGGGGCTGATGGGGCAGGGAACGCAGAACGGTGACCGGCCACTCGAGATCGCGGGGCGCACGTTCCGCTCGCGGCTGATCCTGGGGACGGGCAAGTACCGCAGCAACGAAGACATGGTGCGCGCCTTCGCGGCGGCGGACGTGGAGATGGTCACGGTGGCGGTCCGGCGGGTGGACCTGGACCGCACCAAGGAGGAGGGGATCCTCTACCATCTGGATCCCGAGCAGGTCTTCCTGCTGCCCAACACGGCGGGCTGCTACACGGCCGAGGAGGCCGTGCGCTACGCCCGCCTGGGCCGCGCCGCGGGCATCTCGGACTGGGTGAAGCTGGAGGTCATCGGGGATCAGACCACCCTGCTGCCGGACGTGGCCGCCACGCTGGAGGCGGCGGGCACGCTGGTGGCGGAGGGCTTCAAGGTCCTGGCCTACACCAATGATGACCTGATCACGGCGCTCCGGCTGGAGGATGCGGGCTGCGCGGCCGTGATGCCGCTGGCCAGTCCCATCGGCAGCGGGCTGGGGCTGGTGAATCCGTATTTCATCCGCGAGATCAAGCGGCGCCTCTCCTGCCCCGTCATCGTGGACGCCGGCGTGGGCACCGCTTCGGACGCGTGCCTCACCATGGAGCAGGGCGTGGACGGCATCCTCATGAACACGGCCGTGGCGGAGGCGGACGACGCGCCGCGCATGGCGCTGGCCATGAAGCTGGCCGTGGTGGCGGGGCGGGAGGCCTTCCTGGCCGGCCGCATGCCGCGGCGGGAGGTGGCCGTGCCGTCCTCGCCGCGGGCGGGGATGCTGGCTTGAGGTGGCGCGGGCGGCGGTGAGCGCCACCGCCGCGCGCCGGGCCGCCCACGCGGCGCTGCAGGCGGTGGCGCGGGGTGCCCTGGCCGACCGGGCCTTCACGGTGGCGCTGGCGGAGCACCGGGTGCCCACGCGTGACCGCCGCTGGACCCAGGAGCTGGTCTACGGCACGCTGCGCCTGCGGGGGCGGCTGGACGCGCTGCTGGAGCGGGTCGTGCGGGGTGGGCTCGAGCGGGTGGACGCGCCCATCCTGGAGGTGCTCCGGCTGGGCGCCTATCAGCTGCTGGAGATGGGCAGCGTGCCGCCGCACGCGGCGGTGTCCCAGGCGGTGGAGCTGGCCCGGGAGGTGGGTGGGGAGGGGGCGGCGCGTTTCACCAACGGGGTGCTGCGCGCCCTGGTGCGCAGGGGCGGTGAGACGGACTTTCCGCGCGAGCCGGTGGCGCGCCTGAGCAGCTGGGGCTCCCACCCGCGCTGGCTGGTGGAACGGTGGGTGGAGCGGTGGGGCGCGGACGTGGCCGAGCGCCTGGTGGAGGCCAACAACACGCGGCCCGAGCTCTATCTCCGGCCCGTGGGCATCACGGCCGCGGCGGTGGTGGCGCAGCTCGAGGCGGTGGGCATCGCGGCGGAGCCGGTGGCCTTCGCGCCCGACGCGGTGCGGCTGACCGGCAACGCCACGCCGGCTGAGGCGCTGGCGGTGGTGCCGGCACTGGTGCAGGATCCGGCGGCCGGACTGGTGGTGCGCTATGCGGCGCCGCCCCCCGGAGCATTGGTAGTGGACCTGTGCGCGGCGCCCGGCGGCAAGGCGGTGGGGCTGGCCGACGCGCTGGCCACCGCGGGGCGCGGCGGCGCCGTGGTGGCGGCCGACAGTTCGGCCGAGCGCATGGCGCGCCTGCGGGAGAACCTGGCGCGGCTGGGTGGGACGCCGCGCGTGCTGCCGGTGGTGGCGGACGGGCGGCGCCCCCCGCTACGCACGGCGGACGTGGTGCTGGTGGACGCGCCGTGCACCGGCACGGGCACCTTCCGGCGCCACCCGGACGGACGGTGGCGGCTGCGCCCCGGGGACCTGGAGACGCTGGGCCGGCTCCAGGACGCGCTGCTCGAGGCGGCGGCGGCGCTGGTGCGCCCGGGGGGGCTGCTGGTCTATGCTACGTGCTCGCTGGAGCCGGAGGAAAACGAAGCGCGCGTGGCCGCGCTGCTCGCGCGCCGGCCGGAACTGACGCTGGAGGCCTCTCCGGCGGCACTGGCGCCCGGCCTGGTGGACGCCGCCGGCTTCCTGCGCGTGGAGCCGTGGCGGCACGGTGTGGACGGAGCGTTCGCGGCGCGGTTGCGCCGGCGCGCCCACGGAGAAAACTCGGACGCGGGACGGTAGATGCTCGGTGATTCGGTGCGGCGGCGGCGCGGCGGCAAGCGCCCACCCCGGCGGCCCGGTCCTCCTCGGGAGGGCGGGCGCGGCGCGCGCTTCTGGGTATCCGCCATCCTGCTCGCGCTCGCGCTACCCTTCGGGATCGGCTACCTGGTGGCCACCGCGGTGCTCTTCCCCCCGCCGGCGGTGGCGGACGCGGGCGTGCCGGTGCCCGATCTGCGCGGTCTGAGCGAGATGGCAGCGCGCCTGGCGCTGGCCGAGGCGGGGCTCGAGGCGCCGGAGCTGAGCACCCTGCCGCATCCGGATCTGGAGCAGGGGCACGTGGTGGCCCAGGCGCCCCTGCCAGGCCAGCAGGTCCTGCCCGGGTCCGTGGTGCGTGTGGCGGTGAGCTCGGGGTTGCCCATTGCCCCGATCCCGGACGTGCGTGGCTTCGACGTGGAGCGCGCCGGCATGCTGCTCCAGCGCCTGGGCTACGACGTGGAGCGCCAGGAGGTGGAGAGTGAGGCCATGGCGGGCCAGGTCATGGACGTCTCACCGCCGCCGGGCACACGGGTACCGGTGCCCTCGACCATCCGCCTGGTGGTGAGCCTCGGCCCGCCGGAACTGGACCCGGAGAACTTCCCCTGGGACTCCCTGCCCGGCGTGGACACGGTGGCGCCGCCCGGCACGGGAGGTCGCGATGGGTAGCCGGGGGATGCGCGTCCTGCTGGTGGCGGGACTGGCCGCGGGCCTGGGCCTGCTCGGCTGGCTCCTGCGCGGCCAGCTGTCCACCCTGGAGACGGGCAGCCGGGTGCCCGCCTACGCCGCGCCCACGCTCGACGGCGATACCCTCTCACTCCGGGATCTGGAGGGCCAGGTGGTGGTGCTGAACGTGTGGGCCACCTGGTGCACGCCGTGCATCCGCGAGATGCCGTCGCTGCAGCGCCTGCAGGACCGGTTCGGCGCGCGGGGCCTGCGGGTGGTGGCCGTGAGCGTGGACGCGGCCCGCGGCAGCGTGGGGGAGCTGGGCCAGCCGGGCGGGAACATCCAGGCCTTCGTGGACCGCCTGGGACTGGACTTCACCATCCTGCACGATCCCACCGGCAAGGCGGATCGCATCTTCGGGGTGCAGGCGCTGCCCACCACGCTGGTGATCGATCGGGAGGGGCGGGTCGTGGAGAAGGTCATGGGCGCGCGTGAGTGGGACGAGGGTGAAGCCCTGGCGCTCATCGAGCGGCTGGTGAGCTCATGAAGGTGCGCTGGGCGAGCGTGGTGGACTGGCTGGTGTCCGACTGGGGCCTCAAGGTCACGGCGCTCGGGCTGGCCTTCCTGATCTGGGCGCTCGGGCGCGCCGACTCGCCGGGGACGGACGTGCTGGCCGACGTCCCCGTGCAGCTGCTCCTGCGCGACGCCGCCTGGGATACGGTGGGTGCGCCCACGCCCCCGGCGGTGTCGTTGCGCGTGAGCGGGCCCGTGCGCGATCTGGCACGGCTGCGCATGGGGGATCCCACCGTGGTGCGCGTGGTGATGAACGAGGTGGTGGATTCGGCGCAGGTGGTCACGCTGCTGCCCCGACACGTCCAGTGGGGCGCCCCGGGCCTCCAGGGGGTGAGCGTGGAATCCATCACACCGGAGGAGGTGCAGTTCACCTTCGACCGCATGGACCATACTTTCCTGCCGGTGGCGCCCCGCACGCGCGGCGCGCCGCCGCCCGGCTTCGAGCTGGCCGGGCCGGTGCGCGCGGATCCCCCCGAGGTGCGTGCCAGTGGTGCGCGCCGCCGCCTGGCCAGCGTGGACTCGCTCCGGCTCCGGCCCGTGGATCTGTCCGACGTGCGGGCCACCGATACCGTGACCATGGCTATCGACACCAGCGGCACCGGCCTGCTCATCACGCCCCAGCGGGTGCGGGTGATCGTGCCGATGCAGCGGGTGGACTCGCTCGTGGCCGACACGCTCGGCGGGGCGGCTCCCGCGGCCGCGCGGTGAGCCAGCCGCTCATCCTGGCGGTGGAGACCTCGTGTGACGAGACCTCCGCCGCGGTCCTGCGCGGCGGCACGCTGGCGGGGCACGTCATCCTCTCGCAGGACGTGCACGCGCTCTACGGCGGCGTGGTCCCCGAGATCGCCTCCCGGGCCCATCTGCGGGCGCTGGACAACGTGGTGGATGGGGCGCTGCGCGAGGCGGACGTGCGGCTGGGGGACGTGGATGTCTTCGCGGCCACGGCGGGGCCGGGGCTGATCGGTGCCCTGCTCGTGGGGCTGGCCTGGGTGAAGGCGGCGGCGTGGGCGCTCGGCCGTCCGGTGGTGGGGGTGCATCATATGGAAGCGCACCTTTTCGCCACCGCCCTCGAGCACCCCGACGCGGAGCCGCCCTTCGTGGGCCTGCTGGTGTCCGGCGGCCACACGATGCTGCTCTGGGTGCCGGAGTGGGGGAGCTACGAACTGCTCGGCGAGACGCGTGACGACGCGGCCGGTGAGGCGTTCGACAAGGTGGCCAGGATCCTGGGGTTGGGCTATCCCGGTGGACCGGAGATCCAGCGTGTCGCTGCCGCTGGAGATCCCGCGGTCCACGTCTTCCCGCGCCCCATGCTGGCCAGGGACATGGATGCCGCGGACCCGGCCACCTTTGCCTTCTCCTTCAGCGGCCTCAAGACGGCCGTGCTGACCCGGGTGCGCCAGGTGGAGGCCGCCGGCCGCCTGGATGCCGAGCGCGCGGACCTGGCCGCCGGCTTCCAGGCGGCTGTGGTGGACGTGCTGGTGGGCAAGACGCTGCGTGCCGTGGCGCTGACGGGGTGCCGGCGGGTGGTGCTCGGGGGCGGCGTGGCGGCCAGCCGGGCGCTGCGCGAGGCGCTGGCGGACGGCCTGGGCCCGGACGGGCGCCTCTTCCATCCGAGCCCCCGCCTGGCCACCGACAACGCGGCCATGATCGGCCGCGCGGCCCTCTTCCGCTGGGGCCGCGGGGAGGTGGCCCCGCTGGAGCTCACGGCCCGGGCCGATCTGCCGTTCCCGGGCCTGGTCCGCCGCGGCGCCGCGTGAGGAACCGGCCATGTTGACGATCCTGCACATCTCCGACCTGCACTTCGGGCCGCCCTTCGTGCCGGAGGTCGGCGAGGCCCTGCTCCGGGCCGCCGCGGAGTTGAATCCCGACGTGGTCATCAACAGCGGAGACTTCACGCAGCGCGCACGCCAGGAACAGTATCGCGAGGCGGCGGCCTTCATGCGGCGGCTGCCCGACGTGCCCACCGTGGTGGTGCCGGGCAACCACGACGTGCCGCTCTACCGGGTCTTCGAACGGATCTTCGACCCCCACCGCTACTATCGCCGCTTCATCTCCGAGGAGCTGGACAGCGTGCTCCGGCTGGAGGACGTGGTGATCGTGGCGCTGAACTCCACGGCGCCGCTGCGGGCCATCACGAACGGGCGCATCAGCCGGGCGCAGCTGGCCTTCTGCGCGCGGGCCTTTGCGGACGCCCCGCCGGCGGCGCTGCGCATCGTGGTGGCCCACCACCACTTCGCGCCGGCACCCGACTACGAGGGCGGCCAGGTAATGCCCCGGGCCAAGCGCGCCATGGACCGCTTTGCGGAGCTGGAGGTGGAGCTGATCATGGGCGGCCATCTGCACCGCGCCTACATCGGCAACTCGCTGGACGTCTATCCGGGACAGGAACGCGAGCGCGGCATGATCATCGTGCAGTCGGGCACGAGCACGTCCCGGCGCGGCCGGGCCAGGGAGCGGGAGAAGAACTCCTTCAACCTCATCCGGGTGGGTGAGGACGTGGTGCGGATCACCCACTACATGCACTTCGATGACCTGGGCGGCTTCGCGCCGGCCAGCCGCCACATCTTCCCGCGCCCCGGGCATGCCTACCTGCGCGGCGGCGGGTCGCAGGAGGAAGAGCACAGTGCCCTGGCCCCGCCCGTGGGCGTGGGGCGCGCGGAAGAGCGGAGACAATGAGCATGGCGCGCCGTCGATGGGGCTGGCTCCGGGCGGCGGCAATGGCGGTCCTGCTCATGGGATCCGCCGCGCCGGCGGCCGCACAGGGCCAGCGGGACGCGGTCTTGGCGCTGGATTTCGTTGGTGTGGAGCGTTTTCCGCTGGCGCAGCTGCGGGCGGCCATCGTGACCACCGCCACGCGCTGCCTGACCGTCCAGCCGCTGTGCTTCCTGGGCGTGGGGGTGCAGGAAGCCACCCTCGACCCCGTCCAGTTGCAGATGGACCGGGCGCGCCTGGAACTCTTCTACTATCAGCGTGGCTACCGGGAGAGCACGGTCTCCATGGATACGCTGCGGGTCCCCGATGGCATGCGCGTCCGCTTCACCGTCCAGGAGGGCCGTCCCGTGCGCTTGACGGCGCTGGAGGTCCAGGGGCCGGACAGCCTGGTGGCGCGTATCGGCGCGGACCTGCCCCTGCAGCCGGGTGATCCGCTGAACCTGGTGGCTCACGAAGCGGCCCGGGACACGCTCGTGGCACGCCTGGCCGAACTGGGGTACGCGCGGGCCGAGGTCCTGGCCAACTACGCCATCCCCGTGGACGCCCCGCTCACGGCCACTGTGCGCTACGAGCTGGTGGCCGATGAGCGCATGCGCTTCGGCGCCATCCGTGTGGAGGGCGCGGAGCGGGTGGCCGCCTCGGTCGTGCGGCGCATGCTTACCTTCTCCGCCGGCGACCTCTACCGGCGTTCCGCGGTGCTGCGCAGTCAGCGGAACCTGTTCGGACTGGACGTCTTCCAGCACGCGGAGATCCTGACGGACCGCGGCGCGTGGCCGGACACCGTCGTGGGCGTGACCGTGCGTGTCAACGAGGGCAATCTGTACCGCGTGCGGGCGGGGTTGGGCGTCAATACCTCGGAGTACGTCACCGGCGAGGGCCGCTGGACGGCGCGCAACTTCCTCGGCGGCGCGCGGCGCCTGGAAGTGAGCGGCCGCATGACCAATCTGCTCGCCACGCCGCTGGGCTTCGTGCCGGGCATATTCGAGGAGACGGAGGGGATCTACCGCAAGCCGGCCGGCAGCCTCTCCCTGGACTTCGCGCAGCCCTGGTTCTTCGATCCCGCCAACACGCTGGGCGTGGGCGTCTTCCTGGAGCGCCGCAGCATTCCCGACGTGTTCGTCCGCCAGGCGCGGGGCGGCTACGTGACCTTCACCCGCGCCCTGGGCAGCGATGCGTCGGTGGCGCTGGGTTACCGTCCGGAACTCACGCAGATCGACTCGGAGGGAGACCTCATCTACTGCCTGGGCTTCACGGCGTGCGGGGAGGAGGAGATTGCCATCCTGCGCGCGGCCCACTGGCTGGCGCCCTTCACGTTGTCGTTCGCTCGGGATCGCGCCAACAGTATCTTCGCGCCCACTCGCGGCTATGTTCTGCGGGCGGACGGTGAGTGGGCCGCGGCGGCCACCGGTTCGGAATTCGCCTATGCGCGGCTGTCGGCCGAGCTGGCCATGTACCGGGGGGTGGGCCGCGGCGTGGTCCTTGCCGGCAGGGTGCGTCCCGGATGGTCGCACGCCATCGAGGATCCGGCGGCGGGCCTGGGCGTTCATCCGCAGAAGCGGTTCTTCGGCGGCGGGGCCAACAGCGTACGAGGCTTTGCGCAGTACCGCATGGGGCCCAAGCTGCTCACGGTGAATGCCGCGCGTGATCTGGTGGAGTCGATCGAGGGCGTCTGGGTCGGCTGCACGCCCGCGAGCATCAACAGCGGCACCTGCGACCCGGCTCCGCTGGTGGCCGCCCGGCCCGACCTGTTCGACCTGCGGCCCGTGGGCGGCGCGGTGGCGCTGGAAGCCAACGCGGAGCTCCGGTTTCCGCTCTACGGGGAGAAGGTTGGCGGCGCCGCGTTCGTGGATTTCGGCAACGTATGGCAGGAGGAAGAAGGTGTACGGCTGGATGACGTGGTATGGACTCCGGGAGCGGGCGTGCGTTACTTCAGCCCCATCGGGCCGGTGCGCGTGGACGTAGGGTACAACAGCCAGGGCGTGGAGCACCTGCAGGTGGTGACCACGGCCGTGTGCGTGCGTGCCGCGGTCGGCGAGTGCGTGGCGCCGGATGGCGCCCTGCCGCAGCCGGACGGGGTCGTGGAGAACCGGCGCGCGCTGCGGCCGCTCGGCAGCGCGGCGTGGGCCCCGTTCGACCGTTTCTGGGACCGGCTGCAGATCCACTTCTCGATCGGACAGGCGTTCTGATGTGCGCACCCACGGGCGGGGCGATCCCCCTGCGACGCGAGCCATGAGGCGGAGGACACGCATCGGCCTCTGGGTGGGCGCGGGCGTCCTTGCCGGGCTCCTGCTGGGCGTGGCGGCCATCATGGTGCTCACGCGCACCGACTTCGGCATGGAGCGGGTGCGCGGCTATGCGCTCGACGCCCTGCAGGGGCGCGTGCAGGGTGAAGTGCGCATCGACCGGATCGGCGGCCCCGGCCTGCTGGGTGCCGCGGTATTCCACGGCGTGGCCATCGACGACGAGCGGGGCCGTCCCTTCCTGCGTCTCGACAGCGCTCGCGTTGCCTACAACTGGCGCTCGCTCGTGCGCGGCCGGATCGTGCTTGACCAGGCCACGCTCTACGGCCCCCACCTGGTCATGGAGCAGCTCCCCGGAGACACCGCGTGGAACTACCAGAAGATCTTTGCCGACACCACGGCGGACACGGGGCCCGATACCCGGGACCTGGTCATGTTCGACGACGTGCACGTGGTGGACGGCACCGTGATCGTGCGCATGCCCTATGAGCCGGAAGAGGGTGAGGAGCGCGGCCGCAAGGTCATCGAGGAGGTGGCGGGCGGCCTGGCCCAGGTGTATCGCTTCGACCAGTTGCAGGGCCAGTTCCCGCAGGTGATCTGGGAATCCCCCCTCGAGCACGGGCAGCTCTTCCGCGTGGCCTCCCTCTCCGCGCGCGGCTTCCTGATGAGCGATCCGGTGCTGCTGCGGGATCTGCGCGGCAGCGTGACGCTCGTTGACACGGTGCTCTCCCTGGACCTGCCCGAGGTGGAGCTCACCGAGTCCCGCGGCGCCGTGGTAGGCAGGATCGTCATGGAGGAGGGGCTCAACCGCTACGACGTGCGCATTGATGCCAGCCGCCTGGCCTTCGCGGATCTGCGCTGGCTGGCGCCCGATCTGCCGGACGGCGGCGGCAGCATGGTGCTGCGCATCCAGACGCAGGACGAAGGCGGGCTGCTGTGGCTGGCGCAGGATGCGCGCGTCACCGCGCCGGGCTCGAGTGTGACCGGCACGGTAGGCTTCGTGATGGGCGATGAGCCCTACTTCACGCAGGTGGATCTGCGCGCCGCGCCGCTGGACCTGGACCTCATCGCCCGCTTCCTGCCGGACGGCCTCCCGGTGGAGGGCCTGGCGGTGGGTACGGTCGAGGTGACGGGCCCCATCTCCGCGCTGGAGACGAGCGGCAGCATGCGCCTCACCTCGCCCGGCGGAGCGGATGCGGGACGCGTGCGCTGGGCGGGCACCGTGGACGCCCGTGCGGCCACGCTGGGGGCGCGCCGCTTCCATGCCGACCTCACCGGCTTCGACCTGGCCTTCGTGGGGACCCCGGGCGGCGTGCCGGGGCGTGTGGACGGCACGTTGGACGCATCGGGAACGCTTCGTGGCGGCCTACAGCTGGATGGTGACCTGCGCCACCGCATCGGCCTCGGCCCGGCCTCCACCGTGCGCGGTGGTGGCACGGTCCGGCGGGAACGCACCCGCACCAGCGTGGACCTCCTCCTGGAGGGCCGCCCGCTCTCCATGCAGGGCCTGGCCCCCGCCTTCGCGGAGCTGGAGCGTCTGCGGGGTGATCTGGCCGGTACGCTTTCGGTCCGGGGGGATGTGGGGGACCTGGCCCTCGACGCCCGGATCGAGACCGCGGGTGGCAACATCCTGGTAGGAGGACGGATGGCCCGCAGCCGGGACGGACCCCACCTGGTGGGGGAAGGATCGGTCTCCGCACTGCGGCTCGACGAACTGAGCAGCGCCCTGCCGGCCTCCACGGTCAGCGGGCGCTTCACATTCGATCTGCTGGGCAGCTCGGCTGCTACCCTGACGGGCGCCGTGCACGGCTGGCTGGACGGCGGCCAGGTGGCGGGGCTGGCGCTGGAGCGCGGCGTGCTGGCCGTGCGCCTGGGCAATGGCATGGCAGCGGTGGACAGCCTGCGCGTGGTGACGCCGGCCGGATCCGTCTGGGGGGAGGGTGACTTTGCCCTCGTCGAGGACAGGACCGGCACGCTGAGCCTGGGGGCGTCGAGCGCCGACCTGAGTCCCCTGGCCAGCGCGCTGTATCCCGACGTCATCCCCGATCCGCTGGCGCCGCCGCCGGTGGCCGGCCACCTCGACGCCGCGGCCACCCTGCTCGGCGGCATCAGCGGCTTCGCGGCGGACGGCACCGCCACCCTCCTCGATGGGCGCGGCGCCGGCGTGCAGGCGGAGCGGCTGGAGCTGACCTTCAATGCGGCGGACGTGGGTACGGACAGTCTCCGGGCTGACGCCAGGGCGGAGGGGTTCGCGCTCGACGCGTGGGGGCACACGCTCCCGGAAGCGGCCGCCACGGCCCGCTGGGCGGATGGCCGCGCCGCGCTGAGCGCCCGGGCCACCGGCAGCGCGGGGGAGGTGCTCCGTGTGGCGGCGGGCGTGGCCCGAAGCGCGGACGCCTACGCCGTTCACGTACGCGAACTCGTCCTGGGCACCCCGGGCCGCGCGTGGGCGCTACAGGGCGGCGCCACGGCCCGCCTGGCGCGGGACGCCCTCGAACTGGACAGCCTTGCGCTGGCTCGCGAGGACGGTCGGGGCGTGTTGAGCGGGGCTGGCCGTCTGGCCTGGTCCGGCAGCGCCACATCCGCCGGTACGCGTCCCCCGCAGCTCGACTTCCACGCGGAGGTGCGTGACCTCCCCGTGGCCGACTGGCTCCGCCTGACGGCCGCCGACGCCGATCTCTCCGGCAGCGTGAGCGGCCGCGTGGCCGTCACCGGCTCGCCCGGCGCCCCCGCCATGCGGGCCAGCGCGGAGGCCGTCGACGTACGCTACGAGGACGCCCTGGTGGAGCGCCTGGACGGCACCTTCAGCTACGCCGACCGGCGCGTCGAGGGCAGCGTGTCGGCCGTGCACCAGGGCCGCCGCATGCTCGTGGGCAGCGGCACCGTACCTCTGGACCTGCGTCTGCTGCCGGTCGAGGAGCGCCGCCTGGCGGAGCCGCTGGAGTTCGCCGCCCGGGTGGACAGCCTGCCCGCCGCCATGCTGCTCGGCCTGGTGGACGGTTTCCGGGACGTGTCGGGCTGGGTGCACGGTGACGTGCGGGCCGCCGGCACCACGCTCGAGCCCGAGCTGGGCGGCGCGCTGGCGCTCCGTTCCGCGGCGGCCGTCTTCGATCCGCTCGGTGTGCGCTTCGGCTACGTGAATGGCTTCTTCCGCGTGGAGCCCACCGGCGCGGTGGCGGTGGACCTGACGGTGCAGGGCGCCGAGCCGCTCGGCGCCAGCCGCCTGCCCGGCCAGTCGCTCGGCACCGTGCGCGGCGTGGTGGACCTCTCCCACCCCCGCGATCCGGAGCTGGACCTCACGCTCACGGCGGCGGAGCTGCTGGCCGTGAGCCGGCGGGACGTGCAGGCGGTGGTGAGCGGCCAGCTCACGGTGGGTGGCCGCTACTCGCGCCCCGAGGTGGCGGGTGCACTGCGTGTGAACCAGGGCGTCCTGGACGTGGACGAGCTCTACCGGCAGTATCAGGTGGTGCAGCTCGAGACGCCGCTGCTCTTCGCGGCGGTGGACACCAACCTGGTGGCGGTCCGCCAGTTCCGCACGCTCAGCCCCTTCCTGCGCAACCTGCGGGTGGACAGCCTGGTGGTGAGCGTGGGCTCGAACGCCTGGCTACGCGGTCGGGATATCAACGTGGAGCTGGCCGGAGACCTGAACGTCAGCCTGGACCGGCAGACGGAGGACATCCGTCTCACCGGCACGCTGAACGCCCAGCGCGGTACCTACCAACTCTACTACGGCCTGGCGCTGGCCCGCCGCTTCGACATCCGCGCGGGCACGGTGGAGTTCCCGGGCACGCCGGGCATCGATCCCAATCTGAACATGACGGCCAGCTATCGCGTGCGCCGCTCGGGAGACGAGCCGCTGGACGTGCAGGCCGTCGTGGGGGGCTCGCTGCAGTCCCCGCGCGTGCGCCTGACCAGCAGCGCCGACCCGCCCATCAGCGAGTCCGACCTGGCCAGCTACCTCTTCTTCGGCGTGCCCACCTACGCGCTGCGCGGCTACGCCAACACCAACGCCAGCGCCGAGGGGCGCAACGTGGCTGGGCTGGGCAGCCAGTTGCTGGCGCCCACCGCCTACGGCCTCTTTTCCACGGGGCTGCAGTCGCTCAGCCAGTCGCTCGGCTTCTTCGACTACGTCGGCCTGAGCGCGGCCGAAGCGCTGCCGGGGCAGGACTTCCTGGCCAACACGCAACTCGAGATCGGCTTCTACGTGACGCCGGACGTCTTCATCAGCTACGAGCAGCGCCTGGCCAGCCGCGAGCCCGGCGTGCGCCTGGAATGGCGCGCCAGCCCGGCCTTCACGGCGGAGATCTTCGCCGAGGACCGCTTTGCCCGTGCGGCCGGCACCTTCGGCCTGGGCCAGGCCATCGCGCCGCGGCGCGTCTACGGCTTCCTGCTCTTCCGGGAGTGGGGTTATTAAGCGACGACGCCCGGCCGGCTCCGTCCGCTCCGCGCCGCCATACGCCGCTGGACCGCCCGCCCGCGTCGCGCCGCCATACGCCGCT
>JBBDRO010000054.1:0-34984 GCA_040905425.1 Gemmatimonadota bacterium | reverse complement strand
GCCGCTCGGCAGCCAGCCAGCCGCGTTCCCCGCGCGCTCCCGCAGGCGCTCTCGCCGTCCCCGCCGGGACCCACTAGCTTCCGCCCACATGCACTACCACCTCATCGGCATCGCCGGCACCGCCATGGCCTCCCTGGCGGGGCTGCTGCGCACCGCCGGCCACCGCGTCACCGGCTCCGACGCCGGGGTCTATCCTCCCATGTCGGACATGCTGCGCGACCTGCGCATCGACTACGCGGAGGGCTACCGGGCGGAGAATCTGCGGCCCACTCCGGACGTGGTCGTGGTGGGCAACGCCATCTCGCGCGGCAATCCCGAACTGGAAGCGGTGCTGGACGGTGGCATTCCCTACACATCGGCCGCCGCCACGCTGCGTGAGGCGTTCCTGGAGGACCGCACCTGCATTGCCGTAGCCGGCACGCACGGCAAGACCACCACCACGTCCTTCCTGGCCTGGCTGCTCGAGGCGGCCGGCATGAATCCCGGCTTTCTCATCGGCGGCGTGGCCGAGAACTTCGGCACCTCCTTCCGCCTCACGGATGCGCCGCTCTTCGTCATCGAGGCCGACGAGTATGACACGGCCTACTTCGACAAGGTGCCCAAGATGTGGCACTACCGACCGCGCATTGCCGTGGTGGGCAACATGGAGTTCGATCACGCCGACATCTACCGGGACGCCCGGGCATACCGCTGGGCCTTCGAGCGCTTCGTGAACCTGGTTCCCTCCAACGGCGCCCTCATCGCCGGCTGGGAGGAGGAGGAGGTGCGCGCGCTCGCGGTGCGCTCCTTCGCGCCGGTCCACTCCTTTGCGCTGGGGGCGGAGCCGGCCTCGCTGCCGCCGCCTCCGCCGGGGGAGCGCTTCCCCCAGCAGGACGCCGCCCTGGCGGCGCCCGCGGGACATCCCCGCTGGCGGGCCGTGGACATGGACTACGCGGGCGAACTCACGCGCTTCACCGTCCTCCTGGACGGTGAGCACTGGGCGGATGTGGCCATGCCCGTGGCGGGCGCCTTCAACGTCCGCAACGCCCTGGCCGCGCTGGCCGCCGCCACCGCCGCGGGCGCGCCCCGGGAGGGGCTGATCGAGGGGCTGCGCACCTTCCGCAGCGTGCGCCGGCGCCTGGAGGTGCGCGGGGAGCCGGGCGGCGTGCTCGTGGTGGACGACTTTGCCCATCATCCCACCGCCGTCCGGGAGACGCTCATCGCCGCGCGGCAGCGCTGGCCGGACCGGCGCGTGGTGGCGGTCTTCGAGCCGCGCAGCTACACGGCGCAGCGCAAGGAGTTCGAGCAACCCTACGAGGAGGCGCTCGGCCTGGCGGACGAGATCGTGGTGGGCGCCCTCTTCCATCCCGAACGCTACGACGCCGCCACCGGTCTGGACCCCCACGCCCTCGTCACACGCTGGCGCGCGGCGGGCAAACCGGCGCTCCACGAGCCCGACGTTGGGCGGATCGTGGCGCACCTGCAGAAGTCCACGCGCGCGGGGGACGTGATCCTGATCATGTCCAACGGTGCGTTCGGCGGGCTCCACGAATCCCTCCTGGAGGCGCTGGGCGCGCGCGCGTAGCCAGCGCGGCGTGCCCCTCCGGCAGCTGCTCCGCGGGGAAGCGGCGGGTTACTCAGCTAGCCGCTTCGTACCAGTCGCGCCGCTCGAGCGGCAACCCCGCCGCACCGCTCACCGTGGGCTTCGAGAGCAGCGCCTGCACGAGGCCGTGATGACCCGCTTCGAACTGCCAACCCGCGCCGGCAAAGACCAGACGCCACGCCCGCCACGTGGCCTCGCCCACCTCCGCGGCAGCCTCCTCGTGCCGGTCCTCCAGCGCCGCCACCCACCGCCTTAGCGTGAGCGCGTAATGCTCGCGCAGGTTCTCCACGTCGCGCACGTCGAAGCCCGCCTCGTCGGCGAACGTCAGCGTCCGCCCCAGGGGGATGAGTTCGTGATCGGGGAAGACGAACCGCTGCGAGAGGGTCTCCCCCACCGACTGTGCGCCCTGCGGATTGCCAGTGATCGCATGGTGGAGGTACGTGCCCCCCGGCCGCAGCAGCCGGTGGATGGTGGCAAAGTACTCGGCCGCGCGGTTGCTACCCACGTGTTCGAACATCCCCACGCTGGCCACGTGGTCGAACCCGTCCCCGTCATCAAGCGTCCGATAGTCGCGCACCTCCACCCGGCACCGATCCTCGAGCCCGGCCGCACGGATGCGCGCCCGCGCCTCCTCCGCCTGCCGCTCGCTCAGCGTGACGCCGAGCGCTTCCACGCCGTATGCGGCGGCGGCGTGCAGGATGAGGGCGCCCCAGCCGCAGCCAATGTCCAGAAGCCGCTTGCCGGAGGTGAGGCGCAGCTTGCGACAGATGAGGTCCAGTTTGCGGAGCTGCGCTGCCTCGAGATCTTCATCCGGGTGGGCAAAGACCGCGCAGCTGTACACCATGCGCGGGTCCAGGAACAGCGCGTAGAATCGGTTGGAGAGGTCATAGTGGTGCGTGACGGCCGCCCGATCCCTGGCAAGGCTGTGGCGCGCGCCGCCCAGTACGGGCGCGACCAGCCCGCCCGCGCCCTGCCCCGGGGCGAACCCGCTGCCGCGCGGCAGCCCCAGCGCACGCACGGCCAGCCGTGCCCGCTCGGCCACGCCGCGCCGGCGCTGCATGATGCCCCGACCCACGGCGGCCACGGCAAAGAGGTCCCCCTCGATGCCCACGTCGCCGGTCAGGTACGCCTCGGCCAGGGCGGCTTCGCTGCCAGCCACGAGCAGACGCCGGAGCGCTCCCGGGTGCTCCAGCACAAGCGTCACCGCCGGCGCCTCGGCACCCTCCGGTGTCCACGACGTGCCGTCCCAGAGCCGGACCGCGAAGTCGCGGGGTTCGACACCGTTGAAGATGTCCTGGACCAGGTCCAGGGTGGTGGCAGTCGCGGGAGCTGCGAGCGTGGCCATGTCCACTCCTCCTTGCTGGTGTGCGGTGCCGCGGGGCGCCGCATGAATCGTACGCGCGCGCCGCGCCAACGTTGACGCACCCGCCCGCGTCAAACTAATCTCGGGGTGTCCCTCCCCAGGCCCATTCGCAGTCCGGTCCACGCGCGCAGGTGAGCGCGCCCATGTACGGGAGTCCCAGCCATGCGCAGAACCATCCTGGTGGCCCTTTTCCTCCTCCTGCCGCTGCCGCTCGCGGCCCAGGAGCGGCGCGCCTTCACGCCCGCCGACTGGTACCGCGTCACGCACCTGAGCAATCCGGCCATGTCCCCCGACGGCCAGCACGTGGCCTTCACGGTGCAGACCGTCAACGAGGACGAAAACGAGCGCCACCGTGAGGTGTGGATGGTGCCCGTGGCCGGCGGCGAGCCGGTGCGCCTGACCGCCCCCGGCTACGAGAGCTCGAACCCGCGCTGGTCGGAGGACGGCAGGCTGCTTTACTTCAGCTCCAACCGCCCCGGCGGGCGGGGCAACAGCTGGGCGCTGCGCATGGACGCGCCGGGTGAGGCCTTCCAGCCGGAGGACGAGGACCGTCCGAACGGCTCCACGCCGGCAGACGAGAGCTTCTACGTCTTCACGCGGAGCGCGGACGCGGACACGGATGCCGATGCGGACAGTGACGGTCCCGGTGACGGCGGCCAGGACGGCCCCCGGGCGCGCGGCGAGGGGGGCGAGCGCCCCGAGGATCCGTTTGCCCGCATGCCCGCCACCGCCCGCCCGCCGTTCGGGGCCATCACCACGCCGCTGGACGTGGCGCGCTTCGACGGGCGCCACATCGTGGACGGCGGTTACAAGCGCAACGGCCCCGGCTTCGTGCCGAACCGGCGCGAGGCGCCGCCGGCCCCGCGCGGACCGTCCCAGCTGTGGCGGAAGAACGCCACGGGGGATACCAGCTCCGTGCAGCTGACCCGCGCGCCCTACTCGGTGCGCGGGGGAGACGTCTCGCCCGACGGCCGCTGGATCCTCTACAGCGCCGACGCCGCGCTGCGCCCCGACTCCGTGGTCGAGGCCGAGCGGGACTCCATCGCCGCCCTGCCCTACGACCCGGCGCACGAGGAGAACCGCAATGACAGTGACCTCTTCCTGCTGCCGGCCACAGGCGGCGAGCCCCAGCGCCTGGGGGAATGGCTCGGCAACGAGCGGGGCATCACATGGTCGCCGGACAGCCGGCGGATTGCCTTCACCTCCAGCACCGGCCGCACGGCGCCCAGCCGCCTCTACGTGGTGGACGCCCGGCCCGGCGCCGAACCCCGCGACCTGCTCGGGGACTGGCCCTACGAGCCAGGCTCTGTGGAGTGGCGGGAGGACGGCAAGCTCTGGTTCACGGTCTCCATCGGCGGCCGCTCCGCGCTCATGACACTGGATCCGCGCACCGGTGAGCGCACCCAGGTGGTGGGTGGCCGCCGCCAGCTGCGCGGTGTTACCTACGACGCCGACTTCACGCGCATGACCTACGTGGCCACCCGCGTGGACGCGCCCACCGAGCTCTACGTTGCGGACATCGATGGCAGCAACGAGCGCCGCCTCACCGGCTTCAATGACGAGCTCACCTCCGAGGTGGCCTTCTCAGACGCCGAACGCTTCACCTTCGAGAGCGTGGACGGCTTCGAGATCGAGGGCTGGATGATGAAGCCCTACGGCTACGAGGAGGGCCGGGAGTACCCGCTCGTCCTCTACATTCACGGCGGCCCGCACTCGCAGTACGGGGAGGGCTGGTTCGACGAGTTCCAGAACATCGCGGGCGCGGGCATGTGGGTGCTCTTCACCAACCCGCGCGGCTCGAGCGGCTACGGCGCCGACTTCACCTACAGCACCCGCGGCCGCTGGGGCCTGGAAGACTACGAGGACCTGATGAAGGCGGTGGACATCGCCGCCGCCCGCCCCGACGTGGACGAGGACCGCATGGGGGTGACGGGCGGTTCCTACGGCGGCTTCATGACCGCGTGGATCACCACCAGGACGGACCGCTTCAAGGCGGCTCAGGCGGACCGCATGATCAGCAACTGGGTGAGCTGGTGGGGGAGCACGGACGTGCCCACGCTCACGGAGTTCGAGTTCTTCGGCAGGCCGTGGGAGCAGTGGGAGCTCTACGAGTCCCTCTCCCCCATGACCTTCGTGGGGAACGCCACGACGCCCACCCTGATCGTGCAGTCGGAGGAGGACCACCGCACCCCCATGAATGACGCGGAGCTGTGGTTCCAGGCGCTGGACCGCCAGGACGTGCCGGTGGAATTCGTCCGCTACCCGCGCTCCACGCACGACCTGTCCCGCACCGGTGAGCCGTGGCTGCTGGTGGACCGCCTGGCGCGCCTACGGCAGTGGTTCAGCCACTGGCTGGACGGGCCGGAGAAGCCCGCGGTGACGGCCGAGAGCGCCGGTTTGTAAGCGACGTCCCACGTCCAGTCACCGGGCTCCGCACGCGGGCCGGCCGAATCTCCTTCCGGCCGGCCCGCCGCGCGTTCAGCCCAGCCGCACGTCCGCCAGCAGCGGGTGATGGTCGGAGCCGAAGACCCGTGCGCCCCGGTCCCCGGGCCGCGCATCGAGCCGCACGACACGCACCGCCTCGATGACCCCGTCGCCCGGCGCCCACAGGAGGTGGTCCAGCGGCAGCCGGAGCCGCCCTCGATGGTAGGTGTGCCCCCAGCGCGTCAGCCGGGCGCCCTCGCGCAGCCCGATGCTGCGGAGTGGCGCCAGCGCCGGGTCCAGCGCGCCCAGGTAGCTGTTCAGGTCGGCGCCCAGAAGCAGCGCGGGGGTGTGCGCCGCGCCACGCAGCGCCGCCGCCAGCGCGGCCGCCTGTGCCGCCCGCCCCGCGCCGAAGGGTCCCAGGTAGCGCGGCCCGCCATCACCCCGCCGCGGCTGGCCCCGCGTGTCCAGGTGCGCGCTGCACAGCGCCACCCCCGCCACGCCCGTGATGTCAGCGCGCACGGCCACGCGGCGCTGGCGGATGTAGGGGAGCTGAACGGCGTCCAGGGCGCCCAGCGCCACGGTGGAGAGGATGGCGTTGCCGCGGTCGCTGGCATGGCGGCCGTTGCGCATGGAGGGCGCGTAGCGGAGGGAAAGTCCCCGCTGCCCTGCCAGCGCCACGATGTCCGTGCGGTGGGGGAGCTCCGCGCCGGGGTGCTGCCCGCCATGGTGCGCGCCGCGGGGGTCGGGCGGCACACCGCCGCCGGCCCGGTACGCCTCCTGGAGGAGCAGCACCAGCGGGCGGGCGGCGTCCGTCACCGGCCGGCCGAGCGCCTCGTCGAACGCCCCTTCGGCCAACCGGCCGAGCAGCTCAGCCACGCGCGCGCGACCGATGGCCACGTTCCAGGACAGCACCGTGAGCCCCGCCAACGGCGTGCGGGCCGGCGGCGCCCCGTCCAGCGCCACCGGCCCGCCCACGTTGGCCGCCCAGAGCGCCAGCTCCGGGTGCCGCGATCCGCCCGGTGGGGCGGAGTCGCCCGTGCTCACGCCCGGCGCGGTGAACCCGGCATCAGTGTGCCGGGGTCCGCCCGGTGGGGCGGAGCCGCCCGTGCGCACGCCCGGCGGGGCGGGCCCGGCATCAGTCGTTGCCGGGTGGGCGCGTGGCGTCGCGCACGAACTCCAGCCCCTCGTCCGTCCACGCCGGCGGCGTGGGATCCTGCGCCACCGCGTGGGTCAGATGGAAGACCAGGCGGCCGATGCGCGTGATCTTGTCCCATGCGATCAGCTCCGCCTCGTCCCCCTGCAGATGGTACTGGTCGTGCAGGCCCGTGGTGAAGAAGATGGCCGGGATCTCGTGCTTGGCAAAGTTGAAGTGGTCACTGCGCGCGAAAAGATTCTCCTCCGGCTGCATGTCCGGCGCGATCACCAGCCCCAGCTCCGGATTATCCGCCGCAATGCGCATGGCCAGCGGTCCGAGCGAGGAGAAGTCCAGCCCGATCGCCGTCACCGAATCCGGATGGTTCCGCCCCACCATATCCAGGTTGATGTTGGCCACGATCCGCTCCAGCGGCACGGTGGGATCGTCCACGTAGGCCTCCGAGCCGAGCAGACCCTTCTCCTCTCCGCTCACGGCCAGGAAGAGGACGGAGCGGCGGGGCGCCTCCGGGAGCGTGGCCAGCGCCTGCGCCACCTCCACCAGCATGGCGGTGCCGGAGGCATCGTCGTCGGCGCCGTTGAAGATGGAATCTCCGGACGCGTCCGGAGCGCCGACGCCCGTATGATCGTAATGGGCGGTCAGCACGACGTAGGTATCCCGCAATTCCGGATCACTGCCGGGCAGGACGGCGGCCACGTTGGCCACCTCCGCCGGGCTGCTGGTGACGGTGGCGCCGGTCTGCACCCGCACGCCCTCCAGCGCCTGCGCCTCTCCACCTGTGCGGTTGCGCAGCACGTCCAGATCCTGCCCAACCTCCGCCAGCAACCGCTCGGCCGTGGCGTAACTCATGCCCACCACGGGAATGGGCGCAATCTGGCCGGGCCCGATGCTAGCGGCAATCTGACCCACGAGCCCCGCTTCCATGCGCGCGTCCATGACGAACACCAGCCCCGCCGCACCGGCAGCCATGGCGCCCATCATGCCGGCCTGCAAGGCCTGCTGGAACGCCGCATCCAGGTCCTCCCCCGGCAGGTAGACAAAGGCCACGTTGCCGGCCATGCCCGCGCCCCCGGCCATGCCGCCCTGCGTAGCGGAGCCGGCCCACACCGCGTCCCCCGTCACGGGACCGGCGCCGGGGATGATGAAGAACTCCCGCTTCCATGTTGCCGGCGCGGTCTGGCTGCCGCGGCGCAGTTCGAAGACGGCATCCACCACGGGAACATCGTAGCTCCACATGTGCATGTAGCCGCCCTCGTCACCGGCGGGGCGCAGACCGAACTCGCGGAACTGGTCGGCCAGCCAGCGGCCCGCCGTCTCGAGCCCCGGACTCGGCGTGTCGCGGCCGAGTAGCTCGTCGCTGGCCAGGAAGCCGATGCGCTGACGGAAATCCTCAGGCGTGATGGTGGCCGCGGCCGTGGCGGTGGCGGCCTCCGTGAGGGTCCCACCGCCGGGTACGGGGGCGACGGGCTCGGGAGCGCCGGCGCACGCGCCGAGCGCGAGTGCCAGGACGAGCAACGGGATACGACAACCAAGCATGAATCCTCCACGATGCGCGGGCCGGGAACGGACGCTCACCGAACCCTAACGGACAGCATGCACGCGCGCGAGGCCCTTGCGGCGGCGGAGTCGCGGGGGCAAGTTGGCGCGTTCCCTTCTCCGGGCATTCTGGCATCCTGTGGTGATCGCAGCAGCGCATGCTGTGCGGGCACGCAGTGCCGCCCTGTACCGTAGCCGCGTTCTCCCGCCCCGGGCGGGGCCGCGCCCCGCCCACCCGCGAGGTGATGTATGCAACTGGTCGAATGGCTCGTCGAAACCCTCAGCATGCTGACCAATCTCGGTGTCCCCGTGGGCGACGAGACGATCCCGTTCATGGTGATTGCCCTCCTCGGCACCGGACTCTACCTCACGGTCCGGCTTGGTTTCATCCAGCTGAAGCGTCTGGGACACGGGTTCGGCGTCACCTCGGGGAAGTACGACGATCCGAATGAACCCGGGGACGTCTCCCACTTCCAGGCCCTCACCACGGCCCTCTCCGCCACGGTGGGCATCGGCAACATCGCGGGTGTGGCCATTGCCATCCACTACGGCGGCCCGGGCGCGCTCTTCTGGATGTGGGTGACGGCCTTCTTCGGCATGGCCGTGAAGTACACCGAGGTGACGCTGGCGCTGCGCTATCGCGACGAGCGGCCGGACAAGGACGCCCGGAAATGGGAAGGCTCCGTGTCCGGTGGACCCATGTACTACATCGAGCGCGGGCTGGGGCCGAAGTGGAAGCCGCTGGCCATCTTCTTCGCGGTGCTGCTGGGTTTCACCGCCTTCCTCACCGGCAACGGCATCCAGGCCAACACGCTGGCCGACACCATGGAAACCTCCCGGTGGGCCATCTCCCCGTATGTGACCGGGGCCGTGAGCGCCACCATCGTGGGGCTGGTCATCATCGGCGGGATCCAGCGCATCGGTCGCGTGACGAGCATCCTGGCGCCGCTCATGGCGGCCATCTACGTCTTCGGCGCCCTGCTCGTCATCGTGCTCAACATCGGTGAGGTGGTGCCAACCTTCGCGCTCATCTTCCGCGAGGCCTTCAATCCCACCGCGGGTGTGGCGGGCGCGGGCATGGGCGCCTTCGTGGTGACCCTCATGTGGGGCGTGCGGCGCGGCCTCTTCTCCAACGAGGCCGGCCAGGGTTCCGCCCCCATCGCGCACGCCGCCGCCAAGACGGACGAGCCGGTCTCGGAGGGCGTGGTGGCCCTGCTCGAGCCGTTCATCGACACCATCGTCATCTGCACGCTGACGGGGATGGTGGTGATCATGACGGCGGTGTGGGATGACAAACATCCCACGGAGCTGGCGCTCACCAGCGGGGACATCAGCTACGTGGCGGCGGATGCCGAAGGCCGTATCCGGGCCACGAACACGCCGGCACAGATCGAGATCGCGAACGGCAATCCGGTGGCCGCCGGGATCGGGGACGCGCGCTTCGCCTGGCACGACGCCACAGTGGACCGGTTCTTTGTGGACGAAAACCAGACTGTTCCCTTCACGGGTGTCATCCGGCCCGCGGACGGCATGGCCGTGGACGCAGACGGTGCCGAGTTCCGCTCCCTGTGGGGCGATGCCGTGGAGACGGGCGCGCCGCTCACCATCATGGGCTTCGAGCGTGGGCTGGCCAACATCCCCGGGCTGGGCGGCTGGATCGTCATGATGGGCGTCATCCTCTTCTCCATCTCCACCGCCATAGCATGGAGCTACTACGGCGACCGGTGCGCCAATTACATCTTCGGATCGCGCGCCATCCTGCCCTACCGCATGGTCTACGTGATCATGCACTACGTGGGCGCGGTGGTCCCGCTGGCCGCGCTCTGGGATCTGGGTGACGTCTTCCTGGCCATCGTCATCCTGCCCAATCTGCTGGCGCTGCTCCTGCTCTCCGGCCAGGTGGCGGAGATGTCGAAGAGCTACTTCGAGCGCAAGCCCTGGGAGGAGAATGAGCTGGTGCACCAGCGGCTGAAGGAGGAACGCAAGCACCGCTAGCTGCCGCGCGGCTGGCCGGGCCCATGGACGAGGGGGCCGCCCGGTGACGGGCGGCCCCCTCGTCGCTTTCCAGAAACGCGTTTCAGGGTGTGAAGAGCGGGGGCCGGCGCAGGTGGAATTCCGTGGCGTCCTGGTAGGCCCGGGCCACGGCCAGCACGGCCGCGTCCTTGTAGAGCCCGCCGATGAAGGAGAGCGCCGTGGGCTCGCCGCCCTGGCTGAAGCCGTCGGGCAGGATCACCTGCGGGTGTCCGGTGAGGTTCGTCAGCGTGAGCGCGGCGCCGCCCGTACCGGGTGCCACCACCACGTCCACGTCCTTCATGACGTCCTGCATGGCGTGCATGATGAGCGTGCGCACCCGGTTGGCGTTGATGTATTCCACGGCCGGCGTGAAGCGGGCGTTGCGGAAGGTGCGCGGCCAGGAGCTGCGCTCCTCCATGAGGTTGTCCCGCTCGCTGCGCGTGAGGTCGTCGAAGGCTGCGGCCGCCTCCACCGCCAGCACGGCGGCGCGCACGGCGCCGACCGGGTACTGGTCGGGGAGGTCCACAGGCACCAGCGGTTGCCCCGCGAGCTCGCGCACCACGGTGAGCGCAGCGCGGTCGAAGTCCGAGAGGTTGTCACTCTCGAACGCGGCGCGGAGATAGCCGATGCGGAGGTCGCGCGGCCCCACGGCAGCGTCCCAGTTGAAGGGGATGTCCCGCAGGGTGAGATCGCGGCCGTCCGGCCCACGGACGGCGGCCAGCACGAGCGCGCAGTCCTCGGCGTAGCGGCACATGGGGCCCAGCTTGTCCATGCTCCACGACAGTGCCATGGCGCCGTGCCGGCTGATGTAGCCGAAGCTGGGCCGCAGGCCGGTGTTGCCGTTGCGTGCCGAAGGGGAGGCAATGGAGCCCAGCGTCTCACTGCCGATGGCAAAGCCCACCAGCCCGGCGGCCGTGGTCGAGCCGGGACCGGCGGAGGAGCCGCTCGAGCCACGCTCCAGGTTCCAGGGGCTCTTCGTCTGGCCGCCGAACCAGCGGTCCCCCTGCGCCAGCGCGCCCAGCGTGAGCTTGGCCACCAGGATGGCGCCCGCCGCGTCCAGCCGCTCCACCACCGTGGCGTCATAGTCCAGCACCTGCTCCACGTACGGCTCGGCGCCCCACGTGGTGGGGTAGCCCCTGACCGCCAGCAGATCCTTGGCGCCCCACGGGATGCCGTGCAGCGGCCCGCGGTAGTGGCCGGCCGCGATCTCCCGGTCCATGGCCTCCGCCTGCCGGAGCGCCCGGTCCTCGGTGAGATTGACCACCGCCTCCAGCGTGGGGCCGTGGCGCTTCAGACGGTCCAGGTACATGCGCGTGAGCTCGCCCGGCGTGACCTGCCGCGTGCGCACCAGCTCGGCCAGGTCACGTACCGACCAGAAGGCCACCTCCTCGAGGTTGCCGGGCCGACGCACGCCCCGGTCGGGGCTCATGCGCATGGGCAGCTGGCGGGCGTCCCAGTTCACCCCCGGCACCACGGGATCGAACTGCACCGCGGGCACCACGCTGTTGGGCAGCGGCACGGCCCGCAGCTCCTCCCAGTTGCGGGCGTTGTTGCGTATGCCACGCGCGATCTGCTCGCGCTCTTCCTCCGTGAACTCCAGCCCGGCGATCTCCGCGGCGGCCTGCACCATCGCCGGCGTGACGGTCTCCTGCTCCTGCGCCTGCGCCCAGAGCACCCCCGGGAGCAGGGTGCTGCCCAGGCCCACCGAGGAGAACCAGCCCATGAACGCGCGCCGGTCCAGCGCGGCGGTCGAGCGCTCGGGCGGTGCGCCGGCAGGCTCAGGAGGTGCGCCGGCAGGCTCGGGTGGACGCGGGGAGGTTCGTCCGGCGTCGTCGCCTGGAACCAACGTCTCCATGGTGCTCATGGCATGCTCCGGTGAAGGATAATCAGGAGGGGGCGCCCGTGCGCCACGCCTCCGCGCGTGAGGTCAGCTCCGTGGTGAAGCGCTCCGGGTGCAGCAGGGCGGCCAGGATCTCCACGCCGTCCACGGCGCGCGGCCCCGAGCGGTTGAAGTAGGCCGAGCCGTCCACGAGCCAGGCACGGCCCTCCGCCACGGCACGGGGCGCGGCGGCGGCGAGCGGTTGGGCGTGACGCGCCGCGTCCTGCCGGGTGGCCGCCAGATCGAAGCCGCAGGGCATGATCACGAGCGCATCCGGATCCAGGCCGTGGAGCTCCGCCCAGGGAACCTCCTCCGAGTGCGTGCCGGCGCGGCCGATGAGCATCTCCCCGCCGGCGGCGCTCACCAGCTCCGGCACCCAGTGGCCGGGAATGAAGGGCGGATCCAGCCACTCGACCGCCAGCACGCGGGGGCGGGCCGCGCCGGCCACCGCCGCGGCCACGGCGCTCAGCCGATCACGCAGTTCCGCCACTAGCCGGGCCGCCCGCTCGGGCACGCCCGCCGCCCGCCCCACCGCCCCGATGGTGGCCAGGATCTCCTCCAGGGTGTGCGCGTCCAGGGACAGCACCTGCGCGTGCATGCCGCGCCGCGCCACCTCGTTGCGCACGCCCGGTGTGGGCACGGCGCACACCTCGCACACGGCCTGCGTGAGCACCAGGTCGGGCGCCAGCTCCTCCAGCAGCTCCCCGTCCACCTGGTAGACGCCACCGTGCTCGGCCATGGCGGCCCGCACCGCCCGGTCCACCTCCCCGCTGGTCATGCCGGCGGGATCGAAGCGCGTGCGGGACACGCGCGGCCGGTCCAGCACGGCGGCCGGGTGGTCACACTCGTGGGAGATGGCCACCAGGCGGTCCTCGAGTCCCAGCGCGGCCACAATCTCGGTGCCGCTGGCCAGCATGGAAACGATCCGCTCGCACATGCTCAGCCCGCGCCCGTCTTGGTGGTCAGAATCACCACCTGGTCGTGATCGCTGAGCTCCAGGCGCGTGCGCGCGGACGGGTTGAGCCGCAGCAGGGAGTGGAGCTCGTCATGCGGCCGCCGCGTCACCACGCCCAGCGCGATGGCGCCGCCGGCCGCCGCGGCGCGGGCAATGTCCGCGAACTCCACGGGCGCGCCGCCGGTGTAGGGGCGCGCCGCATGGAACTGGATCTCGGCGCCGCGCGCGCCGAACAGCTCGTCGAAGACGGCGCGCAGCTCCCGACGGAGCGCCACCTGCGCCATCATGTGACTCAGGATGAGGGGACTGATCAGTACCTCGCCAGGCCGCTTGCGGAAGAGGCCCACGTTGCCCGGATCTAGGAGCTCGACGAGCAGTTCGGGGCCGCCGGTCACCGGCAGGATCTCACGCAGCAGCAGGTAGCCCATGATCGTGCGGGCATCCGATTCCTCGCCGCTGCCGAGCCAGTCACTGCCCATCATGACGATGTTGTCGTAGCCGGCGGGCTCCAGGCGCGCCAGATCGGACGGCGCGGTGTAGTCCGCGTCCAGCTGCGTGGCCCGCACCCGCGCAGGCTCGAAGGCGCGCCGGCGCAGGCGGGTTTCGCGCTCCTCCACGCTCACCGTCGAGACCACGTCGATCTCGAAGACCTCCCCCACGTAACTGTCGAACTCCTCCAGCAGGGCGGGCACCTTGTGGCTCCAGCCCAGCACCAGAATGCGGCGCGCCGCCGCCACGGGTGGTTCGCTCACCGGCGGCAGCCCGCGCACCACGGGCGCCCCCACGGCCGCCGGGTCGGGCGCGGTCTCCGCGTAGGAGCGGGCCAGCAGGACGAGGCCGTCACCGGGCTCCAGCGTGAAGCCGTCGGGCGGATTCAGAAACGGCCGGTACGAGCGCGCATCCCGCCGCACCGCGCCCAGCAGCACGGCTTCGGGGAACGCCGCCGCCAGGTCCTGCAGCCGGCGCCCCGCGAGGGCACCGCAATCGCGCACGTAGATCTCATTGCCGCGCCCGTGCGTGAGCAGCTCCCGGAAGACGCGTGAGAGGCCCGGGTGGCGGACGTTCTGGGCCACCAGCCGGCTCACGATGGCGTCGCTGGCCAGGATCTCCACGTCGCCCCCGTAGGCGCGGCGGGCCACGCGGATCTTGCGCGCGTCGAAGAGCTCGGCCACCACCAGCGGCAGCACCCTGTCCGCCTCCCGGGCCGCGGGGTGATTGGTGATGGAGAGGAGCGTCTTGATGATGCGGGTGTCATTGGCCGCCGTGCCCCCGGCGGCAAAGTCGGTGGCCGGCAGCACGATGGCCGCCGCGTTGGCAAAGTCCACCCTGCGCAGGTGCTCCAGGCGGAGCGGCGTACCGGTGCGCAGCGTGATCTGGCGCTCATTCCAGAGGGAGCCCAGGCGGTCCCGGAAGTCCTGGCGCAGCGCCGCGGTCACCTTCTCGGCCAGGACGGCAATATTCAGGGTGCGCGTGCGCCGCCGCCGCAGGAAACGGCGCACGCGCCCCTCCGAGAGGAGCAGCTCCTTGACGATGGTGGGCGTCCGATTGGTCCAGCCCAGCACCAGGATGTGGTCGTTCAGCGCGATGGGGGTGAGCCCGCTCTCCAGCTCCTCCATGGCTTCGATGAGCCACTGCGTGAGAATGGCCACCAGCGCGCCCAGGAAGAGGACGTAGCCTGCCACCGTGAGGAGGGTGGAGACCACCACCGCCAGCAGCCCCACCTCCCCGAGCCGGTCATCACCCAGGTAGCCCGGATCGGTGAGGCGCAGGAATGCCCACCAGAGGGATTCACCGAAATCCAGCTCCCAACCGTGCCCCCACCAGTGGACCAGCCCGCCCGCGAGCACGGACACCAGCCCGATGACGCACGCCACCACCAGGAGCTGGTAGCGGGCGCCCCGCACCATGAGGCGCTCGAGGATGAATTTTAGCCGATTCAGGAGCCGTTGGTGCATGTCTGCGGGGTCCGGGTGCGTGCAGGGAAAGGGCGAACATAACATCCGTCGGGGCGCCCCGGCGAGCCGGCGCGCGCCGCCGCCGTCCCCGCTGGCCCGAACCTTTCATGCAGCCCGGTCCGGGATCCCCTGAACGCACCGAGGCGCACCGTGGCCACACTCCTGCTTTCCCTCCTGCTCGCGGCGGCGCTCGCCCTCCTCTGGCAATACCTGACGCGCGGCACGGCCGTGCACACCTGCCGAACGCTGACCGATTGTGAGCCGGTGGCCATCGAGGACCCGCGCTTCCTGGAATCCATCAAGCTGCACACCAACACCACCATGTCACGCGGCAACCAGGTGGAGCTGCTCTTCAATGGTGAGCAGACCTACGACCGCCTGTTCGAAGAGCTGGCCGGCGCGCGCACGCTCATCACCTGGCAGGTGTTCTGGTTCAAGCCCGGCCGGCTGGCCGAACGGGTGCGCCAGGTATTGACGGAGCGTGCCCGGGCGGGGGTGAAGGTGCTGGCGCTCTTCGACCGCGTGGGCGCGAACGGGATCGGGGACGAGTACCTGGACGGCCTGCGCGCAGCCGGCGTGGAGGTCACCGTCTTCCGCCCGCTGCACTGGAGCAAGCTCTACAAGTTCCAGCACCGCTCCCACATGCGCACGGTGGTGATCGACGCGCGGGTGGGCTACACCGGGGGGTTCGGCATCGATGACCGCTGGATGGGCGGGGGCCGCGCCCCGGACGAGTGGCGGGACACCAACGCGCGCTGCCGGGGGCCCGTGGTGGATCAGCTCCAGGCCGCCTTCGCGGCCAACTGGGCGGAGGCCACCGGGCAGCTGATGATCGGCCGGGACCTCTTCGAGCTGGACGATGGGCAGCAGGCCGGCCCCCACGAAGCCGGCGTCCTGTTCGCCGCCCCCTCCTACGGCAGTACGGTGGCGGAGCGCTTCTTCGCGGCCACCATCTTCGCCGCCCGTGAGCGCCTCTACCTGACCAACGCCTACTTCGTCCCGGACGAGGGGCTGCAGGAGGTGCTCCGCCAGGCGGCGCGCCGCGGCGTGGACGTGCGCGTCCTCACCCCCGGCCGCAACACGGACCGCATGTCCACCTATCACGCGGGACGTCCCGCACAGCAGGTTCTCCTGGAGGCCGGCGTGCGGATCTTCGAATACGGGCCGGGCATGGTGCACGCCAAGACGCTCGTGGCCGACGGTATGTGGAGCTGCGTGAGCACCATAAACTTCGACAACCGCTCCATGGCGCTGAATGACGAGGTGGCCCTGCTAGTGCGTGACGCCGCCATTGCCACCGAGCTGGAGGACGCCTTCCGCGCCGATCTGAGCTTCGCGCGTGAGGTGAGCCTCGAAGAACTCCGCGCCCGCCCCGCCACGGACCGGATCAAGGAGCGGCTCTCCAGGCTCGTGGCACCGGTGCTTTAAGCGACGTTCGCCGGGCCTGTCCCCAGCGCACGCTGTCTTCCGGGCACCGCTCGCGCGGCGGTGCGGGACTTGATCCGGCGGCGCCATGCAGCCATGCTGTGCGCATCCCCACCGGCCGCGGCGGCCCCGGGGGCCGCCCCACGACACCGTCGAGCCATCCTCCAGGAGGACCGCCCGTGATGCGCAGCGTGATGGTGCAGGAGAACCTGCAGGATGAGGTCACCGGCTTCATCGAGGGCGCCCTCGGTGAGGGTGCCTCCACCCTGTTGAACGACCCCCTCTTCACGTTCTCCGGCACGGAGGTGACGCTGATGACCCTGGTGGTCTTCAGCCTCATCGTGCTGATCACCTTCTGGCTCTCCCGCTTCGTGCAGGGCAGCATCGCGCGCACCTTCCGCTACCGCGGCATGGACGACGAGGGCACCATCGGCGTGGCCACGCGGCTGGCCCACTACGCCGTGATGGCCTTCGGCCTGGGTGTGGCGCTGGACAACCTGGGCATCGACCTGGCCGCGCTCTTCGCCGCGGGCGCCCTGTTCGCCGTGGCCATCGGCTTTGCCATGCAGAACATTGCCCAGAACTTTGTTTCGGGGCTGATTCTGCTCTTCGAGCGCACCATCAAGCCGGGTGACGTGCTGGAGGTGGAGGGACGCATCGTGCGCGTGGAGCGCATGGGGCTGCGCTCCACGGTGGCACGCAGCCGGGACGAGGCGGAGATCATCCTGCCCAACTCGCTGCTGGTGCAGAACAGCGTCATCAACTACACGCTGCGGGACTCGTTCTTCCGCCTGAGCATCACGGTGGGTGTGGTCTACGGCGCGGACATGCGGCATGTGGTCGACGTACTCACGGGCGCCGCCAGCGCACTCACCTGGCGCCTGCAGGACAAGGAACCGCAGGTGCTCATGACGGAGTTCGGGGACAGCGCCGTCCTCTTCGATGTCCACGTCTGGACCGACGACCCGTGGCGCGGCCGCCGCGCGCAATCGGACCTCAACCAGGCCGTATGGTGGGCGCTCAAGGACGCCGGCATCACCATTGCCTTCCCGCAGCTCGACGTGCACTTCGACCCGCCGGTGGAGGGGGCAGCGCGGCGCCTGGCGGCGGTGGAGTAGGGCGCGCTCAGCGGCCGCCGCCCGCCTGCCCCGCGGCCTTGAGCTCCTTCTCGCGCTCCAGGAAGCTCTTCCCCTCGGTGATCCAGGACGGCGCCGCACTGCCCTTCAGGTAGTGCGCGAACCACTCGTTCATGCGGCGGTGGTAGTCCTTGCGGTTCGGCTCCTTCGAGAGCGAATGGTTCTCCCCCTCGTAGACCAGCATGACCATGTCCTTCTCGGCCCGGCGCGCGGCGTTGTAGAGCTCGATCCCCTGGTGCCAGTCCACTGCGCCGTCCTTGTCCCCGAAGGCCACCAGCAGAGGCGTATTCATGGACTCGATGTTGAAGAGCGGCGAGTTGGCCATGTAGCTCTCCAGGTCCTCCCAGGGTGGCACCTCCATGCGGCCCTGACTGATCTCGAAGATGCGTGCGTCGGTGCCGCCGCTGTTCCAGTAGATGGACAGGTACATGCTGATCAGGTCGGTGAGCGGCGCGCCCGCCACGGCGGCGTTAAAGAGATCCGTCTGGGTGATCACGAACGCCGTCTGGTACGCGCCCCACGAGTGGCCCATGATGCCCACCTGGTCGGGATCCACCATCCCCTTGGCCAGGACCGTCTCCACCGCCGGGATGATGGCGTCGGCCGCCGAGAGTCCCGGATTGCGGTCCCGGTAGACGATGTCCGGCCGGAAGACGAAGTAGCCGTTCTGCGTGAACACCTGGGTGTTGTACGCGCTCTCCTCGGAGGGCGTGGTGTAACTGTGCACCGTGTTGGAGGTGATCTCATAGATGTAGACCACCATGGGGTACTGCCTGCCCGGCTCGTAGTCGGCGGGATAGAAGAGCGCGCCCTGCAGTGGCACGCCCTGCCGGTTGGTGAAGTCCACCAGTTCCGAGCGGCCCCAGGCGTAATCATCCTGGAAGGGGTTGGTACCGCTCACCTGGGTGGCGTCCGCCAGGCCGGCGCCGGCCACGAACCAGTCGGGTGAATCGTCGAAGCGCTGCTTCATGTAGAGGAAGACGTCCGCGTCCTCGGCCTTGCTGATGCGGTTCACGCTCGCGTCCTCGAAGACCAGGCGCTCGACCCCCTTGCCTCGCCGTAGCAGACCGTAGCCGTAGCGCTTGGTCTTCTCGCCGTACAGCGCCACATAGACCGACTGCGAGAGATCCACCGTGGGGTCGTCATAGTCCAGGCGGACGATGCGATGGCGCACCTCGTCAGCGGCGCCGTCCGTGAGTCGCGTGCCCTGCCCGTCCGGCGTGACCTCCCAGATGTCATACTTGTCGAACAGGAGCATGCTGCGGCCGCCCGTGCTCCAGCCGCCGAAGCCGTGCGGTGGCTTCTGCTCCACCGTGTGGTCATCCTCCACGTCCACGAAGCTGGTGGGCAGCTCCGCGGTGACGTTGCGCTCCTCACCGGTGCGCAGGTCGCGCACCCAGTAGTGGTCATCCTCGAAGCGCACCCAGTAGCGGCCGTCGGGGCTCAGCCCGTTGGAGCGCTCCACGCGTTCGCGCAGCAGCGTGGGCTGGCCGGTCATGAGGTCCACGGTGTAGACGTCGTCGAAGACCGGGCCGAACATGGCCGCGGCCTCGTACGGATCGTGGTCGGTGCCCAGCAGGGCGCGGTCATCGGCATAGCGCGCCACGTCCTCCACCAGCTCGTTGCCGAGCTGGACGAAGCGGTCCGGCTCCAGGTGCCACACCGCCAGATAGTTGCGGTTGCGGTTCTGGTTGGCGCGCACCTTCTGCTCCGGAATGATGTCCACGTCCCGCGCGTGCCACACCTCCACCCCGGCGGGCTCCTCCTTCTCGGGCGGCGGCGCCGCCGTCTGCTCCTGGACACTGTCCGGGGCGGCCCCCTGGCCGTCCTCGTCCTCGGCCGCCACGATGCTGTCCGTGCGCTCCCCGCCGGCCTTCGGCTCCCATTCCTTGACCCCGAAGAAGAGAGCGCCGCCGTCCTCCGACCAGTCCAGGCGGCGCAGGTCCACCACGCGCATCCCTGCCGGGAAGTCCGCCCGTGCCATGGGATTGAGCAGCTGCGGCGCCACGCGGTCACCTTCCAGCCCGCGCCAGGCGATCACGGTGTGGTTCGGCTCCTCGTGATCGGCGCTTTCCACCACCCGTAGCACGGCCAGATCGGCGTGGTCCTCTCGCCACGTGAGGTTCTGGTAGGATGATGAGTCGGAAAGTAGCGAGCGCACCGTGCCGGCGCGGGGATCGTAGAGCTGGACGCCGTTGGCCATCATGCCCTGCGTCTCCACGACCATGGCCAGCAGCGGACCGCCGTCCTGCCACGAGAACTCCTTCACGCCGCCGAAGCTGAAGCTCCTGCCCGAGGCCAACTCGCGCACTGCCAGCGACGGCTGCACGCCCGTGGCTCCCTGCGGCGCGTACCCGCGCATTGCCAGGTGCGCGCCGTTCTCCGAGAAGGCGAAGGTGGCCACCTCGGGAATCAGCGTCTCGCGCCCCGAGGCCAGCTCCACCAGTCCGAGCGTACTGCGAATGGGCTTCTTGGCGGCCTCCAGCTTCTCCCGCTCGTCCGGGGAGACACCCACCAGGTACGCCACCCAACGGCCATCGGCGCTGAAGGCGGGACTCCGGCCGTAGGCCACGATGCGCTCCTCGGCCTGGCCCCGGGTGGGCCGAATGCGCAGTTCGTCCTCATCGTCGACCCGGCTCACCGCGTAGGCCATCCAGGCGCCGTCCGTGGCCAGCGTGGCGCTGCCGAGCGACTCCCACCGCCCGTAATCATCGGGCGTGAGGGTGGGCTTCTGCTGGGCGCTCGCGGGCGCGGCCAGGAGCAACACGACGGCCAGTGTGGCGTGCGCGCGGCGCAGGGGATGGTGCATGGAACGCCTCCGAAGGGAGCTGGGCGGCCGCACGCCGGATGCGTCGGCCACCGGTTCACGGTTGAGGCAGGTGTGGAACGGGGGCCATAAGGGCCCAGCAGGAAACGTAAGCGCCGGCGCCGCGCGTTCCAAGGGTGTCGCCGGCGCGCGTGGGATCGGGCGGGCGCCACGGCCGGCTACCGGGCCGCGCGGCGGCTGGCTACCTGGCCTGTCGCGGCCCGGCAACCTGGCCGCGCCGCGGCCGCTCGACCGGCGGTTCTCAGGCGGGCGTCAGATGGGCCGAATCCACCTCCACGTCGATGACGATGCCCTCCCGGATGCTGCCGCCCACCACACAGAAATCCTCGAAGAGTTCCACACACCGCGCCATCCTGGCCTGCTCCGCCGCCGGCACGTCCGCCTGGATGCTCACCGACAGGCGCCCGATACGCCAGCGGCCCTCCGCGTTGCGCACCATGCTGCCCCGCACCCGGGTGCTGAGGCCATCCACCTGCACGCGCGACTTGTGCAGGCAGAAGAGCAGACTGGAGGACAGGCAATTGCCGAGCGCCGTGGCCAGCAGCCGGGCGGGATTGGGTCCCTGCCCCCCGCCAAGCGGCGGCGGCTCGTCCATCATGAGCTGGGGCACGCCCGGCAGACCGAAGTCCGCGGCCATGCGGAAGCCCTCATCCAGTTGCAGCGTTACGTCGAAATCCTGGTTTTCCATGATGGCCCCCTATTGCTGCCGGGCCAGGTGCGCCACCCAGCGCGCCACCGCGTCGATGTCCCGGGGATCCATGCGGCGCAGACCCCAGTGGGGCATGCCCTGCACGTTGCCCGCGTAAACCTTCTGCCGCAGTGCCTGCAGGTCGTCCCCCAGCGCAAAGTCGGCGCGATGGAAGTCGGGCGGGTGCAGCGTATCACCGGCCGGCGTCACGTGCCCGGCATCGCCGCGGCCGTCCACCCCGTGGCAGGTGCTGCAGCCGGCACGGTAGACGAAGGCGCCACGCTCGAGCGCCGCACTGTCCGAGGGCCAGCCCACCGTATCGAAGGCCTCGGGGGAGAAGGACTCGTAGGCCATCACCAGGGTGTCGGCGGCAGTAGGGGCATCCGGATCCGCGGCAGGATCCGGCTGGCCATCGCACGCCGAAGCGGCAACGACCAGGACGAGCATGACGGCGGCGCTGCGGCGCATGGAACCTCCCGGACAGGGACGTGGAACGATGGCATCAAGTTGGGGCGGGCTGTCCGGAATATCTGTCGGGATTCGGTGGAAATAGCGGCGGGGTGCGGCGCGGGCGCCGGCGTCGGGGATTCTCCCACATCCGGCGCTCGCAGTCCAACGCCATGCCTGGGCGGGGCGTCTTCACCAAGGAAGCCCCGCATGCGCTTCCCTGCCCCACGGGACCGCGTGCAATGCGCCCCGCACCTTGACGGCGCGGGGGCCAGACCGTACGAATTCCCTACCGTTCAACATCCAAGGAGGAGTCATGCGCCGTAAGTGGAACGCAGCGTTCGTGCTGCTAGTGCCGTTCATGTTCGCTGCGTGCGCCGCGGGCACGGGTAGCACCTCGACCGACAGCGAGGCCGCAGCCGTGGACGCGGACCGCGTCCTGCTGCGGGTCATGAACAACGCGGCCGGTGTGGACGCCACCGTCTTCATCGAGCCGTCCGCCGCCGGGGTGCGGCGCCAGGTGGGATCCGTGCCGGCCAATCAGACGCGGGACCTGATCTACGACTTCCCCACCCGTGGCGAGTACCGCATGGACGTGGTCTACGACAACGGGCAGACGCGCCGCTCGCCGAGCTTCCGCATCGCGGGCGGCGAGATCATCGAGTGGAATCTGTCCACCAACCGTGTGACGACGCGGCGCCGTTAGGCGCCAGACGTTTCGAGCACCGCCGCGGGGTCCGGCGCATGGCGCGGCCGGCCCCCGCGTGTGTGCCCGCCTTCAGCCCAGTCGTTCCAGCGCCGCCCGCAAACGGGCCTTGACCTCCGTGGCCAGCGGCCGGATGTCATCGCGCCCCGTGAGCGCCAGCGCCTGCTCCGGATCCATGGCCGCCACCACGCAGGTGCCCTCCTCGTCGGCCGCGTAGACCACCACGTTGCACGGCAGCAGCAGCCCGATGTCCCGCTCCGCCGAGAGCGCCTTGTGCGCCAGCGGCGGATTGCACGCCCCCAGAATCACGTAGGGGCGGAAGTCCACGTCCAGCTTCTTCTTCAGCGTGGCGCTCACGTCGATCTCGGAGAGGATGCCGAAGCCCTCCTCCGCCAGCGCCGCGCGCGTGCGCTCCACGGCTTCCCCGTAGGGGGCGCGCACGGTGGTGGAAAATCCGTAGCGTGTGGTCTGTTCGATCATGACTGCTCCCCTGCTCTCGCGACCCGTTGTCCGCCTCGATCATCGCTACTATATTGTCAGACAGTAATATGTCAAGCGCACCCGGGAACGGCGGCTGAACATGCCGGATAACCTGTCAGGCGACGACGCCCGCAGCCGCGCCGCCGGCTCCGCTCCCTCACCGGGGCTCTTCCAGCGCATCCCTCTCTGGGTACCGCGCACGCTGAACGTGGTCCTCTGGCTGGTGGTGGCGGTCCTCCTATACCAGCGCTTCGGCTCCCAGGTTGCCATGGCGGTGGGACTCTGGCCCGAGCCGGAACCCGCCCCCGCCGTCACCCTTACGACGCTGGACGGCCACGAATTGAGACTGGCCGACTACCACGGCAAGGTGGTGCTGGTCAACTTCTGGGCCACGTGGTGCCCCCCGTGCCGGGTGGAGATGCCCGGTTTTCAGCGGGTCTGGGAGGAGCGCCGCGCCGACGGCTTCGTGATCCTGGGCATCTCCACGGACCGGACCGGCGCGGACGTGGTGCGCCGCTTCGTGGATCAGGGCGGCTACACCTACCCCATGGCCATGGCCACGCCCGCCGTCACCGCGGCCTTCGGCGGGGCCTCCACGCTGCCCATGTCGGTGATCATCGACCGCCAGGGCCGCATCCGGCACCGCGTACGGGGCTACTACGCCGAGCCGGCCCTCCGCCTGGCGGTGGGCCGGCTCCTGGACGAGTAGCGGCGCGGCTCAGCGCTGCGTGCCCTGGAGTCCGGGCACGTTGCCCGGCTGATCGTGTGACTCCAGCCGGTTCACCACGTCCCTCACACCACGCACATGCTCCACGGTGCGGATCAGCTCACGCGCCTCGTGTCCCAGCGAGGGACCCGAGAGTGTGACCGTGCCGTCGTGCGCGCTCACCTCGATGGCGCCGGGATTGGAAACGGCGCGGCCCATGGCGGCGCGCACCCGCTCCACCAGCACCTCGTCGGGAACGCGCTCCTCCCGCATGCGGGCCCGCGACTCGTGCGCCACGCCGTGCACCCGATCACTCATCTGCTCCGCCAGGGCGCTGGCGCGCTGGCCGGCGTCCTCGAGCCGGTGCGTGGCGTGATCCACCTGGTCGCGCACGAGCGCCCGACGGCGCCGCCCGCGCTCAGGGTCCAGGTAGTACATGAGCCCGGCCCCCGCGCTCATGCCGTAGATGAATGCCCTGATGATGCCCATGGAACCTCCTCTTGATCGTGTATTTCAGTATCCCATTACCGCGCAAGGCCCATGCCCCCCGCGAACCCTGCAACACGAAGCGCCCGCCCCCGAATCGGGAGCGGGCGCTCGGTCATTGCGGACCCGGGCGTCAGCTCAGCGGGTCCGGTACGTGACGAGCTGACGGCGGCCCGGGGGCCCGGCTCAGCGCGTCCGGTATGTGACCAGGTGACGCCGGCCCTGAAAGAGCACCACGAGCTTCACCGGGTCCCCGGAGGCGATCCCGGCCGCGGCGTCCTCCAGGTCCTCGATGTCCTGGATTTCCTGATCACTCAACTCCAGGATGACCATACCTGGCGCCAGCGGCGCCGGACCACCCGGCACCACGTCCATGACCACCACGCCCTCGCGCACCTCCAGCCGGAACTCCTGGACCAGGCGGGGTGTGATCTCCCGCGCCTCGAAGCCCAGCCGCGCGGCCGAGCCGCGCTCGCGGGCCGGCTCCGGCGCGGCGGCCACCGGCGCGGCCTGGAAGCGGGACAGCTGCATGGTGACCTCCCGGACGCTGCCGTCCCGCCAGACGCCGAGCCGCACGCGCTCGCCGGGCTCATGCAGCGCCAGGCGCTCGATCAGTTCCACGTCCGTGCGGATGGGCTGGCCGTCCAGGCGGACGATGACGTCACCGAGTTCGATGCCCGCCTGCTCGGCGGGTAGCCCCTCCTCCACCAGCGTGACCACGGCACCGTTCATGTCCGGCAGGTCGAAGAGCTCCCGGTCGGCCGTCTCCACCGTGCGGATGCCCACGCCGATGCGCGGGCGGCGCACCTCGCCGTGCTCGATCAGGTCGGCGGCCACGCGCTGCGCCAGCTTGGCGGGCACGGCAAAGCCGTAGCCCTGGTAGTAACCCGTGCGGCTGGCGATGGCGCTGTTGATGCCCACCACGCGGCCGTTCAGGTCCACCAGCGGACCGCCCGAGTTGCCGGGGTTGATGGCGGCGTCCGTCTGGATGAACGCCTCCAGCGCCGGCGCTGCCCCCTCCGGCACCGGTCCCTGGCTTTGCCCGATGATACCGATGCTGCGCCCCTTGGCGCTCACGATCCCCGCGGTCACGGTGGAGCCCAGCTCGAGCGGATAGCCCAGCGCCACGACCCAGTCACCCACCTGCATGGCGTCCGAGTCACCGAAGGGGATCACCGGCAGGCCGGCCGCCTCCACCTTCAGCACGGCAATGTCCGTGTTGGGATCGCGTCCCACCACGGTGGCCTCGTACTCGCGGCGGTCGTTGGTGATGACGGTGACGCGCTCGGCGCCCTCCACCACGTGATTGTTGGTCAGGATGTAGCCGTCCGCGCGGAAGACAAAGCCCGAGCCGCTGCCCTGCACGGGACGTTGCTGCTGGCCGCGCGGCGCCGGCCGGAAGAAGTCCTCGAAGGGCGTGCCGCGCAGGGCGTCGGGCAGCCCGCCGCCTGCCGCAACCCGGCGGGTGGCCTCCACCTGAATGTGCACCACGCCGGGCAGCGCGCCGCGTGCCGCGTTGCGGAAGGCACGACTGAGGTCGTTGGCCGCGGTATCGGCCGCGGCGGGCGCCATCTGTGCCTGCTGGGTCACGGCGGCCGCGCTCGTGGACGCGTGCCCGTCGCGGATGGCCTCGAAGCCAGTCGCGCCGGCCACCGTGCCCAGCACGAGCGTGGAGCCCACGGCGAGCTTGAGTGTCCAGGACCGCATGTCAAACCTCCTGTACATGGTTACGACGGCCCGCGAGGGCCGCTCTCTGAACGAGTTGCTCGGCGGCGCGGCGGGGGCCGCGCCGGCATGTGTCTGTTGAAGGGCCGGACCGTCGGCCGCGTCCTGCCGGAAGGCGTAGGCGCCCTCCGCTCTTCCTCACTCTTTCGACCCCGATATCCGGGCGGCGGTTGCCCGCCACCGGTGCCGGGGCCCGTGCCGCATGTCCTACGCCTCGCGGCGAGCAGAGTTCCGTTATGGCCCGGGCCCCGGGCACGCGCTACGATCAGGCGGACCACAACGCGAGGTCAGCATGCAACCAATGCCCGGCCGTCCCGGCCAACGATCCCGGTGGCACCCGGCGGATGTCATACCCGCCAGCGCCACTCCCTTCCTGCTGCTCACCGCCGCCCTGCTGCTGGCGTGCGGCCCACCCGCGCCGGAGGCCACCGTTGCCGTGGCGCTGGCCGGGTCGGAGCGCGGCCCGGCCGGCGACTCGGTGCCGGTTCCGGTGAGGGCCGTGGAGGAGGCCCGGAGCACGGCCGACAGCCTGGGCAGCCGCCTCATGACGCGTCTGCGCGCGGCGCTACAGGAGGACGACGCCGCGGGCGCCGTGCGCGTGTGCGCCGACTCCGCCCCCGTCTTCACGGCCGAGCTGCAGCGCCCCGAGCGCACCGTACGACGCGTCAGCCTGCGTTGGCGCACGCCCCGGGACGCTCCGGACACCTTCGAGCGCACCGCCCTCGAAGGCATGACCGCCACCCTGGCGCAAGGCGGCGAGCCAGCCGAGGTGCTGCGTGTCGAGGACGGGCCGGATGGCCGCTGGTTGCGGATGCTACGGCCCATCCGGGCGGTGCCGATGTGCCTGCAGTGCCATGGCCCCGCGGACAGCCTGGATCCCGCGGTGCGCGCCGTGCTGGCGGAGCGCTACCCGGACGACCAGGCCACGGGACACGCCGACGGTGACCTGCGCGGCGCCTTCTCCGTGCGGGTGCGACTGCCCGGAGCGGACTGAGGCGCGCCCGGCCGGCGGCGGGTACCGATGCGGGCACCCGCACCCGGCCTCCGCCACGCCGGCCGCCTACACGCGGACCGTCTACACGCGGACCGTCTACACGCGGACCGTCTACACGCCTACCGCCTACACGCCGACCGCCTCCTCCGCGGTGACGTCCACGCTCACCTGCGGCGGGTGCGTCAGGGTGTTGTGCACGGCGCAACTCCGCGCCACCCGGTCGATGGCGTCCCGGTACCGCTCCGGGACCGCCTCCGGCAGCACCACGCGCAACTCGTAGGCGCCCACCCGGTTGGGATCCCTGGCGCCGAAGGTGTCCAGTTCCACGCGCATGCCGGCGTGGGCAATGCCCCGCACCTCGCAGAACTTCTGTACGTAGAGCGCCACGCAACTGGCCAGCGCCACGCCCATCATCTCGAGCGGCATCGGCGCGCTGTCCTGGCCACCGCCCTGCGCCGGCTGATCGGTCATCACCACGTGCCCGCGCACGTCGGCGGCGAAGCGGACGCCGCCCTCGTGGGTCACCACGATGGGGCGGTGCGCGCCGCGCGTGTTCTCTCCGGCCATGAGCTTCCTCCCTGATGTAGGCTTCATTACATTACTGCATAATTATATAGTATCGTACGGTGGTTGTCCAGGGGGCGCGCCACCGGGGTTATCCAGGGGGCGGACCGTCGGGGCCGCTGACAGGCGCTTTACAGGACCGCCCCGAGCTTGTATCCTTTCATCCGGATATATGAATGAAATGATGCCTGGCGCTTCCCTCGTGGAGCGCCTCACCGGTCTGGCGGACCCCACGCGGGCGCGCCTCCTCCTGCTCCTGGACGCCCATGAACTGGCCGTCTCGGAGCTGTGCGCCGCGGTGCAGCTGCCGCAGTCCACGGTCAGCCGGCACCTGCGCACGTTGGCCGAGGAGGGCTGGGTGGCCTCCCGCGCGGAAGGCACGAGCCGCTTCTATCGCCTGGAGCCCGGGCTCGAGGGCGCGGCGCGGGTCATCTGGGAGGCGCTCCGGACGGAGCTGGCCGAGCAGCCGGAGGCGTCCCAGGACGGGCGGCGCGCCCGGGCCATCGTGGCCCGCCGCCGCACCACGTCGCGGGATTTCTTTGCCACCGCCGCGGGGCGCTGGGACGCGCTGCGCGCCGAGCTTTTCGGCGGCGGCCCCGAACTGGCGGCGCTGCCCGCCCTGCTCGACGCCGCCTGGACGGTGGGTGACCTGGGCTGCGGCACCGGCCGCCTGGCCGAGCTGCTGGCCCCCTTCGTGGGCCGGGTGGTGGGCGTGGACCGGAGCGTGGAGATGCTGGGCGCGGCGGAGACCCGGCTGGCGGACGCCGCCAACGTGGAGCTGCGGCTGGGGGAACTGGAGGCGCTCCCCGTGGCGGACGGTGAGCTGGACGCCGCGCTGGTCTTTCTGGTGCTGCACTACCTGCCCGATCCGGCCACCGCCCTGGCGGAGGCGGCCCGCGTGCTGCGTCCCGGCGGCCGTCTCCTGGTGGTGGACATGATCCGGCACGGCCGGGAGGACCTGCGCGAGGGCATGGGCCATCTCTGGCAGGGCTTCAGCCGGGAGCAGATCGGCGAGTGGCTGGAGGAGGCCGGCTTCGAGCAGCCCCGCTGGACACCGTTGCCGCCCGATCCGGCCGCCCGCGGCCCGGTGCTGTTCGCCGCCTCGGCGCGGCGGCCCGCGCCCGTACCGGTGGACCCCGCCCTGCGCCGGCGGCCGGACTGAGCGCGCCGGGCCGGGAAACGAAACATGAAGCGCGGCGCGGGGCGGAGCCCCGTCGTCGCTTACCACTGAAGCATGACGCACACTCCACACGAGAGGCATAGCATGAGCACAGCCGTGGCCACCGAACGCCCCCCCCACAAGGTTGCCGACCTGGCGCTGGCCGAATTCGGCCGCAAGGAAATCCGCCTGGCCGAGCAGGAGATGCCCGGGCTCATGTCCCTGCGCGACGAGTTCGCGGCCAGCCAGCCGCTGGCGGGCGCGAAGATCATGGGCTCGCTGCACATGACCGTGCAGACGGCCGTGCTCATCGAGACGCTGGTGGAGCTGGGCGCCGACGTGCGCTGGGTGAGCTGCAACATCTTCTCCACGCAGGACCATGCCGCCGCCGCCGCGGTGGTGGGGAGGGACGGTACGCCCGAGGATCCGCGGGGCGTGCCCGTCTTTGCGTGGAAGGGGGAGACGCTGGAGGAGTACTGGTGGTGCACGGAGCAGGCGCTCACCTGGCCCGACGGCTCCGGGCCGAACCTCATCCTGGATGACGGTGGGGACGCCACGCTGCTGGTGCACAAGGGCGCGGAGTTCGAGAAGGCCGGCAGCATCCCGGACTTCGATCCGGACAACGACCCTGAGGAGTGGGGCGTGATCCTGGAGTTGCTGCGCGCGGAGGCGGAGAAGAATCCGGGGCGCTGGACGAAGCTGGCCGAGGCCGTCCGCGGCGTCTCCGAGGAGACCACCACGGGCGTGCACCGCCTCTACGACATGATGAAGCAGGGGACGCTGCTCTTCCCCGCCATCAACGTGAATGACAGCGTCACCAAGTCCAAGTTCGACAACATCTATGGCTGCCGGCACTCGGTGGTGGACGGCATCAACCGCGCGAGTGACGTCATGATCGGCGGCAAGGTGGCCGTAGTGTGCGGCTTCGGCGAGGTGGGCAAGGGCTGCGCGCAGGCGCTGCGCGGCCAGGGCGCGCGGGTCATCGTGACCGAGATCGACCCCATCTGCGCGCTGCAGGCGGCCATGGAGGGCTACCAGGTGGAGACGCTGGAGAACGTGCTGGAGCGCGCGGACATCTTCATCACCGCCACGGGCAACTTCAACGTCATCACCGCCGCGCACATGGCCCGCATGAAGGACAAGGCCATCGTGGGTAACATCGGCCACTTCGACAACGAGATCGACATGGCCGGGCTGAAGAAGATGCCCGGCGTGGAGCGCATCAACATCAAGCCGCAGTATGACGAGTTCCGTTTCCCGGACGGGCACGGCGTGATGGTGCTGGCGGAGGGGCGGCTGCTGAACCTGGGCTGCGCCACGGGACACCCCAGCTTCGTCATGAGCGCCAGCTTCACCAACCAGGTGATGGCGCAGATGGAACTTCATCAGCACAACGAGCGGTATGAGCGTGAGGTCTACGTGCTGCCCAAGCACCTGGACGAGAAGGTGGCGCGGCTGCACCTGGATCACCTCGGGGTGAAGCTCACCGAGTTGTCCGAGAAACAGGCGGCCTACATCGGTGTACCCGCGGAAGGGCCTTACAAGCCCGAGCATTACCGGTACTGATCGGTGGCGCCAACGTTTGCCGGTCGCCGCACGTCAACAAGCAGCCCGGGGGGAGCCGAGGCAGGCCCGCCCGCACTCGATCTCGTGGAGAACAGCAGATGATGTCCCTGCCCCGTATGCGTGCGACCGTGCCACTCGTGGGCGGTTTCCTCCTCCTGGCGGCCGCCGTGGCCGGTCCCGCCCAGGCGCAGGAGTCCAGCCGCTGGACCTTCACGGCCATCGCGGGCACCACGGACCGGGGGCCGGCGGAGGACATCCACGCCGATTTTCAGAGCCTGGAGTACGTCTACAATTCCAGATGCATCGAGTACCCGTGCCCCGGTGAGATGACGGAGACGGGCTTCGGCGCCTCGGGCTACCCGTTCCTGCTGGAGTTTCGTTTCGCGGTGACGCCGTGGGCCGGCGTGGGCGTGCTGGGCGGCAAGACGGAGATCGGCCGTACCCACGGTTATGACCCGGACGGTGCCTATCTGCGGCTCCGCTACGAGGCGGACATCATGGCGCCCATGGTGTGGTTCTCCGCCCGGGACATCGTGCGGGTGGCCGCCGGGCCGGCGCGCTACACCGCGCGCGTGACCCGGGAGGATTACGCCCGGCTCTCGGAGGACTTCACCGAGTCCGTATGGGGGCCGGTCTACGAGGGGAGCCTGTCGCTGCCCATCCGCGGGGCCGTGCGCTTCGAGGCGCGTGCGCAGCGCCGCCTGGTAGGGGAGGTGGAGTATGGCCCCTACCTGAGGAGCGCGCTGTTCCCCAGTGAGATCTTCCCCGCCACCAAGGCGGACTTCAGCCACTGGTTCTTCGGCGCCGGCTTCGTGGTGGGACTCTAGCCCGAGCGGCCGCGCAGGAGCCGCTCGGCCAGGCGCTCCCCCAGCGCCAGGATGGTGAGCACGGTGGGACGGCCGAGCGCCTCGGGGAAGACGCTGGCGTCACACACGTGCAGCCCGGGCACCGGTGTGGCCAGGTCCGTATCCACCAGGGTGCCGAGGCGCGCCGTGGCCGAGGGATGGGTGCCGCGCAGCGGCGTGTTGATCAGGGTGTCCTTGCGGCAGCCCGCCTCCAGCAGGATGCGGCGCGCCTGCTCCTCGGCCGCCTCCAGACGCGCTCTCTCGCCGCGGGTGAGGCCCTTGGCCAGGCCGCCGTCAGGGCGCACCTCCCCGCTCACCTCGTCGCGCACCTTGATCATCACCCCCAGCGTGCGACCCCAGCGGTGCCAGCCCAGCGCGGCCGTCGGCCGCTTCAGCGCCAGCATGATGGGGTACATGAGCCAGGGATCGATGAGCGTGGAGTAGAGCACGCCCAGGTCATCATCGGGGGCGCTCCAGGTCATGGGCGGGTCCCCGCCCATGCCATCCGCGGGGCTGTCCCCGTAGACCATCAGCGTGGTGTCCATGGCCATGCCCCGCCCGGCCTCCTCGAAGCCGGAGCGGCGCAGCAGGAGCGCGCTGCCGATCCCCCCCGCCGCCACCACCACCTGCTCGGCGTGCACCCGGAAGGGCCGCCCGGCGCGCCGGCCCACTACACCGCGCGCCACGCCGTCCTGGATGACCACGCGCTGCACGTGGGCGCGCGTCCAGAGCACCGCCCCCACCGCACGCGCGTCATCCACCCACTCCGCCGCGTTCCACTTGGCCCCGCACCGGCAGCCGAGCATGCAGTGCGCGCCGCACCTGAAGCGCTCGGCGCGCGCGGGGCGCATGAATTTGTCCTGCGGCTCCCACGGCATGCCCAGCGCGCGCCCCGCCTCCGCCAGCCGGGTGGAGGCGGCGCCGCGCAGTTCGGGCGCCAGCGGCGCCACCTCCAGCTCCGCGGCGATGCGCGCCGCATGGGCGCCGAGATCCACGCCCCACCGCCCGGCCAGCCAGGCGGGCGGCGGTGCCGAGCAGCCGCAGTACATGCTGGTGGCGCCACCCACCATGAGCGGCCGCACCACGTTCAGCCCCTCGTCGGTGAAGAGCAGCGCGCGCCGGTCGGCGTAGAGGAGGGCGCCGGGGTAGGTGCCGTAGAGGGGATGACCGCGCCAGTCCCGCCCCCGCTCCAGGACGAGCACGCTCCGGCCGCCGCGCGCCAGCCGCCGGGCCACGGCCGCGCCGCCCGGCCCGGAGCCCACGACCACCACGTCCGCGGTGTGCGTCAGGGCGCCGCTCATGGGGCGTCCGCCGCCTGCGCGCGCAGGTGATCCAGCACGTGGTCCAGCACCGTGCGCAGGACCGCGCCGTCGCGCCGGATGGTGGCCAGCAGCAGCGCGCCCTGGACGCTGGCGGTGGCGAACGCCGCGAGGGCGTCCGGGTCGGCGTCGGGGCGCAGCTCGCCACGCTCCTTCATGACCGCCAGCCCCTTGCGCAGGAAGCGCTGCTTGATGCGGAAGGCCTCCGCCAGATCGTCCCGCACGGCCTGGCTGCCGTCGGCCAGCTCGGCGGCCAGCGAGCCCAGCGGGTCGCCGCCGGAGAGGCCGCGTGCCTCGTGGCGGGTGGCCACCAGGTCCAGCCAGGCGGCGATGCCGGACCAGCGGTCCAGGCGCGCCAGCACCTCCACCTCGTCGCGCAACGAGCGCTCCACCACGTGGCGCAGGACGGCCCGCACCAGCGCTTCCTTGTCCGCGAAGTAGTGGTAGAACTGACTCTTGCCGGTGCCGGAGGCGGTCAGGATGTGCTCCACGCTGGTGGCGGCCACGCCATGCAGGTGCATGAGCTCGGCGGCGGCGGCCACCATGCGCTCGCGCGTGGCGCGGCCGCGGGCGGTGCGAGGTTGCATGGGGGGGAAGGTAGCGGGAGGGCGGCGCGTTCTGCGAGGGGTCTTGACCGCCCGCTGTATCACTGTATCGTTATGCAGTTCGCACCGACCGCGTGGCCGCGCATGCGGCATCCCGCGGCGCCCGCACCCGCACGGAGAAGCCGCCATGCCCATCTACGAATACGCCTGCCGCGCCTGCGGCGCCGACTTCGAACTGCTGCGCCGCAGCCAGGACCGTCTGGCCCCGGCCGTCTGTCCCACGTGCGGGGAGGAGCGCCTGGCGCTGCGCATGTCCGCGGCGGCCGTGGGCGCGGGTGGCGGCGCGGGCGCGGACGCCTGCGCCACCCCGGCCGGGGGAATGGGCATGGGCGGCTGCTGCGGCGGGGGCGCCTGCGGACTGAACTGAGCCGGCACGTACCTGGCGGCGCGGCACCCGCCGCGCCGGATCGGCTGCCCGCACGCGTGAGGGGCCCCGGACTGATCTCCGGGGCCCCTCGCGCTTTTCCACCGGGACGTCCGCGCCGCCGGCAGGGTGCGGCGCGAGTCGCGCTCAGCGGTTGGCAGCCGTCGCTTGCTCACGCTGGTAGACCACGTTGCCGCCCAGGATGGTGAGGTCCACCCGCGCCTCGGGGATCTCCTCCTCGGGGATGGTCATGATGTCCTTCGACAGCACCACCACGTCCGCCAGCATGCCGGGCGCGAGCTTGCCCTTGTGCTCCTCCTCGAAGGCTGCGTACGCGTTGGCCACGGTGTAGGAGCGGAGCGCCTCCTCGCGCGTCATGCGCTGGTCCGCGAAGAAGACCTCCCCGTCCGCCTGGCGGCGTGAGACCGACGCGTAGAAGCTGGCGATCGGATCGATGTCCTCCACCGGGACGTCGGTGCCGTTGGCAATGACCACGCCGGCGTCCAGCAGCGAGCGCCACAGGTAGGCGCCGTTCTCCGCGCGCTCGGCGCCCAGCCGGCGGAACACCCACGGCCCGTCCGAGGTGGCGTGGATGCCCTGCATGGCGGCGATCACGCCCAGGTCAGCGAAGCGCTGCACGTCATCGGGATGCATGTGCTGCGCGTGCTCGATGCGCCAGCGCAGGTCGGTCCTGTCGGGGTTTGCCGCGAAGACCTCCTCGTACATGTCCAGCACCTCGCGGTTGGCCCGGTCCCCGATGGCGTGCGTGTTCACCTGGAAGCCGTGCTTGATGGCCACCTCGGTGGTGCCGCGGATGTCCTCGGGATCCTCCAGCGTGAGGCCGGTGCTGGTGGGCATGTCGATGTAGGGCTCCAGCAGCCAGGCGCCGTGCGAGCCCAGCGCACCGTCGATCTGGCGCTTGATGGAGCGCACCGTGAGGAAGTCATTGCCCTCGATGGGCATGAAGTAGTCGGGCAGGTGGGCGTCCATGTCCGCGTTGCTCTCGCGCCGCACCATGACGTAGAGGCGGATGGGCAGCGCGCCCTCCTCCTCCAGCCCCTTCAGGAAATCGATGGTGGCAAAGTTGCTGCCCGCGTCCTGGAAGCTGGTGATGCCCTTGGAGAGGGCCTCCGCACCGGCCAGCTCGACCATGCGCCGGCGCTCCGCCTCCACGTCCTCCGCCGTGCGACCCGATTCGTCACGCGCGCGAGCCGCGCCCACCAGCTCGTCCGCGTTCTCGCGCAGCAGGCCCGTGGGGTTGCCCTCGGCGTCCTTGACGATCTCGCCGCCCGCCGGCGGTACGGTGGAGCCGTCGATGCCCGCCAGCTCCATGGCCCGGGCGTTGGCAAAGGCGGCGTGGCCGCTGGCGTGCGTCAGGATGACCGGATTGTTCGGCGAGGCGGCCGAGAGCTCGGTGTGCACCGGGTTGCCCTCCACGGCGCCCGGCGGCGGCGTCTCCCACTTCTCCTGGTGCCAGCCGCGCCCCGTGATCCAGGCGCCCTGGGGCGCGTCCGAGGCCGCGGTGGCCACCATGGCCACGATGTCATTCCACGTGCGCGCGGTGGTCAGATCCAGCTGCATGCGCGCCGAGCCCAGGCTCATGAAGTGCCCGTGGCCCTCGATGAAGCCGGGCGTGACCAGGCGGCCGTCCAGCTCGATCACCTCGGTGTCATTGCCGATGTATGCGTCGATCTCCGCGTCCGTGCCCACGGCCAGGATCGTGTGGCCGCGGATGGCCACGGCTTCCGCCTCGGGGCGCACCTCGTCCATGGTGACCACGTGGCCGCCGCGCAGCACCAGGTCGGCGGCGTCCTGGTCATCCTCGGCGCCTGAGCCACATGCGGTGAGCAGAAGGGCGGCCAGAAGTGCGCCGGCGCCACGGGTGATTCGGGACCCTGTCATCGTTACGGCTCCGTCGTTGGGGAGAGGCCGCGTACGGCGGGCGCCAGGCGCCGCGCCGGCGCGGCATACGAAATTGCATTCATCGTGAAGGCGGGGGAGGGACGCCCACCCTGGTTGAAATGAGCGGCGGGGCGGCGGCCGGTCAAGGGGGAATGGATTGCGGGCGGGGCGGCGGCGGGG
>JBBDRO010000053.1:9172-37046 GCA_040905425.1 Gemmatimonadota bacterium | reverse complement strand
GCCGGCCCGGGATGGAGGCGCCTTCGCTGATCAGGCTGATGCGGATGACGCGGGAGGCGTGGGATCTCTGTAGCGATCCGGCGGATCAGAACCGATCCTGCCCGCCGCCTCCGCCGAAGCGTGTGTTGACCACGTTGTTGTAGATGGAGCCGAAGCGATACCGCAACCCGAAGTTGAGCCCGCCCCGGTAGTTGGTCTCAAGCTGACGGCGGCGCAGGAGGACCTCCTCCAGGTCGGCATCGCCTTTGGCCAGGTTGAGCTGGTTGTGGATGAGCGCGAACTGGCCACCGACTTCGATCGACAGCCCCTGGGTGACACGCACGTTGACGCTGCCGTCAAAACGGACGCTGTAGCGATCAGGGTCGTGCAGGTACTGTGAAGCGTTGACGCCGACGTCGGCCTGCCCCCACGGCTGTCTGACGCGGTAGCCGGCGCTCAGGGTCTGCTCCGGCAGGAGCTGCTGTGTCTCGCCGTAGATCGTCGTGTCCCGGTACGTGATGTGGGAGCCGCCGATGCGGTAGGCAATCGTCAGCTGGCGCCGCGTGGCTTCCCGGTACGGGTACAGGCTGTACTCGACGGCCGGCATGAGCCGGTAGCGCAGGTCCACGTTGTCGAACGTCGACGTGAAGACGTCGCCGAAGGCACCAACGGACCAGTGCGGGGAGAGGCTTCGGATTACATAGCTCGTGAAGCCGTCCCGTCGCGACGTGCTCGTGATGGTCCGGTCGTTGCGCTCGAAGTGGTCGTAGTTGTAGTTGAAGAACGGCCGGAGCTGGATCTTCCAGGCCTCCGTAACCCGGTTGACGTATACGCCGTAGCGCGTGTCGAAGGACTTCTGCTGCGACTCGAAGTCCGAGCTGCCGTCGGCGTAGACCTCGACGGTCCAGTTGTGCCAGGGATCGTCGCGCGGCTCCGCCTGTCCGGTCTCTGCCCCCTCGAGGGGCTCCACCCCGACGGTCAGGCGCTCCCCCACGGCCGTCTGCAGCAGGTACGGGGCGAGCGTGGCCTGGAGTGTGCGGAGCAGCCCGATCCGCTGCACCGCCTCCGTGGCGCCCACGTTGGTCGTGTAGACCGTGGAGTAGTCCATCCCCTGGAACGGGCCCCGGCCTATGAGGTCGAAGGTGTGGGCCTGGCCGCCCGCGCCGGTGTTCTCCCGGGTCACCAGGACGTGGACGTGGGCCACCTCGCGGTCGCGCACGTAATCGACGTACGTCATCTCCTGCCGGATGAACGTCTCGTCGCAGAAGCCGCAATCGAGGAAGACGGCCAGCCGTTCGATCGTCTCCTTCTCAACGACGCCCTGCGACGCGGCTGGCTGGGCGGTGGCTCCCATCCACGCCAGGACCGCCAGACACGCGGCCACCGGAGCGCGGCGTCCCGGCGCCAGGGGAGTCTTCCGAGGGGACGCTGCTGAGCGTGGGAGCATGGTACCTGGGCCGCCTGCGAGGTTCGTGGAGCGTCGATCTGGCCGCCGGAGCATGACCCAACCGTCCCGGCATGTCAACGATGCCGTGGTCGTTCCGGCGGAGGGATGGTGGCGGAGACGACGATCCACCCCGCGGTATTGAATCGGGACCGCGCCGCCCCCACGTTGGTGCCGGTGTGTGCTGCCGTGAGCCCGCCGTGGTGGCGGTCAGCGCATCGAGGAACCGTAATCGGCTCGAGGATCTTTCCATGGCCACGAGACTGCCCTTTCCCGTCCGGCGAGCGTTGTCCCGACTGCTCGGCCCCGTTCGCGTCCGCATCCGCTCCGGCCCCAATGCCGGGAGCCGCTGGAGCATGGCAGCCGCGGGGCGTCATGCTGGGGGACGCTTCGAAGAGGAGCGCGTGCAGCTCCTGCAGGCACTCGTGGCGCCGGGCGACTGCTTCTGGGATGTGGGGGCGCATCATGGCTACGTTACCCTGCTCGCCAGTCGCCGGGTCGGCAGCGGCGGGCGGGTTTTCTCATTCGAGCCTTCTCCCTACAACTTTTCCTTTCTCCGCCGCCACGTGGCCTGGAACGATCTGCGCAACGTGGAGCTCCGCAACGTGGGACTCGGCGCCACGCGCGGGGTGGTGCACTTCGGCGGCAGCGGCTCCTCACAGACCTTCCGGGTGGGGGGTGGCGGGGAACGCGTCGAGCTCACGACCGTTGCCGACCTGCTCGAAGCGGGTGTGGCGCCACCCGATGTCGTGAAGATTGACGTGGAGGGATCGGAGGGGGACATCCTCGAAGCAGGGGCGCCTCACCTTCCCGCCCACTGCGTAGCCATCGTCTCGCTCCACGGAGATGAAGCCCGTAGCCGGTCGCTGGCGGCGCTGGCTGAGCAGGGGTTTCACATCGTGGAGAGCCACGAAGTGGCACGGCTCAGCGGTCGGGACGATTGGGGCCACGACCCCGATATCGTGGCGCTCGGCCCCGCGAGTGGCTTCCGACCGGACACCATCCGTCAGTTGCCCGGCTTCGCTTGACCTAACGGTGTCGGGCCGTCCGGCTCGCGGCCCGGCGGGACTGGTGGCCTGGGCTATGGGGGGCGGCGGGCCGGCCGACGTGCCGGCTGACGTCAGCTCCCCTGGTGCATGGTGACGTCCTTCTGCACCAGGACCTCATCGAAGGGCGTTTCCTCCGCCGCGAGGACCAGGACCACCGTCGGGAGCTCCTCGATCCAGCCCTGGAGGCGGGCGTAGTAACGCGTAAACGCCGCCGGATCGGCCGGCTCCGCCATCCCCATGAACACCAGATCCGCACCGGCGGAGGATGCGTTGAGTATCTCCGGGAACGAGCGCCCGTTTGCTACCAGCACCTCAGGAATGGCATTCGTCCGGATTCGCTGGGCCAGGGTGGTGAGATTGCGGTGCGCCCGGGCGGCGGCGGCCTCATCCGGGACCACCATCTTCAAGCGGATTTCCGCCTGGCGCCATCGAATGCTGGTGTGGAGGAGGTAGGCCAGGATCATCATCAGTCCGCCATTCCCCTTCAGCCCTCCCCACCATACGTCGATCCGCCGCCGGTCCCCGAAGGGGCGTTCCTCGTCCTCCTTCACGATGAGGACGTTGCGTGAGCCGCGATAAAAGGCATCGACCATCGCGCAGTACTGGGGGAACGTCTCCTTGCGGGCGCTGTTGCCCAGGATCACGGTGTTCGGCACAAGCGATCCCAGGCCGTACATCCTCACGAGCTCCCGGGACCCTGCGAACGCGTCGTCCGCGCCGATCACCCGGACGAATGACTGCACGCCTCGCTGTAGCAGGTAGGCCCCGATCCGCTTCTCGAAGCCGGCCTGGCGCTCGGCCGAGACCTGCGCCAACGGCAGGACGGTCGCGACGGTCATGATGCTGCCGTGATGGCCCAGCTCGGCGGCAAGCTCGACGAGATGCCAGCGACGCATGGGCGCGCCCGAGAGGACGAGCACGTGGGGCCGCCAGCTCTTGGGATCAGGCCCGCTCGACAGGCGGAGGAGGCCGAACCGGGTCACGGCCATCCAGAGGCCGCGCCGTACATCCCCCCACGTCCCCTCCAGGTTCCGCCGCTCCAGCCATATGAAGATGCCACCCACGAACAGGGCCGCGGCCAGGGTGGCGGTCGGGTTGATCAGGAACATCACCGATACGCAGCCCGCGGCGCCGAGGATGGAGAGGCTCCAGTGGACTCTGAACCGCGGCCGGAACGACGGGCTCTTCAGAAAGCCCTCCACGCCCGCGGCCATGTTCAGGACCGCGTAGGTGGTGAGAAAGAACATGGTAAGGATCGGGGCGATCATGTTCAGGTCACCCAGCCAGACGGCCGCGAGCGCGATCCCCAGGGTAAACAGGGTGCCCACCCGTGGGAGATCCTCTTTCCCGCTCCCCCTGCCGAGCCACTTCAGCGATCGCGGCAGCACGCCGTCCCGGGCCAGCGCCTGGAGCACCCGGGGCGCCCCCAGGATGCTGCCCATGGCGCTCGACAGCGTGGCACCCCAGATGCCCAGGAGGATCGCATCACCCCACAGGGCCATCCTCCGCATGATGAGCGGATCCTCGATCAGCGTCAGCGCGTCGGCGCGCAGCGCCAGGATCACGGGCAGCGTCATGTAGATGACGTAGCCCACGCCCACCGCCCAGAACGTTCCGCGCGGGATGGACTTGGCCGGGTTCTCCAGGTCCCCCGACATGTTCACGCCGGCCATGATCCCGGTCACGGCGGGGAAGAAGACGGCAAAAACCACCCAGAACCCCTCCGAATGGCGATCTGCCGCACCCCACATCTCGATGTCCGTGGACTCGACGGGTCGTCCGAAGAGGAGGGACAGCAGCGACAGCGCGATCGCCACGAGGATAATGTACTGGGATCGGATGGCGATCTTTGCGGAGACGAGGGCAATCCCGGCGATGACCAGGGTCGTGACGATGCCGACGGTCCGCTCATCCAGCGTGGGATAGGTCCTGGCCACGCTCTCGGCGAATCCCACCGTGTACAGCGCTACGGACAGCCCCTGGGCCAGGAAGAGCGGGATCCCGACCGCACCGCCGGTCTCGATGCCCAGGGATCGGCTGATCATGTAGTACGCCCCGCCGATGCGGACGCGCTGATCCGTGGCGATGGCGGCGATGGAGAGCGCCGTGAGGAAGGTGATGCTCGTGGCCAGCGTGACCACGATGAGCGTTCCGATGAGGCCGAGGTTGCCCACGACCCACCCGAAGCGCAGGTACATGATCACGCCCAGGATCGTGAGGATCGAGGGGGTGAACACGCCGCCGAACGTGCCGAGGCCGCCAGCCTTCCCGGGGGCGACCTCGGCAGCTGCCGGGGCCACGTCCGCCTGGCTCATCGTGGGGTCACTCGCCGTACGAGCACGAGCGCTGTACAGGAAGGAACTTCATTGCTTCTGCTTCTCGGGTTGGGTGATTGGTGCGACAACCGGTAAAGATCAGGGTAACTCCGGCCGGCGGGCGGGGGAAGGAGCCGCTCAGCGGGTGGCACAGGCACTCCCCGTCCCCGAAAATCACCCAGGGCGCTCGGCATGTCGGGCTGCCGCGAGTAGCGGCGGGCGTGGCGGCGCGGGACCGCTTGTGAGCCACAGCGGCGGCTGTGGGGTACCATCCTACTCGGGAGGAGCCCGGTGCCATGCAGGTGCCTCCATTCCTTCTCAACTGCTACCCTGGTGTTCCTTTGCGTCTATCCGAATTCCTCAACGAGCAGCGCGAACCGATTCTGGCCGAATGGGAGACGTTCGCGCGGCGGCTGGGTCCGATCACGGAAACGATGGACATCGAGGCGCTGCGTGACCACGCGAGCGAGATGCTCTCGGTGATCGCCACGGACCTGGAGACACCGCAGACCGACCGTGAGCAACATCAGAAAGCCGTTGGTGAGGCGCCCGACGATGCCTCCGATCCCGCGACCGCGGCGGAAGAGCACGGCGCGGACCGCGCCGAGCGTGGCTTCAGCATCGACGAGATGGCATCGGAGTACCGCGCTCTGCGTGCCAGTGTGCTCCGCCTCTGGGCCGGCAAGCGCGAGACGCTCGAGGATACGGACATCGAGGACATGACGCGCTTCAATGAGGCCATCGATCAGGCGCTCGCCGAGTCGGTGGCCCGCTACACGGCGGATCTGAACGAGTCCAGGGAAATGTTCATAGCCATCCTCGGCCATGACCTGCGTACGCCGCTGGGCGCGATCATCACCTCTTCCACCTTCATGCTCGAGACGGAAGAGCTGGAGGAGCCGCACCTGACGCTCACCTCCCGCATCGCGAGCAGCTCGCGGCGCATGGAGAGCATGGTCGGTGACCTGCTGGACCTCACACGTAGCCGGCTCGGCGGTGGTATTCCCATCGACGCCGCCTGGATGAACGCGGAAACGGTGGTGCGGGAGGTAGTGAGCGAACTGGCGGCGGTGCACGGGGAGCGCACCATCGAGGTGGACGTGGCGGGTGACGTGCGCGGCCGCTGGGACGAGGCACGCCTGACCCAGGTCATGACGAACCTGGTCGGCAACGCGCTGGAGCACGGGGCGTCGGACAGGCCGGTCTCGGTCTCGCTGGAGGGGCTGAAGAGGGAGCTCGCGATCACGGTCCACAATCATGGTGTGCCGATCTCCCCCACCATGGTGAGCAGGATCTTCGACCCGATGAAGCGACGGCAGACGCGCGGCGGCCGGGCAGCTGGCGCGTCGTCGCACCTGGGCCTGGGGCTCTACATTGCCGAGCGCATCGTAAGCGCGCACGGCGGCAGGATCGAGGTGGCATCGTCCGACTCGGCCGGTACCACGTTCACGGTTCATCTGCCGCGGCAGGAATAGCGCCGCGCCTCCGGGCCCGTCCGTCCCGGCGGCCGCTGCGTGAACGTTGAGTCGCAGGTTCGGGCAGTGGTCAGTTCACCGGGCTGGCATGGCCGCGTCCTACGTGCACGCCAGTGGTAGCGCCGTCGCTGCCGCTGCTTGCGGAGATGTCAGATCAGCGGCGGGGCCGACACGCGCCATGCACGCAGCAATCTGGCTGGCCATGCGGCTCAGCCCCCCGTCCAGGAGCGTGACGAGCGCCGGGTAGTCTCCCAGGGGCCAGCCCTCAGCTCGGTAGTCAATGGTACCGCGTGCCAGCAGGCCGCCGTCCCGCGGCCGGTGGATTTCCCAGCTCGCCAGCAGGTGCGCCTCACCCTCCACCGCCAGCGAATCAGCCGGGGCCGCGCCCTCGAAGCGCGAGACGTGGAGCTGCACGACGAAATCGTGCGGTGAGCGGACCGCCCATGGCGCCACATCGACGGCGCGCACCTGCGGTGCCGCGCGGAGGTATCGCGCAACCGCCCGGTTGATCCCCGCCACAGGATCCTCACCCCATCGGTGATACTCCGAGACGGTGATCTGGTTGACGCCGCGGCGCACCACGATCGATGGCGAAGCCAGGTACGGCGTGAGGTCCAACCGCCGCAGCCCGACCGCCACGCCGGAGGCATTTGCCGATGCTGCTTCCGCGGCCGGCGGCGTGCTGCCGAGTACGTACTGCTCGAGGGGCGGCGTGTCGCGGCCGAGGCTCACGCACCCGGTCGCCGCGAACAGGATGGAGATGACGGCCAATATTGTCGTGCGCATGGTCATTTCCCCGGCGGCTTCTTGCCGCGCAGCAGCATGTCCGAGTTCTGCTCCAGTGACGTGGCGAGCAGGCTGAGCGCGTCCGCCGCCTCCTTGAGGCTGGCCAGCGTCTCCTGCAGTCCGTAGCCGACGCCCGAGTCCGTGGAGAGCAGCCCGTGCGTGTCCTCCAGCGTCCTCCGCAGCGTCTCCAGCGTGGTGATGAGCTCGGCCGACGCGGCGTCCACCTGGCGCTGGAAGGGATCGATGGCCGCGCCCGCGTTCGTGGCGAGCACCTCCAGGCCCTCCATGGTGCGGTTCACCTGCACCGCCATGACCGGCACCTGCTCCACCGCGGCCATGATCTCCGGCGAGTTCATCAGCCGCTCCACCGCCTGCGCCGAGGACACGACCGCGGCATTGATGCCCGGCATGTCCACTTCCGTGAGCATCTGATTGACCTGAAAGAGGACCTTCAGCATGTCGGCCACGAGGCTGCCCGCACCGGTGCCGAGCGCCGCCATGAGCGATGGCGTGGTCGGAATCTCGGGCCAGGCCGCCGCATGCCTCTCGAGCTCCGCAGGCGGCGGATCTGATTTGTAGCTCAGCTCGATGTAGAGCTGTCCGGTGACGATGCTCTCCAGCTGCATCTCCGCGCGCAGCCCATCCACGATCTGCTGCCGCAGGACGGTCGGGTTGGCCAGATTCACGTAGGTGCCGCGTTGTGTGGTGAGCCGCGTCAGGTCGACCTCGTACTTCACCGGCACCTGGAACGTTTTGTCATCCTGATTGATCTGGATGAGGAGGTCCGTCACCGTGCCCACCGGCACGCCCTGGAATTTCACCGGTGCGCCCGTCTCCAGGCCATTGGCCGACTCCTGGAAGAAGCTGATGAACGTGGTCCGCCTCTCGAACCAGGCCGTCGACGCGAGCACGGCCGTCCCGCCGAGAGCCAGGATGATGCCGCCGATCAGAAACAAACCTATGGCTCTGGGATTTGCGCGTGCGCTCATGGCTGTCCTTCACTGCTGCGGGTCAGGAATCGGTGCACCTGCTCGTTCGGCGGATCCTCCCGCAGCGCCGCGGGGCTGCCGAGCGCGGTCATGGTCTTGGTCGTGATGTCCAGGAAGAGCGCGCGGTCGGCGATCCTGAAAATGCTTTCGAGGTCGTGCGTTACGACCACGATGGTGGTGCCGAAGCTGGCCTTCAGCTCCAGGATCAGGTCATCCAGCCGGCTCGCGCTGATGGGATCCAGCCCCGAGGAGGGCTCATCGAAGTACAGCACGTCGGGATCCAGCGCGATGGCGCGCGCCAGCGCCGCGCGCTTGCGCATGCCACCGCTTATCGCCGACGGGTAGAACCCTTCGAAGCCGCGGAGTCCCACGAGCCCGAGTTTCAGCGCCACGACCTCGTCGATGGCTCCGACCTCCAACGCCGTGAACTCCGTCAGTGGCAGCGCAACGTTCTCCGCCAGCGTCAGGCCGCTCCACAGCGCGCCGTTCTGGTACAGCACGCCCATGCGGGGCATGATGGCGCGGCGCGCGGCGTCGTCGGCACCACCGAAGTCCGCGCCGTCGAAGAAGATCTCCCCCTCGGCGGGCTGCTTCAGCCCGATGAGGTGCTTGAGGAGCGTACTCTTGCCGCTGCCACTGCCCCCCATGATCACGAACACTTCGCCGCGCGCCACGGAGAAGCTCAACTCCTCCATGATGAGTAGCGAGTCGTAGCGCATGGTGAGGTTGCGGACCTCTACGGCCGGGACGGCCAGCGCCGCGGGCGCATCCGGCACTGCGTGGGTCATATCTGCAGCAGCGCCGCGAGCCAGTCCACGACGGCGTTGGCCAGGATGATCAGGGTGATTCCCATGACCACGGCGTTGGTGGCGGAGCGGCCGACGGCACCGGCGTCCGAACCGGTCTGCATCCCTTTCATACAGCCTGAAAGGCCGATGATGACGCCGAAAATCGACGCTTTGAATACGCCGAGCAGCGCGTCGGAGAGCGTCACCGCCGAGAGCAGCCCACCGATGAACTGGGTGGAGGTCAGATCCAGCAGGGTCACGGCCACCATCATGCCGCCGGCGATTCCCACGACGTCGGCGTAGATCACGAGGAGCGGCATCATCACGAAGAGCCCGAGCAAGCGCGGCATCACGAGGTGATCCACGGGCGAGACACCGAGCGTGGTGTAGGCGTCGATTTCCTCCGTGATCTTCATGCTGCCGAGTTCGGCGGCGAACGCGGCGCCCGTGCGGCCGGCCATGATGATGCCGGTCATGAGGGCGCCCATCTCTCGCAGCATGCCGTAGCCGACCAGGTAGGACACGTAGTAGCCGGCGCCGAAGCGTTTCAGTACCACCACGCCCAGGAAGGCGATGATGACGCCCATGAGCAACGCGATGAGCGTGACAATCCCGAGCGCACCGGAGCTGTTCGACTGCACGACGACCCAGAACTCGCGCCACCTCATCCGCGTACGACGAAGCAGCAGCCGGATCACGCTGTCGGTTACCTGACCGGTGAACGTCACGGCGTCCATCGCCGCGTCCCACGTCGACAGTCCGGCGGCGCCGAGGCGCTCCACGCGCGAGGCGTGTGCGGGGTCGGGGACCACGGCCCGATCCGGGACCGCGCGCGCGAGTTCCAGCAGCCGGGTAACGGGGTCCGGCAGTCCACCGGTGTCGAAGCGGAGGCCGCCCGCCTCGCAGTGGTCGCGCGCCTGGAGCAGGAAGATCAGCAGGCTGCTGTCCCACGCACCGAGCGCCCCCGCCTCGAAGCCCAGCTCGCGCACCGCACCCGGCGGGTCGAGCTCCGCTCCTGGCGGTTTGCGCTCCGCCCCCGCAGGTTCGAGTTCCCCCGCCGAAGAATCGAGCTCCCCCGCCGAAGAATCGAGCACCTGCGTGAAGCGCGGCGAGCCGTCTTCCAGCTGCCAGTCGCCCGACAGCTCGATGACAATGGCTGCGTGCTCCACCCGCGCTGCGGCACGCGCTGGCGTGGCCGCCGTGCTGTCGACCAGCATCTAACTGGACTCGTAGTCCGCGGGGAGCCTCAGCGTGAAGGTCGCACCCGCGCCGGGTGTGCTCTCCACCTGAATGTCACCGCCCAGCAGCAGTGCGTATTCGCGCGCCGCGGCCAGCCCGATCCCCATGCCGCCCGCAGCGCGCGTGGCCCCGCCGTCCACCTGCCAGAACCGCTCGAAAATCAGGGCCAGGTGGTCGGCGGCGATGCCGATACCGGTGTCGCTGACCTCGAAGCACACGCCGCTCGGCTCCTTGCGCACGCGCATGCGCACCTCACCCGTCTGCGTGTATTTCACCGCGTTGCCGCACAGATTGATGAGGATCTGCCGGGCCTTGCCGGGATCGGTGACCATGGGCACCGCTTCGGGCGGCAGGTCAACGACGAAGGCGAGCGCTTTGGCATCCGCCGCCGGTTGGATGAGCACCGCGGCCTCGGTCGCGATCGCGCGCGCATCCATTGGCTCCGTCACCACCTCCTCGTGACCGCCGTCGAGCTTGGCGAAGCTCAGGATCTGGTCGATCATGGCGGCAAGGTGCCAGCCGCCCGCCTTGATCCGCTCCACCTTCTGCTCCTGCGGGGGGGTGAGATCCTCCGGGAGCAGGAGCAGGTCGGCGTAGCCGAGAATGCCGTTCAATGGCGTGCGGAACTCGTGGGACAGCGTGCCCAGGAACGTACCCTTGGCCAGGTTGGCGGTCTCCGCCGCGCCTCTGGCAGTCTCGAGCTCTTCGCGCGCAAGGTGCTGCGCCGTGTTGTCCATGAAGGTGAGCACGGCTCCCTCGCTGCTGCCGTCGAGGGCGTGGTACGGGCTGATGCGCATGATGTAGAACTCGCCCGTCTGGCTCTGCACTTCCCGCTCGATGCGCTCGAGCGACGACAGCACGGACGCCACATCCTCCAGCAGCGCCGGGTAACTGAGCCGGTGCGTCAGGTCGGAAAGCGGGCGCCCCTGGTCCGTCGGGGCAAAGTTGAAGAGCGCGCGCGCCGAGGGCGTGAAACGCCGGATGCGCATGGCGCGGTCGAGGAATACCGTGCCGATCTCGGTGGATTCGATGAGGTTCTGGAGGTCCTCGTTCGTGCGCTTCAGCTCCTCGATGGTGCCCTGGTGCTCCTGGTTGATCGTGGTCAACTCTTCGTTGATCGACTGGATCTCCTCGCGGCCCGTCTCCAGCTCCTCCGACGCTGCCTTCTGCTCCTCGTTGATCGACTGGAGCTCCTCGTTGACCGTCTGCAGCTCGGCCACGGTCCGGTCGTGCGCATCGGTGGTGGACTCCAACAGGTCACGGGTGCGGCGCAGCTCCTCCTCGAGGTCAGCCTCGGTGGAAGTCGAGCCCTGCTCTCCGTCGGGCGTGGACGCGGACGCGGATCCGGAGGCGGACGCGGCGACCGTGGGCTCGAAGATCACCAGTGCGAAGCGCCCCGCGTCGTTGCCGTCGGTGGCCGGCCGCACGTGGACCCGTACTTCGCCCAGCCCGCCGTCGACGTTCGAACGCACCTGCCGCGTCATGGAAGCACCGCTCACGAACGCGTGATGCAGCGCGGTACGCAGCGCGCTGCGCAACTCTCCAGTCACCATCAGCAGCACGTTGTGGGACGGCTCACCCCCGGCGGCGCGCAGGAATCGGCCGGCCCCCGGCGACAGGTGTACCGCGTCCAGGTGCTCGTTCACGATGACGCTCGCGGGAGCGTACAGCTCGATCATGCGCACGTGCTGCGGGCCGTAGGAGAACTGCGGGCGCGGGCGCGCCGGTGTCGCGACGGGCGCCGCGTCGACCGCGGCACCCGCGGCACCGGGCAGGGGGTCCGCCGCCGACAGCCGTGGCATTACCCGGTACGGTGCCGCGTTGCGGCGGAACAGGCGCTGCGTGCCGCCCCCGATGCTCGCGAAGAGCCCGCTGTCCCCCAGCGACTCGGAGGCACCCAGGAAGAGCAGGCCCTGCGGGTTCGTCGAGAAGTGGAACGTCTCCAGCACGCGCTCCTGAGCCTCCGGCTGCAGGTAGATGAAGAAATTCCTGCAACTGATCAGATCCATGCGGGAGAACGGCGGGTCATGCAGCACGTTGTGGCCCGCGAACAGCACCAGTTCGCGGATGGCCTTCTTGATGCGGTAGCCGTTCGCCTCACGCGTGAAGTACTTCTCCAGCCACGCCGGCTCGATGCCCGCCACGGCGGCGCTGGAGTAAAGCCCCGCGCGCGCCCACGTATACCCCTGCTCGTCGATGTCCGTGGCAAAGAGCTGCAGGCGCGGCGGATCGGTGAGCGTTGACGCGTGCTCCGCCAGCACCATGGCAATGGAGTACACCTCCTCTCCCGTTGCGCACCCTACCACCCATACACGCACCGTATCGGCGGCACCCTTCCCTTCGAACAGGGAGGGTACGAGATCAGCCAGCTCCATGAACGCATCGGGATCCCGGAAGAAGCTGCTCACGGAGATGAGCAGGTCACGCAGCAGTGCCTGCGACTCCGTGGCGCTCGCCTCCAGCAGCGGTCGGTACTCCGCCAGGGTGATCACGTCGTTGAATCTCAGCCGCCGGTCCAGCCGGCGGAGCACCGTAGACCTCTTGTACAGGCTGAAGTCGTGGCCGGTCCTGTTCCTGAGGGCGGTGAACACGCCCGCCAGATCCCCCTCCGCCTCGGCCGAGAGTGCCACGGTGTTCCCGACCCCGGGCGGCCGCTGGCGCAGGCGGATCAACTCACCGGGGATGCGGCTCGAGGGGAGTATCACGTCCACGAGGCCCGTTGAGATCGCGCTGGCCGGCATGCCATCGTAGGTGGCCTCGTCGGGCGACTGCGCGGCCGTGATGCCGCCCGCCTCACGGATGTAGCGGATGCCCGCCATGCCATCCGCCCCGGTGCCCGACAGGATGACGCCGACCGCGTCGGCCCCGCACGCCTCCGCCAGGGTGCGGAAAAACAGGTCGACCGGCGCGTGCGCGGAGCGCTCGCCACGCTCCCGCAGCTCCAGACCACCCCTGCGCATGGTCAGGTCATGTCCGGGCGGGATGACGTAGATGTGGTCTGCCTCTATCGCCACAGCCACGCTGACCTGTGTCACGGGAATGGCCGCCCGGTCCTGAAGCAGTTCGCTCATCCGGCTCTCACGCTCGGGGTCCAGGTGCATGATCACCACGAACGCCAGGCCGCTGTCCGTCGGCACCGCTTCCACGAACTGCTGGAGCGCCCGTAGCCCGCCGGCGGACGCGCCGATCCCCACCACGGCGAGCGCGGCGTCTTCGGGGGGTGCGAGTACAGACGGCTGGTGCGTCATCCTGCCCTTCGTGATGGCGTGCGCGACCCACTTATTGACCAATCGGTAAATACAATGTAGTATTTACTGACCGATTGGTCAATAACAACGTACTTTCGGTAAGGATGGCTATGGCCCAGGAGAGACAGCCGGTGCGGGTGCGGCGCGAACAGATCCTGCGCGCCGCGCTGGAAGTTGCCAGCCGCGAAGGGATCGGGGGGCTCACGGTCCGGGCGGTGGCGGCGCAGGCGGAGATCAGTCACGCCCTGGTACTTTTCCACTTCGGACGGAAGCACCGCCTCGTGCGGGCGCTACTGGATTGGGTGGTCGGCGCCGCCACCGTGCTGCACATCTCCGATGACATCGCCCGCTTCCCGCACGCACGCGATCGTCTGCACGCGCTGCTTCAGCAGGAGATGGCACGCCTCTCGCACCAGCCGCACCAGACCCGGCTGTTCCTGGAATTCTGGGCCATGGGCGCCCGCGAGGAGCCGATTCGCACGCTCATCAGCGCGGAACTGGAGCGCTACCGCTCGGCGTTTCGCGCGATCATGGAAGAGCTGCTGGTTACGGAGCCGGCCGTGTTCGCCGGCGCCACGGCGGATGGCCTCGCGGCCGTGGCCGTGAGCTGGATCCATGGCTGCGCAGTGCAGGCGATGATCGACCCCGACCACTTCGATACGGACGAGTACCTGACCGCGGTCCGCGGCATGATCGGGCGTCTCCACTGAGCCGGTTCACACCGTCGGATAGCATCCGGCTGAACTCGGAGGAAAGCATGCGGATGACATCACGACGCAAGGGCAGGCGCGACCAGGGCAAGCAGGAGATGACGCGCGCCGAGGTCCTGCTGAAGGCGGGCGCGCTCCAGAGCGCCATCCTGAACAGCGCCAACTTCTCGAGCATTGCCACCGATGCGGAAGGCGTCATTCAGATCTTCAACACGGGCGCGGAGCGCATGCTCGGGTACGCGGCGGCCGAGGTGACCAACAGGATCACACCGGCGGATATCTCCGACCCCCAGGAGTTGATCCGGCGCGCCGAGGCGCTGAGCGCCGAGCTCGACACGCCCATCGCGCCCGGCTTCGAGGCGCTGGTCTTCAAGGCCTCTCGCGGCATCGAGGACATCTACGAGCTGACGTACATCCGCAAGGATGGAAGCCGTTTCCCAGCCGTGGTCTCCGTGACGGCGCTGCGCGACGCGCGGGACGCTATCATCGGTTACCTGCTGATCGGCACGGACAACACGGAGCGCCAGCGCGTGGAGGAGGAGCGCATGAAACTGGATCAGCGCCTGCGCGACCAGCACTTCTATACGCGCTCCCTGATCGAGTCCAACATCGACGCCCTCATGACGACCGATCCGCGCGGCATCATCACGGACGTCAACAAGCAGACGGAGGGGCTGACGGGCCGCACGCGCGACGAACTGATCGGCGCGCCCTTCAAGAACTGCTTCACGGACCCCGTGCGGGCCGAGGCAGGCATCAAGCGCGTACTGCAGGAGGGCAAGGTCACCGATTACGAACTCACGGCGCGCGCTCGCGACGGCACGCTCACCGTGGTCTCCTACAACGCCAGTACGTTCCACGATCGCGACCGCCGCCTTCAGGGAGTGTTCGCCTCCGCGCGTGACATGACGGAGCTCAAGCGCTATGAGCAGACGCTGCAGCGAACGAACGTGGAGCTGGAAGAGGCCAGCCGGATGAAGTCCGAGTTCCTGGCCAACATGTCCCATGAGCTGAGGACGCCGCTGAACGCCATCATCGGCTTCTCCGAGCTGATGAAGGATGGCCTGGTCGGCGCCCTCTCGGCGCAGCAGGAGCGCTTCGTGGGTGACATCTTCACCAGCGGCCAGCACCTGCTCTCCCTCATCAATGACATCCTGGACCTCTCCAAGGTGGAAGCCGGCAAGATGGAGTTCGATCTGGAGCCGGTGGCGATCGCTTCACTGTTCACCAACAGCCTCTCCATCATCAGGGAGAAGGCCGCGGAGCGGCACATCCGCCTGGAAATGGACGCCGACCCGGAGCTGGGCTCCATGCAGGCCGACGCGCGAAAGGTGAAGCAGATCCTCTACAATCTGCTCTCGAACGCGGTCAAGTTCAGCAACAACGGCGGCCGGGTTGTGCTGGGTGCCCGACGCGTGGCAGCTGAGGACGTGGGCAATCGGACCGGCCCGTGGGCGGGTCGCAGTTTCACGGCCGTGGACGGCGGGTTTGCGGAATTCCTCAGGATCACTGTCGCTGACGATGGCGTCGGCATCTCGGAGGAGGGCCTCAGGCGCCTCTTCCAGCCGTTCACGCAGATCGACAGCGGGTTGGCGCGCAAATTCGAGGGTACGGGGCTGGGGCTGGCCATGGTGAAGCTGCTCGCCGAGCTGCACGGTGGTGCCGTAGCCATGGAAAGCGCGGAGGGAGAAGGTTCCCGCTTTACGGTATGGCTGCCCATGCGGGCGCCGGAGAGCGAGTCCGTGCGGGCGACCGCTGAGCCGGTTTCCTTCCCAGCGGCCACCGGCTCACGCACGGCGCTGGTGGTGGAGGATGACCACAAGTCCGCCGCGCTCATCCGGGCCCAGCTCGAGGGGGAAGGATTCACGGTCGTGCACGCCCTGACCGCCGAGGAGGCGCTCATCCTGGCGCGTAGCCAGCCGATCTCACTCATCACGCTGGACATCATGCTGCCCGACATGGACGGCTGGCAGTTCCTCTCCCTGCTCAAAGAGACGGCGGAGCTGCGGCGCATTCCGGTGGTCATCGTCTCCATCGTGGCGGACGCCACCAAGGGCTTCTCACTGGGCGCAGCGGCCGTCATGCAGAAACCCGTATCGCGCCAGCAGCTGGTGGATGCCCTTGCCGACCTCGGCATGGTGCCATCACCGGACGGCCAGCCGCTCACCGTCCTGATCGTGGATGACGACCCTTCCTCCGTGGAGTTGATCGCCGAGGGCGTGCTGGGACTGGCCGACAATGTGCTGCGCGCGAGCGGCGGCCGCGAGGCCATTGAGATTGCGCGCCGCGATGTGCCCGACGCCATCATCCTGGATCTGCTCATGCCGGATGTGAACGGCTTCGACGTGGTGGTGGCGCTGCAGGGGCGGCCCGAGACGGCCAGCATCCCCATCCTCATCATCACCGGTATGCAGGTGAAGGCCGAGGATCGCGCCAGGCTGAACGGCTACGTTACGGCTATCATGGAGAAGGGCGACATGGGCCCAGGACAGCTCACCGATGAAGTCCGTCGGGCCATGGCGGGCCGGAAGCGGGTGGCGTGATGGCGCGCGTCCTGGTCATCGAGGACAACGTCAGCAACATGAAACTGGCCACGTTCCTGCTTGAGTCGGTGGGACACTCCGTCCTGGCCGCACCCGACGCCGAGGCGGGCCTTGCCATAGCGGTCGCGGAACGGCCCGACCTGGTGCTCATGGACGTCCAGCTCCCCGGCATGGATGGTCTGCAGGCAACCGCCCTGCTCAAGGCGGGCGCGGACACGCGCTCGATTCCGGTGATCGCGCTCACGGCGCTGGCCATGAAGGGGGACGAGGAGCGCATCCACTCGGCAGGGTGCGATGGCTACATTGGCAAGCCGATGGCGTACAAGGACTTCCTGGCCACCGTCGCCCGCTTCCTGCCTGCCGAGCCCGCTTAGCGCGGTCTCGGGCGGCGTGCCCTGTGACCGCTCAGGCCGCCATCTGCCTCAGGGTAGTGTGCTCCAGCTGCTCCGGTGGCACGCGCGCGGAGAGGAGTGACATCAGGTAGCCGATCACCAGCGTGACCGCCAGGCCCACGGCGGTGGACCAGATGAACGGGATCGGCTCGAAGCCGAACCACTCGTAGAGCCGGGGCAGGGGGAAGTCGTTCTCGGTGACCATCAGCACCACCAGCGTGCCCGCGATGGCGCCCGTGAACGCGCCGTTGCCGTTCGCTCGGCGGGTCAGCATGCCGAGCAGGAAGAGGCCGAGCAGCCCGCCCGCGAAATAGCCCATGAAGGTCAGGATGAGGTCGATCAGCGGCGCCTCGGTACGCGACGAGTAGATGCCCACGCCGATGCCGATCACGCCCGCCACGACCACTACCACTTTGGCGAAGTTGAGCTGGCCCTGCTCGGACACGCCGGGCTTGAAGCGCTTGAGGAAGTCCACGGTGAGCGCCGCGGCCATGGAGTTGAGCGCGGAGTCCAGGCTGGACATGGCAGCGGCGAAGACGGCCGCCACCAGTCCGCCGGTAAGGATTGGCGGGACCTGGGTGTTCACGAAGTGGGGCATCACCTGGTCGGGCGTGAGCCCCTCGGGTAGCAGCGCGGGATAGTGCTGGTAGAAGATGAATAGAAAGGCGCCCAGCAGCAGCGAGAGCAGGACGCCGAATGCGCCGGCCCCCACGCCCAGGATGAGGGCGCTCTTCGCCTCACGGGGATTCTTCACGGTCATGTAGCGCTGCACCGGCTGCTGGTTCGTGCCGAAGAGCGAAAGCGCCAGCAGACCGTAGCCGAAGATGGCTGTGATGAGTCCCTTGCCGGCCATGGGCTCCTCTGTGTGGATCACGTCCAGCTTGCCCAGCTGCCCGGCCTCCGTGAAGGCCACGTCCCAGCCACCCGGCGTGCCAAGCACCACCACCGCCATTGCCCCGATGATGCCCAGGCTCATGATCGAGAACTGGATGACGTCCGTCCAGATCACGGCCGAGATGCCGCCCATCACCGTGTAGATGATGGCAACGACGCCAAAGATCACCACCGCTTCCTCAACGTCCGTGAGCGCCGGCATCAGGTCGGTGGGGGCAACGGCGGAGAAGAGCAGCGCCGCGCCGAACAGCAGCGTGCCGGCGCGCAGCAGCACGGTAAGCACGAAGAGCGTGGAGCCGAGCAGGCGCGTCTTCAGGTCGAAGCGTGCCTCGAGGTACTCGTAGGCCGTGGTGAGCCCAGGCACCTTGTGAAAAAACGGGATAAAGAGGAGGGTCACCACGATGACGCCCAGGAAGTCCCCGAGCTGATACTGCAGGTACCACATGTCGTCGGCGAACGCGTAACCGGGAACGCCCAGAATCGAGGCGGCCGAGAAGGACGTGGCTATGATCGACAGGCCGGCCGCCCACCAGGGCATGGAGCGGTTGCCCACGAAGTACGCCTCGGTGTCCGTCTGCCGCCGATTCGCCCAGAAACCGATCGCCACCATGGTGACGATGTAGAGCGCCAGGACAATCCAATCCGCATAGTGCATGGGCTGCCGCGTTCGTGCCGGGTGGTCGGAAACGGGTGGCGATCAGGGGGCGGCGCGGCAAATTGCGAACCACCGGCGCCGGCACGGCGCATTCCGAGGCGCGGCACGGGGCCGACGGTGATGGGTCGTAGCCGCGGCGCCGCGGCGCCGGATCGTCAGACCCGCAGCGCCCGCAGCCCGTTGCCGATGACGAGAAGGCTGGCTCCCATGTCGGCCAGCACCGCCATCCAGAGCGTGGCCACGCCCGCCGCCGCCAGCACCACGAAGACGGCTTTGAGGAGCAGCGCCAGGCCGATGTTGACGCGGATGATGCCCTCGGCCTTGCGAGCCAGGCGGATCAACACCGGCAGCTGGGTCAGGTCGTCGGCCATGAGCGCGATGTCCGCGGTCTCCAGGGCGGCGTCCGTGCCAGCGGCGCCCATGGCCACGCTTACGTCGGCCGCGGCCATGGCGGGCGTGTCGTTGATGCCGTCGCCCACCATGAGGACGCCGCCGTGCTCGGCGCGCAGCGCGCGCACGGCCGCCACCTTGTCCTGGGGCAGGAGCCCCGCGTGCACGCTGTCCACGCCGCCGTCGAGCGCCGCCGCGATGGCGCGCGCGGTGGGCTCGTTGTCACCGGTCAGCATGGCGATGTGGCGGATGCCCGCAGCGCGCAGGTCCGCGAGCGCTCCCGCAGCCGCCGGGCGCACGCGGTCCGCCAGGGTGAGCGCTCCCAGGATGCGCGGGGCCGCGTCCTCCTCCAGCTCGGCCACCAGCATGACCGTGTGCGCGCCCTCCTCGAGCTCTCGCGCCGCGGCGAGCTCGGCGGCGGATGCCCCCAGATCCGCCAGCAGGCGGGGACTGCCCACCACCACGCGGCGCCCGTCCACGCGCGCCTCCACCCCGAGTCCGGTGAGCGCCCGCATCCCGGTCGAGCGAGGCACGGCTACATCTTCGGCGTCCGCTCGGCGCCGCACCGCGGCCGCCAGCGGATGCTCGCTGCGCGCCTCCACGGCCGCCGCCAACGCCAGGACGCGTGCCCCCGCCGTCCCGTTCAGCGGTACCACCGAAACCACCTCGGGGCTGCCCTGGCTGAGCGTTCCCGTCTTGTCCAGCGCCACCACGCGCACCCGCCCCGCGTTCTCCAGGTGGAGCCCCCCCTTGATGAGGAGCCCCCGGCGCGCGCCGCCCGCCAGCGCGCTCACCACCGTCACGGGAGTGGAGATGACCAGCGCGCACGGGCAGGCCACCACCAGCAGCGCCAGAGCACGGTAGATCCATTCCCCCCAGGCCCCGAATCCCGTAAGCGGGGGGACCAGCGCCAGGGCCACCGCGCCGGCCACGACCGCCGGCGTGTAGACGCGGGCAAAGCGTTCCACGAAGGCCTGGCTGGGCGCCCGGGTGGCCTGCGCTTCCTCCACCGCGTGGATGATGCGCGCGAGCGTGGTGTCCGCGGCGGCCCGGGAGGAGCGGATTTCCAGCGCGCCGGGCCCGTTCACCGTGCCCGCGAAGACCTGCGCGCCGGGTTCCTTCTCCGCTGGAATGGACTCCCCGGTGATGGGCGCCTGGTCCACCGCGGAATGGCCCACCAGCACGGTCCCGTCCACCGCGATGCGTTCGCCCGGCCGCACCACCACCCGCGCGCCGATCGGCACGTCGGCGGCCGGCACCCGCACCTCACGCCCATCGCGCAGCAGCGTGGCCTCGGCGGGTGTGAGTTGCATGAGGGAGCGGATGGCGTTCCGGGCCCGATCCATCGAGCGGGCCTCCAGGAGCTGGGCCAGCGCGAACAGGGACATGACCGCCGCGGCTTCGGCGAACTCGCCGATCAGGAGCGCGCCCGTGGCCGCCACGGCCATCAGGAAGTTCATGTCCAGCGCCAGGTTCCGCGCCGCCAGCACGCCGCGCGGGAAGACGTACCAGCCGCCCGCCACCACGGCTCCCACGGCCAGCACGGCCGCCAGATCCGCGGCACTGAACAGGTGCTCGGCGGCGAGCGTGGCCACGAAAAGGATGCCGGCCACGGCGGCCAGCAGCGTACGGCCTCGTTGCTCCCACCAGCTCCGCGGGCGCACCGGCGCGTCCGCCGGACGCGCTTCCATCCCCAGTTCGCCGATGGCCCGGCAGACGTCCGTGGCGGGGATGGGCCCGCGCACGTCCACGGTGTGGTGCACCGCGTCGATCCGCAGGGACTCCACCCGCGGATCGCGGCCCAGGCGGACCTCGATCTGCCGGGCCTCCGCGGCGCAGCATAGGCCCTCCACGGCGTAGCGCGTCGACACGGGCGCGTTGCCCGGCCGCCGCGTCGCGGGCGTGCTCATCCGGTGCGGTTCCATACGCCGCCCAGCCAGTAGCCCACGGCGAACACCACCACGTCCACGATGGCGTTGGCGGGTCTCTCCGCGTGCCTTGTGTTGAAGAACTCCCGGCCCTTCTGGCTGCGCTCCACGAACTGCTCCACCACCTCGTAGCCGATGGCCGCGCCGAAGGCCGTGCTGCGCGGTACGGCCATGAGGCCGAGCGCCAGTCCGGCGCCCAGGTGGACGAACGTCCAGGGGTCCAGGGCGGCCAGGTTCTGCTCGTCCTTGCGCGTGGCGACCAGCTTCACGGGTGTCTGCCGTTCTTAAAAGTAATCGACCGCCGTCTCAGGGCGCTCCATGGAGGCCACGACGCCCCTGTTGCGATCCATCGTGCGAGGCCCGGTGCAGGAGACGTACCCATGAGGGGCGAATCTACGGGCGTTGCACCCCATACCATAGCAGCATACGCGGCGCCATCGAAGGATTCGTCCGCGGCCGGTTGCACCGCGGGCCTTCCCACGCCGCACGCGCACCCTACATTCACGCATGCAGCAAAGGCCATCGAGCACCGCCGCAGCCTTGTGGGCCCTCATCGGCGTGGGGGCCCTCTTCACGAACGCGGCTCTGCGCCTGGGGGCGCGCGGCGTGAGCGTCATGCGCACAGGCCTCACCCCCTTGGAGTGGGGCATCCTGGCGGCGCTCACGGTGATCTTCGTGTACGGCGAGGGGGTGCGGGCGCTGCAGCGCGCCTACATTCCCCGCCTCATCGAGCGCGTGCGCGAGCTCCGCACCGAGCGCAGCGTGCCCCTCCGCCTGGCCGCGCCGCTCTACGCCATGGCCCTCGTGGGGGCCCCGGGGCGGACCCTCCTGCGCGCGTGGGCCGGGGTGAGCGCCATCGTGCTGGCCGTCCTGCTGGTGCGGGCCTTTCCGGATCCCTGGCGCGGCATCGTGGACTTTGCCGTGGCCGCCGCCCTGGCCTGGGCCACGCTGGCCCTGGCGGCGGCCGCACCGCGCGCGCTGCGCTGAAATCTCCCACCATTTTTCAGCCGTTTCCCGACGGCGCCCGGCCTGTGCCCCACCTATTCTCCGCTGGACCCGAGCCGGAGGACTGGGGATGGAAAGCCTGCGGGACGCGGCCAGGGACTTCCTGGCGCATCGGCGCGTTGCGGTGGTGGGGGTGGCGCGGGGCGGGGACACGGCCGCCAACGTCATCTACAAGCGCATGCGCCGCGATGGCTACAAGGTGTTCGCCGTCAATCCCAACGCGGCGGAGGTGGAGGGGGACCCGTGCTGGCCCGCGCTCGACGCCATTCCCGGCCGCGTGGATCCGGCCGCCGTGGAGCTGGCGCGCCGGCACGGTATGGCCGTGCTCGCGGGCGGCTGTCCCATGATGTTCCTGGATCCCGTGGATCCGGCGCACCGCTGTTTCCGCTGGCTCCTGGGCGTGACCGGAAAGCTGCCGGACGGCCGGGACTACGTTTAAGCGACGATGCTCCGCCAGCACCGGCCGCGCCGAACCCTACCGGCCTCCTCCTTGCACCCCGCTCCCGGCGCCAGGTATCCATCCCTCCCACACATTCCCACGGGTGCGTCCGGATGGGCGCCTCCGCACGATCACTGGGGCGGGTCCGGCAGGGCCCCCCATTCCCGGGATTGACCAACGTGCGCAAGAAGCTCAACAAGGCCTACAACTCGTTCGAGGTGGCGCAGGCTCAGTTCGACCACATAGCCGACCGTCTGGAGTTGGACACCGGCGCCCGCGAGCTGCTGCGGAATCCGCTGCGTGAGTACGCCTTTGCCATCCCCGTGCGGATGGATGATGGCACGACCCGGGTGTTTCGCGGCTTCCGGGTGCAGCACAATGACGCGCGCGGGCCGAGCAAGGGCGGCATCCGCTTCCACCCACAGGAGAGCCTGGACACCGTCCGTGCGCTGGCCATGTGGATGACCTGGAAGTGCGCGGTGGTGGACATCCCGCTGGGCGGCGCCAAGGGCGGGGTGGTGTGTGATCCCCACGATCTGGGTGCCCGGGAGCAGGAGCAGATCTGCCGCGGCTGGGTGCGGCAGGTGGTCAATGACGTGGGGCCGCTGCGTGACGTGCCCGCGCCGGACGTGATGACCACGCCGCAGCACATGCTGTGGATGCTGGACGAATTCGAGGCGCTGAACCGCACGCGGCTGCCCGGCTTCATCACGGGCAAGCCGGTGGGCATGGGCGGCTCCCTGGGCCGCAAGGAGGCCACCGGCTACGGCGTGGTGTTCACCATCCGTGAGGCACTCCGGACCATGGAGCTGGGCGCGGCGGAGACCACGGCGTCCGTGCAGGGATTCGGCAACGTGGCACAGCACGCCATTCGCCTCTACACGGAGCTGGGTGGCAGGGTGCAGTGCGTGTCCTGCTGGGATCAGAAGGACAGACAGAGCTACGCGTACCGCAAGGAAACGGGCATCGACCTGGACGAGCTGCTGGGCATCACCGATGCCTTCGGCGGCATCGACCACGACCGTGCCCGCGACCTGGGCTATGAGATCCTGCCGGGCGAGGATTGGCTGGTCCAGGAAGTGGACGTGCTCATTCCGTGCGCCCTGGAGAACCAGATCCACGCGGAGAACGTGGGCCGCATCTCCTCACGGGTGCGCATCATCGCGGAGGGCGCCAACGGGCCGACCTCGCCTGCCGCCGATCGCGTCATCCATGAGCGCGGCATCTTCTTGATACCGGACCTGCTGGCCAACGCGGGCGGCGTGACGTGCAGCTATTTCGAGCAGGTGCAGAGCAACATGAACTACTATTGGGAGCGGGATGAGGTGCTCTCCAAGCTGGACGTGAAGATGACGGCCGCCTTCAACGCGGTGAGCACGCTGGCCGCGGGGCGTGAGCTGTACATGCGGGACGCGGCGTACATCATTGCCGTGGAACGCGTGGCGCAGGCGTGCCGGGATCGGGGCTGGATCTGACGAGGCCGGTGGGGTCGGGGATCACGAGGAGGTGCGCGGGGACGTCGCTTACAGATGCAGGATGAGCCGATGACCGGGGAGCGTGATCGGGACGAGACGCTGGACGCGCCGCAGCGGCGGGCCAGGGAGTTGAGTTGCCTCTACCGGGTGGTGGAGGTGCTCGGGCGCGCCGATCTGCCGCCTCATCGTGCCTACCAGGAGGTGGTGGAAGCGCTGCCGGCCGGGTGGCGCTATCCCGGGATCTGCCGGGCGGAGCTCACCGTGGGTGAGGAGGTCTACACCCCTGAGGACTTCAGCCCCACGCCCTGGGCGCAGCACGCCGAGATCCGCGTGCAGGGCCGTGCCGTGGGCCGGCTCAGTGTGTACTACGGTGAGGAGGTGGCTGCGGCCGACGAGGGCCCGTTCCTGAAGGAGGAGCGCCAGCTCCTGGAGATGCTGGCCGAACGTATCGGCTTCTATATCCTGCAGCGCGATCCGCGTCGTCAGGGGCCCGCGGCGGCCCGGCCGGCCAGTCCTCGCTGGCGCGTGGTACTGCCGTTCATGGAGCGGATGGATCCGCGCCTGCTGCAGTGGATCACGCGCAAGATGCTGAACCACCTGCGCTGGAAGGGAGTGGCGGAAGCGCGGGAGCTGCTGCCCACCTACCCGGCCGGCGAGGAGCCCGGCCCGGGGGAGGAGAACCGGCCGCTGGGACGGGCGGCGCACCGCGAGACCACCGCACCCACGGACGAGGTCTTTCGCCTGGCCGGCACCCACTGCACGGAGGAGGAGATCCTCTCCCTGGTGCAGATGTGGATCAGCCAGGATCGTGTCCGCTTCCTCATCGGCACCCTCGAGGACCAGGCGTCCTCCTTCGCGGACATCACCGACGCGCTGGAGCGCTTCACCACGCTGGGCGTGCGCGAGGAGGAGTTGCCGCGGTCCGTGCAGACCATGCTGCGCGTGGCCCTGCTGCGGCGCTTCTTCACCGATGACATAGACTTCATCAACATTGCCAAGGAATTGGTCTCGCTGACCGACTTCCAGGGCCTGGCGCGGCGGCTGCTGCACGCGGCCAACAGCCATGGCAAGCTGGGGGGCAAGGCGGCCGGGCTCTTCCTGGCGCACCGGGTGGTGGAGGCTTCCGCGGAGAGCGCGGGCGCGCTGGCGGACGTGCGGGTGCCACGCACGTGGTACATTGCGTCGGACAGTGTGCTGGCCTTCCTGCGCTTCAACCACCTGGAGGAAGTCTACGACCGCAAGTACCTGGACCTGGACCAGGTGCGCCAGCAGTATCCGAACATCGTGGAGGCCTTCCGGGCGTCCTCCTTCCCGCCCGAGCTGGTAAAGGGCATGTCCGCTGCGCTGGAGGATCTGGGGGAGGGACCCATCATCGTGCGCAGCTCGAGCCTGCTCGAGGATCAGAGCGGCGCGGCGTTCTCCGGCAAGTACAAGAGCCTGTTCCTGGCCAATCGTGGCACCCGGCAGGAGCGCCTGCGCGCGCTGCAGGACGCGGTGGCCGAGGTGTACGCCTCCATCTTCAGCCCGGATCCCATCGAGTACCGCGCCGAGCGCAATCTCCTGGACGTGCACGAGGAGATGGGCATCATGATCCAGGAGGTGGTGGGCACAGCGGTGGGGCCCTACTTCCTGCCGTCCTTCTCCGGCGTGGCGGTGAACAACAACGAGCTCCGCTGGTCCTCGCGCATCCGTCGCGAGGACGGCCTGCTGCGCATGGTGCCCGGCCTGGGCACCCGCGCCGTGGACCGGCTGGTGGATGACTATCCCGTGCTGCTCTCCCCCGGCCAGCCCGGGCTGCGGGTCAACACAACGGCCGAGGAGACGCTGCGCTACGCCCCGCGCATGCTGGACGTCATCGACTTGGAGGGCAACGCGTTCGGCACGGTGCCGGTGGCGGACCTCCTGCGCGGCTTCGGGGACCGGCTACCGCTCATGCGGAAGATCGTGTCCGTGCTGGAGGACGGCCGGCTGCGGCCGCCCCGCGCCGGCGGCCTGGCCGCCGAGGAGGGGCAGCCGCTCGTGACCTTCGAGGGGCTGGCCACGGAGACGCCCTTCCTGGCCCGGATGGCCACGCTGCTGGCGGTGCTGCGGGCACGCTTCGGCGTGGCCGTGGAGGTGGAGTTCGCGCACGATGGCCGCCACCTCTACCTGCTGCAGTGCCGGCCGCAGAGCTACCCCGAGGCGGGGGCGCCGGCGCTCATCCCCCGCAACGTGCCGCCCGACCGAGTGCTTCTGCGTGCGCGCCGCCACGTCTCCAACGGCAGGGTGCCCCACATCACGCACCTGGTCTACGTGGACCCGGACGCGTACGCCCTGCTGCCCGACGTGGCGCGCATGCGGGCGGTGGGCCAGGCGGTGAGCCGCCTGAACACGCTGCTGCCCAGGCGTCGTTTCATCCTCATGGGGCCGGGCCGCTGGGGCAGCCGCGGTGACATCCGGCTGGGGGTCAGCGTCACCTACTCGGACGTCAACAACGCGGCCGTGCTGGTGGAGATTGCCCGCCAGCGCGAGGGCTACGCCCCGGATCTCTCCTTCGGCACGCACTTCTTCCAGGACCTGGTGGAGGCGGAGATCCGCTACCTGCCGCTCTACCCCGACGAGGAGGACGGCTACCTGGCCGAGGACTTCCTGCGCGGCGCCCGCAATCTCCTTCCGGTGCTCCTGCCGGACATGGCCGAGCTGGCCGACGTGGTGCGCGTGGTGGACGTGGGCGCAGAGCGCCCCGGGCAGGTGCTCAGCGTTCTCATGGACGGGGAGGAGGAGGAGGCGCTGGGCTACTTCACGCCGGCGGCGCCGCCGCTGGAGGCCGACCTGACGGGTCCGCATCTGGCGCTCGAGCGCGTCACCCGGACACCCCGACAGCACGACCACGCGCACTGGCGCTACCGGGTGGCGGAGCAGCTGGCCGCGCGCGTGGACGCCGCCCGCCAGGGCGTGCGCGGGCTCTGGCTGGTGGGCAGCGCGTACAGCGGGACCGCCACCGCCGCCAGTGCCATCGACCTCGTCGTCCGTTTTCAGGGCACGCCGGAGGCGCGGCGGGAGCTGGAAGTCTGGCTGGACGGCTGGAGCCGCGCACTGGCTGCGGCGAACTACCTGCGCACCGGCGTGCGCATGTCCGGGCTGCTGGACGTCCGCTGGGTGCGTGAGGAGGATGTGCCTTCCGGCAGCGGCCCGGCGGCCGGCACCGGGGCGCCGGCGGATCCCGCACGGCGGCTGCGCCTGGGCAACGGCGGGACCGGTCCGTAGCGGCGGGTACGGGGCATGCACGGGAGCCGGGCGGCAGCGCTCCCGCACGGGGATGGCGCGCCGTGACGTCACCCGAAAGAGCGTGCCCATGCGGAATCCACACCTCTCCATCCCCTTCGTGCTGGTGGCGCTGCTGGCCACGGGCGGCTGCGCCGCCGGAGCGCCGGCGGCGCCCTCCGGGCCGCAGCCCGGCGCCACGGGCGTACCGGGCTTCGACCTGCGCATCCACCCCGGCGCCGAGGCCATGGCCGCCTGGCGCGCGGACTCTCCCTACCGGTGGGTGGGCTACTACCTGCCCGCGCCGTGCCACACGGGCACCAGTTGGCTCGGCCAGCGCACGGCTCTGACCGCGGGCGGCTGGGGCATGGCCGTCCTCTTCGTGGGCGAGCAGGACTGGGCCGAGACCGACGCGGCCGCGGCCGGCGCCGGAGAGCGCTGCACGCGCGCCAACCTGACCGCGGAGCATGGCGGCGCCCACGCCGCCGAGGCCCACAGCATCACCGCCGCGGAGGGCTTTCCCGCCGGCACCGTGATCTTCCTGGACGTGGAGCCGGTGGATGACGTCTCCGCCGAGCTACTGGCGTACGTGCGCGCGTGGACCGAGGGGCTGCTCGCGGCGGGACGCTACCGCCCGGGGCTCTACGCGCACGCGTCCAACGCCCCGGAACTGCACGCCTCCATGTCACTGGCCTCGGCGCGGGCGGGCGGGGGCGATCCGCCGCTCTGGGTGGTGCGGCCGCGCGCGGATTTCGACCTGCGGTGGGCGCCCACCGCCTCCGGCGTGGCGGGCGCCGACGTGTGGCAGGGCGTGCTGGACGTGGAGGAGAGCTGGGGCGGCGTCACGCTCGTGGTGGATCGCAACGTGGCGCGTACGGCGGATCCATC
>JBBDRO010000053.1:6980-9072 GCA_040905425.1 Gemmatimonadota bacterium | reverse complement strand
GACCATCCACGGGCTCGTGGCGCGGATCTTTCGGCGCGGCCGCGGTGCCCGTTACTATGGCCGCCTGCTCGGCTGTTGAACATCTCCCTTTCGAGGTGACGGAATGACGCACTCCCTCCTGCGGGGCCTGCTGGGTCCCGCCGTGCTCGCGGTCGCGCTGCCGGCGGCCGCCCAGACCATGCCCGGTGGCAACGCCGCCGCTCCGGCCCTGGCCGGCTACGCCGACGCGCTGGCCGTGGGGCCGGACGCCGTCTTCATCGGCGAGGCCGACAACGTAATCAATCCGGGGCTGGTCTACGTCTACGCCCGCGGGCAGGATGGCTGGGCCGGGACCGCCCGCCTCACGGCCTCCGACGCCGCCCGGCGGGACGGCTTCGGCGCGGCGCTGGCGCTGCGCGGCTCCACCCTGCTGGTGAGTGCGCCGGGCACGGGCCAGGGGCGCGGCTCCTTCTACGTCTTCACAGGGCAGGGAGGCGCGTGGACCGAGACCGCGCGGGTCATCCCCGATGACGTGGAGCCCGGTGAGGGCTTCGGCGCCGCGGTGGCGTTGAACGGCAGCGTGGCGCTGGTCGGCGCGCCGCTGCGTGACGAGGCCGCCGGCGCGGTGTACGTCTTCCGTCGGCAGGCCGACGGCAGCTGGGCCCAGTCGGGCATTCTGCGCGCCACCGACGGCGCCGCGAACGACCGCTTCGGCGCGGCGGTGGCCATCCGCGGTGATCTGGCGCTGGTCGGCGCGCCCAATCAGGGCGATGGCGCGGGCAGCGTCTACGCCTTCCGCCGCTCCGGAGCAACCTGGCTGCCGGAGGGCCGCCTGGCCGCCCGCGACGCCGGTGCTTCCGACCGGTTCGGCACCAGCCTGGCGCTGGACGACGGCACCGCCTTCGTGGGCGCGCCTGAGTACGGCGCCAACACCGGCGCGGTCTTCACCTTCCTCCACGAGGGTGAGGGCGAATGGCGTCAGAGCGCCCGCCTGGTGGCGTACGACACGCCCACCAACAGCGCCTTCGGCAGCGCGCTGGCCGTGGCCGAGCGCTCCCTCTGGGTGGGCGCCCGGGGGGCCGGCATGGGCGGCGCGGCCTACGCCTTCGAGCGGGGTCCCGGGGGCGCCTGGACCGACGTCAGTCGCTTTGCGGCCGAGGAGAACCGCGCGCGCTTCGGCTCCACCGTGGCGGCCATGGAGGACGTGGCGGTGGTGGGCATCGCCGGCGGCGATCATAACGAGGGCACCGCCGCCCTCTACGAGCGCGATCCCGCCACCGGGCAGTGGACGCTCGCGGCCGAGCTGGCCGGCGAGATGGAGAGCTTCCCGGTCGTGACCGGCGAGCCCGCCACCTGCTCGGGCGGGCAGGCCTCCAGCTTCGAGTGCGGTAACTTCGACCTGGTCTCCTTCCTGCCCGTGAGCGCCGTGGGCGGGGAGCGCGGCATTGGCATGAACGACGTGTGGGGCTGGACGGACAGTGAGACGGGCCGGGAATACGTCCTGGCCGGCCGCACGGACGGCGTGGGCGTGGTGGACATCAGCAATGCCGCGAACCCCGTCTTCGTGGCCGACCTGCCCAGGACCGCGGGCTCGCCCGTGGCCGTCTGGCGGGACGTCAAGGTCTACCGCGACCACGCCTACGTGGTGGCCGACGCCTCGCGCGCGCACGGCATGCAGGTCTTCGACCTCCGCGTGCTGCGGAATGCCGGAGACGTGCCGGTGACGCTCGAGCCGGTCACCACCTACGACCGGGTCAACAGCGTCCACAACATCGTCATCAACGAGGAGACGGGCTTTGCCTACGCGGTGGGGGCGAGCGACGGCGGCGAGACGTGCGGCGGCGGGCTGCACATGATCGACATCCGGAACCCGCAGAACCCCACCTTCGCGGGCTGCTTCGCCGATGCCCAGACGGGGCGGGCCAGCACCGGCTACTCGCACGACGCGCAGTGCGTTGTCTACCGGGGCCCCGACGAGGCGTACCAGGGCAACGAGATCTGCTTCGGCGCCAACGAGACGGCGCTCTCCATTGCCGACGTCACCGACAAGGCCAACCCGCGCGCCCTCTCGCGCGCCGCATACCCCAACGTGGCCTATTCCCACCAGGGGTGG
>JBBDRO010000053.1:0-6880 GCA_040905425.1 Gemmatimonadota bacterium | reverse complement strand
GGCTTCGGCGGCTCGTGGAGCAACTTCCCCTTCTTCGCCAGCGGCGTGATCGCGGTGACCAGCGGGTCCGAGGGGCTCTTCATGGTGAAGAAGTCGGACGCGGTGGTGTTCTGAGTATGCGCACCCTGGTCCGCGGAGCCTGGCTCGTGCTGCCCATCCTGAGCGCGTGCGGCGGCGGCGCCCCGGAGTCCCCCGTGCCGCTCGGACCGGTAGCGTGGGCGGAGGTGGAGACCCTCTTCCAGGACAAGTGCGTCCGCTGCCACACGGGTACGGAAGCCGCCACGGGCCTCCGGCTGGACGACTGGACCGCGCTCATGGAGGGCTCCACGCACGGTGAGGCGGTCATAGCCGGGGACGCCGAGCGCTCGCTGCTGGTGGAGCTGGCCCGGGAGCTCGACCATCCCGGCGAACTGGAGGACGCGGAGCCGCTCACGGCGGAGGAGCTGGCCACGGTGGCCCGCTGGATCGAGGGCGGCGCGCCGAGCGGCGTGGGGGAGGTGCCCTATGCCGACAGCCGGGACCTGATCTACGTCACCAATCAGGGCTCCGACGTCATCTCGGTCATCGAAGCCAGCGCCGGCGTGGTGATGCGCACGGTGGACCTGGCGGAGCTGGGCTACGGCCCCAGCGCGCGGCCGCACCACGTGGCCGTGGAGCCGGACGGCAGCCAGTGGTACACCACGCTGATCGGCGCCAACCTGGTGCTCGAGCTGAACCGGCTGGGCCGTGTGATCGGCAGCGCACCCTTCGAGACGCCGGGCCTGCTGGCGGTGCATCCCGGCGCGGACCGGCTCTACGTGGGCCGCTCCATGACGGCCGTGAACGCCCCGCCGCGCATCGGCGTCATCCGTCCCTCGGACATGACCATCGAGGAGGTCGAGGTCTTCTTCCCGCGGCCGCACGCCACCGCCATCGCGCCCGGTGGGGCGGTCTTCTACACGGGCAGCATGAGCGTGAACCAGCTGGCGGCCGTGGCGGAAGACGACCGTGTGGAGGTGGTGGACGTGCCCGGCCCGGCGTACTCCTTCATGCACTTCGATGTCTCCCCCGACGGGCAGACGCTGGTGGCCACCACGCACACCGGTGAGCTGCTGCTCTTTTCCCTGGCCGATCCCATGCGTCCGGAGCTCACCGGCTCCATCAGGCTCGGCGGCATGCCGTGGACGCCCGCGTACACGCCCGACGGCCGGTACGTCTTCGTGACCAACAACGGCAACAACACGGTGGCCGTGGTGGATATGGAGACCCGGCAGGTGGCGGAGACCATCCGGCATCCCGGCCTGGCCGAGCCCTACGGCATCGCGCTGAGCCGCGACGGCCGGCGCGCCTTCGTCTCCGGCAGCAACACGGACGGCAGTTACACGCCGCGCCACGCGCTGCCGGGTCCCCCGCCCGGCACGGTCACGATCATCGACACGCAGAGCTTCGAGGTGCTCAGGGTCCTGGAGGTGGAGCAGAATCCCACGGGCGTGGGCGCGCGCCGGGCGTACTGAACGGGCACGCTGTCATGAGTTCTTTCAAGCGACGTCCCCGCGCCGGCCTCCGCGCGCTCTTCATCCTCGCGACGGCGGCGGGCTGCGTCCACGGAGCCGGCCCCGGCGGGGAGCTCGGAGATGCGCCCGGAACGGGGACCGGGGACGTCGCTTATGAACGGCGCATCGCGCCGTTCCCCGTGCTGGACGCCGGCGGAGACGCCCGGGCCCATCCGTTCCTGGGCGGCTTCAACGTGCCGCGGCCGCAGGCGGTGGACATCGACGGGGACGGGGACCTGGACCTGTTCGTTCAGGAGCGCACGGGCGAGCTGATCTTTCTGGAGAACACGGGCACGCGCGGGGAGCCCGCCTTCACCTGGCGCACGGACGTCTACGGCGGCCTCGACGTGGGCGAGTGGAGCCGCTTTGCCGACGCCGACGGGGACGGGGATCTGGACCTGTTCGCCGAGGAGCGCTACAGCCACGTCCGCTACTTCGCGAACCGGGGCACCTCGGAACGGGCGCGCTTCGAGCTGGCCGCGGACACCCTCCTGGACGTGGCGGAGCGGCCCATCTTTGCCGATCGGCAGAACATCCCCAGCTTCGTGGACCTGGACTGTGACGGGCTGCTGGACATGTTCATCGGCCGCGTGGACGGCACGCTCTGGCGCTACGAGGAGGTGCCGGGCACGGACGCCCAGGGCGCACCGCGCTTCGAGCTGCGCTCGGAGCGCTTCGAGGACATCGAGATCATCGGGCAGATCGGTTCGGCTCGCCACGGCGCCAACAGCATGGCCTTCACCGACTGGGACGGCGACGGCGACCAGGACCTGCTGTGGGGGGACTTCTTCGAACCCAGCGTGCTGCTGATCGAGAACCGGGGCTCCTGCACCCGGCCCTCGCTGCGCTCCGAACCGGCGGTCGTGCCCGTCGCCGAGCCGCTCTCCACCAGCGGCTACAACGCCCCCTACCCGGTGGACTGGGACGGCGACGGCCGCATGGACCTGCTGGTGGGCGTGCTCGGTGGCGCCTTCAACCCCAACCGCACGGCCGCCGACAACCTGCACCTGTGGATGCGCCGGAACGACGGCCGCCTGGAGCCCCGCACGCGCCGCCTGCTGGACGCCGTGGACGTGGGCTCCGAGAGCGTGCCCGCGCTGGCCGACATCGATGGCGACGGGGACCTGGACCTGCTGGTGGGCAACAAGCTGGATCCCACGCGCGCGGACTCGGCGCGGGTCTACCTCTACCGCAACGAGGGCAGCGCCACGGCGCCGCGGCTGGTGCTCACCGATACCCTGAACCTTGGCCCCTACTACCACGCGGCGCCCGCGCTGGGAGACCTGAACGGTGACGGGCTGCCCGACCTGCTCCTGGGCACCTGGCGCGAAGGCGTCCAGTTCTACCGCAACGAGGGCGGCCGCTTCGTGCCCGACCCATCCCGCAGCGTGCAGCTCACACGCGGCAGCAACACCGTCCCGGCGCTCGGTGACGTGGACGGCGACGGTGACCTGGACCTGCTCGTGGGTGAGGCCTCGGGCCGGGTGACCTTCTTCCGCAACGTGGGTACCCCGCAGGAGGCGCGCTTCGAGGCCGACCCCGCGGCGTTGGGGGAGCTGGACGCGGGGCGCCGCAGCGCACCCACCCTGGTGGACGTGGACGGCGATGGGGATCTGGATATCGTGATCGGCCGCGAGGAGCCCGGCGCCCTGCTGGTGCGCAACACCGGCACGGCCACCGAGCCCGCCTGGGCCGCGCCCGAGCCGTGGGCGGCGCTGCCGCTGCCGCCCTACGGCACGCCGGCCTTCGGGGATCTGACCGGAGACGGCGTGGCGGAGGTGATCTCCGGCGCGCTATCGGGCGGGCTGCTTTACTGGGAGCGGCGCTGAGGTTGCCTGCTTACCAGATGAAGAGGTTCGTTCGGATTCCCTTATCGACTACCCGCCCACAGCCTTTCTGCGAGTCCGTCGTGTCCCTGAGCGGAATCCCCGCCCGCCAACCTTTACTTCCACTTCGCATCCGAGGATGTGTAGCAGGTCAAACAACTGCCCGAACGACTTCGTTCGGTTCGCCTCATCAATCAACCTGTAGAACTGACTTGGAGAAGTCCCGAGCCGCCGGATTACCTCGCGGCGGGACAACTCCGATTCCTCGAGCTGTTTCCTTACTTCAACCGTCAGGTTGTGAAGTAGCAATTCGCGCATGTAGTCAGGATCCTGGTTGTATTCCAGGACCGCATCCACATGCACCGTATCCTCTGATCCATCTTCAAGGCTATAGGTGAAGCCCTCATATCCCAGCTCCGGATCGGGGCGCACCTCCTCCACGCGATTCTGTGCCGAAGGCTGGACACGAAGCCTGGCGTAGGGGAAGAAGAGAACCTCCTTCCCAACCTTCAACTCGAACCCCTTGCGGCGGTTGTTGGCGACAGCTTCTTCAATCCTCACAGCTCCCCCTCGGCTTCGAGCTCCTCGATCAACGCCTTGATCCGTCGAGTCGCCTTACCCTTCATGGCCAGCCCGTTCTCAAGGTCCCACTTCACCATGCCAAACGTTACCGCCCACGGTAGCGACTGTCAAGTTTTATCTTCCCAGTTCCTCGTGCCGTTTCTTTGTGATTCCCAACCAGGTTTTCAGCCGCGCCTATGAGCCCGCCGCGGCGGCGGCGTCCCGCCGCCAGACGATGGTCACCAACCAGAAGATGAAGACCCTGGCGGGCAGGGGCAGCGTGGTGGGCAGATTTACGATGGAGCGCTTCGAGTACCACTTCGCTGGCTCGATCGTCCCCACCGGCACGCCGCCCTCGTAGAGGCCGAAGCCCCGTTTCCACATGGAGAGCTTGCGCAGCGTGAAGCGCCGGCCGCGCACGTCCACGTCGAAGGCGCTGCGGAAGGCGCTTGGCTTGGTGGCGCTGGCCAGCCTCACACCGTCGTACTCAATCACGAAGGCGCCGCTGGTGAGTCCCTCCCGGTAGAGGCGGCAGGTGGCACCCGCGATCTCCACCTCCGCCCGCTCGCGCCAGGCGGAGGCATCCAGCAGCGTCACTTCCTGCCCGTCCTCCAGCACGCGGAAGTCCGGCGAGAGGATGCTCTTTGGCACCGCCTCGAGCATGGCTGGTCAGTTCTCGCAGCTGCCGCCCGGGCAGCGGGCGTCCATGATGCGTTGGATGACGCCGTTGATCTCCCCGTAGGACGTGCTCCGCTCGTAGGGCGGCACGGCGGTCTTGTTCACGACCACCATGTCCAGGGCGGGGAAGACGGCTATGTACTGGCCGTAGGCGCCGTTGCCGGTGAAGGCCCCCTCCCAGGGCCCGCTCACGTGCGGGCCGTCGAAGACCCACCACAGGTAGCCGTAGCCCTGCCGCCCCTCGCGGCGGCCGGGCGGGTTCATCTCCTCGAGCGGTGTGAGCGCGGAGGTGCTCTCGCGCACCCAGTCGGCGGGCACGATCTGCTCGTCCTGCCAGCGGCCCTCACGCAGCATCAGGTAGCCGATGCGCGCCATGTCCCGCGTGGACAGCGTGAAGTGGTAGGCCAGGTGGCGCGAGGACTCCTCGTTGCCCGAGCGGCGGTGGCGCGAGCGGTCGTACTCCTGCAGGCGGAGCGGGTCGGCCACGTCCACCTGGAAGGCGTCGTAGATGCTCTGCCCCGTCTCCTGCTCGAAGATGGTGCCCAGCGCGTTGAAGTCCCAGTTGCTGTAGAGGTAGTACGCGCCCGGCGCCTGGGAGCCGCGCGGCGGCGCGTCGGCCAGGTTGTCTCCGCTGTTGGAGGCGGGGTGGTAGATCCCGGAGCGGGCCATCAGCAGATGGCGGATGGTGGCCTGCTTCTCGGCGTCGGTGAGTCCCTGCACGTCGTCGATGCCCAGCTCGGCCAGCGTGTCGTCCAGATCGATCTCGCCGCGCGCCTCGTGGATGCCGTAGAGCATGGAGAGGATGCTCTTGCGCACCGAGGCCAGGTAGCTGAGCTCGCTCACGTCGCCGTACTCGAAGAGCACCCGCCCGCCCACGATGACCAGAAAGGAAGTGGTGTCGATCTCGCGCAGGCGCTCCTCCGCGGCGGCCAGCCCCTGGCTGCTGTAGCCAGCAGCCTCGGGCGCCGGCCACCGCTCCCACTCGGCCGCCGGGTAGACGTTGGCCGCGGCGGCGCTCGCGGCCGGCTGGCGCGTGCTTGTGGCGGGCGCGCACGCGCCCGCCAGCAGGGCGGCGGCAAGGAGCCCGGCAACGGGCGTGCGGAGCAGGGGGCGCAGGGTACGGAGCAGCATGGCGGCCTCGGCGGTGAAGGTTGCCCAGGGACGAATAGGCGGTGGGGGGGTGTGGGTCAAGCGGGTGAGCGAGCAGCCGGCACGCGGCCGGGGGTCGGGTAGACGGCGGTAGCGGCGCGCGGGCGCGATGGGCGCATGAAGTCCAGCGCGCCCAGGAAGGAGGCCAGCTTGATGGCCGTGAGGTTGAGGGCGAGGGCGCGCGCGGTGAGCGTCATGCGGTTCCGGGCTGCGTGCGGTCGCTGGCGGCAAATTGTTCTTGCCTTTCGAGCGGCCGGGGCCTAGACATGGGGGTGCGACGGTGCCGTAGCCTCCGCCCTCGTCCGCGGTTCCCACCTGCCACCCGCCGGCGTTGTAGACTCCCCGTGTCCATCTGGCGCCGCCTTCCCCAGGGCGGGGCCCCCGGCAGGAGTGTGTCCATGGCACAGCCAGCATTCAACCCGGTCGACAGGCGTGAAGTCGCGCAGCTTTATGTAGCGCACGCGCCGGAGATGATCCGAATCGCCACCCGGATTCTACACGACGTTGCGCGCGCGCAGGATGCGGTGCACGAGGTCTTCAGCAAGTTGCCAGAGGATTTTCTGGCACGGGTACCGGCGCCGAAACGCCGCCGGTACCTGTTCCGGGCCGTGCGTCGGGAGGCGTGGAGGGTGCTGGATAGACTGCTGAAGCAGGCGCCGCTGGCCAATGCGCCCGAGGCAGGCACACCGAGGCCGCGCGAGCTCGCCGTGGCGATCGGTGCTGCCGCGCTCCAACGGCTCCTGGCTGAGATCGTGGACGATCTACCCCCCAAACAGCGGGCCGCCGTGAGGCTCACAACCTACGAGGAACACTCGCTGGCCGAAGCTGCGGCGGAGCTGAATGCCACCCCCAAGGCGTTGGAGAAGCGGAAGACGGCGGCGTATCGGAACATCAAGAATGCCCTGCTGGCAAAGGGAATCAGCGGGTTTGACGATGTGTCCTCTTTTTTGGACGGGGGGGGGGTAAGGGGGTTGGTGGGTTAATAGGGGTAGGTAGGTAGTTGTTTAGCCACATGAAGGAAAAAACTAGCCCGCCCATCATCCGAAGCCCGGAGACACCTTGAGGACACAAGCATTGCCCTATGCGACCGCTCTTTTGCTGGGGCTCACCTTCACCTCGATACTAGTCCAGCCG
>JBBDRO010000052.1:0-37804 GCA_040905425.1 Gemmatimonadota bacterium | reverse complement strand
CGGCGCGCGCGCGAAGAACGTGCGTCCGGACGTCGCTTAAGAGACGACTTTGATGCTCCGTTCCCGCTGGGTGGCCTCCAGTACGTTGCGGATGGCGGGACAGTCCTGGGTGACGGATTCCAGGTCGGCCCTCGTCAATTCGTACAGCGTGCAGTGCGTGGCGGTGGTGACGTCGGCGTTCCGGCGCTCGCCGGAGAGGAGCGCCATCTCGCCGAAGAATTCGCCGGCCAGCAGGGTGGCGATGGGGATGGGGTCGCCGCCCTGGGCGTCCACCGTGACGCGCACCACGCCGCGGCCGATGAGGAACATGGAGTCTCCCTCCGTGCCCTTGCGGATGACGCGCTCGTCGGCCAGGAAGGTCCGCAGTCGGACCAGCTTAACGATGCGCTCGAACTCGTACTGCGGCAGCGACCGGAAGAGCGGCACCTTGACCAGGAGCTGCTCGGGGCGCAGGCGCAGTTCGTGGAGCGGCTTCTTGCGCAGGCGCTTCATCTTGCGGCGCACCACGTCGCGCATCTGGCGCGCCTCCCGCTCGGGGAGCACGTCCAGGCGCTCCATCTCCTCGATGACCTCCTCCTCGGCCTGCAGGCAGAGGCGGGCGGCCATGAGGTGCTGCACCTTGGTGACGTACTCCGGGAACTGCTCGGCCACGGCGTCCAGGCGCGCGCGGGCGTTGCGGTTCCAGAGGCGGTAGACGTCCCGCAGCTCCTGGACGAGCTCGGGGGCGTTGGTGCCGTCGGCCTCGATGGTGTCCAGCTCGTCCAGCACCCGCTGGCTGGCCATGAGGCGGCCCCAGTGCCCCTCGTAGAGGTCGGCAATGCGGTTCAGCCGGAAGTGCTGGACGGTGTTGCCCCACGGGAAGACGCGGTCCAGCGCCGCGAAGAAGGCGGCCTCCAGCTTCCAGCGGAGCGGCGAGTGGATGGTCCACGCGGGCGTGGCGCCGCCGCTCCGCAGATGGTCGATCTGCAACTCGATGGAGTGGTGCAGCTCGCGCAGCACCTTCTCGGAGAGCTGGCCCCGGTGGAAGAGGTCCTGGTAGACGCGCTTCTCCACCAGCAGGTACTCGCGCTTGAGCAGCTTGAGCTCCTCGCGGCTGCCCAGATGCCCCCGCTCGCGGAGCGCCTGGATCTTCTCCCGGATGGCCGCTTCCTCCGCGCTGTAGCTGCGCTCCAGTTCCTCCGTTACCGAGTCACTGAACATGCCCCCGCTACGCAGCTCCGAGAGGCGCTGGCGGGCGCGGTGCTTGGCGGTGAGCATGCTCTCGTCGCGCACGAACTGCTCGGGCAGGGTGGCGCTCTGCAGCCCCAGGCCGGCAATGAGCGGCTGCAGGGTGAGACCCTGGCCCAGCAGGCTGAAGAGCACCGTGCCGAAGGTGATGGCAATGAGCAGCTCCCGACCGGCGAGCGTCTCGGGGATGCTGAGCGCCAGCACGAGCGCCATGGCGCCGCGCAGCCCGCCCCACACCAGCGTGCTCTGGTAACGCACGTCCACCCGCTCCATGGCGGGCATGCGGTTCACCAGCGGGAAGAGTCCGTAGATGCTTACCGCGCGTGCCAGCAGGGAGACGCCGATGGCGGCGGCGATGGGCAGGATCGAGCCCGTGAGCGCGGCCAGGCTGACGGACAGGCCGATGAGCAGGAAGGTCAGCGCGTTGGCCACGTAGGCCAGGAACTCCCAGAAGCGCTCCAGATAGCGAAGCGTGTCGGGCGTGTACTTGGTGCGCCCGGAGCTGGCCATGACCAGGCCGGTCACCGCGGTGGCCATGGCGCCGCTCACCTGGAAGGCCAGCTCGGCCACCAGGTAGGAGAGGTAGGCGGCGCAGGTGGTGAGCAGGATCTCGATGAGGTCATCATCCTCGATGATGCCCGTGAGGATGGTGAAGACGCGCCCCATGGCCCAGCCGGCCGCAATGCCACCGAAGAAGTTCAGGAAGAAGGCGCCCGCGCTGCCCAGCACCAGAGCGGCGCCCGACTGCGCGGCCTGCGCGCCCGCCACCGCCAGGGCGCCCACCACGATCTGGAAGACCACGATGGAGGCGGCGTCGTTGAAGAGGTTCTCCCCCTGGGCCAGCACCACCAGGCGTTTGGGTGCGCCCACTTCCTGGAAGACCGCCAGCACCGCGGAGCTGTCGGTAGAACTGATCAGCGCGCCGAAGAGCAGCGCGGCGCCGAGCGGCAGGCCGATGGTCCAGTGCAGGCCGAAACCCACGATGAGGAAGGACACGAAGATGGCCGGCACAGCCAGCACCAGGATAGGCAGGAGATTCTGCGCCAGCACCCGCGCGTCCAGCTCGAAGGCCGCCTGGAAGATGAGCGTGGGCAGGAAGATCCAGATGAGCAGGTCCGGCGTGAGGCGGAGTGCGCCGAGCGGCGTGAGTGCGGGAAAATGCCGCAGCAGCTCACCCAGGATGAGGCCCACCACCACCAGCGTCACGGCAAAGGGCACGCGCAGGCGCGCCGTGATCAGTGAGAGGACGCCCGCAATGAAGAGCAGGGCCATCACGGACAGGACGGCTAGGACGACGTTGTTGTCGACCATGGTCAGGCGCGCTCCGGGGGCGTGCGAGGCTGGGGGAGTGGCGCCGCGCGGGCAGCGGCACGGCTCCCAAGGTAAGTGGGGGCGGTGGCTCCGACCAGAGTTTTCTAGTCGAGCAGCCCGGCCACCGCGTCGAACGGCGCGCCCGGCGTCCGCTCCGCCGCCTCCGCCATGGCCGCGATGGCCGCCGCCAGATTGCCGCCGTAGCGCTGGAAGACGGCCTCGAAGAGGTCCAGTTGCTGGTAGTAGAGCCGCGTGCCGATGAGCGTGGCGTTGTTCACCTCCCGCTCGGCCCAGCCCTGGAAGGCGCGCGTGCGGAGCGCCGGTTCCACCTCCGCGCGGAAGCGGGTCCTGGCCGCGCTGAAGACCTCCTCGCGCAGCTCGATGCGCCGCGCCACCGGCAGGTCCGTGCGCGCATAGGCCGCTTCCAGCTCCGCCACCAGCGAGCTCAGGAAGGCGCCGTAGAGGAGGTTGTCCGCCCACGACGCCCGCGCCAGCGCGCAGCGCTCGCTCTCCTCCCCCTCGCGCGCGCAGAAGAACGCAATGGTGCCCCGGTCCCCCACGAAATTGGCGAAGCTCTCGTTGAAGGCCACCTGGCCCGGCACGAACAGCGTGTTGTGCAGCAGCTCGTGGATGACGGTATTGACCAGCGACACGTCCCCGTAGTCCAGGACGGTGTTCAGCAGCGGATCGTTGAACCAGCCCAGCGTGCTGAAGGCGCCGCTCGGCCGCACGTACGTGTCGTAGCCCGCGGCGGCCAGCTCCGCGGCCGCGGCCGCGGCCGCGTCGAAGTCGAAGTAGCCCTTGTAGGGCACCCGGCCCACGATGGGAAACCACCAGGTGTAGGCCTCGAAGCGCTCCTTGCGGGCGGCGGAGAGCACCATGAGCAGCGTGTCACTCTCCACCCACGAGTAGGTGGTGAAGCTCTGGCCGGCGTTCAGCTCCATATAGCTGTCGGCAAAGGTACGGGCCTGCAGCACCAGCTCCAGGCGCCGCCGCGTCTCGGGCGTGGTGGCGGGATCGGCGATCACGTGCGGGATGGGCCGCCGCCGGCTCAGGATGCGCGCCTCCTCCACGCCCGCCCGCAGCAGGTAGCCGGGCGAGCACGTCAGCGTGATGGTGGCCATGGCCGCCACGGCCAGCAGGGTGAGGACGGTCCTGTGCATGCGCATGGGACCCACAAGATGCGCGCACGGTTCCGGCGGGGGAAGGTGCCGGCCCCGGCCCGGTGCGCTAGGTTGCCCTCGCGGACAGGCAGTCCCCCTGTTTCCTTCATGCAAGCGACGATGGAACGCACGTTCTTTGCACTCGGCTCCCTGCTGGCGCTCCTCGCGGTGGCGGCGGGCGCCTTCGGCGCGCACGCACTATCCAGCCGTCTTCCGGCGGATCGGCTGGACATCTTCGAGGTCGGCGCCCGCTACCACATGTACCACGCCCTGGCGCTGCTGGCCGTGGCATGGGCGTCCACGCGCTGGAGCACCCCCCTGGTGGCCGCGGCGGGCTGGCTCTTCGTGGTCGGCGTGGTGGTCTTTGCCGGCAGCCTGTACGCCCTGGCGCTGGGAGCGCCGCGCTGGTTCGGCGCCATCACGCCCATCGGGGGCGTGTGCTTCCTGGCGGGCTGGGCGCTGCTCGCCTGGGCGGCGTGGAGCGCCGCGGCGCGCTGACGTGAGGATCGTGGCCGGCCGCTGGGCTGGCAGGGACCTGGTCTCCCCCGCCGGGCGCGTGCGTCCCACCGCGGAGGCGGTGCGCGTGGCGGCGCTCGAGCTGGTCGGCGCGGCGGTGGAGCGGGCGCGCGTGCTGGACCTCTTTGCCGGCACCGGCGCGCTGGGGCTGGAGGCGCTCTCGCGCGGCGCCAGCAGCTGCGACTTCGTGGAGAACGGCCCGTCCGCCATCCACGCGCTCAAGGCCAACGTGGCGGCCTTCCGCACCCGCACGTGGGCGCGCGTCTTCGACCGGGACGCCATCCCCTTCGTGGAGCGCCTGCCGGCGGCCGCCTACGACCTGGCCTTCGCGGATCCGCCCTACGGCTCGCGCAAGCTGGACCGCGTACTGGCGCGCTGGCGGGAGGTGCCCTTCAGCACCCTGCTGGTGCTCGAGCACGCGGCGGACGCCCCCCTGGGCGTGCGCGGCCGGACGCGCCGCGTGGGGGAAACCATGGTCACGCTGCTCACGGCCCCGCGCCGCGACTGAACCTGCGAATCACGAACGAGGACGCATCGTGCCCCAGTACCGCGCAACGCTTCGCTACGGCGGCAACCGCCATCAGTACCATGTGGTGGACGTGCAGGCGGACTCGCTGAGCGCCGCCATCCGCGCCGTGGCCGATCAGGTCCCCGCCGAGGCGGACGCCACGGCCGATCTGGTGGAGATCCGCCGCCAGGCCGACCCCGACGCACGGGAGTACGCGCCTGAGTAGTCCGCCCGGGCGCTCCTCCGGCCGCACGGGTCCGCTGCGGCGGGGAATGTTCCTCCTCCTGTGCCTGCTCTGCCTGCTGCCCGCGGTCACACCCGCGCTGGCGCTGGCCGTGGGGGTGGCCTTCGCGCTGGCGCTCGGCGATCCGTTCCCGTGGCACACGGGGCCGGCGGCGCGGCTCCTCCTGCAGGCGTCCGTGGTGGGGCTGGGCTTCGGGCTGCCGCTCGGCCGGGTGTTGGCGGCGGGGGCGGCCGGCTTCCTCTACACGGCGGGCGGGATCGCGGCCACGCTGGCGCTGGGCGCGCTGCTCGGTCGCTGGCTGCGCGTGGAGGGCCACACCGCCTTCCTGGTCACGGCGGGCACGAGCATCTGCGGCGGCAGCGCCATCGCCGCGGTGGGCCCCGTGATCGGCGCCGGTCCGCACGCCATGGCCGTGGCGCTGGGCACCGTCTTCCTGCTGAACGGCGTGGCGCTCTACGTCTTCCCGCTGGTGGGCGGCGCCCTGGAGCTGACCCAGGGGCAGTTCGCGCTGTGGGCCGCCATCGCCATCCACGACACCAGCTCGGTGGTGGGCGCCGCGGCCAGCTACGGCGCCGAGGCGCTCCGCCTGGCCACGGTGCTGAAGCTCTCGCGCGCGCTGTGGATCTTTCCGCTGGCGTTGGGTACGGCGCTCTGGATGCGCCGCCGGGGGAGGGGTGCGCCAGGCGGCATGCCCGCCATCCCCTGGTTCATCGGCCTCTTCCTGCTGGCCGCGCTCATGCGCTCGCTGGCGCCGGCTGGCGCCGTGCCCCTGATGGAGGGCCTGGTGGCCGTGGCGCGGCAGCTCCTGGTGCTCACGCTCTTCCTCATCGGGGCGGGACTCTCCGTGGAGGCGCTGCGGGGGGTGGGCTGGCGCCCGCTCGTCCTGGGCCTGCTGCTGTGGGCGGCGGTGTCCGTGCTCACGCTGGCGGTGGTGCTACGGGCTCCGGCGTTCTGAGGCGGCGCTCCCCTCCGCCGCCATCTCCGCCAGCACCCGGTCGAAGGCGGCCACCAGCGCGGCGCGCCGCTCCGCCATGCGCCCCCGCGTGCGCCGCCGCCCGAAGGCGCGCAGGAAGAGGCGGGCGTCCTCCCGCACCCGCCCCCAGCGGGCGCGCCACGCCAGCGCCACCAGGCCCAGCGCCGGCGCCGCCAGGCCGGCCGCCAGCGCGCCCGCCCACCCCCACAGCCAGAACCCCGCGAGCGCCACGAGCAGCACCATGAGCGGCACGGCCAGGAAGCCGGTGGCCAGCTTGTAGGTGGCCACGGACTCCACGTCCGGGCGCACCACCCGGAGCGTGAGCCGCGGCGCCACCCACACGGGGTACCAGAGCACCGTGCCCAGGGCGGCCAGCGGCAGCCCCACGAGCAGCGCCGCGCCCTCACGCAGCACGTAGCGGAGCACCGAGAGCGGCGCGTAGCCCGGCGGTACGTCCCCTTCCTCGGCGCCCAGCGAACGCGCCAGCCGCTCGTGGCGGCGCACCCCGGCGGCCAGCTCGCGGTAGCGCTCGGGATCGTTCTCGCGTAGCCACGCCAGCGCCTCCGCGAAGCGTCGCAGGCGCGGCACCCGCTCGGCCATGCCCTCGCGCTCGCGGAAGCCGTGCACGCCCTTCTCGCGGCTCCACAGCCGGTCGGCCGCCTCGAGGAGCGGGCGGTCCGCGTGCTCGGTCAGGTTCAGCGTGAGGGCGCGCAGGCGCTCGGCGATCTCCTCGGTCAGGCCGCGCACCGCCGCCTGGTCCTCCGCGCCGTCGGCCGTGAGCCAGGGGCGGACCTCGAAGGGCGCGCCGATCTCCGCGAGCACCCGCCCGCCAAAGAACTGCTTACGCTCGTACGTGAGGCCCACCGGTACCACCCGCAGCCCCAGCCCCGGCGCCCCGCCCGGCCCCGCCCCGCCCGCCGCGCCCGCGCCCTCCTCGGCATCCTCGGCCGCCCCGCCCGCCGCCCCCTCGCCCGCCTCGTCCGCCTCCGCCTCGGCCGCCAGCGCGATGCGCGCCGCGCCCGTACGCAGCGGCTCGAGCGCCGGTTCGGAGTGGCTCTTTCCCTCCGGATAGATCTGCAGCGCGTCCCCGGCCAGCAGCGCGTCGATGGCGGCGCGGAAGGTGTCCTCGTTACGCTCCATCAGGGCGGGATCGTCCTGCCGACGGTACACGGGCAGCCCGCCCAGCCCCCGCAGCATCCCGCCCACCAGCACCTGCTCGAAGAGTGGCGCCTTGGCCAGCGGGCGGGTGGGGCGGCCCGCCACGCGGAAAAGCACCATGGGATCCACGAGGGCGTTCAGGTGGTTGGCCACCACCAGCACGGGGCCCTCCGGCAGCGGCGCGCCGCGCCGCTCCACCGTGTAGAAGACGGATACCGCCCAGCCCACGACACGCGTGATCACGCGGCTGGCGGGGCCCGGGGAGGGAAGCGCGCGCGGCGCAGCCGGCGCGGGGACGTCGCTTAACACGTCATGCGGGGGCAGGGTCCGCTTCCTCTCCGCCCAGCTCTTCGGGCCGCCAGTCCCGCGGCGTGTCATCCACCCGGCGCAGGATGAACCACGCCGCCACCACCATGAAGAAGAGCACGAGCACCGCCACGGGCCGGCCCATGCCGAGCGTCTCCGCCACGAAGGCCCACAGAAGCGGACCGATCACCGCGGCGAAGCGGCCCACCATGCTGTAGAGCCCGTAGAACTCACCCACCTTGGCCGGCGGCGAGAGCACCAGCATGAGCGGGCGGTCGGAGGACCAGGTGCCGCCCAGGCAGATGCCCGCGGCGCACGCCACCCCCCAGAAGAGGACGCGCGGCAGCCCCAGCAGCGGAATCAGCGACGCCGCCAGCAGCGTGCCCATCCAGCCGAAGAGCACCAGCTCCAGGGTGCGCTTCGGGCCCAGCCGATCCACCACCGGCCCCCACACCAGGCCGCCGGCCACGGCCGCGCCGATGGCCACCATCATGAGGATCGGCGTGAGAGTCTCCGAGTAGCCGATGTTCTGGATGGCGTAGATGCCCATGAAGACAATGAGCGTGTTGGCGGCGTCCGTGTAGAAGGCGCGGCCGATGAGGAAGCGGCCGAGCCCCCGGTAGCGGCGCACGTCACGAACGGTGCGTGCCACCTGGCTGAAGGCGCCCGACAGGATGTGCCCCTCGTGCTTGCGGGCGCGCCGGCGCGGCTCCTTCACGAACACGAAGATCGGGATGGAGAAGAGCAGGAAGATGACGGCCGTGAGCCGGAAGACGGCCACGTAGTCGTAGCGCGTGAGCAGGAAGGTGCCGATGCCCACACCCAGGAAGGAGCCCACGTAGCCCAGCCCCACGCCGAGCCCGCTCACGCGCCCGCGATTCTCCGGCGTGCTCACCACCGGCAGGAGCGAGTCGTAGAAGATGAGGCCGGCCTGGAAGAAGTAGTTGGCAAAGACAAAGAGCACGATGGTGCCCATCAGCCCCGGCAGCCCGAGCAGCGCGGTCAGCCCCACGCACAGGAACGTGCTCACCATGAGGAAGGGCAGGCGCCGGCCCAGCCGGTCGGAGACGGCCCCCAGGAAGGGCGCGGTGAGCAGCATCATGAGCATGGCCACGCTGTTGGCGCGCGCCCAGAGTGTGTCCGTGCCGCCCATCACGTCGATCACCCAGACGCTCAGGAAGTAGCTCACGATGTTCATGGAGAACACCGTGTTGGCCAGGTCGTAGAGCGCCCAGGAGAGGACGGGTTTCGAGAGCAGAGGCGGGCCCGTGTCGCGTGCGTCGACGGGCGCGGCGCTGGGGGCGGTCACGGCCATGCGGCTCCGGTGCTCGGGTGCGCTGTCGGGGGTGCGCGGAACGGCGGCGGCGGTACGTGCCGCGCTCCGCCAATGTGCGTGCGCGGGACGCGTGTGGACAAGGCGCGCGTGCGGCCTCTACCTTCGCGCCCATGCGTGAGCTCCTCTACGAAGCCGCCCTGGGCGCCGCCCGCCCCGTCCTGCGCCTGGCCGCGCCGTTCCACCCGCGGCTCTCGGCGGGCGTGGCCGGCCGGGCCGCCGCGGTGCCGCAGCTGGCCACGTGGGGCGCCGCGCACCGGCGGCCGTCGGCGCCGCTGGTCTGGGTGCACGCCCCCTCCGTGGGCGAGGCGCTGATGGCGCAGGCCATCCTGGAGGCGCTGCTGGCCCGCCGCCCCGGCGTGCAGATTGCCTTCACCTGGTTCTCCACCTCCGCCGAGCGCGTGGCCGCCCGCGTCCCCGCCGACGTGCGCGCCTACCTGCCGTGGGACACGCGCGGCCCCGTCCGTCGCGCGCTGGACGCCCTCCGCCCCGACGCCCTGGTCTTCGTGCGCACGGAGATCTGGCCGGTGCTGGTGCGCGAGGCCGCCGCACGCGGGATCCCCTGCGCGCTGCTCAACGCCGTGCTTTCGTCCGGCTCAACCAGGGCGTCCGGCGTCGGCCGGTGGGCGCTCGAGCCCGCCTACGCTCGGCTCACCGCCATAGGTGCCGTAAGCGACGAGGACGCGGCCCGCTTCCCGGCGCTCGGCGTCCCCGCCGGACGCGTCAGGGTCACCGGGGATGCGCGCTTCGACCAGGTGTGGGGGCGGGTGCATGGCGGCGCGGATGCCGGTGCGCCTGCCGCGCCTGCTGCGGCGCGGGGCGCCGCCCACGAGCCGCCCGCCGTGGCAGCCGTGCGGCGGGGCCCGGGCGTGCTGCTGGTGGCGGGCTCCACCTGGCCCGCCGACGAGGCGCTGCTCGTGCCGGCGCTGGCGGCCGTCCGCCGTGCGTACGGGGTGCGCGCGGTGATCGCTCCGCACGAGCCCACACCCGCCCACCTCGACGGCCTGGAGCGCACGCTGGTCGCGGCCGGTCTGGAGCACGCGCGCCTGGCCGCTGTGGAGGCCGGCACCCCCGCACCCGACGTGGTGGTTGTGGACCGCGTGGGGGTGCTGGCCGACCTCTACAAGGCGGGCAGCCTGGCGTGGGTGGGCGGCGGCTTCGGCGTGGACGGGCTGCACTCCGTGGTGGAGCCCGCCGCGCTCGGACTGCCCGTGCTGTTCGGGCCTCGCTTCGGCAACGCGCGCGAGGCCGAGGCGCTCGCCGCGGAGGGGGGCGGCTTCGTGGCGCGGACGGCCGCCGAGGCGGAGGCCGCGCTACGGCGTCTGCTCGCCGACCGCGCCGCGCGGGAGGACGCCGGCCGCGCGGCGCTCGACTTCGTGCGGGCGCGGCTGGGCGGCGCGGCGGCGAACGCAGCGCTGGTGGAGGAGTTGCTGGACGGGCGGGGCGGGGCGTAGCTCGCCGCGGCGTAGCTCGCCCGCGCCCTCAGACCGCGTCGTTCTGGCGCTCCCGCGGTCCCCGCTCCTGGGGTGGGTTCTCCAGCTCGCGCGGCTCCTGTGGCTCGGTCTGAGCCTCGTTGCCGCGGTGGGGGTGCGTGATCGGCCTCTGCTGACGGTCGTACTCTTCGGTGCCAGCGGTCTCGGCTTCCTGGTCTCCCTCGCGAGCCGGGATCTCGTTGCCAACGGCGCCCTCCGGGCGGTCGCCTTCCTGGTTCCTGTGGGCCATCATCATCTCCTTGTGCTGATGCGAGTGGCATGCACGATTCCGGTGGCGTGATAGGCATGAAGCGGGCCGGCCTGCTTCCGGCGCCCTGAGCCACCTCGATGGGCGGCGTCTCGGGGATGAGCGTCGTAAGGCAGGTGCTGGCACGCTCGGCACAGACGCACGGTCCGGCCCGGCCGGCCGCCAAAATATTTTATAAAGTATTTTGGCTCAACCACGCGGCGGACTCTGCCGAAGCTCCGAGCGACACGCACCCCCGCGCGATCCCGCGCGCTCCGCCGCGTCCGGCCGCGCTCCGCCGCGCCGGCCGCGCTCCGCCGCGCCGGCCGCGCTCCGCCGCGCCGGCCGCGCTCCGGCGCGCCATCACCCGCGTGCGCCCGCCGTATCGCGTCTTTATTCGGCGCGTATTCCGGCCCGCGCCCAGTACACAGCCGTATGCACAGCGTGCGACTCGCCACCCCTGCGCGGCACCCCCGGGGCGTGGACCCAACCCGTTGCCCGGCGCTATCTTCCGGATGTGATTAGCAAATCTCTCCCCGGCCAGGCCATGCTGCGTATGGCGCCTGCGGTGCGCGCTGCCATTCGGGCGGCGGCCGCCGCGGCGTGGCCGGCGGAATGCTGCGGCGCGCTGGTAGGCGTGGCCGACAACGCCGGCGGCACCAAGGTGGCCTGCGCCCTCCCGGCGAGCAACGAGGCGGAGGACACCCTGCACGCCTTCCGCATGGGGCCTGAAGCGGTCCGCGAACTCGAGGCAGCGGCAGCCGAACAGGGCGCGGAGGTGGTCGGCTACTACCACTCCCATCCGGAGGGGGCGGGCGCCGCACCGTCGGCCACCGACCTGGAATGGGCGCTGCCCGGTCTCATCTATGTCATCGCTGGAGCGGAGGGCCACGAACTTCGCGCCTGGCGCCTGCGCGAGGATCGCAGCGGCTTCGACGAGCTGACGCCATGAGCACCACCGCCGCCACCATCCACCTCCCCACGCCGCTCCGCCCCCTGGCCGACGGCGCCACCGAGGTTTGCGTGAGCGCCGGCACGGTGAAGGACGCGCTGGACGCCCTCGCGCGCGAATACCCGCGCCTGCGCCGCCACCTCTTCACCGAGGACGGCGCCCTGCGCGGCTACGTGAACGTCTTCCTGAACGAGGACGAGGTGCGCACGCTGCCACGCCAGGACGCCACGCTCCTGGGGGAGGGGGACACAATCATGATCATCCCGAGCATCGCCGGCGGCTCGCCGCCCGCCCTCCACGAAGGCCTGGAGCGCGACGAGATCACTCGCTACGCCCGCCACATCACCCTGCCCGAGGTGGGTTGGGAGGGGCAGAAGCGCCTCAAGGCGGCGCGCGTAGCGGTGATCGGCGCGGGCGGGCTGGGTTCGCCCGCCGCCCTCTACCTGGCCGCCGCGGGCGTGGGCACCCTCGGCCTCATCGACGACGACGTGGTGGACCTCACCAACCTGCAGCGCCAGATCCTCTACGGCACCGACGACCTCGGCGCGCCGAAGGTGGCCCGTGCGGCCAGGAGACTGCACGAAACCAACCCGCACGTCCATATCGAGCGGCACCCCGCGCGGCTCACCTCGGCCAACGCGCTGGGCATCCTCGAGAACTACGACGTCATCCTGGACGGCACGGACAACTTTCCCACGCGCTACCTGGCCAACGACGCCGCGGTGCTGCTGAAGAAGCCCTACGTCTACGGTTCGATCTACCGCTTCGAGGGGCAGGCCTCGGTCTTCGACGGCCGCACCGGCCCGTGCTACCGCTGCCTCTTCCGGGAACCACCGCCGCCCGGTCTGGTACCCAATTGCGCCGAGGGCGGCGTGCTGGGCGTGCTGCCCGGCATCATCGGCAGCGTGCAGGCGCTCGAAGTCATCAAGCTCATCCTGGGCATCGGCGAGACGCTGGCCGGGCGGCTGGCGCTCTTCGACGCGCTGCGCTTCCGCTGGCGCGAGCTGAAGCTCCAGCGCAACCCGGAGTGCCCCGCGTGCGGGGACCATCCGACGATCACCGAACTCATCGACTACGACCTGTTCTGCGGACTGAAGGAGGAAGAAATGGCGGAAACCACGGAGCCCAATGGTCATCGGGAGCTCACCCCGGCGGAGCTGAAGGCTCGCCTGGACGCGGGTGAGCGCCCCACGCTGATCGACGTCCGCGAGGCCCATGAGCTGGACATCTCCAGCCTCGAGGCCGTGGGCGCGCGCCACATCCCCATGGGGGACCTGCAGGGGCGCCTGGGTGAGCTCGACCAGGAGGAGGAGCTCGTCCTCATCTGCCGCACCGGCAGCCGGAGCGGCGCCCTGGCGCGCTACCTCCACGCCAGCGGCTTCCCGCGCGTGGCCAACCTGACCGGCGGCATCAACGAGTGGTCGCGCACGGTGGACCCGTCGCTGCCCACGTACTGAACCGGCGGCACACCCCGTGCACGAAAGCCGAGAGAGGCCAATGCAGCACCGCAGCATGGAAGGAACCGCGTGAAGTTCTTAAGCGACGAGGATCGAGCCGCCCTCGCGGCGCGCGTCAGGCCCTTTGCCCGGCCACGTTACGCGGCCAGCGCGCTGGGCGTGCTCGTGATTGCCATGGTGGCCTTCGCGCGCATGGCGCCGCCGGCGGATGCGCCTGCGGCGCTGGACCTGGAGGCAGCCGCGAGCGAAGACGCGGGCGCGGAGGCCGGCGCGGGGACGTCGCTTGAAACGGAACCGGTGGAGCCCGAGCCGCCCATGCCCGGCCCCACCGAGCGGCTGGAGACGTACGAACAGCCGGAGCTCATGGCCACACCCGAGCCGTTGCGCGGCATCTACCTGACCGCCTACTCGGCGGGCGCGGCCGGCAAGCGGGCGCGGCTCATCGAGCTGGCGCGGCAGACCGAGATCAACACCTTCGTCATCGACGTGAAGGAGGTGGGCCACCTCTCCTACCGGTCCACGGTGGCGCTGGCGCGCCGCGTGGGCGCCGACAGCCACTACGCCATCCCGAACATGCGCGCCGTGCTGCAGGAGATCCGCGACGCGGGGATCTATCCCGTGGCGCGCATCGTGGCCTTCCGTGACGAGGTGCTGGCCGAGGCGCGGCCCGACCTGTCCATCGTCAAGGAGGACGGCTCCATCTGGCAGGACAACAATGGCCATGGCTGGGTGGATTCGTTCAACCGCGAGGTGTGGGACTACAACATCACCATCGCGCGCGAGGCCATCGAGATGGGCTTCGCGGAGGTGCAGTGGGACTACGTGCGCTTCCCCGACGTGCCGCAGTCCTACATGAGGACGGCGGTCTGGCCGGCGCGTGAAGGCCGCACCAAGGAGGACGCCATCGCCGAGTTCCTGCGCTACTCGCGCGCGCAGCTGGCCGACCTGGGCGTGCCCGTGACCGCCGATGTCTTCGGCCTGACCACCTCCGCCGCCGACGACCTGGGCATCGGGCAGAACTGGAAGAAGATGCGCACGGAGACGGACGCGCTGCTGCCCATGATCTACCCGTCGCACTATGCGCGCGGCTCCTATGGGATCCAGCACCCCAACGCCAACCCCTACGACATCGTCTTCGCCGCCATGGAGTGGGCCCGCAAGCGCACCGAGGGCGTAGAGGGCGCCGCCCGCGTGCGCCCCTGGCTCCAGGATTTCTCTCTGGGCGAGCCCGCCTACGGCCCCGCGTACGTGCGCGCCCAGATCGAGGCCGTCTACGACGCCGGCTTCGAGGACTGGATCCTCTGGAACGCCGCCAGCAACTACACGGTGGAGGCGCTGGCCCCCGAGCGCGGCCGCGCGCCGCGCTTCCCGATCCCGCGCGCGGATTCGTTGGACGCGGATCGGGACGGTCGGCGCGGCGGCCCGGTGGGGCGGCGGGCGCGGGTGCGGCCGGATACGAGCGGGGTCGGGCGGTAGCCGCGGGGCCGCCGTGTCCATCGCGGTGACGCCGAGCTAGCCGTCACTCTTCTCGCAAGCCTCCTCCCGAGCCATATTGGAAGCGGCCCCCTCCGTCGGGCCGTTCCCGATCCACCGCAGGAGGCGTCATGTTTCCCCCCGCCGTGCGCATGCTGACCGAGCGCCGTGTCCCGCAGATCCTGGCCATCTACCTGGCCTCCTGCTGGGGGCTGCTCGAGTTCATGCAGTTCGTCACCGAGCGCTACGTGCTCTCGCCACACCTGGTGGACCTGGCGCTGTTGCTCACGGCGCTGATGATCCCCAGCGTTGTGCTCCTGGCGTGGAACCACGGCCGTCCCGGGCAGGATCAGTGGGTGCGCTCGGAGAAGGTCGGCGTGCCGCTGAACGCGGTCGTGACACTCCTGGCCGCCGTTCTCGTGTTCGGCGGCAAGCCGCTCGGCGCGGCTACCACCTCCGTGACGGTGGAGGATGAGGACGGCAATACGGTGACGCGGACGGTACCGAAGGCCGAATTCCGCAAGCGGCTGGGCCTCTTCTATCTCGACGGGCCGGAGTTGGCGCCCGCGGACGGCTGGCTGCGTTACGCCTTCGTGCATGCCCTGAACACGGAGCTGGCGCAGGACGCCTTCATCGACCTGCGCATCCCCGTCCTCTTCCGCGACCGGCTCCGCGAGGCGGGCTTCACCGAGCTCACCGGCGTGCCGCTCACCCTGCAACGGGAGGTGGCCGGGCAGCAGCACCGGCAGTACTTCCTGAACGGCAGCGTGGCGCGAGAGGATGACCTCGTCCGCGCGACCCTCCGCCTGCACGAAACGGCCGACGGCGGCCTTGTGGCGGAGCGGACCTTCGCCGGTCGGGACGTGCTCACGCTGACGGATTCCATGAGCGTCTTCATCAAGGACGCCCTGGATGTGCAGCCCCGGCCGGACGCGCCGGACCTGCCCGCGCGGGAGCTCCTCACCAGTTCGGCGGAGGCGTATCAGAGCTACGTGGAAGCCGTGGTGGCCATCCACGTGCGCGACGACTGGGCGGCCGCGGGGGAGGCGCTCGCGCACGCCGTGGAACTGGATCCCGCCTTTGCCGAAGCGCAGTATGCCCTGGCGCAGGTGAACCTCTTCGCGGGCCGTTCGGCGGAGGCGGTGGCACCCATCCAGGCGGCCATGGACAACCTCTACCGCATGCCCGAGCGCATGCAGTTCATGGTCAAGTCCGACTACTATTTCATCAACCAGCAGGCGCCGCGTGCCTTCGCCGTGCTGGACATGTGGGTGGAGGTCTTCCCCGAGGACCTGTTGGCGCATCAGGCGCGCGCCCAGGTGCAGCTCGTGCGCGACGACCGGGCGGGGGCCATCCAGAGCTTGCAGACCATCCTGGCTCTGGATGACGGCCAGCTCGAGACGCTCCAGCAGATCGGCGCGCTACAACAGGCCAACGGGGACTTTGCGGGAGCACTGGCTTCCTTCGAACGCTATACCGATGCGTTCCCCGAGGATCATCGAGGCCGTGTCTCGCTGGGGGATCTCCACGCCGTGCAGGGCCAGCTGGCTGACGCCGCCGCCCAGTATGAGCAGGCGCTGACGCTCAAGCCTGGCGACGTTGCCACGCAGCTGAAGCTGGCCGAGGTGGCCGCGTACCGGGAGCGGTGGGCGGACGCGGACGCCGAACTGACCCGCGCGGAGCAGGCGGCGCGCACGCCCCAGGACCGTTCGCTCGTGCACTCGGCGTGGGCCAAGCGACTGGCGTTGCGCGGCCAGATGCGCGCGGCGCTGGAGCGCACCGAGGCGGCGCTGCAGGCCTCCGCGGAGTTCAACGCACCCGTCCTCGTGGCGGCCGAGCGCCTGGGCGCCGTGGATCTCCACGTACAGGCGGGGGACACGGCGGGCGCTCGCGCCATCGTCGAGCGTGCGCGCGCCGAACTCACCTCCCCGTGGGACATGTTCATTCCCATGGGTGAGCTGGGCATGGCACTGGAGCTGGGCAATCCGGACGCCGCGGAGGCGGCGGCCGTTGGGATGGAGCGCATGATCGCCACGCTGGGCTACGAGATCTTCCGCCACATCGTCCACAACGGCCGGGGCCGCGCCCATCTTATGCGCGGCGCCTGGGACGCGGCCGCCGAGGAGTTCCGGGAGGAAATCCGCCTCGATCCCACGGCCATTGCCACACACACCCTTCTGGCCGAGGCGCTGCGGGGCATGGAGCGGCTCGAGGAAGCGGAGCGGGAGGTGGGGGAGGCGTTGCGCCGCCGCCCGGCGGACCCCGCGGCGCGCGTGGAGCTGGCACGCATCCTTGCCGAGCGGGGGCGCGCCGCCGCGGCGGTCGTGGAGTTGGACCGGGCGCTTGGCGTCTGGGAGCCGGCGGATCCCGGGTTCGGTCCGGCCGCCGAGGCACGGGCACTGCGCGACTCGCTGGCTGGCGGTGACGCGTAGCGTCAGGGCAACGCCGGGAACGGTGCGTCGGGGGCGCGCCGCGAGCGCCCGGGCCCGGCTCGGGGCTAATCCACGAAGGGGACGAGCACGGAACGTAGCCAGGCAGCCAGGCCGTCGCGGTCCATGCGGCCGTCAGCTACGCGTAACATGACGTCCACCACGGCGGGTTCAGGCGTTTCGATTTCCCAGCCGTTCATGAGGTCGCATTACGCGCGCGGCTCCTACGGCATCCAGCACCCCAACGCCAACCCGTACGACATCGTCTTCGCCGCCATGGAGTGGGCCAGGAAGCGCACCGAGGGTGTGGAGGGCGCCGCCCGCGTGCGCCCATGGCTGCAGGACTTCGCCGGGCGCCGCGGTTCCGGATTCCGCGGGCGGATTCGGATACGATGGACGCGGATCGGGACGGCCGGCGCGGCGGGCCGGTGGGGCGGCGGGTGCGGGTGCCGCCGCCGGATACGAGCGGGGTGGGGGGCGGGTAGCCGCTGGGGGGCGTCCGGTCCCCACGAAGCCTTGCCTCCAGGGGCGCCCTGGATTAGGGTCCGCATACGCGCGGGCCCGGCCTGCCGCTCAAACCTGCCAAAGAAATCCGCTCCGTGACCGCGCGAACCCTCGCGGTGCCGTCAACATTGCCGGATGCTTGTGCGCGGCCTCCCGAAGCACCGGAGGGACATGCATCGGATTCTCATTGTCGAGGATGAGGGCAACTTCGCCTGGGGGCTTCAGGTGAACCTCCGGGAGGTGGGCTACGCTGCGTCCATCGCCCCCACGGCCGACGCCGCCGAGGAGGCGATCAGCGCGCGGCCGCCCGACCTGGCGCTCGTCGATCTCGAGCTTCCGGATCGATGGGGCATAGATTTGATCAGGGACCTGAGAGCGGCCGGCCACCGCTTCCAGATCATGGTGCTCACAGCGCACGGCGAGGGCAAAAACAGGATCGACGCATTCGCCGCCGGCGCGAACGACTTCGTTGTCAAAACCGGCGACACGGGGCCACTTCTGGCACGCATCAAGGCCCGCTTGCGTGATGCGCGGCACGGCGGACAGGCGGGTGCCGGCATCAGACTCGATTCATCCATGCGCACGGTGACGGCACCTGGCGGCTCCGTGGCGCTCCAGCCGAAGGAATTCGAGGTTCTGGAGGCGCTCATCGCGGCGGGAGGGCGCCCCTGCTCGCAAGCTGAGCTCAAGTCCGCGGTGTGGCACCGCAAGGCATGGTTCACGAACGCCGTGCCGTATCACGTCAGCCATCTACGAAGGAAGCTCAGGTCGATCGGTCTCGAGGGCACGATCGGCACCGTCCGCGGCCGCGGCTACTTCTGGCGCCCGTCGGCGGCAGAATCGCGACCTCTCGGCGATGACTAATGTTTTGCTGATGATTTGCTAAGATTTTGCGAATGGCGGTTCGGTTGCGAACCATCCAGGTTGTACCCAACGGAGGCGTGCGAGCATTGCGCGGTGGCTGACCTGAGCGGGCGTGCAATGAAAGTCTCGAACGCCGGGAACACCACCAGCAAGGAGGATGGCCATGCGTAGCCTCATCCGTCTGGGAGTCGCCGCCGGATCGGTCATGCTGCTTCAGCTTGCCGCCGGGGCTGGGGTCGGATCGGCCCAGGAGTACAACTGTTGGGCATGCGTACCGAATTGCAGTGACACCATCGACCACTGTATCGCCCAGTGCGGGACCCTCCCAACCGAGCTCTGCAATTCGCCTCCGGGAGTGGAAATCTTCTGCCAGGACCAGCAATGGGACTGGGTCGCGGAGTGCGAGCTGGAAAACTAAGGCCGCGATGAATCAATCCGGTGGAGGGACGTGTGGCGCACGTCCCTCCACCGGACGCCATTCCTTCGGGTGCTGGGTCTGCAGCTCTGGACACAACATCTCCACGGTCCGGAAGAGGAGGAGTGCCTCAAATGGGTGCCACGAATCGACGCCGCACCATTATCCTGGACGGAGCAACTGCGCTTGTCGCGCTTTGCGCCATTGCACTGGCCGGTGCTGCTGCCTGGGACCGGTTCACTGCTTCCGATCCAATCTCAGGGCGAGAGGACAGGCCCGTGGATGATTGGCGGTCGTACGCTGCCGATGGACACGTCATGGGAGCGCCGACCGGAGGATTCGTGATTCTTGAATTCGGGGACTACCAATGCCCCTGGTGTCGTCGGCTGGAACCGCACCTTGCCGCTGTTCAACGTGCTTTTCCAGGCGAGGTTCGTCTTGTGTATCGGCATTTTCCGCTCTCCAACCATCAGTATGCCATGCCCGCTGCGCGAATCGCGGAGTGTGCCGGGCGACAGAATCGATTCGAAGCGGCCCATGATCTGCTCTATGCCTCTGAGGATCTTTCGACGCTGAACGCAACGGATCTCGCGAAATCTGCAGGCGTGGCCGACCTCGAGGAATTCAGTGCCTGCCTGCAAGATGATCAGGTCGATGTCGATATCGAGGCCGATCAGGCTGCAGCGAGAGAGATAGGCCTCCCGGGGACGCCGTCCCTCATCGTCAACGGCATCCTACTCGCGTCCACCCCTGACTCGCTCGAACTCATCGAGATGGTTCGAACCCGGCTCGCGGAAACTCCGTCGGGGGGATGACGCCGATCACCGGACTTTGCGTGCGCGGTTCGAAAACTCTTGGGGGAAACATGCGCAGGAAGCCCGTTAATGGCCGGGCTCGCGCGGCAGCTTGGAGCATCGCCGCGGCCATGCTCCTGTACACCCCGGCTCCGATCTGGGCGCAAACGTCCGTCCTGGTGGCGCGAGACACCGCGCCCCTGTGGGGGTACGACGCCTGGCAGATCGACTCCGATCCTATCGTCTCGATCGGCGTGGCGGACGGCCCGGAGGAGCAAATCCTGGTCAACGTCTTCGCGGCCGGGGTACTGAGCGACGGCACCATCGTGGTGGTGGACTTCCGCCAGGGCTTCTTTAAGGTGCGCTACTACGATGATGCTGGCCTGCACCTGGTCTCCGTTGGCTCGTGGGGTGGGGGGCCCGGCGAGACAAGGTCGCTCGCCGGAGCCCACTTCCTGCCCGGCGACTCCCTATTAGTCTTGGGTTATGATCGGCGCTTCACTGTTTTCGGGCCGCGGGGCCAAGTCGGCCGAACCGGTCTGATTCCCGGCTCCGCCTTCATGACCGGTGCCACCATTCTCGATGGCACGCGCCTAGCGATGGATGTCTCCGATCAGGATAATGGTTCGCTGCCGGAGAGGCCGGAGCTAAGGCGGGTGCAGCGGGGCTTCCGGATCCTGGATACCCTGACCGGCGAGCGCATCTGGGTAGAGCAGTTTCCCGGAAAATATTACTACCGCACCAGTTGGGGTACCGTCCCCTATCCGTTCTCCCCCTCGGTCTGGACGGCCGCCGGCCGCGGCCACCTTTGGGTGGGCCAGTCCGAGGTTGGCAGCATCCAGGGATACAACCGGGCTGGCAGGCACCAGGTCACCATCGAAGCCGGGCGCGCTGCCTCGAGTGTGACGGACGAGCATCAACGCCGCTACGTGGAACTCGTGCTCGACGGACTGTCCGGCGACCGACTCAGGCGCATGGAAACCGCACTCAGGTATGTAGACTTCCCGCGGACGCTACCCCACTTTCGCGCCCTGTCCGTCGATGCTGACGGAAACCTCTGGGTGCTGCGCTACTCATTGCCCTGGCATCGGGACCTGCCGCGGTGGGACGTATACAACTATGCCGGCCGCTGGCTCACGAGCGTGGCACAGCCGGCCACGATCCCGGTCCGATTCAGATCCGCATCGGAGCAGACGGGCACCGTCAAGGATCTGCTCGACATCGGTCGGAATTACGTGCTGGCCATTGTCCATGACGACATGGGCGTGCAGCGCGTGCAGCTTCATAAGATGCGAAGGTAGACCGGTCGGTTCAGCCGTGGCGCGCACGTGGACTTCCTGCCCCTCGTGAGAGTCGCCGGGGGGCCAGAACGTGCTGCCCTCTTGACGTCCATCCGCACGTTCTGTATTTTATCGAAACGTTAATTAACTATATGGTTGAATTCCCATGACCACGGACACCCTCAGCAGCACCCTCTCGGCGCTGGCCGACCCCACGCGGCGGGCCATCCTGTCCAGGCTCTCGCGCGGAGAAGCCACCGTCACCGAGTTGGCCGCCCCCTTCACCATCAGCCTGCCCGCCATCTCCCGGCACCTGAAGGTACTGGAGCGGGCGCGGCTCATCGAGCGGAGCCGGGAGGCGCAGTGGCGGCCGGCCCGCCTCACCCCGGAGCCGCTCCGCGAGGTGGACGCCTGGATGGAGCACTACCGGCGGCACTGGGAGGAGAGCTTCGGTCGCCTGGATGACTACCTCAAGGACCTCCAACACGGGAAGCAGACCGATGAGCACGGCCATGGATAATCCTACCTCGGAGACACCGCGGGCGGCGCAGGCGGCGGCCGGCAGCGCGCTGGTCCTATCCCGCACCTTTGACGCGCCGCGTAGCGCCGTCTTCGCCGCGTGGACGGATCCGGAGGCGCTGCCGCGCTGGTTCGGGCCGCGCGGCTTCGCCCTGCCCGTCTGCCGGCTCGACCCGCGGCCGGGCGGGGAGCTGCACTTCCAACTTACGTTCGAGGAGCACGAGGACGTCTGGGTGAAGGGGATCTAGGAGGAGGTGGCGGCGCCGGAGCGGCTGGTCTTCCCGTGCCACTTCTCGGATCCCTCAGGGGCGCGGCGCGAGCGCCCGGGCTTCCCGGCCGAGATGCGCGTCGACGTGCGCTTCGAAGCGCTGGACGCCGCCCGCACGAAGGTGACCGTGCGCCAGAGCGGACTCGAGCGGGACCAGGATGAGGTGCAGGGCTGGATCGAGGCGTTCGAGCGGTTGGCCGGGGAGCTGGCCCACATGGGCGGCGGCGTTTCTGAAGCGACGATGTTCGTCTACCCGCCCGCGCAACCCGTCATTCTTCAGCGCCGCGTCTTCGCCGCGCCGCGCGCGCTGGTGTGGGAATCGTGCACGGAGGCCCGGCACATGGCGGCCTGGTGGGGTCCACGTGGCTACGTGAACGAGGCGTGTGAGGTGGACGCCAGGCCCGGCGGGCGGTGGCGCGTGGCCATGGATCGGTTGGAGGAGATTCTGGACGCGCTGGCGCCAGCGGGCGCGGGCGCGAAGCGGGAGCTGGTCCTCTCACGCGTCGTGGACGCGCCGTGCGCGCTGGTCTTCGAGGCGTGGACCAGCCCGGAGCACGTGGACCGCTGGATGGGGCCGCGCGGCTACACGACCGAGACGCTGAGCATGGACGTGCGCGTGGGCGGCGCCTGGCGCTACACCATGACGGGCCCCGACGGCACCGTCTACCCCAACCGCGTAACCTATCGGGCGATCGAGCCGCCCGCGCGCCTCGAGTACCGTCACGACGCTGACACGGACGAGGACCCGCACGGCTTCGATGTGTGGGTGAGCTTTGCGGAGGAGGAGGAAGGCCGGCGCACGCGGGTCAGCATGCGCATGCGCCTGGCCTCGAAGGAGGCGCGGGACTTCACCATCGGCTTCGGGGCGGTGGAGCTGGGCTACCAGACGCTGGCGCGGCTGGCCGAGCATGTTGGAGGTGGACCGGCTCGCCGCTCGGGGCTAATCCACGAAGGGGACGAGCACGGAACGTAGCCAGGCAGCCAGGCCGTCGCGGTCCATGCGGCCGTCAGCTACGCGTAACATGACGTCCACCACGGCGGGTTCAGGCGTTTCGATTTCCCAGCCGTTCATGAGGAGGAAAACGTTCGTGGCGGCGAAGGCAACGCGCTTGTTACCGTCCAGGAAAGGATGGTTCTTGGCAATGCCGAATCCGTATTCCGCGGCCACACCGGCCAGATCCGCAGTAGTGCCGTAGCTCCATTGATGCCGCGGGCGCGCCACAGCGGACTCAAGGAGGCCTGGGTCTCTGACGCCGGCCTGCCCTCCGTGCTCCCGAATCTGCTCGGCGTGCAGGACTTCCACCGTGGCGCTGGTCAACCAGGTAGGCTCCTCCACACGCTTACTTCGAGAGTTCCCGGAGGGCGTTGCGATACTTGCTGGCCGTCCGCCTGTACGCGGCCATGGCCTCGTCGAAGGTGGGATCGTACGGAGTGAGCAGGATGCCCTGTTCCGTTTCGACGGCGAATACATCGTCGCCAGCCTTGATGTGCAGCCGGTCGGCCATGTCCTTGGGCAACGTGGCGCCAATGGAACCACCAACCTGTCGGAGCGTTACCTTCCTCACCATCGGAACCTCCAGGGTACGGTCGATTCCTCATTATAGCACAAATGTGCTACGGTGTACAAGGTGCGCTCTCAGCCGCCGCCCGCCCCCGTCTTCCCCGACTCCTCCGCGGCCTCCCGGGCCGCCTCCGCGCGCTCGGCCGCCTCCACCACCCGCTCCGCCTTGGCCTCCGCCTCGGCCGCTTCCAGCTTGGCTTCGGCCTGGGCCTTCTGCTCGGCCGCGGCCTCCTTTTCGGCGGCCGCCTCCTCGGCCTGGTTCTCCTTGGCCTGGGCGTGGGAGAAGGCCGCGGTGCCGCCGCCCTTGGGCAGGCCGGCATAGCGCGGCTTGTGGAAGAGGAAGCCCTGGGTGTAGTGGACGCCCAGCTCCTTGATGGCCTCGAACTCCTCCTGCCGCTCCACCCCCTCCGCGATCACCTTGGCGCCCTGGCCCTCCGCGAACTGGACCATGGTCTCCACCAGGTTCTGCTTAAGGAAGTTGGTGTCGATGTTGGCCACCAGCGAGATGTCCAGCTTGATGAAGTCGGGGGCCAGGTTGGCAATCGAACCCAGGCCGGCGTAGCCGCTGCCGGCGTCATCCACGGCAAAGCGGAAGCCGCGCTCGCGGAAGACCGCCAGATACTCCTGGAAGGCGGGGTAGTCCTTGATGGCGGTCCGCTCGGTGATCTCGAGCACGATGCGGCTCGGGTCCTTGACGCTGCCCAGGTCGCCGGGGTCGAGGTTGCGGAATGTGGGGTCGTTGAAGTCGTGCGGGTCGATGTTGAGGAAGAGCAGCTGCCCGTCCTCCAGATCGTTGATGATGCCGTCCACGGCCCGCTTGCGCAGGAGCCGCGACAGCTCCCAGACCATGTTGGCCTCCTCCGCCACTTCAAAGAGTACCTCCGGGGAGCGGAGTTCCCGCTTGACACCGCGGGCCAGCGCCTCGAAGCCGAAGATCTCCTCCGTCTCCGTGACGATGATGGGGTGGTACTCGATGAAGACCGAGCCGTCCCGGATGGTGCTCTTCAGATCATTGACCTTGCGGGTGCGCTCCCACTGCTCGGCGCCGCGCGCCGCCTGGGCGGCCTCGCGGATGCCGCGGTAGATGAGGCGCTCCGTGCGGATCTTGGGGTTGCGGAAGACCGTGGCGGCGCCCACGTAGATACCGCACAGCGCCGCGATGTCCTCCCCGTGATCGGCCTCCACCCGCTCGCGCAGGAAGCTCTCCAGGCGTTGCGCCAGCGCGCGCAGCCGCTTCTCGGCCATCTCCGGGGAGACCGGCACATGGGTGAAGAGGATGAAGTCGTCATCGGCGATGTGGGAGACCATGGCCATGCTCTCCGTACTGGCGGCCTCCCGGCTGTAGAACGTGCGCACCGCGCCGGCCGTGGTCTCCAACACGTCATCCAGCTTCTGCCAGCCGTAGATCTCCTCGATCTTCTCGTACCAGACGAAGTGGATGTAGAGCACCGTGAGTTCGCCACGGCGTTCCAGCAGCTCGCGCGCCTTCTCGATCATCACGGGCAGGGTGGGGAAGCCGGTCAGCTTGTCGTAGAGCAGTTCCTCGTAGCGGATCAGCTCGGCGGCCTCCTGCTTCTCCCGCTGGGCGCGCAGGCCGCGCGCACGCTGCTGGGCAATCTCGATGCGGGTGCGTACCTCGGCGTCCGAGGCTGGCAGCGCGAGCCAGTCATCTCCCTCGGAGAGCGCCTTGCCGTCACACTTCTCGCTGTCGGCACAGGCCAGCAGCAGGGCGGTGTCCGTGCGCCGCGCCTGCTCGCGCAGGGCGGCGGTGTCGGTGCCGTTCTCGATCTCCAGCACCAGGATGTCCGCCGCCCCGCTCGGCGACGCGGCGCTTCCGTCGCCACCCGGAGCGCCATCCACCAGCTCGGCGCCGAGGCGTTCGGCGGCCTGAACGACGGAGCGCTGAAGCGCCGCGTCGCGCACACGCGCCAGAATCCTCACGCCTGCTTTCCCCGGGCGGCCAGGTTGCGCTGCACGCGCTCCGCCAGGTTCTCCAGGTCGATGGGCTTGACGATGTAATCGTCGGCGCCTGAACGCAGACCCTCCTGCTTGTCCGTGAAGTCACTGCGGGCGGTGAGCATGACGATCCGTACGTCCTCGAACTCCGGATGGTTCTTGATGACCCGGGCCACCTCCCAACCGTCCATACCTGGCATCATCACGTCCAGCAGCACCAGCACAGGATGGACTTCCTCCATCTTGGCCAGCGCCTCCTTGCCCGTGGCCGCGGTGGTCACCTCGTAACCGTTGGCGTCCAGGAAGGTGCGCACGATGTCCCGCGCGTCCGGGTCATCGTCCACCACCAGGATCTTGTCTCCGTTCATGATTGGCTCTGTGGCGAGCGCTCGTGCCCGGCGTTGCGGATCAGCCATGCGGCCGCCGCAATCAGGGGAATGAATACCATGGCTACGCTCCAGGCCAGCTTGCGGCGTCCGCTGAGCGCGGACCCGAAGAGACTGCCCAGCGCCCAGACGTCGAGCACCAGGACGATCAGCACCAGAGCCAGGCGCATGCGCTCACTTCCCCTCTCGCCGGTGCGGGCCCGTCGTGGGTCCGCCCGTGCCCGAGCGGGCAAGAAGCAGGCCGGTACGGGTCCTCACGCCGCCCCCCGTGCCGAGGCGAACTGCAGTTCGTGCAGGCGCGCATAGAGGCCGCCGTGCGAGAGCAGTTCGGCGTGCGTGCCCTCCTCGCGCACCTGGCCATGGTGCAGGACCAGGATTCGATCGGCGCTCCGCACCGTGGAGAGGCGGTGCGCGATGACCAGCGAAGTGCGGCCCTTCATGAGTTCGCCGAGGGCCCGCTCGATGCGTTCCTCCAGGGCGGAATCCACGGAACTGGTGGCCTCGTCCAGGATGAGGACCTGTGGATCGAAGGCCAGGGCCCTGGCAAAGGACAGGAGCTGGCGCTCGCCCACTGAGAGGGTTGCGCCGCGCTCGCCGAGCGGCTCGTCGTAGCCGCGGGGGAGGCGTGCCACCACCTCGTCGGCCCCCACACGGGCCGCGGCGCGCTCCACCCGGGTGCGATCAATGTCGCTGCGCCCCAGGTGGATGTTGTACCCCACGTCCCGACTGAACAGAAACACGTCCTGGAGCACCAGCCCCACGCGCTCGCGCAGCGCCCCCACGTCCAGCTCACGGATGGACACGCCGTCGAAGAGGATCTCCCCGCGCTGCGGCTCGTAGTAACGCAGCAGCAAGGCGATCAGGCTGGTCTTGCCGGCGCCCGTGTGCCCCACGATGGCCATGCGTTGGCCGGGTGCCACCCGGAAGCTCACGTCACGCAGCACCCAGTCCCAATCGGACCCGGCCGCACCGGTGGCGGCGCCCTCCCGGGTCAGGTAGGCGAACCACACACCGCGGAACTCGATCTCCCCCTTCGGTCGTGCGGGTAGGGACCGGCCGCCGGGCCGCTCGGACACGTCGGGCTCCGTGTCCAGCAGCTTGAAGATGCGCTCGGAGGAGGCCATGGCCCCCTGCAGCATGTTGTATTTCTCTGACAGGTCCTGGATGGGGCGGAAGAAGCGCCGCGCCAGCTGCAGGAAGGCTGCCACCACACCGATGGTCATGGTGCCCTCCAGGATCCAGAAGCCCCCGAAACCCACGATGGCGGCCAGCGCCACGGCCGTGAGCACCTCGATCACCGGAAAGAACAGGGCGTAGTACGTGATCGAGCGCAGGTGGGCGTCCAGATAGGCCCCATCCACTTCGCGAAAGCGCCGCTCCGTGGCCGCCTCGCGACCGAACAGCTGGATGACGGGGATGCCGGTGAGATGCTCCTGGAGGAAGGCGTTGATGCGCGCCAGCCGCACCCGGATGTCCCGGTACGCATCGCGGATGCGGGCCCGGAAGACCCCCGCCGCCAGGAACACGGCGGGCATCACAGCCAGCGCCACCAGCGCCAGCCGCCAGTCCAGCCAGAACATGGCGCCCACGATGAGCACCAGTGTGAAGACGTCCCCGAAGACGCTCACCACGCCGGAGCTGAAGAGCTCGTTCAGGACTTCCACGTCACTCGTCACGCGGGTCATCAGCCGACCCACGGGATTGCGGTCGTAGAAGGGGAGGCCCAGGCGCTGGAGGCGGCCGAAGATCTCCCGGCGCAGGTCGTACATGATGCGCTGTCCCAGCCACGTGGTGACCAGCGTTTGCACGTATTGCAGGGCAAAGGAGAGCAGCAGGGCCGCCAGAAACACGCCGGCCAGGAGCGCCAGCATGCCCCGGTCACCGGCGGGTATGGCGCGGTCCAGCGCGATCTCGGTGAGGAGCGGGCCGACCAGCTCGAGGGTGGCCACGCAGAGGAGGAGGAGGACCGCGCCCGCTACCCGCCAGCGATAGGGACCCACGTAGCGCAGCAGGCGGCGCATGAGCTGCGCGTCATAGGCCTTACCGAGCGCCTCCTCCTCGTGGGGCGGCGCCACCGCCTTGCGCGCCGCCATGCGTCAGCCGCCGCGCTGCAGGCGGCGCTGGCGGTCCGCGAGCTCCTGCCGTTCGGCCTTGCGCCGCCGCTTGGCGTCCCGCGCGCTCTCGCCGGGGAGGCGCACACTGATTTCCACCCCGCCCATGATGGCCAGTCCATTGATGCGCAGCGTGGGTGCGTCCGCCTCCGCCGAGGGATCCGACTCCGCCGCATCGAAGCCACCCATCAAGGCAAAGCCGCCCGCCTCCACGCGTACCCACGGCGGCACCACGATGTCACAGCCGCCCATGAGCGCGAAGACCGTCACCTCGGTGACACCCGGCGGCAGATGGGCCTCACGGAAATCCAGGGACACACCGCCCATCACGGCCACCGCCAGGTTCTGCTCGCCGGGCACCCAGTGGCCCCGCCGGTCGGCGCCGCTCATCACGGCCACGGCGTAGCGCCGTTGCTGGCGCTCCACGGGCGCCGGCGGGCGCTCGGTCCGCGGCGCCACACGCCCGGCAGGCGGACTGGTACTCTCCACGGCCGGCAGTCCTTCGAGTGCGGTCTCCAGCTCGGCCGACGTGCGGGCGCGGTGCGCCAGGTCCAGCCGCCGCTCCAGTTCCTCCATCCCCAGGCGGTCGGCGGCAAAATGCACGGTCAGCGCGCGCACGATCTGCTCGCGCCGCTCTCCCGATGCATCGGCTGGGCCCACGGCCTGGCTCATGGCGTTCCACGTCCCGTGCTTGAGGTGGTGCTTCCGGCGCGCGCGCGGGCGCCGCAAACAACTTCATGGCGCCCGTTGACAGCCGCAACCCGGAGCGTCTATTCTTGCCGCCATCCTCCCCGCTGGACAACCGAACCTGATGAACAGAATCAGAGCATACTTCGATCGTATCCAGGGGCGGTTCGTAGCCGCCTTCGGGATCGCGCTGTTGGGTACCCTGGTGATCTGGGGCGTGGGGTGGTACACCCTCGACCAGATCACCGAGCAGGTAACCACGCGCATGGACGAGCTGTACCAGCGCTCGAGCATCGGGGCGGAGCTGGAGACCGTCCTGCTGGACGAGATCGCCGCCGGGCAGCAATACCTCCTCACGGCGGACCCTACCGTGCAGATCCAGTACGAGGATCTGAACAGCGCCTTCATGGATCGCTACATGGAATACCGCCGGCAGGCGGATCTGCGCGTGGCCACCCCGGAGGAGCGCACGACGGAACTGGAACGGCTGGATCGTCTCATCGAGTTGCACAACGTACTGCGGCGGGAAAACCAGCTGGCGCAGGACGAGATGGCCGCCGGGGATGCCGAGGCGGCGCTCGCGCGCCTTGGCCAGCTCTCGGGGACCACGCGTCAGCTGCGTTCCATCATCCGCGCGCTGAACACCAACGAGGTCACGCGGGTGCAGCAGACCGCCAGCGAACTCCGCGCGGAGTCCGCCGCGCGCCAGCGGGTGCTCATCCTCATCCTGCTGGCCACCGCCGTGATCGGCACCATCTTCCTGTGGTTCACGCTGCGCGCCGTGCAGCGGCCGCTGGATCGGCTGGTGGCCGCCGCCAACCAGCTCGGTGAGGGACAGCTGCGCGTGGAACTGGACGGCCGCATGCCGCCCGAGTTCCAGGTGCTTGCCACCTCCTTCACCACCATGGCGGAGCGCTTCCGCACCATCGTGGGGGAGACCGTGAGCACCGCGGGCCGCATCGGCAACAGCGCCACCGACCTGTCCGCCATCGCGGAGCAGGTGGCCGGCTCCAGCGGTGAGGTTTCCACGGCCATGGTGGGGATCACCGAGGGCGCCGAGGAACAGGCGATCGGGCTGCGCAACGTGGACGAGTCGCTGAGCGAGATGCGCCGCCGGGCGGCGGACATCGATTCCTCTTCGGGGCTCGTGCGGGAGCTCTCCGAGCGCATCCGTGACCTGGCGGAGTCCAAGCGCCTGGAGGTGGGGCGGGCGCTCACCATGCTCCTGGAACTGCGTGAGGTGGTGGCCTCGTCCGGCCGGGAGGTCACGGAGCTGGAGGCGGATTCCGCCCGCATCGATGACTTCGTGGAGACCATTCAGGGGATCGCGCGGCAGACCAACCTGCTGGCGCTGAACGCGGCCATCGAGGCCGCGCGCGCCGGTGAGCACGGGCGCGGCTTTGCCGTCGTGGCCGACGAGGTCCGGAAGCTGGCGGACGAGAGCGCCCGGGCGTCGGACGAAGTGGCCGCCACGGTGGAGCAGATCCGGCGCCAGATCAAGGAGGTGGTGGCCATCATCGGGCAGGGCTCCGCCAAGGTGGCTGGCGTGGAGGAAACCTCCCGGGGAGCGGACGCGGCCTTCGAGGAGATCGTGGCCGCCGTCATCGAGATGCGGGACGCCGCCGCGCGCGTGGCCGCCGCCGCCGACGACAACCGCAACGCCGTGGCCTCCGCAGAGGGCACTGTGGCCGCGGTGGGTGCCACCGCCGAGTCCCATGCCGCCGCGGCCGAGGAGGTCTCCGCCGCCGCCGAGGAGCAGTCCGCCGCCACCGAGCAGATGAGCGCCGCGAGCGCCGAACTGCTCGAGGCCGCGGACCGCCTGAAGGAACTGGTTTCCGGCTTCCAGGTCTAGCCGGGCCGGCGCCAACGGAGGGCTGGCCGGCCCCCGCGCGCGTTGTGGCTCAGACCGGCTGAAGGTCGGGCAGGGCGCTCAGCCCGCTCCTCGCTCGGCGAGCACGCGCAGCACGTCGTCGGCCGCCACGCCCTCCGCGCGGCACGCCACCAGGACGTGGTAGAGCACGTCCGCGGCTTCCTCCGCTGTACGCTCGGCGTCCCCGTCCGCCAGGGCCAGGACCAGTTCCACGGCTTCCTCCCCCAGCTTCTTCAGGCGCAGGTTGCGGTCCTCGAGCAGGCGCCGCGTGTAGCTCTCTGCCGCACTCCCGTCCCCGGCCCGGGCCGCGATGGTGCCGTCCAGGGCGGCCAGGGTGGGCGCGGCGCCGAAGCAGCTCCACGCTCCCGTATGGCAGCTCGGGCCCGTGGGCTCCACGAGCGCCAGGACGGTGTCCCGGTCACAGTCCTCGTGGAGGGAGACGAGCCGCTGCGTGTTGCCGCTGGTGTCCCCCTTGCGCCAGTGCTCGGCCCGGGAGCGCGACCAGTACCACATGACCCCCTCCTCCAGCGTGCGCTCCAGCGCGGTGCGGTCCGTCCAGGCCACCATGAGCACCTCGCCGGTGCGGGCGTGCTGTGCCACCACGGGAAGCAGCCCGTCCCCCTTGGCAAAGTCCAGCCGGTCCAGTTCCGCCGCGTCACGGATGCGCATCAGCCCTCCCCCAGGGTGCGTCGTACCCGGTCGGCCAGCGCCGCGTTGGTGCCCACGCCGCAGCCACCCGCGTGGGTGGCCGACCCCGCCCAGTCGGTGAAGACGCCGCCCGCCTCGCGCACCACCACCGCCACGGCGGCTGCGTCCCACACCTGCATCTCGGCATCCACCATGGCCTCGGCGCGGCCGGTGGCCACCAGGGCGTAGCCGTAAGCGTCCCCCCAGGTGCGGGCCACGCCGGCCGCGGCGGCCAGGCGTGCCCAGCCCTCCGCGCGGGCACCGTGCGCGGCCAGCTTGGCATCACTCGTGACCACGCACGCCTCCTCCAGACGGTCCACCTTGGAGACCCGCGCGGGGCGGCCGTTCAGCCAGCAGCCCAGCCCCGCCGCGGCGTAGACCGTCTCACCCAGGGCGGGGAAGTGCACCACGCCCAGCACCGGCTCACCCTCCTCCTCCAGGGCCAGCAGCACCGCATACAGGGGAACACCTCGCACGAAGGAGCGCGTACCGTCGATGGGATCCACGATCCAGCGGCGATTCGCGCCCGGATTGACGGGACCCTCCTCCTCACCCAGGATGCCGTCGTCCGGGAAGCGGGCGCCCACGGCCTCGCGCACCAGCCGCTCGGCGGCCCGATCAGCCACGGTGACCGGTGTGTCGTCCGCCTTGCGCTCGGCGGCCACGCCAGTCTGGAAATGCGCCAGTGTGACGCGCCCGGCGCGCCATGCCAGGTCGGTGGCAAAGTCCAGTAGCTCGGCGCGGGTCATCCGGGTAATGGCTCCGCGTCGGCGCGCGGGGCGGCCACGCGCTCCCCGGCGGGCCGCACGGCGATGCCCGCTTCGGCCAGAAAGCGCTTGACCGCCGGTACCGTGGTCACCCCCTCGTGGAAGATGCCCGCCACCAGCGCGGCGTCGGCACCCGCCAGCAGGAAGGCGTCCCGCAGGTGCTCCGCGCTGCCCGCGCCGCCGCTGGCGATCACGGGTACGGAGACGGCCTCCACGATGCGGGCGGTGAGCTCCAGGTCGTACCCGTTGCGGCGGCCGTCCTGATCGATGCTCGTAATGAGGATCTCCCCGGCGCCCAGCTCGGCGCACTCGTGCGCCCACTTGATGGCGTCCAGGTCGGTGACCTTGCCGCCGCCCTGCGTGAACACGCGGAACCAGTCGGCGCTCATCTGGGGATTGGCCACGGCCGGATCCACGGTGCCGTCCGCCGTCTTGACCGCCAGCTCCACCTGCCGGCGCTCCACGCGCGCGTCGATGCTGGCCACCACGCACTGCGCGCCGAAGCGCTGACTGGCCTCCGTGATGAGTTCGGGGCGCTCCACGGCCGCCGTATTCACGCTCACCTTGTCGGCGCCGGCGCGCAGCGCGCGCTCGATGTCCGCCACCTCGTGGATGCCGCCGCCCACCGTCAGCGGGATGAAGAGCCGCTCCGCGGTCCGCTGCACCAGGTCGAGCAGGGTGCGCCGGCCCTCGATCGATGCGGAGATGTCCAGGTAGACGATCTCGTCGGCACCCTCCGCCTCATAGCGGGCCGCCAACTCCACCGGATCGCCCATGTCCCGGAGGCCCTGGAAGCTCACGCCCTTGACCACGCGACCGTCCCGCACGTCCAGACAGACGATCACACGTTTGCGCAGCATCTCAGTCCTCCCGTTCGAGTCGGACGGCGCCCTTGGTGCTGAACACCGCCTGGCCGGGGGCCAGCGCCTCGCGGAGCGCCAGGCCAACGGCCTTCACGGCCGCCTCCACCACGTGGTGGCGGTCCGTGCCGCGCAGCACGCGCACGTGCAGCGTGGCGGCCGCGTTGATGGCCAGGGAGCGCAGGAAGTGGTCGTAGAGGGCGGAGGGGAGCGGCCCCTCATAGTACGCCCGGCCGCCCACGTCCACGGCGGCCTGCACCAGCGCCTCGTCCATGGGAACGGTGGCCGCCCCGTAGCGCGTACAGCGCTCCGGCAGACTCTCCGCCAGCGCCAGCCCCAGGGTGATGGCCACGTCTTCCACCAGGTGGTGCCGCAAGTCCCCGGCCGCCTCCACCTCCAGGCCCACGCCAGCGTAGCGCGCCAGCGTCACCAGCATGTGGTCAAGGAAGGTGTCCCCGGTCTCCACCCGCGCCGGCTCGGCCGAGCCGTCCAGCGCCAGTCCCAGGCGGACCCTGGTTTCCCGCGTCTCTCGCTTCCACGTCTTCATGCGTCGAACTCCCTTGCCACGGCCGCCGCGTCGAGCGCCCCGGTGTAGAGTGCCATGCCCAGCACCACCCCCGCCGCGCCGGCATCCGCCAGGCGCCGCAGGTCCGCCATGTCCGTCACGCCGCCCGAGGCCAGCAGCGGGTGCCGCGTGGCCGCGGCCAGCAGCGCGAAGCGTGCCGCGTCCGCACCCGCCATGCGCCCCTCCCGGCCCACGTCCGTCACCAGCACCCCCGCCAGCTCCAGGTCATCGAGCGAGCCCAGAAAGGCCGCGGCCTCGAGCCCCGTCCCCTCCGTCCAGCCCCGCGCCACCACCTCCGCGCCGCGCACGTCCGCCGCCACCACCACGCGCCCGGGATGGCGCGCCACGAGCCCCTCCAGCCAGGGGCGGTCGCGCACCGCCCGCGTGCCCACCACCACCCGCGCCGCGCCCAGCTCGAAGAGGGCGTCCGCGGCCGCTTCGTCGCGCACGCCTCCGCCCACCTGGACGGGCACCTCCACGGCCTCCAGCAGCGCCGCGATGGCCGCGCGGTTGTCCCCCTTTTCGAGGGCGGCGTCCAGGTCCACCACGTGCAGCGCGCCGAAGCCCCGCTCCACCCAGTCGCGCGCCACGGCGGCGGGATCCGGCAGGCTCACGCGCGTGTCCTCGGCGCGCCCCCCCACGAGCTGCACCGCGCGGCCGCCCATGAGGTCCACCGCCGCGTACGCCCTCACCGGGCGGCCGCCAGGAAATTGGCCACGAGCCGCAGGCCGGCCGTGCCGCTCTTCTCCGGGTGGAACTGCACGCCGAAGGTGTTGCCGCGCCGGACGGCGGCGGGAAAGCGGTCGGCCCCGTAGGAGGTCCACGCCAGCACGTCCTCCGGCTCGTCCGCCTCCACCGCGAAGCTGTTGGCGTAGTATGCCATCATCCCTTCGACGCCCGTGAAGAGCGGCGCGCCGCCGCCCTCCACCTCGTTCCAGCCCATGTGCGGCACGCGGCGCGCCTGCACCCGGCGGACGCGTCCGCGCAGCGCGCCCACGCCGCGACCCGCGCCCTCCTCGCTCCCCTCGAAGAGGAGCTGCATACCCAGGCAGATGGCCAGGCAGGGCATGCCCCCGGCCAGCGCCTCCCGCAGCCGGGCCGTGCCGCTCTCCGTCTCCTCCAGCAGCTCGGCCATGATGCCCGGCAGCTTCTGGCCGCCGGGTCCGGACGGTGCGGCCGGCGCGCCTGCCAGCCGGGCCGCGGCGGCCCCGAACGCCCCCACGCCCGGCAGCACCAGGGCGTCCGCCTGGAGTGCCCGCGCCACCGACGCCTCAATACGCACGCGCGCGCCGCCCCGCTCCAGCGCCTTGGCCAGCGAGTGCAGGTTGCCCGTGCCGTAGTCGAACAGCGCCACTTCCATCAGCCCGCCTCCTGCCCGGTGAATCCCGCCTCCAGTACCCCGTCCAGCGCGTCCAGGAAGCGCGCCATCATGCCCGGCGGCCCGACGGTGACGCGCAGCGCGTTGCCCGCGCCGGGGAGCGCCTCGAAGGCGCGCACCGCCACCCCCGCCGCGCGCAGCGCCGAAGCCAGTGCAGCCGCCGACGGCCACGCCGCCGGCACCGCGACGAGCACGAAGTTGGCCTCCGACGGCCACGTGCCGAGCCCCCGCTCCGCCAGCGCCGCCGCCAACTCCGTCCGGGCGCGGCGCGCGTCCTCGACGCGCGCGCGCACCCAGTCCATGCCCTCCGAAAGTACCCGTACGGCCGCCGCCTCCGCCACGCCGCCCACCTTGTAGGGCCCGCGGGACTTCTCGAGTTCCCGGATGAGCGGCGCCGGTCCCACGGCCAGCCCCACGCGGAGCCCCGCCAGCCCGCACGCCTTGGACAGCGTGCGCAGGACCAGGCCGCGCCGGCTGGCCACGATGTCCGCCAGCAGGCTGTCCGGAGCAAAGTCGGCGTAGGCCTCGTCCACCAGCACCACGCCGCGCGCCTCCGCGAGCACCCGCTCCACCGCCGCCCGCTCGAAGCGTGTGCCGGTGGGGTTGTTCGGGCGGCAGATATAGGTGAGCGCGGCGCCCGTGGCCAGCAGCGCCGCGGGGTCCAGCGCGAAGTCCGCGCCCAGCGGCACCGCCACCGGCCGCGCGGCGTTCATGCGCGCGAAGGTGGAGACCACGCCGAAGGTGGGCTCCGGGAAGGCCACCGCCTGCCCCGGCTCGCAGAAGGCGCGCACGGCCGAGTCGATGAGGTCATCGGAGCCGCAGCCGGTGGCCACGTTCTCCGGCGCCACCTCGAAGGCCGCGGCCGCCACCTCCTTCAGCCGCCGCGCCCACACGGTGGGGTAGCGCGTCACCGCGTCGGCCGGCAGCGCCGCGAACAGCTCCGCCACGAGCGGGTGCAGGCCCCACAGGTTGGTGTTGTCACTCAGGTCCACGGCGGTGGGCACGCGCCCCGGCTCGTAGAGCTCGATCCCAGCGTACGCGCCCCGGAACGGCACCGTCTCAAGCGACGTCCCCGCGCCGGCTCCGCCGCGCGCGTCTTCGTTCGGCGCGGCGCCGCGCGCGCGCAGCCGCGCGGCCAGCGCGTGCCCCGGCAGGCCCTCGGCGTCCGCGAGCGTGGCTGTGGGCGCGGCGAGCGAGGCGGCGGCGTCGTCGCTTACCTCCTGGTAGGTGGTCCAGCGCAGGAAGTCCGCGGCCGAGAGCCCCGCGTACGCCCGGGCCAGGCCGGCGGTGGGGAGCACGTGGTTGGCGCCCGTGAGGTAGTCCCCGAAGGCCACGGAGCTGCCCGCGCCCAGGAAGACGGTGCCCGCCGAGCGCACGCGCGCCAGACCCGCGCGCGGATCGGCCACCATGAGGAGGAGGTGTTCGGGGGCGTAGCGCGTGGCGAAGGCGTAGGCCTCGTCCAGGGAGTCGGCCAGCAGCAGGCCGCCCCGGGCCGCCAGCGCCTCCGTGACGATGGCCGCGCGGGGCTGTCCGTCCAGGAGGCGGGTGAGCGCCTCACGCGTGGCGGCCAGCACGTCGGCCGAGGTGCTGAGGAGCACCGCCGCCGCGTCCGGGTCGTGCTCCGCCTGCGCGATGAGCTCCGCGGCCAGCAGCTCGGCGTCCGCACCGTCATCGGCCACGATGAGCACCTCGGAGGGGCCCGCCGGACAGTCGATGGCCACGGTGCCGGTGAGCTGGCGCTTGGCCTCGGTGACGTAGGCGTTGCCCGGGCCCACGATCTTGTCCACCCGCGGCACGCTGGCCGTGCCCAGCGCCAGCGCCGCCACGGCCCCCGCACCGCCCAGCGCGAAGAGCCGGTCCGCGCCGCCGATGGCGCACGCCGCCATGACCGCGGCGGGCGGGCGGCCATCCGGCCCCGGCGGTGAGCACACCACCACCTCCGCCACCCCCGCCACGCGCGCCGGCACCACGCCCATGAGCACGCTGCTCGGGTAGGAGGCGCGCCCGCCCGGCGCGTACACGCCCACGGCGCGCAGGGGCTCGGCGCGGCGGCCGAGCCGGACGCCGGGGCGGAGCTCCACCTCCAGCGGCGCGGGCAGCTGGGCGGTGTGGAAGCCGGCGATGGCGTCGGCGGCCTGCTGCAGGGCGTTCCGCACGGCGGGGTCCAGCTCGGCCAGCGCCCTGTCCCAGGCCTCGCGGGGCACCTCGAGCGCCTCCAGCGCCACGCCGTCGAAGCGCGCCGCCTGCTCACGGAGCGCGGCGTCCCCGCGGCTGCGCACGTCGGCCACCAGCGCGGCCACGGCCTCGGCCACGGCCGGATCCGCCGCGCGGCCGCGGTCGAAGAGCCGGGTCTCGGCGCCCTCGTCCAGCGCCCCCACGCGGCCCTCCACGGCAATGTTCACGGCATCAGCCTCTCGATCTTGGTCACCAGGATGCCTTCGGCACCGAGCGTTTTCAGCTCCGCGATGACCCGGTAGACGTCGGCCGTATCCACCACGGCGTGCGCCGCCACGTGCTCCCCGCCGTCCATCACGTCCACGATGGTGGGGCCGTTGATGCCCGGCAGGATGCGCTTCACCTCATCCAGGACGGCGCGAGGCACGTTGGCCATGAGGTAGCGCTTGCCGCGCGCCCGCAGGACGGACTCGAGCCCGGCCACCAGCTCCCGCACCGGCCGCTCCGTTTCGGGCACTTCCAGGAGCTCCCTGCGCGCGATCACCACCGCGCTGGACTCCATGACGGTGGCCAGCTCGTGCAGACCGTTCATCTTGAGCGTGGAGCCGGTGGACACCAGGTCCACGATGATGTCCGCCACACCCAGGTGCGGGGCGATCTCGGCGGCGCCGGAGATGGAGACCAGCGTGACATCGCGGCCCAACTCGGCAAAGTAGCGCGTGGTGATGTTGGGGAAGACTGTGGCCACACGGGCGCCCGAGGGGATGTCCTCCAGGGTGGCCGGGCCGTCGTCGCGCGCGGCCACGGCTACCCGGCAGCGGCCGAAGCCCAGATCCAGGAGCTCCTCCACGGGCCGCTCCGATTCGGCCACCAGGTCCCGCCCGGTGATGCCCACGTCGGCGGCGCCGTCCGCCACGAATTCCGGAATGTCCTCGGCGCGCACGAAGAGCGCCAGGAAGGCGCCGCCGGCCAGGGTGGCCTGGAGCGCCCGCTCCCCGCGCACGTCCATTTCCAGGCCAGCCCGGTCCAGCAGTTCCCGGGCGCTCTCGGAGAGGCGCCCCTTGTTCGGTAGTGCAATGCGGATCATGTGCTCGTTCCCGTATGGGCGCCGGGGCGCCCCGCTGGTGAATGTCCCTCACAAAAAAAACCGCGGCCCGTCTCGTGGACGGGCCGCGGTCGAAAGCCGATGACGCGCCGTTGCCGCGCGCTACTCGCCCTTCTCGCGACCCGTGGGGCCGTGATGATGATGGGCGTGCCGGTACAGCGCGGTGCGGTTCGTCATGGCGCGGAGTGTAGCGGAGGTGCCGCGCCCGGTCAAGCGCCGGCCTCGGCGCGTGTCAAGTACGGATAGAAATGTCCCCTACCTTCGACGGATAGAAATGTCCCCT
>JBBDRO010000051.1:30183-38110 GCA_040905425.1 Gemmatimonadota bacterium | reverse complement strand
CAGTACCCCGAGGGCATCGACTACGTCTTCATCAATGGCGTCCCCGTGGTGGACGCGGGCCAGCTCACCTGGCGGCACCCCGGCCGCGTGCTGGTGACCCACGAGCAGGCGGCTGTGACCACCACGGCACCCGATAGCGGCGGCAGGTAAGCGACGACGCCCGTCATGTTACACGCGTAACCTCACAAAAGCGCCCGGCCTCATCCTCGAGGCCGGGCGCTTTTTCCGTGGGCTCCATGCTGGCCCGCCGGGGTGGCCCGCCATGCTGGCCCGCCGGGATGGCCCGCCGAAGTGGTCCGCCGGGCGACCCCCTGCCACCGCCGCACGCCAGCACGGCAGCGATCTCCCTGCGGCAGGGGCCGGGCAGCGGGCCCACGGCATAGACTCCGGTGTGCAGGGCCCGAAGGAGGCCGCTCGCCAACCGCCGCGACACCGCGGTACGGGAAATCCTCACCGCCAGCAGCTGCCGCCGGGCCACGACGCCATGTTGTCGTGCCGCAATTTCAGCAATCCGCACATCCGCCGCGCGCCCACTCAATCGTTCCGTCACGTGCCCACCTTGTTCGCGGTTCACGGGCCCGGCACCGTCACGCCGTCCACGGCCATGGGCATTCACGGGCCCGGCACCGTCATGTCGTCCCCGGTAATGGAGATTCTCGGACCCCGGCAGCCCATGCTATTCTGGCGGGCCGTACGTGATCCTGCGGTCAGGTTCGAGAATGGGGGGCGGGGCGGGGCAGGACCATGGTTCGGGGGGACCGTTGCATCGGAGAGCGCGGCAACCAGGCCGTCAGACACGGGGTGATGCCGGCGGACTTCAATAGGAAGAGCATGCCCTTCCTTCGGGCACCGCCAATCGGGATAGGGGGTAGCCGGTGATCCCGGCTACTCCCCTCCCACACCACCGGACATGCGGGTCCGCATCCGGCGGTTCAGAGTGTTGAGGTGTTTGCGGCCAGCCGGGGCACACCGAGCCGTTCAATGTCCGCTCCGGGCAGGGCGGTCTGCATCGCGCCAAGACCTGCTGCCCACCACCAGCGTCGGCGATAGCCTGCACCCTTGCGAACCAGCCACGCCGGGAGACCCAGCGCAGTTAATTCGCGGAAGGCTGTTCGGCCCCGTTTCCACTGTTTGAGTTGCAGCATCCTCAGCCGGCGGTGGATCCATGAGTCCAGTTCGGCGAATTTCCCCGGGGTCTCCGCCAGCTTGAAGTATGCCTTCCAGCCGCGTAGGTATACGCCCAGTTCCTTCGTGACCTGCTCCATGCTCCGGCCGCCGGTCCGAGCGGTAATCTGCCGGACCCGCTGCTTCATGCCTTCAAGGGCCTTCGGCGCGACACGGCACTTGACCTTCCCCCCCGGTGCCACCCAAAAGCTGTAGCCCAGGAATTTCCGGTCCCATACCCGCGCCACCGCGCTCTTCTCCTCGTTGACCCGGAGTCGAAGCCGCGTATACTCCTGCCGCAGGGCGGCCAGCACCCGCTCCCCCGCCCGCTTGGACCGCACATACACATTGCAGTCGTCGGCGTAGCGTACGAAGCAGTGCCCGCGCTTCTCCAGCTCCTTGTCCACCTCGTCGAGGAGCACGTTTGCCAGCAGCGGCGAGAGAGGGCCACCCTGGGGCGTCCCCTCGTACCGCTCCACCATTACCCCGTCGGCCATTACCCCGGCCGCCAGGTAGCGGCGGATGAGTCTGAGCATCCGCCGATCTTCGATCCGGTTCTCCAGCTTCCCCATCAGCACGTCGTGATTGACGCGGTCGAAGAACTTCTCGAGGTCCACGTCCACCACCCAGCGTCTCCCGCCCTGGATGTACTGCTGCGCTTTGCGCACAGCATCGTGCGCTCGGCGCCCAGGCCGGAAGCCGTGGCTGTGCTCGGAGAACGTCGGATCGAACATCGGTTGCAGCACCTGCAGAAGCAGTTGCTGGACGAAGCGGTCGAGCACCGTAGGAATGCCTAACTCCCGCATCCCACCGCCGCTCTTCGGAATCTGCTTTCGCCTCACCGCACTCGGCCGGTAGCTCCCCGTCAGCAACTGCTCACGGATCGCTTGCCAGTGTTCGCGCAGGTACGGCTCCAGTTCTTCCACCGTCATACCGTCGATGCCCGGACTGCCCTTGTTGCGCCGCACGCGCTTGAGTGCCTCCACGGCATTCTTGCGCGCCACGACCTGCTCCATCAGGTCGCAGCTTCCTGAGCGTTCCTCTCCCTGAGCCGCACGTCCAGCTTCACCACTCCGCTCTACTCTCGGGGCTTCACCCCTACCCTCCAGCGCAAGCTCCACCTGGGTGGACTCCTGGTGCATGGCCTTCCCACGGTTCACGGACGATTCACTCTCCTCTCTGTTCGGTCCTTCCCACCGCCCGGCCCCGCCCGTTTAGGAGCTTCCCTTGGCTGTGTCCGCCGTTTCCGGCTTCGTGCCCGTGTAGGGCGCTCCATGCGTGCGTACCTGCACGGTGGTACTACGACCTCTGCTGACTTCTCGCTCCGGGTGCGGCCCCGTCGCCCTTTCAGGCGTAAGGCGAGATCTCCCCAGGTAAGACTGGTGGCCGTCTCCGCGCGATCGCCGGATTTACGCCGCCTGGGCCTTGGTCGTGAGAGCTTCGCGGTTCACAGCCCGCTCGCCCTACCCGGCAACGCCTCATATCCGGTTTCTGTTCGTCGACCCGCGGATGCGCTAGCCCCTTCTTTCAGCCCTCCCCTCACGGTCGGAGCCTTGGGGTTCACTTGGATCGCTACGACCAACTCTCCGGGGGACTCACACCCCCAAGTCACCAGTCATGCTGGGCACACTGCGAAAAGGGCCCCACCCGAAGGTGGGGCCCTTTCCGTATTACTGCGCTACAGCAGCGTCTACCAGGTGCTAGGTGTCAATGGCGATCACCTGCATGGTCCCGTCGGTCGCGAGAGCGCGGCCATTCGGGAGGATGGCAACCGCGACGATGTGGACCGCAGCGTCATCAGCGCTGAACTGCTCCGACGTCGGCGCCCACTTGAGCGTGTACGACCACGTGCGGGTACCGAGCTGCGTGTCATCGGTGGCGGTCCGTACAACCGCGCCCGGCACACGATGCCAGAGGGCCTGCGAGTCCTGGTACCAGAACTCGATGACCGGGAACGGGTCGGCGAACGTGGCGTTCGGACCCGTAGCCGTGGCAGTGAGGGTGGTGGCGTCCTTATCGACATCCACGTCGGTGGCCAGGCTCGGCGCATTCAGGACGAAGTTGCCGTGGCTGGCCTGCGCCGGGGCGGCGAAACCAGTCGGGCCGAATCCGGCCGTCCCGAAGGACGCACCGAACGCCGTCGTGCTGCCCGGCGTGCCGGCCTGCACGTTCGTGAAGATGTTATCCGCACGCTGCGTGCAGTTCTGCGTAGCGGACAGCGGAGTTGCCGCGCCCGGGACGGGGCAAGCCTGGTTCAGCTCCACAGCAGCCACGTCGCGAACGTTGTAGTTGATCGTGTTCGCCGCGGCAACCTGAGCCGTGGGACGTCCGTTGCCATCCGTGCCCTCGATCGTCACGATGAAATCGTTGAACGTGGCATTGCCGGCGGACGTGTCGTCGATATCGTCCTCACCCATGGTGCCAACGACCACATGCGTGCCGGCAATGTACGGAGTGAACGTGGGGGCACCCGCTGCAGCCGTGCCCACGAAGCCAACGAACGGCTCGATCGTGCCGAGCTCAACGTTGTCCTCCATCGAGGACGTGAAGTTGACATCGGTGCCGCCATTGATGGACGAAGGTCCACCAATCGGGGCAACCACAGGCTCGGTCAGGTCATGGAGAGCCAGCTCCGTATCGACCGCAGTCTCATTACCAGCGGCGTCAACCACTGTGGCGTTGAGACGGTAGTAACCCTCGATACCGCTGCTCGTGTTCAGATTGTTCGCGTTCGTGGCGTCGTACGCCATGGTACCACCCTGCCCGATGGGAAGGGCGGTGCGCGAGCATCCGGAGCCGCCGATCACGCACGTCGTGCCTCCCGGCAGCACGCGCCGCAGCGACACCAGCACCGGGTTCGTACCGAAGCCGGACGGACCGACGCCAGTATCGATGTAGTTGAACGACCAGAAGGACTGAGGCGTGTAGTTGATCAGATTCCCCTCAGGCGTAACGATCGACGTGAAGCCGGTCTGAGCCGTCGGTGCCGTATTGTCCACACCGAATCGAACTGACGGCGCCGAGGCGCTCGTGCGAACCGTGGTCGCCGTAGTGTTATGAGCGTAAAGCGTGCGGCTGTTGCCGAGCTCATCCTCCACCTCGACGGCAGCCGTGTAGGCGGCATTGGTCGGGGATTCGTCCAGATCACCAGGTCCGTCCACCGCGGTCAGGCTGCCGGACGGGCCAGCCAGGAAGGTAGTCGTCTCAGCAGTCTGATCGTCAACACCCCAGTCGATCGTGACCACGCGGCCAACATTGGCGTTGGAGCCCGTGGTCACCGTGCTGTTATGCACGGCCGAGAAGGCGATGTCATCATTGAAGTACTGGTTGCCACCCGGGGCGATCATGTTGAAGGACACCACGCGCGGGGCAAGGTTGTCCAACGCCAGCGGGTTGGCGAACAGGCGGTTGGTGTGGCCGAGCGTGCCAAATCCGAAGAAGGTGTCAGCACCGAAGCAGCCGCCACCCACGATCGGGTTACGCGTCGGGTGCGGGTTCACGCAGGTCGGCCCGGTCTGGCCGGACGCATTGACTGCGCCGGATACGCTGAACGCCCAGACATCCTCCTGGCTACCAACGCCATTGGTGGCAGTGGTGTTCGGGAACGTGGCGGTCAGGATTCCGTTGGAGCCGGCAGTCGCCTGCTGAGTCACCGTCACCGAAGTGCAGTTGGGCGTCGTGGTAGTCGTGCTGGTGCGCACACCCACCGTCGGATCGCCAGCACCCGCGAACGATGCCGTGCAGCCAGCAGTACCCACGGCCGAGCTGGTCATGGTCACGTTGGCCGTCTGGACGACGCTGCCAGCCCCCGTGAAGATCACCGGAATGAGATTCACGGTGACCGCGCCGGCCCGCCATGCGGAGCCAGCCGGCAGAATGCCCGCAACGCTGTTGAACTCGGGGCCGGTCGGAGTCGAATACTCGAGCACGAAGTGATCCGTGTTGTTGAACACCAGGTCCGTGCTCGTGGAAGCCTTGACCTCGCCGTCAGCGTTCTCCAGCTGAGCGGAGACGGTCCAGGTACCATTCAGGAAGACCGGGGTGCCGGTCGCCGGGTCGAACTGGGCAGTATTGATCGAACAAACGATCTCAACCGCTGCGTTGGCTTCAGCGGCCCGGATGCCACCCGTGCCACCGGTGAAGTTCTGCTCACAACTCTCCACGACCGTGGTACCGTCCTCGTTCGTGAGCGTAACCAGCAGCTTGCCCTGCTGAGGCACGTTATCCACGTTCAGCGTAATGTCGATCTGCCCGAACACGTTGTTGATGTTCACGGGCGTCAGGGTGTTACCCGTCGTGATCGACTGGATGCTGATGGTGGGCGGATCGGTCGGCGCCGGCGGCGGCGTGGTCGGCTGGGTCACGACGACCTGCACCGAAGCCGTGAGGCTGTTCGCCGCGTTGGTGGCCGTGATCGTTGCCGTACCCGGCCCCGCGGCCGTGATGACGTTGCCGCTCACGCTGGCCACGCTCGGGTTGGACGAGCTGTAGATGACCGTGCGGTCGGTGCTCGCGTCGCCACCCGTAACGTTGGCGTTGACGGTGGCGGTCTCGTTGACCTGGAGATTGATCGGCCCGGCCGGCGAGATGGAGATTTCAACGGCCGGAGGCGGCAGCGTGATATCGCTGTCCTTGTCCTCGCAGGCCGTCACGCCCAGGGCCAGCGCGCCTAGCGCCAACCCCAGAAATGCAGACTTGTGTGCTCTCATGCGTATCCTCCCCGAAGGGTGAGGTGAGTGAGATCCGCCCCTATCTGCGGGCGGATTGTGCGGCCCCGATCGCGCGTGTGCGTGAGACACGAACACACCGGCCACGGGGGTACCGGAGGATCATCGGGCTGATCCAACCCCATTGCCAGTTTGCGATGTCGGCCAGTGCCTGCCCGTGTCGGACAGGCGGAAACCTGTAACGCGGCATCCTCGTCCTTGTCAAGCGCAGTGCATGCGCGCCGCCCCATTTGCGGGGGAGGCGCACGATCCCGGGATCCTTTCCCGGGCTTCTCCACTGTCCTTGACACGGCGGGGATCCGCGTCGGCCGCCAACATGGGGCGCGGCCGGCCCAAAGTCAAGGATCTTGTTGGACTGGGGGGGTGGACCTGATGTTGCTCGCAGTGATGTAAATGGCTGGCCTGCTCCCTGGACACCCGGAGCCCACGTGCTCGGAAGACTGCTGCTCCTCTTCGTCGGTGTGCCGCTCCTGGAGCTGGCCCTGCTTCTGTGGATCGGCCAGCGGGTGGGGCTGGCGCCCACGGTGGCGCTGGTGGTTGCCACCGGTGTGGTGGGAGCGGCGCTGGCCCGCTCGCAGGGGCTCCGCGTGCTGGGCAGGATCCAGGCGGAGCTGGCGGCCGGGACCCTGCCCGGCCGGGAGCTGCTCGACGGCGCACTCATCCTGGTGGCGGGCGCTACCTTGCTTACCCCCGGCCTGCTCACCGATGTCTTCGGACTGCTTCTGCTGCTGCCGGGCACGCGTGGCTGGGTGCGCGCGCGCCTTGGCGCGCGCATGCGCCGCTGGATGGAACGCGGTCAGGCCCGCATGATCATCGTCCGCCCGGAGGAGCCGCCCCCGGAGGCGTGAGGCCCGGCGCGGGGGGTGGCCCTGAAGCGCCGCCAGGGCCGGCCCCGCCGCCCGGATGGCGGACATCCACCACCAGGCGCGCCGGCTCGCGCAGCACCACCACCCGGAACGGCTCGGGGCTGCGCACGGCCGCCACCACCTCCACCACGGCCTCGAAATCACAGGCGAACGTCAGGTGCAGCAGGTTGGGCAGGCCGGCCTCCCGCCCGGCGTGGTCCACCGTGGCGCGGCCGGCGTCATCATGGCCGCGAGTGTCCTCCAGGCGGATGCTCAGCCAGCCGTCCCCCGGCAGCGGGATGACGTTGCCGGAGCCGCACTGACGGACCGGCCGATCCACATACTCCAGGTGGTAGCGGGGCACGGGCCCCTCGGCGAACTCCAGCACGATGCGGTCGAAGTCCGCGTGCCGGCCCACGCGCAGGCCCGTGAGGATGGCCGTGCCCGTGCGCGCGCTGCCGCCGTCCTCCACGCCCGCCGTCCAGGTGGTGGCGGTGTCCGGCGCCGCGGCGCCGGTATCAGGAGGCGCCGCGGCGCCAGTATCCGGAGGTGCCGTGGCCACGGTCGTATCGACCCCGCCCGCGGGCAGCGTATCGACTGCCGCCAGTGGCCCCGCCTCGTCCGGCCGCAGGGAATCCGGCACGGGCGGGGGCTGCGCGGTGTCCGGCAGCGGATCCAGTGCCGGCGCCACGTCCAGCCGATCCAGTTCCGCCCCGATGTCCGGCTCCTCGCCACCGCAGGCGCCAAGGGCAACGAGCGCGCAGGTCAGCAGGGCGCGCCCCCACGGACGGCTCCGGACGGCCGGGTTGCTTCGCTGGGACAGGTGCTCCCTCACGGACGGATGCACCACGACCGGCCTGTACTGAATGACAGATGGTATGCGCATGGCCGTCTCCCCTCCGCACGAAGCGTACGCGAGCAGCGCGAGACGCCCTCTGGCCCGCCTCTTGCTCAAACTGGGTAGCGTCGAACGGATACGCCAACAACTCCAATACGGAGGTAGGATATGCGCAAGCTCTTCGCTCTCATCGCCGCCCCCGCCGTGGCCCTGGCCATGACGGCGTGCACGGCGGAGCAGACGGAGGAGGGTAACATGCCGGACATCGAGGTCGAGGAGGGCAACCTCCCCGAGTACGATATGGACGCAGCTGACGTGGACGTGGGCCTGGACACCATCCAGGTGACCGTGCC
>JBBDRO010000051.1:0-30083 GCA_040905425.1 Gemmatimonadota bacterium | reverse complement strand
GCCAGCCCCGCCCCGTCGGCGTCCGGCACGAAGCGGGCACCCGCCCCACCCACCAGCGCGCCCACGCGGGCGTGGAAGTCCTCCGGGTAGCCCGGCGGCAGACTGCCGCACGAGGCCACCCACGCCGGCCGGTGCTCCCGGAGCGCCGCCGCCACGGCCTCCAGCAGGCGCACCGGGTCGTCCGGACCGGCCTCCTCCCCGCGCGGGTTGAGGAGGAGGTTGCGGCCGGTCTCCATCTCCCGCACCCCCACGAACAAGCGCGTCTCATTGGCTACGGGCACCGCCACATGGGGCGTGCCCTCCGCGGCCAGGGTCTCCGCCAGCTCGCGCCCCACCCCGCCCCCGAGCGGCGCCACGGCCAGGCCGCGCAGGCCGAGCACCACCCCGGCCCGCACCACGTTGACGCCCTGGCCCCCGGGGCGCCGGCGCGGCGCGGCCATGCGGTTGGCGTCATCCCACGCCAGGCGCGGGGCCGTGAACAGCAGGTCCAGAGACGGGTTGGGCGTAACGGTGATGAGACTGCAGGCCATGAACGCTCGCTCGTGCGTGGAATGCGCGCCGGGTTGCCGCAGCCCCGCGCCGCGGCACAGATTAGGCGGGTCAGCCCCTGCTCGTAAGGGGGGCCGGGCGGCGCGGCCCGCACGCCGCCCGTTTTTCATGCCGCCGATTCCTGTTGACCAAGGCCCAGCCATGCAGAAGGACCTCCAGGCCCTGACCGTCGAAAAGCGCCCCGCCATGCTCCGCTTCGAGGGGCGCATCCTCTACCTGGTGGATGACGCCGAGCTCATGCGGCGCCAGCTCGCGGGGGAGGACCTGGACTTCACCCCCGAGCTCCAGGCCAAACTCCGCGACCAGATCTCCACCGACGAGATCACCCCCGCCTACATCTGCTACTACTTCGACGAAACGCTGGGGCAGTTCCCGTACCTGGGGCTGCGCGCCGGCGGCGAGGCACCCGTGGAGCGGGGCAGTGTGAAGCAGGGGGGCTTCGTCTGCTCCGTGGCGGGCAAGCGGCGCGGCAAGGGGAGCAGCCGGGAGCAGTCTCCCTACGCCGAGATGATGGCGGGCATCCGCATCGTGCTGGCCGAGAACATCGAGCGCATCTACAACGAGAACTGCCAGAACCTGGGCATCCTGACCTCCACGGACTTCGGGCTCACCGCGCGCATCCGGGCGGGCGAGGAGATCCCGCTGGCGGAGTTCACGGACGGTGTGGACGCCATCACGCGTGAGATCATCGAGTACGGCGGCCTCTTCGAGTACAATGTGGCCCGCCTGCAGGGCAAGGCGCCCATCCCGCCCATCACGTCCCAGACACAGGCCGAACCGCCCGCGCACGACGCCGAGGAGGAGAAGCAGCTGCGCGGCTCGGGCGCCGACATGGGCCCCGACCCGGAGCACTGGAACGCCGAGATGCAGGCCGAGCAGACCGCCGCCACCTCGCAGCCCGCCAACCCGCCCAGCAGCACGGACACGCAGGCCGCACGGAGTGCCTCCGCTGATGGCGCGGACGGGCGGGCGGCCCGCCGGGACGCCGCCAGCGCGCGCGACGGCGCCGGGCACCGGGACGGCGCGGCCGGGCCCACCTCCGCGCCCGCCGTCCCCATGACCCTGGCCGAAAAGATCTTCGCGCGCCGCTGGGTGACGGACGCCGTAGCGGGCAGAACCGGTGTGCCCTGGGTGCAACCGGGCGACAGCGGCTTCGTGCGTACCGACCTGCGCTTCAGCCACGAGTACGTCTCCCCCATGGCCGCCATCTTCTTCGAGCAGAAGCTGGGCGCGGACGCCCGAGTCACCGATCCCCACAGCATCCTCATGTTCCGCGACCACCTCACCTACCTGCACGAGGTGATGCCGCAGGAGCGTGTGCAGCTGGGCCTGCTGGACGTGGCCCGACAGCTCGAGGTGAAGCAGCGCGAGTTCGCCGCCAAGCAGGGCATCAAGCTCTACGGCGAGCGCGTGGGCGCGCGCCTGGGCTCCGAGGCCATCTGCCACAGCAAGGTGCTGGAGAGCTACGCCGAGCCCGGCATGATGATCGTGGGCACGGACTCCCACACGCCGCACTCGGGCGCCATCGGCTGCATTGCCTTCGGCGTGGGCACCACGGCCATCTTCAACTCCTGGATCACCAAGGACGTGCGCGTGAGCGTGCCGCCCTCCTTCAAGGTGGTCATCCGCGGGGAGAAACCGGCCAACGTCACGGCCAAGGACTTCATGCTGGAGATCCTGCGCCATCCCTACATCCGGGACGGCCACGCCATCGGCCAGATCATCGAGTACGCGGGTGAGGCCGTGGCGGCGCTCTCCATCGACGAGCGGGCCACCATGACCAACATGGCCGCCGAGGTGGGCGCCTTCACCGGCATCGTGGCGCCGGACGCGCGCGCCGTGGACTACCTGGTGGAGGAGCGCGGCATGGAGCGCGCCCGCGCCGAGGCGCTCTGCGAGGGCCTTACCAGCGACCCGGACGCCGGGTACGTCAAGGTCATCGAGATCGACGCGGCCACCATCCGCCCCATGGTGGCCCTTCCCGGCGACCCCGGCAACGGCCGCTACATCACGGAGCTGGGCGCGGACCCCGTCCGTCTGGACGTGGCCTACGCCGGCTCCTGCACCGCCGGCAAGAAGGAGGACATGGACATGTACGCCGCGGTCCTCCAGGAGGCTCGGGAGCAAGGTCTATCCATTCATCCGGATATACGGTTATACATCCAGTGCGGTTCCCAGGAGGTGCGCGCCTACTGTGAGGAGCGCGGCTACCTGAGGCTCTTCGAGGAGATGGGCGCCGAGTTCATCGAGCCGGGCTGCGGCGCCTGCATCGCGGCCGGGCCGGGCACGAGCGCCTCCCCGGACGAGGTGACCATCAGCTCCCAGAACCGCAACTTCCCCGGCCGCTCGGGGCCCGGCCAGCTCTACCTGGCCTCCCCCTACACCGTGGCCGCCTCGGCGGTGGCGGGCTACATCACCGGCTGGGAGCACGGCGTACCCATCCGCGTCCTCGAAACCGCGTAAGCTTTAAGCGACGATGCCCGACAACCCTCGACCCGCACTCGACCGCCCGGCGCCCGACCGTCCCGCGCTGGGACACCCTGCGCCCGACGATCCCGCGCTGGACCACCCTTCGCTCCGCCGTGACGCCGTCGTGGACACGCTCGCCACGCTCGTGCGCGTGCCCTCGGTGAATCCGTCGCTGGACGCGTCAGGCGCCGGCGAGGCCGACATTGCCGAGGCCATCCGCGCCTGGTGTGACGGGCGCGGCATCCGCGCCTGGCTGGAGGCGGCGCTGCCCGGCCGGCCCAACGCCGTGGCGGAGATCGGCCCCGGTGAGGGCCCCACGCTCGTGCTCTGCGCGCACACGGACACGGTGTCCGCCAGCGGCATGGAGATCAGCCCGTTCGAGGCGCGCGTGGCGGGCAACCGCCTCTACGGCCGCGGCGCCTACGACATGAAAGCCGGGGCCGCCGCCATCCTGTGCGCCCTGGATGCGCTGCGGGACGCGCTGCCGCGCGGCCGCGTCCTGGCCGCCTTCGTGGCCGACGAGGAGTACGCCTCCGCCGGCGCCTTCGACTTCGTGAAGCGCCACACGGCGGACGCCTGCATCCTGACCGAGTTCAGCGGCCTCGAGCCCGTCACCGCCCACAAGGGCTTCGTCTGGGCGCGCCTCACCACCCATGGCACGGCCGCGCACGGCAGCCGCTGGGACGTGGGCGTCTCGGCCATCGGGCGTATCGGCCGCATCATAGCGGCCCTGGAGCAATACGACGCCGAGGTGCTGCGCGCGCGCACGCACCCGTTGGTCGGCTCCGCCTCCATGCACTGCACCCTGGTGCGGGGCGGGGACGGCCCGTCCACCTATGCGTCATCGTGCACGTTGGAACTGGAGCGGCGCACGCTCCCCGGTGAGGACGCCGAGATGGTGCTGGAGGAACTGCACCAGATCGTGCGCGACGCGGCCGAGGAGGCGGACATCGAGCTGCTGCTGGAGCGAGCGCCGCTGGAGACGCCAGTGGATGCGCCCGTGGCCACGTGCCTGGCGGCCGCGTTGGAGGCGGAGACAGGCGTGGCACGCGCGCCGAGCGGGGTCGCTTACTGGATGGACGCGGCGGTTTTCGCGGGGGCGGGCATCCCGGCCGTCAACCTGGGGCCGGACGGAGCGGGTGCGCACGCCGCGGTGGAGTGGGCCGACATCGACTCCACGGTGACGTGTGCGCGCGTGCTTGCCCGGGCCGCGCTGAAATTCTGCGGGGGATAAAGGGGAGCGGGCCGGGGAGTACGCAGCACCCGGAGATTTTACACAATTGCCGCGTGGTTGAGCCAAAATACTTTATAAAGTATTTTGGCGGCAGACCGGGCCGGACCTTGGTGCAGCCCCGGGCGTTCCAGCACCTACCTGCCTGCGCTCGCGGAAAATTGTGGCCGCCCGCGCTCAGGCGCCCGCGCTCAGGCGCCCGCGCTCAACCGCACGCCCGATCCGCCTGCGCCCGCCCAACGGCCCGACCGCCCGTCGGCGTGACTACGGACCCTTACCGCTTTAGCTTGCAGGCCATGAAATCATCACAGCGATCCGGCCGATGCATTGGCGTAATGGCCCTGGCCGCGCTGGCGGCCTGCGGCGGCGGCGATGACGGCCGCACCCAGCTCATGCTCTACTCCCCACACGGGCGGGAGCTCCTGGAGGTCTTCGAGGCGCGCTACGAGGAGCTCAACCCCCACGTGGACGTGGTGTGGCTGGACATGGGCTCGCAGGAGGTCCTGGAGCGCGTGCGCTCGGAGCGCGCCAATCCGCAGGCGGACGTCTGGTGGGGCGCACCGGCGCCGCTCTTCGAGACCGCGGCGCGGGAGGGGCTGCTGGCGGAGACGGAGCCGTCCTGGGCCGGGGCGCTGCCGGCGAGCGCACGGGATCCCGAGGGGATGTGGTACGGCACCTTCATCACGCCCGAGGTCATTGCCTACAATACCGAGCTGGTCTCCGCCGAGGAGGTGCCGAAGGACTGGGACGAGGTGCTGGAGCCGCAGTGGACGGGGCGCGTGCTCATCCGCGACCCGCTGGCCAGCGGCACCATGCGCGCCATCTTCGGCATGATCGTGGACCGCTCCATCCGGGAGACCGGGGACACGGCCGCGGGCATGGACTGGCTGCGGCGGCTGGACGCGCAGACCAAGGAGTACGTGCTGAACCCCACGCTCCTGTACCAGAAACTGGCCCGGCAGGAGGGCGCCATCACGCTCTGGGACATGCCGGACCTGGAGGAGCTGAAGGCGCGCACCACCTTCCCCATCGACTACGTATTCCCCACCAGCGGCACGCCCACGCCCGTGGACGCGGTGGCCGTGGTGGCCGGGGGGCCCAATCCCGGGGAGGCGGCGGCGTTTGTGGAGTGGATCGGCAGCGACGAGGCCATCATCCGCGCGGCACGCGATTTCTTCCGCCTGCCGGCCCGCGCGGACATTCCGGGGGACTCGCTGCCGGACGGACTGCGCCGGGCGCAGGAGGAGATCATCTCCGACCCCATGGACTGGGAGCGCTTCCAGGCCCAGTCCAACAGCTGGATGATGCACTGGGACGAGCACGTGCGCGGCCGGGGCGGGCGGTAGCGCGGGTGAGCGAGCAGGCACCACTCCTTAGCCTCGAGGGCCTCACCCGCACCTTCGTCTCGAAAGCCGAGCGCACGGTGGCCGTGGACGATGTGGCGCTCGACGTGGCGCGCGGCGAACTGGTCACCCTGCTGGGCCCGAGCGGCTGCGGCAAGACCACCACGCTGCGCATGATCGCGGGCTTCGAGACGCCCACGGCGGGGCGCGTGCTGCTGGACGGCCGGGACATCACGAACGTCCCGCCGCGCCGGCGCGGCACCGGGATGGTCTTCCAGAACTACGCCCTCTTTCCCCACCTGGACGTCTTCGAGAACGTGGCCTTCGGGCTGAAGGCGCGCCGCATGGCGAAAGCGGAGGTGGCGCGGCGGGTGGAGGCGGTACTGGAGCGCGTGGACCTGCCCGGCTACGCGCGCCGGCGCGTGCAGGACCTCTCGGGCGGCCAGCAGCAGCGTGTGGCGCTGGCCCGCGCCCTGGCCCCCGAACCGCCGCTGCTGCTGCTGGACGAGCCGCTCTCCAACCTGGACGCCGCCCTGCGGGAGCGCACCCGCGCGGAGCTGCACGACCTGCTGAAGCGGCTCGAGATCACCACCGTCTTCGTCACGCACGACCAGGAGGAGGCCTTTGCCCTCTCCGACCGGGTAGCGCTCATGCGGGCGGGGCGCATCCAGCAGGTGGGCACGCCGGAGGAGCTGTACACGCGCCCGGCCAACGCCTTCGTGGCCGGCTTCCTGGGCCGCGCCAACCTGATCCCCGCCCGCGTGGTGGAGACCGGCGAGACGCTGCTCTGCGCGGTGGCCGGCGCCGATCGGTGGCTGGCGTGGCCGGCGCCCGAGCTGGCTGGGGCCGCGCACGATACGGCCGTACGCCTGCTGGCGCGGCCCGAGGCGCTGGTCATGGTGACGGACGGCAGCCCGGGCGCGGGCGGGGAGGGGATCGCGGGGGAGGTGGTGGAGCGGCGCTTCGCGGGCGCGGTGACCTGGTACCGGGTGGCGGCCGCGGGCACCGACCTGCTGGTGAGCGCCCCGGCGGACGCCGCCGAGGAAGGGGAGCGCGTCACCCTGCGCCCGCGCAACATCCTCTACGCCCTCCCCAGCGGGGCATGAGCGCCGCCCGCCGCACGCTCCTGCTGGCCGGCGGCGTGGCCGCGCTCCTCCTCTGGGCGGTGGCCTACCCCAACCTCTTCGTGCTGCTGGACAGCCTGCGGGACGCCGGCGGCTGGACGCTGGACCACTACCGCACCTTCGTGTCGAGCGGCGCCGAGCTGCGGGCGCTGTGGAACAGCCTGTGGATCAGCGGCGCCAGCGTGGTGCTGGCCGGCCTCATCGGCGTGCCGCTGGCCTTCCTCTTCGCGGGCGCGGACTTCCCCGGGCGGCGCATCCTGGGGGCGCTGGTCTCCCTCCCCGTTCTGCTGCCGCCGCTCGTGGGCGTCATTGCCTTCCTCTTCCTGTACGGGGAGACCGGCTTCCTGACGCGCGGCCTGCAGGAGCTGCTCGGCCTGGCCGCGCCGCCGTGGCGGCTCAGCGGGGCGGGCGCCATCCTGCTGGTCCACGCCTACACCATGTACGTGTACTTCTACCTGTTCACGAGCGCGGCGCTGGCGCGCCTGGACCCGGCGCTGGGGGAGGCGGCCGCCTCGCTGGGCGCTTCCCGCTGGGGGATGCTCCGGCGCGTCACGCTGCCCATGCTGGCGCCCGCGCTGGGGGGAGCGGGGCTACTGGTCTTTATGACCTCCATGGCCTCCTTCAGCGCGCCCTACGTGTTCGGCGGCAACTTCCGCGTGCTCACCACGCAGCTCTTTGCCAGCAAGCTGAACGGCGCACTGGGGCTGGTGGCGGTGGAAGCGGTGGTGCTGGCGGCGTCCTCGCTGCTCTTCCTGGCGCTGCTGCAGCGCTACGAAGCGGCGCGCCTCTACACGGGCGCCGGCAAGGGGCCCGGCCAGCGTGGCGCCCCCGCGGACCCGGCGTCCGCCGGGACACGCTGGGGCGTGACGGCGCTGGCGGGCGGCCTCGTCGCTTTCCTGCTGTTGCCGCACGCCACCGTCCTGGTGGTCTCCCTGGTGCCGGACGGGACGTGGACCACGGAGCTCTTTCCGCCCGCCTACAGCGGCGAGAACTACGTGCAGGTCTTCACGGACCGGCAGGCGTTCGTGCCCATCCTGAACTCGCTGCGCATGGCCACGGTGGCCACGGTGGGCAACGTGCTGCTGGCGTTCGTGGCGGCCTACCTGCTGGCGCGCCGGGGGGCGCCGCTGCGCGGGCTGGTGAGCACGCTGGTGACGCTGCCGTGGGCGCTGCCGGGCACCGTGCTGGCCGTGGCGCTGGCCACCACCTTCAGCGTGGACCAGCCGCTGGCCGGCCGCTTCCTGCTGGTGGGTACGGGCGCCATCCTGCCGCTGGCCTACTTCATCCGCAACATCCCGCTGGTGACGCGGGCGGCGCTGACCAGCTTCCGGCAGTTCGACCCGTCGCTGGAGGAGGCGGCGGCCTCGCTCGGCGCCACCTGGCCCGCCACCATGCGGCGCGTGGCGCTGCCGCTGGTGCTGCCGGGGCTGGCGGCCGGCGCCATGCTGGCCTTCGTCACGGCGCTCGGCGAGTTCGTGGCGTCCATCCTGCTCTACACGCACCGTACGCGCCCCATCTCCATCGAGATCCTGGCGCAGCTGCGCGCCTTCGACTTCGGCGCGGCGGCCGCCTACGCCGTGCTGCTCATCGTCCTGATGACCGCGGTCTTCATACTGGGGCAACGGGCGCTCGGTGACGCCCGCCCGGGACTCTGACGCATCCAGGGGACACTATGGAAGACGCCCGCATCCACAGCCTGCAGCACATGCTCGAGCGTGACCCCAACGACACCCGCGTGCGCTTCGGCCTGGCCGCCGAGATGGAGAAGGCCGGGCGCTGGGAGGCGGCGGCCGACCACCTGCGCGCCTACCTGGCGCTGGCCGAGGACGAGGGCAACGCCTGGGGGCGGCTGGGCCACGCCCTGCGCCAGCTCGGCCGCCACGAGGAAGCGCGCGCCGCGTACCAGCGCGGCGTCCAGGAAGCCGAGCGCCACGGCCACCCCACCATGGCGGCCGAATTCGAGGAGGTGCTGGAGGACTGGGACTGAGCAGTACCAGGCGCCCGCGCCGGTCAGCAGCGTCGTCGGCCAGCGGCCCTTCCCGGCCGGCGGTGTCTCAGAATCCGCGACTGAAACGTTTCAACTCTATATGGGGATGAATCGGAACACATCGACGCGGCCGGAGACAATGCAGGCAGGAAACGACGTATTCCCCGCTTCCACCATCGCGGTTCGCCTCCACCGCGAGCCGGACCACCCGGCCGCCTCCTTCGAGCGTGAGGCCCTGCCCCACCTGGACGCCGTCCAGCGCTTCGCCCGCCGCCTGTGCCACAGCACCAGCGACGCCGACGACCTGGTCCAGGAGACCTACCTGCGCGCCTTTCGCGCCTGGGAGACCTTCACGCCGGGGACGCGGGCGCGCAGCTGGCTCTTCACCATCTGCCGGAACGCCTTCCTGCGGGATCGCCAGCGGGAGCGGCGGCGGCGGGAGGTCATGCTGCGCGCGGCCGGCGGCCTGGACGAAACGCACGAGCGGCAGGCGCCGGAAGCGCGGCCGCTGCTGACCGGCGCGCCGCCCCGGGATCCCGAGGAGCGCCTCATGGCGGTGGCCGTGCGCCATCGCGTGTTGCAGGAGATCGAACGCATTCCCGACCACTTCCGCGAAGCGGTGCTCCTGTGCGACGTGCAGGAGCTGCCCTACGCCGACGCCACCGAGCGCCTCAGCGTCCCGCTGGGCACGCTCAAGAGCCGCCTCTTCCGCGGCCGCCGCATCCTGCGTGGCGCCCTGGCGGATTATGCGCGCGAGCGCGGCTACCCGGTGGCCACCTCCGCGGACGCCGGCCCGGCGCACTGAGCTCCGCCCTCCTCCCCACATTGCGCTCGTCCCTCCTCTCCCCTTCATTGGCGGGGGAGACGCGCACCGCTGCACACGACACCTTGCGCTCCCCGAAGACATACCGAACGTTACGGATCGATCATGCGCGGGCTTCGCAACGGGGCCTGCCCGCGCGGTGACGCACCTGGAAGGGGAGGCCGGCAAAGATGGTGGCGATGGCTACGAGGCGGGAGCGGGTGCTGCCACGGCTCATCGAGGAGGAGATGCAGGACTCCTTCCTGGACTACTCCATGAGCGTGATCGTGCAGCGGGCGCTGCCCGACGTGAAGGACGGCCTGAAGCCGGTGCACCGGCGCATCCTGTACGCCATGCACGAGGCCGGGTTGCTGCCCACGCGGGCGCACAAGAAGAGCGCCACGGTAGTGGGTGACGTGCTGGGCAAATACCACCCGCACGGGGACTCGGCGGTTTACGACGCCATGGTGCGCATGGTGCAGGACTTCTCGCTGCGCTACCCGCTCATCGACGGGCAGGGCAACTTCGGCTCGATCGACGGGGACAACGCCGCGGCCTACCGCTACACGGAAGCGCGCCTCACGCAGCTGGCCACCGAACTGCTGGCCGACATCGACCGGGACACGGTGGACTTCGTGCCCAACTTCGATGACCGGCTGCGGGAGCCGAAGGTCCTGCCCGCCCGCTTCCCCAACCTGCTGGTCAACGGCAGCAGCGGTATTGCCGTGGGCATGGCAACCAACATCCCGCCGCACAACCTGCGTGAGATCGCCGCCGCCGTGCGGCACCTGGTGGCCCATCCGGAGTGCCCCGTCGAAGAGCTGATGGACCACGTGCCGGGCCCCGACTTCCCCACCGGCGCCTACATCCTGGGCAGCGACGGCATCCGCGACGCGTACCGCACCGGGCGGGGACGCATCGTCATGCGTGCGGTGGTAGTCAAGGAGGCGCTCCGCGGCGGCAAGGAGCAACTCGTGGTCACCGCCATCCCGTACGGCGTCTCCAAGGCCAAGGTCATCGAGCAGATTGCCAAACTCTCGCGGGACCGGAAGATCGATGACATCTCCGACCTGCGCGACGAATCGGATCGCGACGGCATGCGCCTGGTGCTGGAGCTGAAGCGCGGCGCCAACGTGACGAAGACGCTGGCCGTGCTCTACCGGGGCACCTACATGCAGGCCACCTTCGGCGCCATCATGCTGGCGCTGGACAACGGCGTGCCGCGCGAGCTGAACCTGAAGGAGATGCTGGAGCGCTTCCGGGACCACCGCCTGGACGTCATCCAGCGGCGCGCGCGCCACGACCTGGAGGAGGCGCGCGCCGAAGCGCACGTGGCCGAGGGGCTGCTGGTGGCGCTGGACAACATCGACGCCGTCATCCGCATCATTCGCAAGGCCAGCGATCAGGACGACGCCAGCCGCACCCTGCAGAAGAAGTTCGAGCTTTCGGAGATCCAGGCGCGCGCCATCCTGAACATGCGTCTGGGCCGGCTCACCGCGCTGGAGACGGAGGAGCTGAAGGCGCGCCTGCGCGAGCTGAAGAAGCTCATCCGCGAGCTGGAGGCCATCCTGCGCTCGGAGGAGCGTCAGCTGGAGGTGCTGATTGCCGAGCTGGACGACGTGGTGGAGCGCTTCGGTGACGAGCGGCGCACCACCATCACGGACCAGGCCGAGGAGTTCGAGGTCCAGGACCTGGTGGCCGAGGAGCAGGTGGTGGTCTCACTCAGCCACCAGTCCTACATCAAGCGCGTCCCGCTGGCGCTCTACCGCCGGCGCATGAACCGCGGCCGGGCCATGGCCGGCATGGACCGCCACGAGGATGACTTCCTGGAGCACGTGTTCGTGGCCAACACCACGGACACGCTGGTCTTCTTCACCGACCAGGGGCAGGCCCACGCCATCTCCGTGCTGGAGCTGCCCGAGGGCGGGCCCAGCAGCCGCGGGCGCGCCCTGGCACAGGTCCTCACCATGGAGAAGGGCTCCCGCGTGGCGGCGCTGGCGCCGGTGGCCGAATTCGACGAGGCGCGCTCCCTGCTCTTCCTCACGGCCGGCGGGACGGTGAAGCGCACGGGCCTGGACCAGTACGCCAACATCCGCGCCGGCGGCATTGCCGCCATCAAGGTGCAGGACGGGGACCGGCTACTGGACGTGCAGCTCTCCGACGGCAGCAATGACGTGGTGCTGGTCACCTCGAAGGGGCGGGCCATCCGCTTCCCCGAGAATGACGTCCCGCTCACCGGCCGGGTCTCGCAGGGCGTGCGGGGCATCAACCTGCGCGGCGGCGACGAGGTGGTGGGCATGGTGGTGGTGCGCCGCGACGCCACCCTGTGCTGCGTGACGGCCCGCGGCTTCGCCAAGCGGACGCCCATCGGGGACTACCCGGTGCAGAAGCGCGGCGGCCTGGGCACCGTGACGCTGGACGTGAGCACCAAGACCGGTCCCCTGGTGGGGGCCAAGGAGCTCCTCCCCGGGGATGAGCTGATGGTGCTCTCCGCCAGGGGCGCAGCGCTGCGCGCCACCGCCGACGAGATCCCCGTGCAGGGCCGGGCCACACAGGGCAAGCGGGTGGTGGCGCTGGAGGGTGAGGACCGGGTGGTGGAGGTAGCGCGGGTAGCCAGCGAGGGAGACGGGGCGGCGGGGGCGAGCGGGGCGGCCGGTGATGACACGGCGGCCGGCTCAGGGGACGAGACCCCCGAAGGAGACGCGTCTGCCGCGGCGGCCGCGTCCAGCAGCGCCGCCGACCAGCTCGACATGATGGAGGAGTAACCGGCTGCTCAGCCCCGCACGCCGTTCAGGAAGCCCGCCAGCGCGCGGTTGAAGGCGTCCGGCGCCTCCAGGTTGGAGACGTGCCCGGCCTCGGGGATGATTTCGATGCGCGCACCGCGGATGGCGCGCGCCATGAGTTGCGCCTCGCCGCGCGGCGTGATGGCGTCCTCCTCCCCCACCAGGACGAGCACGGGCTCGTCGATGCGGGACAGGCCGGGGCCGGCGTCCGGGCGCCCGGCCATGCCCAGCAGCGCGCGGGCCACGCCCTCGGGCGGCTGCCGCTCCATCATGGCCCGGATCTCCTCCACCACCTGCGGCCGCTCCACGCGCGTGGCCATGGAGACCAGCTTGGGCAGCATGGCGTTGACCACGGGCGCCACACCCTCGGTGCGCACCGCGCCGGCCAGCCGTTCGCGGTTCTGGCGCCCCTCCGCGCTATCCGCGCCCGGGCGGGTGTCGGCCAGGACCAGGGCGCGCACCAGCTCCGGGTGGCGCCGACGCAGCGCGAAGGCCACGTAGCCGCCCATGGAGAGCCCGCAGATGACGGCCTCCTCGACGCCCCTGCCCCGGAGTAGCGCGGCCAGGTCGTCGGCCAGCAGCTCCATGGAGTGCACGGATTCGTTGCCCATCGGGCTCTGGCCGAAGCCGCGCAGGTCGGGCGCCAGCCCCCGCCAACCGGGCGGCAGCGCCGCCAGCTGCCGCTCCCAGAGCGCGCCGTCGAACGGGAAGCCATGGATGAAGAGGATGGTGTCACCCTCCCCCGCCTCCCGCGTATTCAGCTCGATGTCCGCCACGTTCTTCTCCATGAGGGCGGCCTCAGATGCCGAGTGACGCCCGGATCACGGGGTCGATGCGCTCGGGCGTCCACTGGGGATCGAAGGTGAGCTCCACCTCGGCGGTGCTCACACCCTCCACGCCCTCGATGGCGCTCTTGGTGTCCTCGATGATCTGGTTCGCCGCCGGGCAGAACGGGCTCGTGAGGGAGATGGTGGCCTTCACGTGCTCGTCGTGGATGTCGATGTCGTAGATGAGCCCCAGGACCACCAGGTCCAGGTTCAGCTCAGGGTCCTTGACCCGCCTGAGGGCGCGCCGGACGTCCTTCTCCGTGGGCATGTACAGCCTTCCTTCTATTTCTTGCGTGCCAGTATGAAGCAGATGTCCTTGCCCTGCCGGGCCTCCGCGGCCCGCAGCAGCGCGCCCTGCAGGGCCCCCGCCGTCTCGGCCGCGGGCGTTTTCGCGCTGCGGGCCAGGAGGTCGGCGGCGCCGCGCGCCAGCCGTCGGTCGGCTTCCGAGAGCAGCAGCAGCGTATCACCAGGCTGGCATGTTACCGCCGTGGCGCCGTAATCGAAGCTGGGCAGGATCCCCAGCGGCGGACCGTCGGGAGCCATTTCCTCCACGTCCCCACCGGCCCGGACCACCAGAATCGGATCCTCGGCGGCCGCGGCGCAGCGCAGGCCGGCGGGCGTGATGTGCGCCAGGCGCACCTGCACGCACAGGTCCAGACCCTCGAAGAGGCTCCGGGCCACGGCCTCGTTGAGGCGTGTCAGGATGGCCTCGAGCGATTCTTCACGCTCGGCGATTTCGCGTAGCAGAGCGCGGGCCACGGCCAGCAGATGGGCCGGGGGAAGCGTCTCCCCCTTCACGTCGAACACCGCCAGCAGCTTTGCGTTCCCGGGCAGCTCGATGGCGTCCCACAGGGACTGGCTCACGTCCCCCTCGTCCACCGCGCACCCGCCGCCCACGTCGTAGCCGTCCACGCCCGGCGCCGCGCGCGGCAGGAGACCCTTCTGCAGGTAGCGGTTGAAGCCCTTCAGCGCGTCCCCACCGCCGCCCGCCTCGCGCGCGGCAAAGCGCACGTCCAGCGCCCGCAGCGCGCGGGCCAGCCCCTTCATGAGGCGCACGGCCAGCCCTTCGCCGCCCAGCAACTCGTCGAACTGCGCGCGCGAGACGCTCAGCAACCGCGTGGCCTCCAGCGCCCGCACGGTGGCCGAGCGCGGCGCGTCGGTGAGCAGCGCCATCTCGCCGAACGCCTCACCCGCGCGCTTGACGGCCAGGCGCTCGTGATCACCGCGCGGCCGCTCCTTCAGGATCTCCACCGCGCCGGAATGGACAATGTAGAAGCGGTCGCCGGCGTCCCCCTCGCGGAAGAGCTGCTCGCCCTCCGCCACTTCCCGGCCGCGCACGAGCGCGGCGATGCGCTCCAGGTCGCTGGTCGGAAGCCCCTCGAAGAGAGGCACCTTGTCGAGCATCTTGACCACCTGCTCGATCGGAAACTCGGCTTTGACCGCTGCCATACCTTTGAATCCGGGAGGGGTTGGTGGGTTTGCTGCCCTGCCCAATGTAGACGCCGCCGCGGCCGGGTGAAAGGGTGCCCTCTCGGGGGCGGTCCTGGCGTGGGCCTTGCTTCCCCGCCCCCCGGCGCCCCATCTTGGAGAGGCTCTCTCCCGGAGCTCCCTGCTACGCGGCCGCCAGGCCGATCACGTTTACTCCCGAAGCCGATCCATGGTGCGAGATCGAGAGCGGGATGCATCGGCCTCGCCCGGAGATGCCGCTGTGCCCATCCGCGCGGGCCGTGCCGCACAACGTGTGCTGCGCGCATGCTGCTGGGGCACGCGCGGTTCTCTGCCGAGTCCGGGGCCCCACACGGCCCGCTTCGGCGGGAACACATCGTGTCTCCACGTGGAGACGCCGCAGGGCCGTTCCCTGATTTTCGATGCGGGCAGCGGCATCCGGCGTCTGGGGGACAGGTTGGCCGTGCCCGGCCGGTCGGTGGACGTGGACATCTTTCTGACCCACTTCCACTGGGACCACATCCAGGGGCTGCCGTTCTTCGGACCGCTTTACGATCCGGAGGCGCGGCTGCGGCTGCACGGCGCCCGGCAGGGGGACGTGGACATGCCCACGCTGGTGGCGGGACAGATGGGGCCGGTGTATTTCCCCATCCCCTACGAGGCGGTGGCGGCGCAGCTCAGCTTCCACCACCTGGACGAGGAGGATCCGCGTGTGGATGGCGTGGCGGTGGACGCCTTGCGCGTGCGGCACGCTGCGCACACGTACGGGTACCGCATCTCGGCGGGAGAGGCCCGGCTGGCCTTCATCCCGGACAACGAGCTGCGCGGCGGGCACTATCCGGTGGCGGAGGGCTGGTACGACGAGCTGGTGCGGTTCCTGGACGGCGTGGACGTGCTCTTCCACGACGCCATGTACACCAGCCAGGAGTATGAGGCGCATGTGGGTTGGGGACACAGCAGTTTCGAGGACGCGGTGACGCTCGCGGAGCGCGCGGGCGTGCGCCGGCTGTACCTGTTCCACCATGCGCCGGAGCGCTCGGATGACGAACTGGACCGCGCGGTGGAGCGATTGCGCGATGACGTGGCCCGGCGCGGCGGCACGCTGGAAGTGCACGCGGCGGCGGAAGGGCAGGAGCTGACGGTGAGCGCGGGGCTACTGGCCCCCGGACACGAGGAGGCGGGACCGTGAGAATCAGACATCTGGTGGTGCTGGCGGGCGCGGCGCTCATTCTGGGCGCCATCCCCCACAAGGCCCCCACGAAGTGGGCGCTGCTGATCGGCATCAGCGACTACGCCAATTTCGGCGACGAGATCGGCGGGGACCTCCCCGGCGCCGTCTACGACGCCCGCCGCATGCGCGACGTCCTGGTGGGCCGCATGGGCTTCGCGGACAACAACGTGAAGATGGTCCTGGACCTGGACGCCACGCGCGCGCGCATCGAGCGGGAGTTCACGGACTGGCTGCCGTCGGTGGTGGCCGAGGGGGACCTGGTCTTCTTCTTCTTTGCCGGGCACGGCTCCCAGGCCTGGGACCTGGACGGCGACGAGGAGGACGGGTTGGACGAGACCATCTGCCCCACCGACGTCATGAAGGGCAACACGGACACGGACATCCTGGACGACGAACTGAACGGCTGGCTGCACGCGCTGCCCACCGCCAAGGAGAACGTGGTGGTGTTCCTGGACAACTGCAGCTCGGGGACGGGCACGCGCGCCGTGACGCCGTTCGCCCGCCCGCGCAACCTGGCGCGCGACGTCCGCAGTGACGTGGAGCGGCCCGCCGAGACGGCCGCCGTGCCGGCCGTGGCGCCGGAGCGGGCGCCGTGGCTGGAGCTGGCGGCCGCGCGGGCGGACGAGGTGGCCGTGGACGTAGAATGGCCCGCCGCGGACGGAGGCGCCTCCACCTACGGCGGCGCCTTCACCACCGCTTTCGTGCGCAACCTCTGGCAGGCGCCGCGTCGCGCCAGCTACCAGGCGGTCTTCCAGGCTACCGTGGAAGACATGAAGCGCGCCCGTTTCGCGCAGCAACCGCAGATCTCTCATCAAGCCGCGGCCCCGATTTTCTCCCTGCCCGGTGCGGGTGACGTGGCGGAGGCCGGCTTCGTTCCCGTGACCGCTGTCGAGGACGGCACCGCCGAACTGGCGGGTGGCAGCGCGGCCGGCATCACGGTGGGCTCGCGTTTCCGCGCGGGCGGCGCCGAACTGGTGATCACGAGCGTGGCGGGCGAGCGAGCGCAGGCGCGGGTCGAGGGCGGCTCCGTCTCCGCCGGTGACCGGGCGCGCCTGGTGGCCTACGCCTATCCGCCCGCCGAGCTGCGCGTCTCGGTGGCGGGTCTGGCACCGGCCACGCGGGCCGAGGTGGCGAGCGCGCTGCGGCTGGACCAGGGCGTGGTGCTCGTGCCCGGCGCGCGGGACTTCGCGCACCTGCTCGTGCGCCCCGCCGAGGACGGCTACGCCATCCTGGGGCTGGACGGCGCCACGCGAAATCTGCAGCCGCTCATGGACGCGGTGGCGGTGGCCGCGGCGCTCCGCCGGGAGCTGGCCGCCCACCGCCTGGCCGCGCTGGACAACCCGGCCCGGCCGTTTGCCGTGGACTTTGGCTTCACGGGCGGGCGCACCGAGTTCCGCGTGGGAGACGAGATCGGCTTCAGCGCCCACTCGGCGCGCGCCGGCTATCTGACCATCGTGGACCTGGGCACCAACGGGCAGGTGGCCATCCTCTACCCGAGCACGCGCGTGGAGGCGGGCCAGACGGTGAGCCTGCCGCCGCGCGACGCGGGCTACATGTACGAGGCGCAGGCCCCGGCGGGCCGCGGCATCGTGCGCGCCATCGTCACGGAGCGGCCGCTGGAGCTGCCCTTCACCGACGGCAGCGCCGACGCCGCCCCCGCGCAGGCCGCCGAGGTGGCGGTAGCGCTGCGCGCCGCGCTGCGCGCCCCGGCGGGCGCCGTACCGGTGGAGGACTGGGCCACGGCCTCGGTGGTCTACACGATCACGCCGCGGTAGGCGGCGCATGCGCCTTCGCCGGACAGCCGTGGCCGCCGTGATCGCGGCGGCCGCGGCGGGCGCGGCGTACGGGCTCACGGAGGTGCAGATCCTCGGGGCCATCTTCGCCCAGCCCGAACTGGCCACCGTGGACTACCGCGTGCGCTCCACGGTCAGGGCCAACCGGGATAGCACGGGTGTGGTGCTGGTGCTGTTTGACAGTGCGTCGGTGGAGGAGTGGCCCTACCTGTCGCCATATCCGCGGGCGCCGCTGGCGCGCCTGGTGGAGGCGGCGGCGGCCAACGGTGCCCGCGCCATCGGCCTGGACGTCTACCTGGACCGGCGCCAGGAGCCGGTGCGCGGCGAGGATGGAGACTCCCTGCTGCGGGCGGCCATGGCGGCGGCCGGGAACGTGGTGCTGGTGGCGCCCATGGTGGGTGAGGAGGAAGACCGTCGCCTGCTCCCGCCGGATCCGTACTTCGCGGAGGCGGCCGCGGCCGTGGCGTCCGCGGACATCCCCACGCCCTACGAGACGGCGCGGGACGCGCAGCTCGTCACCGTGCAGGCGGACGGCACGCTGGTGCCCGGCTTCGCGTTGGCGCTCTGGGCGCTGGCCGAGGGGCGGGACCTGGATTCGCTGCTGGTGGCCACGCGCGCGAGCGGGCGCCTGGACGTGCCGGGCATGCCGGAGCGCTATCGCCCGCTGCCGGAGGCGGGACCGCTGAACGTGCCGGTGCTCTTTGCCGGGCCGCCCAGCATCGAGGGGCGCGATGACGGGGCGTTCTGGACCTATCCGGCCTACGGGGTGGAGGCGGTGTCCTTTCTGGGGCGAAACCCGGCGCTCTCCTCCTGGATGGACGGCAAGGCGGTATTGCTCGGCAGCGGTTTCCACGATTCGGAGCGCTTCCGCTCGCCGTTCTACGACGCGCCCCGACGCGGGGCGCTCCTGGAGGGCACCGGCGTGGAGGGCGTGCCGGCGGAGTACGGCCCCGACGAGGGGGAGATCTACGGCTGGACGTACGGCGTGGAGATCCACGCCAACGCCCTGCAGAACCTGCTGGCGGGTGATTACCTGATCCCGCTGGGATTGGGGTGGAAGCTCCTGCTGCTGTTCGGCGTGGCCGCGCTGGTGGCGGGCGTCACCTTCGTGGGCGGTGTCAAATGGGGCGCCGGCGCAGCGCTGCTGGCGGTGGCGGGGCTCTGGTGGGGCGGCCTGCTGGTCTTCTACCAGGGCCGGCTGGTGCTGCCCATGATCGCGCCCGCGCTCTCGGCGGGGCTGTCCCTCATGGGCGCGGCCGGCTACGTCTCGATCGTGGAGGGGCGGGACAAGCGCATGATCCGGGGGGCATTCTCCAAGTTCGTGCCGCCCGGGGTGGTGGACGAGCTGGTGGCGGACCCCTCGCGCCTGAAGCTCGGCGGTGAGCGGCGCAGCATCACGATCGTCTTCAGTGACGTGGCGGGTTTCACCTCCATGTCGGAGCGGCTCTCGCCGGAACGGCTGGTGTCCGTGCTGAACGAGTACCTGGACGAGATGGCGGAGATCATCTTCCAGGAAAAGGGCACGCTGGACAAGTACATCGGTGATGCCATCATGGCGCTCTTCGGGGCGCCGGCATCCTATCCGGACCACGCGCTGCGCGGCTGCCGTACGGTGCTCCGCATGCAGGCGCGGCTCGGCCAGCTGAACGCCGAGTGGCAGGCGCGCGATCCGGACTGGCCGGCGCTGGCCATGCGCATCGGCGTGAACTCGGGTGAGCCGGTGGTGGGTAACATCGGCGGGCAGAAGCGCTTCGATTACACGGCGCTGGGCGACGCGGTAAACCTGGCCGCCCGCCTGGAGCCCGCCTGCAAGAGCTACGGCGTCTCCATCATGATCGCCGAGCAGACGCGGGCGGCGGCCGGGGACGCCATCCAGGTGCGCGAGCTGGACCGCCTGGCCGTGTACGGCAAGGCGGAGCCGGTGACCGTCTACGAACTGCTGGCGCTGGCCGACGAGCCGACGCCGTTGGAGGAGGACCTCCTGGAGCAGTACGCGCGGGGCCTGGCCGCGTTCCGGGACAGAGATTTCGAGATGGCCGTAGAGTATTTCAACGCCGCACTGGAAGTAGCGCCGGGGGATGGTCCCGCGGCGCTCTACCTGGAGCGGTCGCGCGGTTACCTGGTGGAACCGCCTCCCGAGGACTGGGATTTCGTCGAGCGGCGGCAGGTCAAGTGAGCCGCGACAGCCTGAAAGGATGGAGCCATGCGTAGCACGAAGCGCTTCGTGTCGGCCACGATGATGACGGGACTGGCGTTGCTGGCGGCGTTCACCTGGACGCGCGAGCCGGCGGCGGTGCTCGTCAAGGTGAGCGGCGCGGTAGAGGTCCAGAAGGTCTCCGAGGAGAAGGTCCCTGGCACCGTGGGCCTCAGCCTGGAGCCGGGTGACCGCGTGCTCGTGCCTGACGGCGGCAAGGCCGTCCTCATGTACCGCACGGGCAAGATGGAGACGGCGTCGGAGGCCGTGACCGTGGCGGAGCCGGCCAGCGGTGAGCCCGCGGGCCTGTACGCCCAGACGGCCCGCACCATCGCGCAGGTAGCCACCACGGACGCCGCCCGCCAACCCAACCGGCAGGGCATGATCCGGCCCGTGCAGGGCACCGCCACGGGCATTGCCCCCCGGAACGGCATTGCCGTGGACGAGACGCGCCCCACCTTTACCTGGTACTCCGTGCCCGGCACCACCACCTACACCATCATGCTGCGGCGCACCGACGCCCCCGGCCAGCCTGTCCGCTTCGAGGCGGGCGCCGACACCGTGTGGAGCTACCCGGCCGACGCGCCCGCGCTGGAGCGCGGCGGGACGTACAGCTGGGTGGTGGGCACCGACGCCGGCCGCATCGGCCAGCAGATGGAGTTTCGCGTGCTGGACGCCGAGCGCTACGCCGCCATCCAGGCCGTCATGGAAGCCATGAGCGCGTCCGGGCTGGACCCGGCGGACGACGGCCTCTTCGTGGCCGCGGTGGTCTATCGGGACGCTGGACTGGTCTACGACGCCGCGGAGGCGCTCGAGCGCCTGGCCGCCGAGGGCACCGGCGGCCGCCTGCTGCACCTCATGCGCGGTGAGGCGCTGGACGCCATCGGGGACCTGGAGGGAGCCGCGGAGGCGTTCCAGGCCGCCGATCGGGCTGGCCGCCGGTGAGTGAAGGCGCCGCAGCGGAGTTGACGGGCGTGGCCGCGTCCACCACCGCGCGCGCCGTCCTCTACCACGCCGGCGGCCCCACCGCCCGGGCGCTGGAGACCATCCTGGCCGCCGAGGGGGTGGAGCTGCGCCCGCTGGCCGACGTGGCCGACCTGCCGGAGCGTGTGAGCGAGCCATCGGTGGTGCTGCTGGAGGGGGTTCTGGCGCGCGACTTTGCCCCCCCGCTGGGCGTGGTGGCCGTGGCCGCCACCGAAGCCGAGGCCGCCGAGGCGCCCGGCACCGCCCTCTTCACGCTGCCCACGGACGGGCAGGTCGCGCTCCGCGTGCTGCGCAACGCTTTCACGGTGGCGGGTTCCCGGCTGGCGGCGGAGCGCGCCCAGGCGGAGCTCGAGCGCTCCCGCGGCGAGCTCTCCCAACTCCACGAGATCGGCATGGCGCTCATGACCGAGCGCGACCCCGATCGCCTGCTGCGTAAGATCCTCTCCCAGGCCATGGGGCTCACCGCCAGTGACGCCGGCAGCCTCTACCTGGCCGAGGCCGACGGGGAGGGCGGCACGCGGCTCCGCTTCAAGCTGGCCGAGAACACCTCCCTGCCCGATCTGCCCTTCAACGAGTTCACGCTGCCGGTGGACCCCAGCAGCCTGGCCGGCTACGCCGCCACCACGGGTGAGCCGCTGGTGCTGGATGACGCCTACCAGCCGCCCGCGGACGCGCCCTACGGCTTCAATCGCAGCTTCGACGAGCGCTTCGGCTACCGCACCAAGTCCATGCTCGTGGTGCCCATGGTGGACCACAAGGATGACGTGGTCGGCGTGGTGCAGCTCATCAACCGCAAGACGGATCCGGACGCCCGCATCACGAGCGAGGAGGCGGCCGACGCGCACGTCTCCAGCTACGACATGCACGAGCTGCAGCTGGTCCGCTCGCTGGCCGGCCAGGCGGCCGTCTCCATCGAGAACTCCCGCCTCTACGAGCAGATCCAGACGCTCTTCGAGAGCTTCGTGAAGGCGGCCGTGACGGCCATCGACCAACGCGACCCCACCACTGCGGGGCACAGCGTGCGCGTGGCCACCCTCACCACCGACCTGGCGGAGGCGGTGCAGCGCGGCGGCAGCGGACGCCACCGGGATGTGCGCTTCAGCCGCGAGCAGATGCGCGAGCTGCGCTACGCCGCCATGCTTCACGACTTCGGCAAGGTGGGCGTGCGTGAGCACGTGCTCACCAAGGCCAAGAAGCTACCGCCCCAGCTCTTCGAGCGCGTGGCCGTGCGCTTCGATCTGATCCGCCGCACCACGGAGGCCGACTTCTGGCGCCGCCAGGCCGAACTGCTGCGCTCCGGCGCCGCCATGGACGCCGTACATTCCCTGGAGGAGGCGTTCGAGGCCGAGCTGCAGGAGATCGATCGCTTCCGGGAGGTGGTCGAGACGGCCAACGAGCCCACGGTCCTACCGGAGGAGGCCGCGTCCATCCTGGGGGACATCGCCGAGCGCCGCTATCCGCGACCGGACGGCGTAGAGGCGCCCTTCCTGAGCCCCGAGGAGCTCCACTTCCTGCGCATTCCCCGGGGCACGCTGGACGAGGACGAACGCAAGGAGATCGAGTCCCACGTGGAGCAGACCTACCGCTTCCTGCGCGAGATCCCGTGGACCGACGACCTCCGCAACCTGGCCGACATTGCCTACGGCCACCACGAGAAGCTGGACGGCCGCGGCTATCCGCGCGGCATTACCGGGGAGGAGATCCCCGTGCAGACGCGCATGATGACCATCGCGGACATCTTCGACGCCCTCACCGCCTCCGACCGCCCCTACAAGCGGGCCCTCCCCGCCGAGCGCGCCCTGGACATCCTCACCATGGAAGCCAAGGACGGCATGCTCGACAGCGAGCTGGTGGAGATCCTGATCCAGGGGGAGATCTACCGCCGCGTGCTCGAGGCGGACTGGCGCGAACTCTAGGGCCCTAGCGGGCCTCCATCTTCCAGAACGCGATCCCCCCCGCCTGCTGCCCCACCTCCACGCTGGCCACCCGCTCGAAGGATTCCAGGTCGTAGATGTCCACCTTGCCGGGCTCGGCGCCCACCCCCTCCACGCTCACGAAGGCGTAGCGCGAGTCGGGTGAGACCACCACGCCGTGCGTGACGGTGGTGGTGGAGGGCATGGTGGCCAGGCTCTCCCCCGTGCTCAGATCGAAGACCTGCACGGCGGCCTGCTTCTTCAGCGTGGCCACCAGGCGCCGTCCGTCCGGGGTGGCGGCCAGGTTGTACGGCGCGGTACCGGTCTCCAGCGTACGCTCCAGCCTCCAGTCCTCCGCGTCAATCTGCAGGATGGTGTTGGCCTTGTTGCACGCCACATACACCCAGCGACCGTCGGGGGAGGGCTCCGCCCAGGTGGGCGAGCAGGTGGGCGCCGCCATCTCTCCGTGTTCCATGGCATGCTGCATGGCGTGCGCGGGGTCAGCCATGTGCTGGGCGTGCATGGCGTTGTCGTGCATTTCCTCGATGGGGCCCTCGTCCCCCACCGAGACGCTGAAGCGGCGCGCCACCTGGAAGAGGTTGGTGTCCAGCTCCACGAGCTGGTCATCCATCATGCAGGCGGAGTAGAGCCGCGTACCCGCCGGGTTCATGCGGGCGCCGTGCGGCATGGTGCAGGTGGTGATGCGCTCCACCTCGGTGTTCTCCGGCGTGTAGACCACCGAGACGCTGGACGGGACGTGCTCCCCGTGCAGATTGAAGTTCACCACGAAGGCGTAGAGCCCGTCCGGCGTGACGTCCAGGGTAGCCGGGAAGTCACCGAGCGCCACCGGCGCGCCCACCAGCGTGTCGGGCCCCAGCGCATACTTCCAGTACTGTCCGAAGGGGAGCCCGTGCCCGGTGGTGACGTGCAGGTACTTGCCGGCGGCGTCCACGCGCAGGCCGTGCGGGCCTTCGGTCTCGGTGGGCAGCACCCCGGCCGGGATGGTCTTCTCCACTTCCGCCCCGTCCGGGCCGAAGCGGACCCGGTGCAGGAGGTCCGCCGACTCGGCGCCCACGTACACCCAGTAGGTGGCCGCCGGGCGCTCCCCGGCCGGCGCCTGGGCGGCCGCGGCGCCCGCCCCGAGCGCGGCGGAGAGCACCAGCACCGCGGCGGCGCGCCGGGCTACGTCAGCAGGACCATGCTTGCGGAGGTTGCGCTCTCTCGGCATCTTGCGGATCCAATCAGAATGAAATGATTCCTGGTATCAACAGGTGGCGCCACCCTCTGCGGCCATCATTCTTCGGACGTCACACCCGCGACAGGAGACCCTCCCATGAAGCTAATGCCTCGCGCAGCGCTCGTCACCGCCCTGGCCCTCCTGGGTGCGGCCGGCACGCTGTCGGCCCAGCAGACCTCGGAAGCCGCCCTCCGGGTCACCAGCATCCGTGTGGAGCCGGCCAACCTGAACGTGGAGGCCTTCCAGGAGGCCACCCTCCGCCTGGTGGCGGTGGACGCGCAGGGTAACGCCGTGGACGTCCCCATCCGCCTCACCGGAGCGCGCTCGGCCGTACGGGTTTCCCCGGGAGAGGGCGGCAGCTACGTAGTGACTGGCCTCGCGGCGGGCAACTGGGAGCTGGCGGCCAGCGTGCCGCTGCCGCAGGACGCGGACCGTGAGCCCGTCACCCTGACCATCCCGGTGAACGTGCGCTGGCCGGCCATTGCCCGCATCAGCGTCGAGGCCGAGGCGGATCGGCTCTACGCCGGAACCACCGTGCGCCATACCGCGAAGGCCTTCCACGCCAACGGTTCGGAGCGCCCCGGTGCCCAGATCCAGTGGCGGAGCAGCAATCCGGCCGTGGCCACCGTGGACCGCTTCGGCAACGTTACCGCCGTGGCCCCGGGCCAGGTGACCATCACCGCTTCGCTGGAGCAGGGCCGCCAGGACACGTCCTACACCGTGAGCGCCTTCCCCGCCACACAGCTCGAGGTGGACGTGTCCGCCGAGCGCCTGCGTACGGGTGACGTCATCGACGTGAGCGCCACCGCCAGGAACGCATCCGGCAGCCCCGTCGCCGGCATCCCCACCACCTGGTCCTACACCTTCGTGCCCGACGACACCATCAAGGCGCCGGGCGCCAGCGGCTACATCCAGGACGGCAAGTTCGTGGCGGAGGAGCCGGGGCTCTACACCATCATCGCCAACGCCGGCCCCCTCTCCGCGCGCCGCACCGTGGACGTCCGCCCGCGCGAGGCCGTGCGGGACATCGACTTCACCGGCCATGGCTCCATTACCCACGTTCACACCTCGGACCTGTGGGTATTCCCCGGCGCCGACGGCGGCGACTACGCCGTCACCGGCACCTGGAACGGGGACGGCTGGGCCTATTTCTGGGACGTCACAGACCCGGCCAACATCGTGCTCATGGACTCGCTGCAGGTGGATGCCCGCACGGTGAATGACGTGAAGGCCTCACCCAGCGGCCGTTACGTGGCGCTCTCGCGGGAGGGCGCCTCCACGCGCGCCAACGGCCCCGTGCTGGTGGACATGTCCAACCCGCGGCAGCCGCGCATCGCCGGCTACGTGGAGGAGGGCATCACCGGCGGCGTGCACAACATGTTCGCCACCGAGGACTACCTCTTTGCCCTCTCCGGCGGGGACAAGTACGTCATCATCGACGTGCGTGACCTGGACAACCCGCGCTACGTCTCCGAGTACAACCATCCTGACTCCCGCCTGCACGACGTGTGGGTGAACGACGGCATTGCCTACTCCTCCGAGTGGGGCACCGGCGTGGTCATCGTGGACGTGGGCAACGGCAAGTGGGGCGGCAGCATCGAGAACCCGGTCTTCGTGAAGGCCGTCCCCTATCCGGTAGGCCGCACGCACGCCGCCTTCCCGTACTATTCGGAGAGCGCCGGCAAGTTCTACCTCTTCCTGGGTGACGAGATCATGGCGCGTCCGGGCGCCGCCTGGCGCGGGGACTACCTGAACGGCGTCCCCACGCAGGGCGGCACGCCCTCCGCCTACTCCGGCTACATCCACATCATCGACTGGACGGACCCGGAGAATCCCAAGGACGTGGCCCGCTACGAGGTGGACGAGTTCGGCACCCACAACTCGTGGGTGGAGGATGACATCCTCTTCCAGGGCTACTACGAGGGCGGCGTGCGCATGGTGGACGTCTCCGGCGAGCTGCTGGGAGACCTCTACAACCAGGGCCGCGAGATCGCCGTCTTCAAGTCCTATGACCCGGCGGGCTTCGCGGCCAACTCGGCCATGGTGTGGGGCGCCCAGCCCTACAAGGGCCACATCTTCTTCTCCGACTTCAACAGCGGGCTGTGGTCGGTGAAGCTAGCGCCGCGGCCGCGCGACGTGATGTGAGACCGTTCTGACCGGTGAGCCGCCCCGCCGGGGACCCTGACGCACAGGGTTCGCGGCGGGAGCGCCATCCCTCCGCACGCGCAGGTTCGTCACCTCATTTCAATTCCATCCAAGCGACGTCCGTCTGAACCCTCACCGCGCACTGCTGCCGGCGTCGCGGCAGCGTGTTCAGGGTACCCCGTCAGGGCGCTTGCCTCGAGTCCATGAGGGGGTTGCGGATCCTCAGCTCCGGGAATCTCGACAAGTCCCGGTCGGCACTCCACAGTTCATCCACTCGGTGGTGCAAGCAGAGTGCGGCGATGCGGGCGTCATGCACCCTCCCGCCCGTCACCCTTCCGCCCCGGGCCACCTCGGAGAGGCGCTCCCAGTAGCCCTCGCCCTCGGCGATCATCACCAGGGAAGGAGACTCCATCCATGCGGCCACCTGATCGAGGGCCTGGTCGAGCGGCGTGGGTGGATCGTAGATGCGGGGGTGGGTTACAGATCACCTATTGCTGGCAGCAAAAGATCACCGGCGAGCATCGCGCTGGGTTGACGCCGCCGCGATAATTCGAGCATGACGATCTCTAAGTACTGCAGGCCGTCGTCCGTCTCCCGGTAGACTACCACCCGTCCGTCGGAAAGATTTTCGAAGATGAATCCAGGGAACAACTGGCTTACAAGCACGCGTGACCGATCACCGTAGCCGGTACTAGGCTAGCGGCGCTCCTCCACGAGACGCAGGACGTGCAGCGCCTGCGCCCCGCGGCTGTCCACGCCGAGCGCCAGCAGGTGGTGCAGCCCCACGTCAAGGACTTCCATGTCGTGCGGCACATAGGCCACGGCCGATCGCCGGCCGTCCCGATCGAAGATCATCCACCGCTGCGGAACCTCTGCGGAGCGCGCGTCGAAGAGTCGCACCCAGAGGCGTCCCTCGGTGTCGGCGGCCAGTTCGTCGAAGTAGGGAACGCTGTCGGCCAGCGGGACCGCACGCATCGCAGGCACCTGGCTGGCTCGGAAGCGCTCAGCCATTTCGTCCCCGATGGCCGTGGTAGCGGTGTCCCAGCGCACCACGCGGACCAAGCTTCCGGTCGTGTCGAACACCTGAACCTCCGGCCGCCGGGCGCTGCCGGCGTAGAACCGGCCCGGCGAACCCGCGCCATGCGCGGCCCCATACATGGCCAGGGGGTAGAAGTTCATCTGGCCAAACCTCCCGATGCGGAGCTCCAGATACCGTTCCACGGCGCCGGGCAGCGATACCACGGTGCTCGACTCACCGTCATCAAGCGCCACGGCCGTAAAGTCCACCTGTACGTGTACGTCTCCCGGATGCTCGCCGGCCATCCCCTCAATGATCGGTGGCCGGTTGCTGAGCGCGAGCACCACCCGGGCGCCGTCCAACCATGCTCGCCGGTCGGTAGTCGGCGTGCGGGACGCACTGCTCGTCAGCACGCGGGGCGGACTGCCGTCCAATGGATAGACCGTCAGGCGATTGTCCGCCTGCCAGACCACGAGCGAATCGGCCAGCGCCCAGACGCGTTGCGGCTGCCGCAACTCGCCCGGTCCGTCGCCCGGCCCTCCGAATGAGCGTAAGTGGCGCCCCGCCGCGTCGAAGAGACGCACCTCGTCATTGCCATCGAGCACAACTACGGCGCCGTCCTCCAGGAGCGCTCCCCAGCGAACGTTGTGCACCACTTCGGCGCCCTCCGCCGTCGCGCCGCCAATGGTCAGCACCGGGGTGGTGTCGGCGCGCAGGATGCGCACCGGTGCGCCGGCGGCGCTCTGGACGATGGTTACACCGCCGCTGTCGCTGACCACACGGCCGGCGGGTGCTGCGTCAACGCAGCCGATGCAGGCGGTGCTGAGCGCGGACGCAATGGTGCCGAATGACATGTAGCGCCGGCCGGCCTCAAAATTCCAGAGCCTACCAGCCGCTGCGCCGCTCACTTCCGGGCTCCTGCCGGGACGACGCTGATACGCGATGGTGAACCCGCGAGGTAATTGTAACTTCGTCCGCCGATGGTGCCGAGCGGCAACCAATCCATCGGCTGCTTTTCCAGCAGCCGCCCTGTGGCGGCGTCCAGGACGTAGCTATGGTGCGACCACCGAGCCTCTCCTACGTACTCGCCGGCGCTGACCCGGAGAACGCTCCCGTCCAGGACGAGGGGCATTTTCCCCTCCAGTTGCCGTCCCGAGGAACCCGGCAGCACACCGCAGCACCACCCGTTGCCCGCCTCCAGGTGGGAGAAATCCTCTTGCTCGAGCCGCACCGTCCAAACCTCACTGCCATCGAATAGAAATTTGGTAATGCGTCCCAGAACCAGGTTGTAGTGATACAACGCACCTTCCGACGTGTCGCACGCTACCGATGCCGCGTTAGCCTTTGCCAACAGGTGTTCCTGACGGTTCACCTCGATGGCGTAGTCGAGAACCGCCGGCTCGCCGAAGGACCGCACGTGTCCGCCCGTGGCATCGTATACGTGGATTAGCCCCGTGAGGCGCGGTGCTGCCACGAAGTACTCGGTGGCACTTCCGCACGCGTCGTGCGCCTGTCCCGTATCGATCGTCAGTGTGTGTACGGGGCGCCGTGCTTCATCGATGACGAAGACGCTGACGTGGCTGTTTCCCCAATCTGCCACGAGCAATCGCCCGCCGGGCGCGGTGCCCAATCCCGTCGCTGCTGAGACCTGACCGTCCGCTCTGCCCGCTGGCAGCTCACTCACTCGACGGCCGAGTGAGTCCAGGACGACCACCGCTCTGTTGTTGCCGATCGAGACATCGAGAACGGACAGGACGCCGCTCGGATTGAGCGCCGCATCGCGTATGAAGCCGAACTGGTTCTGACTGCCGTCCTGACCGTCACTAGCTACTTCCGCGGCGCCCAGCAGCGCCCCCGCCACGAGGATTAATGCTAGCCACCGGCGCCGGGTGCAGATGGTCATCGGTTAGCGGTGGAGCCCGTCACGCTGCAATTGCAGGCAGTCATTGCGGTCGCCCATGCTCCCTCCGGGCATCGAGCAGCAGTTCTTCGAACCGCACCGAATCCGGCGAACTCCCCAGGAGAGGCTTCATCATCGACGACCAGCACGGCAGGCATGGGGCACCTCGTGTGGCGATCGACGATCAGGAGCGCGTCCGCCCGAGGGCAGGGAGGTGCATGTCAGGCGAGAGACACGCGGGTGCGGAAGCGGTCCGGATCGACGGGTGATCGGGTCGGCCTGCGTCGGCCGGGCAGGTTGTCCCGCCCACGGTACCCGCCGCTCTCCGTGAGGGCAAGACATGTCTGCCCGCGGGAGAACGCCAGGCGGAGATGATGACGCCGCCAAGACGTGCTGCGGCGTACCCCTTCGCAGCAAGACAAGAGAGGCCGCCCGAACCATCCGGGCGGCCTCCCTGCGTGCGGAGAACGGATCGTAAGGGACGTCCTACCGTTGTCCGCCTCCGCCCGCACCGGCGCCCGCACCCGCCGCCTTGCTGGCCGGCACCACCGCCAGCGGCACGTCGCCGATGCCGCTGCGCTGCGGGTGCTGGCGGCCGTTGGTCTGGCCAGGCACCTCGGCGCTCACGTAGGCGGCCACCTCGGAGAAGGTGACGATGCCGTTGGCGTCGGCGTCGGCGGCGCCGGAGAGGCCCTGCATGATGTGGTGACGGGGGCGGCCTGCTCGTCCCACATGGGCATGGACGACAGACCTCGGCGAGCTTCCTTCAATCACCCTTCAAGCGATGTTGCCGGAAAACCCACCGGGCCCGCACCGCGTTTGCGATGCGGGCCCGGTGCGTTGCAGGGTATCCTGCAAGAGTCCTCGGCGGGGCGGCTCAGGCCCGCCACCCACGGACAGGGCCCACGACCGGCGGCTGGCTCACGGCCAGCGAAGCGGGGACGTCCCTGTAGGAGGTGATGCACGCGGGAGCGCTGGAAGAACCGACACGGCGAAATCGTAGTTGTCACCGAGCGGCAGGTTCCCGATCACCTCTTGCTGGCAATCAAAGATGGCTCTATAAGACATTGTGTGGGTAGAGGTCGAGACCACCGCAGTTGAAGAGGA
>JBBDRO010000050.1:132047-132284 GCA_040905425.1 Gemmatimonadota bacterium | reverse complement strand
GCGTGGCCTGCTGCCGCGGCCGTTGCGCGTCTGGTCGCGATTATTCCTATTGGAGCCGCACGCGCGGATGCGGGCGCCGCGGTTGGGCGATTGGTGGCAATTATTCGCGCAAAACCCGCACGCGCGCGAATCGGGTGCACCGCGTGTGGCTTTGGTGGCACGGGATTAGACAGCGCGCCGGGGGGCGGGAGGGCGGCGGATTAGACTGCGCGCCGGGGGGGGGGGGGGGGGCCCCCG
>JBBDRO010000050.1:56876-132037 GCA_040905425.1 Gemmatimonadota bacterium | reverse complement strand
CGGCCGCCCGTGCCGGGAGGCCGCCCCCCCGCATGATCGGCTACTCCGGCGGGTCCGCCAGCGGATCGCGGGTGCGGGGGTGCTCGGGGCGCTCCGTGGGCGGCGGCTTGTGGAATTTGGCCCGTGCGGGAATGCCCAGCGCCACCTGCCCGGCCTGGATCGGCTTGGTGGCCAGTCCCAGGGCCCCGAGCATGGCGTCCGGTTCCAACTCCACGCCCGCTAGCACGGTGCCGTGGTAGGTCACCCGCGCGCCGTCGCCCAGCACGGTGGCGGGGGCGTACACGTCCCGCTGGTCGGCGATGTCGTGCGTGTGGCTGTAGATGTTGGCGAAGTCGGCCACGGACACGCGGTTCCCCATACGGATGCCGCCGCGGTCGTCCAGCAGCACGTGCCGGTGGATGACCACGTCGTCCCCCACCTCCATGTTGTAGCCGAAGGAGAACTTCACGTGGTGGAAGCACTTGAAGTTGGCGCCGCAGCTGCGGAAGACGTGGCGGGCCAGTACCCGGCGCAGCTTCACGCCCAGGTAGATGTTCTCGCCCAGGGGCGAGCTGTCGAACTTCTCCCAGAGCCAGAGCAGCGGCTTCACCCGCGCATAGCGCTCCGGGTCCACGTCCGAATAGTACTCGGGCTCCAGCGTCACGTTGCGCGGATCCATCTGCAGCAGTGCCACCCGCGCCCCCTCCGGCAGCTCCTCCGGGCGGGCGCCGGCCAGCTGGGGGTAATAGATTTCGGTGAGCATGCGGCGGCACAGCGCGGCACGATCGCACGCGGGGTCGTCCAGCGCCCGGGCAATGCCCGCGAGCCATGCGTCGTAGGCCGCCGTGGTGGCGGCGGGCAGTTCCACCTGTCGAAGGGGCAGGAAGGCCATGGAACTCCTGTGCAACCTGATACGAACGCCGCGCGTAGGGATTCGGGCGCACAGTAGAGGGTTGGCAGGGTAGTGTCAACGAGCGACCGCGGCGCGCGTGTCGCGGCGCTGTTCCACGAGCGGAGGCGGAGCCATGGCGGAGATGCACGACATCATGCGCGAGCGACTGTGGAGGAAGCTCGAGGCGCTGCCGGACGAGCAACTCTACGAAGCGCTGGACTTCATCGAGTTCCTGGAGGTGAAGTACGCCCCGGAGCGGACCGTACGACCGGGCGGGCTGCAGGGCTTCGCGGAACGCCTGGAGGACGGACTGCGCGCGCGCTCCGTGGCGCCCAAGGTCATCCGCGGCACGGTGGGCCTCATGGGCGTGGCGCAGAAAGCCATGCGGGCCGTCAACGACGTGGGCAGCGCGTTCATGGGTGAAGCGCCCTCAGGCACGCGTCCGCCGTCCAGGAGGGACTCCGCCGCTGGCGGCAGGGCATCCCGGGAGGCCGCCCCACCGGCCGAAAGGCCAGCGGAGGACGAGCGGCCTGGGGACGTGGCGTGAGCCCGGTCACCACCATGCAGCGGGAGCACGCCTACGTCCTGGCTTAGGGCCGGTTCCCGCGCGCCCAAGCTCGGCCTTCCGGCCGGTACGCTCGTATACACCGGCGAGCGCACGGGCCGGCCCGTACGCATCGAGGTCATCACGTACGGCCCGGAGGGCCATGTCGAACGCATGGCGGACGGGGTGGCTGAGGCCATCGGCCTGCGGGTCCGCCCGGGCGTCACGTGGATCAACGTGGAAGGCCTCGAGGACACCACCCTGGTCGAGGAGCTGGGCAACCACTTCCGCATCGATCCCCTGCTGCTCGAAGACCTGCTGCACGTGGGGCAGCGACCCAAGGTGGAGCTCAGGGACGACTACGTGTTCCTGGTGCTGCGCATGTTCACGCCGGCCGGCGGCAGCGAAGAGGTGCGCTATGAGCAGGTGAGCATGGTGCTCGGCGGGGACTTCCTGCTCACCTTCCAGGAGGGTCAGGAGGGTGATGCCTTCGACGCCGTGCGCCGGCGGCTGCGGGAGGGACGGGGCATCATCCGCGGCCGCGGCGCCGATTACCTCATGTATGCGCTGGTGGACACCATCGTGGACAATTACTTCCTGGTGCTGGCGGGTCTTTCCGATCGCCTCGAGGAAGTGGAGGACCACATCCTGGAATCCGCCCAGACCCCCGCCATGGTGAGCGCGCTCCACCGACTGAGGCGGGAGAATATCATGCTCCGCAAGGCCGTGTGGCCCGTGCGCGAGATGATCGCAACGCTGCTGAGGGGGGATTCGCCACTGGTGCACGAGTCCACGCTCCCCTACCTGCGCGACGTGCAGGATCACGCCATGGAGGTGGTGGAAACGGTGGAGACGCTGCGGGACCTCACGCAGAGTTTGATGGAGGTCCACCTCTCGCTGGTGAGCAACCGCATGAACGAGGTGATCAAGGTCCTGACCATCATCTCCACGATCTTCGTGCCCCTCACCTTCATCGTGGGCATCTACGGCATGAACTTCCACTACATGCCCGAGCTGGCGCTCCCCTGGGCCTATCCGGCGGTGTGGGTGCTCATGGCGTTCGTGACCTTGGCGCTGCTGACGTTCCTGCGGCGCCGCGGGTGGCTCTGAAGCCTGGGGTGGGATGAAGGCAGGCATGCGCCCCGGAAGGTGCGCGGGGACGTCGCTTGACACCCCATCGGGCACTGCCCTACCTTCCCGCATGGGAAGACGAATCCCACCACGAAAGCCGAACCAGCCCGCTGGTCCCGGCGCCCCCAGGGGCGCTTTCGGATGGCGGGCTTTGCGCATATACCCCCTGCATCAGAGCCCATGACCCGACCTGCCACTGCGGATCGATTCTTCGGTGACGCGCTCACCTTCGACGACGTGCTGCTCATGCCGCGGCACTCCACGGTTCACCCCGGAGACACCGACGTCGGCACGCCGCTGACGGCCACCATCCGGCTCTCCATACCGCTCGTCTCCGCCGCCATGGACACGGTCACCGAGAGTCGCATGGCCATCCAGATGGCCCGCGAGGGTGGCCTGGGCATCGTGCACAAGAACATGGCCATCGACCAGCAGGCCGCCGAGGTGGATCGGGTCAAGCGCTCGGAGAGCGGGATGATCCTGAATCCGATCACGCTGAAGGCCGGCGGCACGCTGCGCGATGCGCTCCGCCTCATGGAGCAGTATTCCATCAGCGGCGTGCCGATCGTAAACGAGGACGGCACGCTGACGGGCATCATCACCAACCGGGACCTGCAGTTCGAGACGGAGATGGACCGGCCGCTGCGGGACGTCATGACGAGCGAGGGGCTGATCGTGACGCCGGTGGGCACGTCGCTGGACGAGGCCGAGCGCATCCTGCACCGGCACCGCATCGAGAAGCTTCCCGTGGTGGATGATGACGGCAAGTTGCGCGGGCTCATCACCGTCAAGGACATCTTCAAGCGGCGCCGCTACCCCAACGCCTGCAAGGACGAGCATGGCCGCCTGCGCGTGGGCGCGGCCATCGGCACCGGACAGCGTGACATGGAGCGCGCGGGCGCGCTGGCGGACGCCGGCGTGGACGTGCTGGTCATCGATACCGCGCACGGCCACTCGGAGGGCGTGCTCAGTGCCCTCGCGCGTACCCGGGAGAAGTATCCGGACACGCAGATCATCGCCGGGAATGTGGGTACGGCGGAGGGCGCCGCGGCGCTGCTGGAGCGGGGGGCGGACGGCGTGAAGGTGGGCATCGGCCCGGGTAGCATCTGCACGACCCGCGTGGTGACGGGCGTGGGCGTGCCGCAGCTTACGGCCATCATGGAAGCGGTGCGGGGTGTGGAGGGGCGGATTCCGGTCATCGCGGACGGCGGTATCCGCTACTCCGGTGACATCGTGAAGGCGCTGGCCGCCGGCGCCCACTCCGTCATGATGGGCTCGCTGCTGGCGGGCACGGAGGAGAGCCCCGGTGAGAGCTTCCTCCTGGAGGGACGGCGCTACAAGACGGTGCGCGGCATGGGCTCGCTTTCCGCCATGGAGCAGGGCTCGGCCGACCGTTACTTCCAGGAAACGCAGACGGAGGCGCGCAAGTTCGTGCCGGAGGGCATCGAGGGACGGGTGCCCTACAAGGGTCCCGCGTCGGATGTCATCTATCAGCTGGTGGGCGGGCTGCGCAGCGGCATGGGCTACTGCGGCGCTGGAGACCTCGAGACGCTGCGCACCGCCACGCGCTTCCAGCGCATCACCGGCGGCGGCCTGCGCGAGTCCCATCCCCACGACGTGGCCATCACCCGGGAGGCGCCCAACTACCACCTGTAGGACCGCGCGGACGGGCTCCGGGGCCCCGCGAAGGAAGGGGCAAGGGGGCATGCTCCTTGCTCCCCTTCAGGGCGCGATCCCGACACCCAGCGAAAGAGGAGCCATGATCTCCAGGAAGGATATCCAGCGCCTCATCGAGCGAGGCGAGGATGATACCGAGGTCCTGTCCATCTACCTCGACATGTCCGTCACTTCGGAGAACAAGCGTACCCACCAGGTCTTTCTAACCCAGCAACGCTCCCGCTTCGATGAGCTGGACAGCGAGCGCGCCAACCACCCCCGTGAGGCGGTGGGCGCGGCGCTGCAGGCCGTGCAGCGCTGGCTCGATGAGTCCTTCGAGGAGAGCAACAAGGGTGTGGCGCTCTTCGTTCCCCTGGATGGCGGTGAGCTGGAAGCGTTCCAGGTCCCCGTCCCCATGGCCAACCGGTTCGAGATCGGTTCCCGTCCCCTGGTGGGCCCGCTCGCCGAGATCCTGCGCGCCCATCGGCGCTACGGCATCGCGCTGGTCAGCGGCGAGAAGCTCCGCGTCATGAGCGTCTTCCTGGGCCGCGTGCTGGATGAGAAGGTGGTGGCCAAGGAAGCCTATCCAACCGCGCGCGATGTGCAGGCGGGTGGCTGGGCCTCAGCCGGCTTCCAGAGCTTCAAGGAGGAGGAGCGCAAGGGCTTCCTGAAGGAGTTCGCGCACGAAGTGGCGGAGTTCCACGAACGGCGCCATCCGGACCACTGGGTGTTGCTGGGCACCGACGAGAACGTCAAGCACTTCGAGGAGTACCTGCCGAAGGTGATCCGGGAGCGCATCGTGGAGCGCGCGCACGCGGCCATGCACGCCACGGTGAGCGAGCTGCTGGAGCGCCTGGCGCCGCTCTTCGAGTCCCTAACCCTCCGCGCCCGTGCGGAGGCCGTGGATCTGGTGCGCGACAGGGTGAAGCAGAATCACTTTGCCGCGGCCGGACCGGACGCCGCCCTCGAGCAGCTCCAGGAGGGCAAGGTGGATCGCCTCATCCTGGCCCGGAACCTGGAGATGCAAGGGTCCCGGTGCCTCAAGTGCGGCTTCTACCTGTCGAATGGGGACGCGGCGTGCCCGTACTGTGGCGGCGAGCTGCGCAACGGGGTGGACCTGGTCGAATCCATGATCCGCCTGGCGGAGCAGCAGGAGGTAGGGCTGGATTTCGTGGATCCGGAACCCATGCTGGACATGCAGGGCGTGGGGGTTCTGCTCAAGTTCTGACGCCCGCGTTCGCCGCTGACCGGGGCCGCTGCGCGGTGCGTGGCGGCCCCGTATGCGTTGACGGCGGACCGCATGCGCCGCCATCTTTGCAATACCCCCCCCCGGAACGTTGCCCATGATCACGGAGCTACGTTGCCCCATACCAGTGCCGCAGATTTGGAAGACGCAGCCGGACGCGTACGCCACGCCGGGATCCCGGGCGTGGAGCGTGTGCTGGCCGACAGTGAGGAGAACGCCCTCTGGCTGGTGTGCGGTCCCGGCACCGACGCCGCCGAGGCGGCGGAGGCGGCCGTGGCCGTGGCCGGTGACGTGGAGGTGCGGCCGCTGCATCGAGCGGGCGCGGCCGCCCGCTCCCGCGTACGTCTGGAGGGAGCCTCCTGTGTGGCGGTGGACGAACGGTCCCGGCGGGCCGAGGTGACGCTGGAATGGACGGGCAAGCGCTTCACCGCCACGATGGTTGGGGAGCCGGGCATGGCCATGGAGCTTCGTCTGGTGGCGGAGGCCGCGCTGCAGGCCGTCCACCGTCTGCGTCCGGAAACGCAGGACATCCGCCTGGTGGGCGTGAAGCCCACGCGCGCCTTCGACGCCGACCTGATGGTGGCCTCCCTGTACCGGCCGGGGCCCCCGACCCAGCGGCTGGTGGGCGCCGTGCTGGTGGGCGAGGACCATCATCGCGCCGCCGCCACGGCCGTCCTGGGCGCGCTGAACCGTCTGCTGGGCAACTACCTGAGCACGCGCTAGTGACCAGACACTTCAAGCGACGACGCGTCTTCATGCTGCTGGCGCTGCTGCCGCTGGCCAGCGCCTGCACCCGCACGGCCGTGGAGCCGCTGGGCCGGCCCTACATCCGGCCGCTGGCCGGCCGCCCGGTGCCACCGCCGGCGGCCGCGGACCCGGCACGCGGCCCCGCCGGCGTGCCCGTGGGTGTGCCCGTGGCGGGGGCGGGCGTGGCCGGCCTGGCCATCACGCACCACCGGGACGTGATCCGCTTCATGGAGCGCTTTGCCTACCAGCAGCCCGACGTCTTCGCGGGCTGGCTGGCGCGGCGCGCCCGCTACGAGGCCATGATCCTGCCGCAGCTGGCGGCGCACGGCGTGCCCGCCGACATGGTGCACCTGGCGCTCATCGAGAGCGGCTACGATCCCGATGCGCGCTCACATGCCGATGCGGTGGGCATGTGGCAGTTCATCGAGTCCACCGCCCGCCTGGAGGGGCTGGAGGTCTCCGCGTGGGTGGATGACCGGCGCGATCCGCAGCGTGCCACGGTGGCGGCCGCCCGGCACCTGGCCGGGCTCTACGAGCGCTTCGGCAGCTGGTATCTGGCCGCGGCGGCCTATAATGGCGGGGCAGGGCGCATCGAGCGGGCGCTGGACGCCCGTGCCGGTGGCGCGCGCGGCGCGGACTCGCTCTTCTGGCTCATCCAGCCGGTGCTGCCGCGCGAGACCCGGGAGTACGTGCCGAAGCTGCTGGCGGCGGCGCTGGTGGGCAGGAGCCCCACGTCCTTCGGGATCGGCGCCGTGGCGCCGGAGCCGCTCGAGCCGCTGGACACGGTGCTGGTGCACGACGCCACCGAGCTCGAGGTGGCCGCGGCCCTGGCCGGCGTTGACCCCGCGCGGGTCCGGCGCCTCAACGGGCGCTACGTGCGCGGCAGCACGCCGCCCGGCCGCTCGGCGCCGATCGTGCTGCCGCGCGGGGCGGGGCAGCGCTTCCTGGACGCCCTGGCCGAACGCCCGCTGGCCGCACCGGCAGCCCGGGACGGCGTCGTGGGCACGCTCCGCCACGAAGTGCTTCCCGGAGAGACGGTCTGGTCGATCGCGCGCAATTACGACGTGCATCCGCACGATCTGCTGCGCTGGAACGGTTTGGCGAGCGATGCCGTGATCCGGCCGGGCGATCGCCTCCGCCTGGGTCCGCCGCGCTGAGAAATTCTTGCCGGTGCTGGACCTTTTTTCCCCTATCACGTGTAGCACCACCATACCCATAAAGCCTTTCTGATAAACGGTTTGCGTGGTCTCGCCCGCATCTTGCCAGGATAGCTGCCCACCAAGGAGGATCATGCAGTCGAGCAACAGATGGAAGCAGTTCGGCCTGGGCGGCGCGCTCGTTGTAGCGTCCCTGCTAGGGGCCTGGAACGTCGGGCCCGGTAGGGACCGGTCGCCGCAGCCCGCGCCCATGGATCAGATCCTGACCGAGGCGGACGGCGCCGCCAGCGCCGTCAGCTGGGACCTGACGGTCACGCGCAACGAGCGCGTGGACTTCTGGATCGACTTCCTCAAGGGCCGCAACTACGAGCGCACCCATCTGTGGCTGGAGCGGTCCGGGCGCTACGGACCCATGATCCAGGCCGAACTCCGGGCGCGCGGCATGCCCGAGGACCTGCTCTACCTGGCCCTCATCGAGAGCGGCTTCTCACCCTACGCCGAGTCACACGCGGCGGCGGTGGGGATCTGGCAGTTCATTGCCGAGACGGGGCGGCGCCATGGGCTCCGCATCGATCACGAGGTGGACGAGCGGCGGGATCCGGTGCAGGCCACCGCGGCGGCGCTCGACTACCTCGAGGTACTCTACGAGCGCTTCGACAGCTGGTACCTGGCCGCCGCCTCGTACAACACCGGTGAGAACCGGGTGGACCGGATCCTCCGCGAGAGGGCCGGCGGCGCCCGCGGGCAGGACGAGTTGTTCTGGGAGATTGCCCCGCATCTGCCGCGCGAGACGCGGGACTACGTGCCGCTCATGCTGGCGGCCGGCCACATTGCCAAGGAGCCGGCACGCTATGGCTTCCACGGCCTGGAGTATCAGGAGCCGCTCGGCTTCGATGAGGTCTGGGTGCCCGGCAACGTCCCGGTGAGTGCCGTGGCGGAGGCCGCGGGGGTGGCGGCGGAGGTCGTCGAGGAGCTGAATCCGCACCTGCTGCGCGATCGCACACCCCGCGCGGGCGGTGGGGCCGTGCGCATCCCCGCGGGTACGCGGAGTACATTCGCGGCCGCCTTCCCGGCCGTCTATCAGGCCGCGCGCCTGGCCGTTGCAGCGGAGCCGGCCTACCACAAGGTGAACCGCGGTGAGAACCTGACGGTGATCGCGCGGCGCTATGGACTTTCGCTGAGTGAGCTGCGCAGCCTGAATGACATGGGCCGCAGCAGCCGCATCCTGGCGGGCCAGCGCCTGCGCGTGGAGTAAGCCGCGGCGTCAGCCGCTGGCGGCCCCCCCCCCCGCCCCCCCCGGCACGCCCATCCACGCGTCGAAGTAGCTCTCCAGCGCCGTGACCAGTGCCTCCGCGAAGGCGGCGCGGGCGGCGGCCGTGTCCCGCACCCCCGCGAAGTTGCACTCCAGCTGCACGCCGCTGATGGTCCCGCCATCCCGTGAGCCGTGCCGCGCCGTGTTGTAGCCTCCCGAGAAGTAGGGCTGGCCCGCCGGGTGCGGGTCATCCGGGGAGGGCACCGAGCGGTAGTCCTCCGCCGCCAGCAGCGCGCCCAGGCTGGCCGGCCCCCGCAGGAGCTCCGCCAGCGGCTGGCCCGTACGCTGCGCGATCTCCCGCACCGACGAGGCCTCCACCATGGCGTCCCGGTTCAGGAGCTGGTCGGTGACGGTCAGGTCGGAGCTGCTCAGCAGATAGCCCCACTCCAGGCGCTGGATGGCGTGGCCGTGGCCGTGCAGATCGATGTAGAAGCCCTCTCCCCCGGCCTGGCGCACACGTAATCGGGCATCCTCGATGAACGTCTGGAACTCCCGCCACGCCAGTTCCGCCGCCGGATTGCCCTGCGCCGCCTCACCGATCTCCCGGTTGGGATCCAGGTGCACGCGGTGCACCCGGCTGATGATCACGTGCGGCCGGCCGCCCAGGCGCGCCTCGAAGGCGGCCACGATGGCGCGTGCCAGTTCCTCGGTGTTGGTGTCCCGAACGGTGGTCCCCTCGGTCCGCTGCGGCATCTCGGATGGGCGTAGGGAGCCCCCATGCGGTGCGCTGATCACCAGCGGGATGTCCCCGGCAATGTACTCGATGTAGTCGCGGTACCCGAAGTAGCTCTGGCCGCTCTCAAGGGGCGTGCCCGTGGCGCGCACGGTCTGGCTCGGGACGCCGGTCACGGAGACACGGAGTTCGTTCGCGCCCGGGACCGTGCCCATGTACCAGCTCACCGCCGCCGTGCCGTTGCTCGCCGTCGTGTCCGCGGCGGCGCTCACCCAGCCGCCCCCCCCGCTCGCCACGAAGTGGACCGGAACGCCGAGGAGGGGCGCACCATCCTGGTCTCGCACCACCACCAAAATGCGCTCCGGTACGGCGAACCCCGCACCGCCGCTCTGCTCCTGTCCGGAGATGACCAGCGACGCGGGCGTGCCCGCGGTGTATGGCGCGGCGGCGTCGCCGGCTCCGCAGCCGCCCAGGAGGGCCATGAGGAGGGCCACGCCGGCCGGCGTGGAAAGCTTGTGGTGCGTCCGCATGCTGCGAGCCCCCTCGGCTACTGGCCGCGCTGCACCTTGGTGGCGTAGCCGTTGCCGGGGTCACCGCCCGCCGCCCGGATCTCGTCCACCCGCCCCGGCCCGCGATTGTAGGCCAGCAGGGCCAGGCGCAGGTCCCCCTCGTACTGGGCCAGCATCATGCGCAGATAGCGGAAGCCCAGCCGCAGATTGGTCTCCGTCTCGAAGAGCTCCCGGTAGCTCAGGCCGGGCTGCAGCCAGAAGGCGGTGTTGGGCATGACCTGCGCCAGACCCACCGCGCCGGCGGAGCTCACCGCGCCAGGCGTGAACTCACTCTCCACACGCACCAGCGAGAACGCCAGGCGTGGCTCGACCCCTTCCGCCAGGGCCATGTCGTAGATGGTGGCAGCCAGGTCCGCCGGGATGCGATGCTCGCGCGAGTATGCCACCACCGTGTTGAGGCGCTGCAGCTCCAGTCGCGCCAGCTCGAGTTCACCGCGGCGGGCGGTGAGTTCGGCGTCGCGCTCGACCAGCTGCTCGCGCAGCGCCTGCTCGGTCATCTGCCCTTCGGGATTGGCCATGGCGGCCACGCCCACCAGGAAGGCCAGACCGCCGATCAAGCCTACGCGCAGCGGGATGCGCAGGGCGTGCCAGGCTGCCGCGGCGCCGCGCGCCACGGCGGAGCCGCCCTGTGCGGCTTCCCAGTCCCGCAGCACCGAGCCCGGTTCGCCACGTTCCGTGGGCAGGTCCAGCTCCCACTTCCATAGTCCGCCCGCCATGTACGTCTCCTTGCCGTCGTGGTCCCCGTGCACGCTCGCGCGGCAGGGGCGCGGTCAGTCCTGGTCCGCGCGGATCCAGGTGCCGCTCCGTCCCCCCTCCTTGCGGAGGAGTTGGATGCCCTCGATGCGCATGCCGCGATCCAGGGACTTGAGCATGTCGTACGCGGTCAGGAGCGCAGCGCTGACGGCGCTGAGCGCCTCCATCTCCACCCCGGTGCGCGCCGTGGCCGATGCCCTGGCGCGCCCCCCCACCCCCCGCACCGCCCGGTCCCCCTCCCCCACCACCACAACCCGGTCCAGCGGGAGCGGATGGCACAGCGGGATCAGATCGGCCGTGTGCTTGGCTCCCTGGATCCCCGCCACCCGGGCCACGGCCAGGGCATCACCCTTGGGTCCGCCGCCCTCCTGGAGCAGCGCCACCGTGGCGGGCTCCGTGATGAGCCGTCCCTCGGCCACGGCGGTGCGCCGGGTGGCCTCCTTGGCCCCCACGTCCACCATGCGCGGTCGGCCGCGCTCGTCCAGGTGGGTAAACCCGCCCGGTCCCGCCGTGTTCCCGCCCAGCGTCAAGCTCCTTGTCCGTACATGCCAGGGCCGCGGAGGACCGATTGCCCGCGGGCCTGCACAAAGGTAGCACCGCGCCGCCGACCGGTTCCAGAGTGGTGCCGCAAGCGGGGCAGGGACATGGCTTTACGGGACAGGCATCAGGGCGGTGCGGACTTCCCGAAGCAACCAGGCCAGCGCGAGCTGCGGATTGATGTTCACGCGCGTGAAATCCGCCACCTGTGCCACGGCCTCCAGCGCGGCGGGGGCACCGGCCACGACGGCGGGCGCCCGCCGCGCGGTGGCTTCCAGCCAGGGCGCCGCGTCCACGTTGACCACCTGCTCATCGGCGCCGGCCGCGGTGGCGGCCAGATCGCGGATCCACAGGCTGAGGAAGCCCAGCATGTCCCGGAAGGCGCCGCGCGCGCCGGCCGGTGCCTGCGCGTGGGCCACGCCGAGCCGCAGGCTGCCGTCCGGGTCCAGCGCCGCCTCGAGGAGCTCACGTGCCTGCAGCCGGAGGACTTCCAGGGGGCCCGTCTCGCCGCCCTGGGGAAGGAAGGCCAGGGCCTGGCCGATGGTGCCCCCACCCAGGCGGGCCGCCCGTCGCGCGGCCGCGATCTCTACACCCGCGGCATCCACCAGCAGATCCGCCACGCGCGCCTCGGGGAGCGGCCGCAGACGTACCGGCAGGACCCGCGAGCGCAGGGTGGGCAGCAGCGCGTCGGGATCGGTGGCGGTGAGGATGATGGTGGTGTCGGCCGGTGGCTCCTCGAGCAGCTTCAGCAGGGCGTTGGCCGCCTCCTGGCTGGCTTCCTGGGGCACCAGCGCCTCGGCGTCTCCCAGGATGAAGATCTTGCGCTGCCCCATGGCGGGCCGGGCGGCGGCCAGCCGGCGCAGCACGGCCATATGCGCCACGAAATAGCCGGCCGCCTCACCCACGGCGGCGGGCCGCAGGGGCGCGTTGCGGCGCTCGTCCAGCTCCGCCATGCGCGCGTCTTCGAGCGCCTCGGCCAGCTTCTCCGGCCCGCCGCCGCGCTTGGGTCGGGGCAGGGGAAAGAACCAGTGGATGTCCGGGTGCTCCAGGCGGAGCGCCAGGAGGCAGGGCCGGCAGGTGCCGCACGGGTCGGCGGCCGGTGCCAGGCAGACGAGCCGCTGCGCCAGCCAGAGCGCCAGCCGCTGCTTGCCCACGCCCGCGGGACCGTGCACCAGGAGCGAGCCGGGCAGGGCGCCGGCATCGGCGGCGCGTGCCAGTGCGGCACGGGCCTCCTCGTGGCCCTCGAGCGGGTGGAGTCCGCTCACCCGCCGGCCCGGCGCTGCAGCCAGCTCAGCGGATCCACGTACAGGATGCCCCCGTCGGCGGACGGCTCCCAGACCCGGAATTCCAGGTGCGGCCCCTGCTGGGTGGCCTCGCCGCCCACCGTGCCGACCACCTGCCGGGCGGCCACCCGGTCCCCCTCCGCCACCTGGATCTCGCGCAGCAGGAAGTAGCCCGTGAAGTAGCCGTCGCCGTGGCCCACGATGACGGCGTTGCCCCAGCCCTCCAGCCGGCGGGCGTACTCCACGGTGCCCGCGCCCACGGTGCGCACCGGCGTGCCGGCCGCGGCGGCAATGCCGATGCCGTTGTTGCGCAGCACGATGCCGTCCGGGTTGCGCTGGGCGCCGAAGCGGCTGAGCACATTGCCTTCCACCGGCCAGGCCAGCGAGGCGCGGTCGCGCGTGGAGAGGGCCCCGGCCGGCGCCGCGTCACCCGCTCCCGCGCGGCGCGCCTCCTCCTCCTGCCGGCGCCGTTCCAGTGTGGCAATGAGGGTGCCCAGCTCCCGCTCGTCCCGCTCGAGCTGCTGGAGGCGGCTGACGGCGCTGCTCTGCTGGCGCTCCGTGTCCCGTACGGTGCTGGCCCACTGGGACTCCAGGCGCTCCAGCCGCAGCACCTCGTCCGCCGCCTGCGCCCGCACCTGCTCCAGCCGGTCCGCCGACTGTTCCAGCTCGGCCTGGCGGTCCGCGAGCGTGGCCTGTAGACGGCCGACCTCCGCCACCATGGCCCGCTCGTGCAGGGCAATGGCGCGCATGTACCGGTAGCGGTTGAAGAGGTCACCGAAGTCGCTGGCGGAGAGCAGCACGCGCACGGGGTGCAGCGGCCCCCGCTTGTAGATGGCGCGCAGCCGCTGCTGCAGCGCCGCGGAGCGCGCCTGTAGCCGTTCGCTCGTGTGGTCCAGCTCCGAGGTGTTGAAGTGGATGTTCTCCAGGAGCAGTTCCGACTGGTGCGTGAGCTCCTGCAGCGCCGCGGTGGAGGCGGCCCGCTGCTCGGCGATGTTGGTGAGTTCGCGGTTGGCGTCGCGCACCCGGGTGCGCAGCCGCCCGAGCTCCGCCTGCAGGCGTGAGCCCTCGGCGCGAATGGAGTCCAGCCGGAGCTGGCTGGCCCGCAGCTGGCCCTGGAGATCTCCCTGGCCTGCCGCCGGCGCGGGTGTCACGGTGAAGGCAGCGCCCGCGGCGAGCAGGACGAGCGCGGTGCGCGCGGCGCGGGCGGCGCGGGTGGCCGAGCCGGGTCGCTTATACATGACGTACATGGCGGCGTACCGCCGCGGCGCTGGCCAGGACCCCCAGCAGGACGCCCGCCAGGACGCCCGTGCCAATCCACAGGGGGGGCAGCCATTCGAGCTCGAACACGGCGCCCGAGAGGAGCCAATAGACCACGTAGGTGAGGCCCACCGCCGCGCTGGCGCCGAGCAGCCCCGTGAGGAGCCCTTCGAGCAGGAAGGGCCGGCGCACGAAGCCCTCGGTGGCGCCCACCTGGCGCATGATGGCAATCTCGTCGCGGCGCGCGAAGACGGCCATGCGCACCGCCGCCGCGATGATCAGCATGGCCACCACGGCAAAGGCCAGCCCCAGCACGAGCGTGGCGGCGCCCGCCACGCGGCGCAGCAGGAAGACCCGGTCCAGCCATTCGCTGCCCCAGCGCACGGATTCCACGAAGGGGTAGGCCTCGATGCGCTCCGCCATGGCCTCCACCACCTCGGGACCCCGCTGGTTGGACTGCATGGCCACCTCCAGCGACGCGGGCAGGGGGTTGGATTCCAGGCCGGCGAACACCTGCTCGAATTCCGGGATCTCCGCACGCGCGATCTGCAGCGCGCTGTCCCGGGAGATGTAGCGCACCGTGCGCACCTCCGGCAGCTGCCCCAGCTCCAGCATGGTGGCGCGCACCGCGTCACCGTCGGCGTCGTCGCGCAGGTAGGCCACCACCTCCACGCGGGTCTCCACGCGTTGGATGACGCGCTGGGTGTTGTAGGCCGCGATGCCGAACAGCCCGAGCACGAAGAGGGAGAGCGCGATCATGGCCGCCGAGAGGGCGGTCAGGAGCGGCGTCCGCTGGAAGGCGGCCAGGGCTTCGCGCAGGGCGTAGGGCATCATGAGGTCACGGGGTCGGCGGCGGAATCGTAGACAACGTGTCCCTGGTCCAGCTCGATGATGCGCGTGGCCGGGTTGTCCCGCAGTAGATCCATGTCGTGCGTGGCCAGGATCACCGCCGTGCCGGACGCGTTGATGTCACGGAACAGCTCGAAGATGCCGCGCGTGGCGCGCTCGTCCAGGTTGCCCGTGGGCTCGTCCGCCAGCAGCACCAGCGGGTCGTGCACCAGCGCCCGGGCCACGGCCACGCGCTGCTGCTCGCCGCCCGACAGCTCGGCGGGAAAGGCCTCCGACTTGGCGGCCAGCCCCACCTGCGCCAGCAGGCGGCCCACCTTGGACTGGATGACGTTGCGGCGCGCCCCCGTCACCTCGAGCGCGAAGGCCACGTTCTCTGCCGCGGTGCGATCCTGCAACAGGCGGAAATCCTGGAACACGTAGCCGATCTTGCGGCGCAGCATGGACACGTCACGCGGGCGGATGGTGAGGCCGGAGTACCCGCTCACGCGTACGTCCCCGCGGGAGGGCCGCTCCGCCATGTGGATGAGGCGCATGATGGTGGACTTGCCGGCGCCGCTGTGGCCCGTCAGGAAGCAGAATTCCCCCTTGACGATCTCGAACGTCACGTCCGAGAGCGCCATGCCCGTGCGGGGATACTCCTTGAAGACGTGGTAGAATCGGATCATGCCTGCGCGGTGGAACGGGGAGGCGGGGAGGGTGCCGGTTCGGCCTCCCCGCGGCCGCGCGCGACCAGCCGGACCGCCAGCCGCACCGCTTCGATCATGGAGCTCGGATCCGCCGTGCCGTGGCCCGCGATGTCCAGCGCGGTCCCGTGGTCGGGCGAGGTCCTCACGAACGGTAGACCGAGCGTGACGTTCACGCCACTGCCGAACGCCGCCGTCTTGAAGGCTGCCATACCCACGTCGTGGTAGGGCGCCACCACGGCGTCGAACTCGCCGCGCATGGCGCGCACGAAGACGGTATCGGCCGGAAAGGGGCCCAGCGCGGTGATCCCCGCCGCGCCCAGCCGCTCCAGCGCAGGCTGATAGACGCGCACCTCCTCGTCACCGAAGAGGCCGCCGTCCGAGGCGTGGGGGTTGAGCGCGCACAGCGCAATGCGCGGCTCCGCGATCGCCCAGCCCGCGCGCAGACCAGTGGCCGTGATTGAGGCGGCCCGCACCAGGGCGTCCGCGTCCAGCGCGGCGGGCACGTTGCGCAGCGCCAGGTGCGTGGTGGCCAGCACCACCCGGAGCGGGCCGCCCGCGCTCGTGTGCTCCGCCGCGAGCATCATGGCCACGGGCACGCCACCGGCCAGTTCGGCCAGCATCTCCGTGTGGCCGGGCCAGCGGGCGCCCCCGGCGTGCAGCGCCGCCTTGTCGATGGGCGCCGTGACGATGCCGTCCACCCGGCCCGCCAGCGCCATCTCCGCGGCGGTGCGGATGGCGGCGGCGGCCAGTCTGCCGGCGGCCGCGATGGGGTCTCCTGCGCGCCACTGGCCGATGGGGTGAAGCGGGACACCCGCCCCGTCGGCCGCCGTGCCTGCCGGGCCCACGAACAGCAGCTCGGCGTCACGCACCGCGGCGGCGGCTGCGGCGGCCACCTCCGGGCCGATCCCCCGGGGGTCCCCCAGCGTCAGCGCCAGTCGGACACGTGGCATGGCGGTGCGTGCGTCCGGCTCAGCGGAGCCGGATGTCCACGTACAGGCGCCGGCGCAGGTCCGCCACAATCTCCTCGAAGAGCTTCTGCTGCTGCAGCGACTGCTCCAGGCGCGGCCGCAGATCCTCCAGGGTGTACTGGCCGGCCTCGTCCACGTCCACAACGCGGGCCACCACCCAGCGCGTGCCCATGCGCGGGTCGTCCACGCGGATCGGGCCCACCACGTCCCCCTCGTCCGCGCCGGCCAGCGCCGTGCCGTAGGCGGCGGGCAGGGAGTCGCGGGGTAACGGGCCCAGGCGCCGGTCCTCGGAAGCGTCATGGTGGCGGTCCTGGAGCGCGCTCAGCGGCGTCCCCTGGCGCAGCGAGTCGGTCACAGCACTGGCCTTCTCCTGCGCACGCGCGCGGTCCTCGTCGGTGATGGTCGGCTGGATGAGGATGTGGCTGGCCTGGCGCTCCGGCCCGCGGATCCGCTCCAGGCGGATGACGTGCAGGCCGAACGGGCTCTCCACCGGTCCGATGATGTCCCCGGGGCGGGGTGAGCGATCGTAGACCGCCCGTTCGAAGGCACGCACCATGTCCCCGCGGCGGAACCAGCCCAGCGTCCCCTCGCGCGCGCCCGCGCCGGCCTCGTCGGAATGGCGCCGTACGAGCGTGGCCCAGTCCTCACCCGCGCGCGCCTGCGCCACCACGGTGCGCGCTTCCTCGAGGGCGCGCGTCCACGCGGTGTCGGACGGCGCCGTGGGCATCACGATGTGGTCGAAGGTGATGCGCGCCGGCCGGGGCGGAATGCGGCCCGCGACCAGCTCCGCCTGGTAGATCTCGCGCAGCTCCGACTCGGATACCGGCGGTGGTGTCCGGCTCTGCCGCATACGCCCCAGGTACTGGCTGATGAGCTCGGTCTTGCGCATCTGGCTGATGCGTACCTGGCGGATACCCTCCACCGTGAAGCCGGCCTGCTCCAGCGCCTGGCGGTACGCCTCCGGCCCGCCCATCCGCGCCTGTTCTACGGCAATCGAATCGTCCGCCTCGCGCGCCAGATCGGCCTCCGCCACGAAGATGGTGGTGTCCCGCAGCGCCGCCTGCACCAGCAGCAGCTCGTCCACGATCTGGTCCAGGATGGCGCGCCGGAGCCGGTCGCGCTCGGCGCCTTCCGGCGGCAGCTCCTGCGCGGCGGAGAAGAGGCGCAGGTCCAGCTCGTAGTTGAAGACGGCGCTGTCTCCCGCCACGGCCACGATGTGGCCCACGGGTTCGTCCGCCACGGGCTGCTGGGCGCCTGCGGGGGCTGCAAGCGCGGCCAGCACGGCGAACGCCAGGAGCGGGGTGCGCGGGATCCTGTGACTCATGTTCCTCGGTGCGGCTGCGGGTGACGGGGCGCGGCGCACGCGCCTTCAGGAAGGGGCCGACGCGTGGCGCCGGCCCCTTCGTTATACCCCGGGCAAAGGACGGGTTCCTGCCGCCCTAGCGGTCCCCGCCACCGGTGGTCGGCGGGGGCGGGGTGCCGCCCGTGGGCGGGGGCTGGTTCCCGCCCGTGGGCGGCTGTACGCCCGGCGCGATCTGCGGCTGCACGTCACCCGGCCTGAGCTCCTCGATCTGCTCCACCACGGTGGGGATGGCGCTCTCGAAGATCTCGGCGCGGCCCTCGTCGCGCAGGGCAAAGGTCACCGGGCCCAGGGGAATGAGGTTCTGCTGGCCGCTCAGGATCCCCTCCAGCAGGGTCATCACCTTGCGCTCCACGGCGTCATCCATGGACTCGCCCTCCTGCGGGGTGATGTCCGTGAGACCGCCCTGGCGCAGCGCGTCCAGGATGAGTCCGCGCGACTCCTCGCGCAGCGAGTCCACTTCCACCTCCGTGGGCTCCAGCCCCTGGTTGCGCGCCTCCAGGATGAGGATCTCGTGGCGGGCCAGGCCGAGCAGGTAGGCATTGATCTCCTCCTCGGGCGCCTGGGGCAGTTGCTGGCGGATGTTCACCGAGGCGCGCAGGATCTGCTGGAACTCCGCGGCGGTGAGCGCGCCGCCGGCGTAGGTCACGAGGGGGCGGGCCCCGGCGCGCCGGCCCAGCGAGGCGTCGGTGCGGGTGGCCAGTTCCTTGGCCAGCTCGGCGGCGCCTTCCTGCACCTCCACGTCCATGGTGTCGGTGAGCTGGGTGATGTAGGCCTCCTCGGCCTTCTGGGCCAGCTCCGTCAGCTTGCCGCGCATGTAGTCGGCGCGCACCTCCTCGAAGTCCGGGGAACGGCGCTCCTCCACCTTGATGATGTGCAGGCCAACGGGCGTCTGCACCAGCTCGGGGCTCACCTCACCGGACTCCAGGGCGAACGCCGCCTCCTCGAACGGCGCCATCATCTGGCCGCGCCCGAAGAAGCCCAGGTCGCCGCCCTGCTGCGCGGTACCGTCCTCACTGTAGGTGCTGGCCAGCTCGGCGAAGTCCTCCCCCGCCGCGGCGCGCTCGCGCACCTGTGCGGCCACTGCCTGAATGCTGTCCCGCACCGCGGGCGTGGCGTCCGCGGCAATGCGGAAGAGGATGTGCCGGGCGCGCACCTCACCGCCCGGTGAGTCGGCCTCGTACATGGCCCGGAGCTCGTCCTCGGGGATGACGCTGTCCACGTTGATCACCTGCTCGCGGAGGTTCCACACCATCTCGCTGTCCACCGTGGGCCGGACGATGGCGTCCAGGTCCATGGCGGTGAGGGTCGAGTCCCGGGCCACCTGGGAGGCCACGAGGATGTAGTCCACCCACAGATCCGCCACGGCCTGCACCACCTCGGGCTGGGCCGGGATGTTGGTGTGCGGCGCGATCAGTTCGGCGGCGCGGTCCACTGTGAGTTCGTGCCCGCCCGCGCGGGCCAGCAGGTTGGAACTCGATCTCATGGCCTGGCTGAATCCCTCACAGCCCGTCAGCGTAAGCACGATGGCGAGCGCGCAGAGGGGGACCCACTTGGTCATCCAGATATCTCCTTGACTGGTACCGGATCGGCCGAAATACGTTCGGGGCCGAGACCTTGCAACGTAACGGCGGCGTGGCCGATCCGCTACCCGCGCCGCCGGCCGCGCGGTGCGCTCAGGCGGCCCGCGCGCGCTCCCCAAGGAGCAGTTCGAAGGCGGCCACCAGGGTGGGCACCAGCTCGTGGGCGCCGCGCCGGCGGACCACGATGGAGAGCGGGGTGGTGCGCTTGATCTCCACCTCCACCTGGCGGTCGTGCAGCGCACTCTGCAGCACGGCCAGCCGGGGTGAGGCACCCGCGCGGAAGGTGACGCGGGCACTGTCGCCTCGAACCAGCACCCGCTCCACGCCCAGATGCGTGCCGAGCACGCGCAGGCTGGCCCCGCCGAAGAGCCGGTCCACCTCGGCGGGCGGCGCGCCGTAGCGGTCCCGCACCTCCTCCGCGAGCGCCCCCACCTCGGCGGCGTCCTCCACCCGTGAGAGGCGCCGGTAGAGGTGGAGCTTCTGCGAGCTCTCCGCCACGTAGCCGTCGGGCAGGTAGGCCGCGCCCTCCAGCGAGACGTCCGTGGGCACGAGCTCCTCCGCCTCACCCGCCTGCAGGTGCTTGATGGTCTCCGCCAGCAGGCGCGTGTACGTGTCCAGCCCCACGGCGTGCACGAAGCCCGACTGCTCCGCGCCCAGGATGTTGCCCGCGCCGCGCAGCTCCAGGTCCTTGAGCGCCACCGCGTAGCCGCTGCCCAGCTCCGTGAAATGCTCCAGGATGCGCAGGCGCTTTTCCGCCTCATCGGTGACGTTCGGCGGCGTCACCAGGTAGCAGTAGGCGCGGTGATGGGAGCGGCCCACGCGCCCGCGGATCTGGTAGAGCTGGGCCAGGCCGAACATGTCGGCCCGATCCACGATGAGCGTGTTGGCGGTGGGCACGTCCAGGCCGTTCTCGATGATGGCGGTGGTCACGAGCACCTGCGCCTCGCGGTCCAGGAAAGTGCGCATGACCTCGTCCAGCGTGTGCGCCGGCAGCTGTCCGTGCGCCACCACCGCCCGCGCCTCGGGCACCAGCCGCCGCACGCGCTCCGCCACCGCACCGATGGACTCGATGCGATTGTGCACCACGAAGACCTGGCCGCCGCGGTCCAGCTCGCGCCGCATGGCGTCCTCGAGCACCTCGTCCACCCACGGGATGACGTGCGTGAGGACGGGCATGCGGTCGCGCGGCGGCGTCTGCAGCAGGGAGAGGTCGCGCAGGCCGGTGAGCGAGAGGTGCAGCGTGCGCGGGATGGGCGTGGCCGTGAGCGAGAGCACGTCCACGTCCGTCTTGAGCTCGGCGAAGCGCTCCTTCTGCTTCACCCCGAAGCGCTGCTCCTCGTCCACCACCACCAGCCCCAGGCGCTTGAAGACAATGTCCCCGGAGAGGATGCGGTGCGTGCCGATGAGGATATCCACCTCCCCGGCGGCCACGGCGGCCAGCACGTCCTCCTGCTCGCGCCCGCCGTGGAAGCGGGACAGCGCCTCGATGCGCACCGGGTAGCCCGCCAGCCGGTCGCGGAAGGTGTGCAGGTGCTGCTCCACCAGGATGGTGGTGGGCGCCAGCACGGCCACCTGGCGGCCGTCCTGCACGGCCTTGAAGGCGGCGCGGATGGCCACCTCCGTCTTGCCGTAGCCCACGTCGCCGCAAAGCAGGCGGTCCATGGGTCGGGGGGACTCCATGTCCCGCTTCACGTCCGCGGTGGCGGCGCGCTGGTCGGGCGTGTCCTCGTAGAGGAAGCTGGACTCCATCTCCATCTGCCAGCGCGTGTCGGGCGGCAGCGGCTCGCGCTCGGCCAGATTGCGCCGGGCGTAGAGCTCCAGGAGCTTGGTGGCCATCTCGCGGATGGAGGCTTCCGTCTTCCGCTTGAGGCTCTTCCACGTGCGCCCGCCGATCTTGTGCAGCTTGGGCGTGGCGGCGCCCTCCCGGTCGGCCACCCAGCGCTCAATGAGGTCCACCCGGTAGACGGGTACGCGCAGCTTCTCACCGTTGGCGTACTCGATGGCCAGCGCCTCGATCTCCTCGTCCAGCACGCGCACGTGCTCCAGCCCCAGGAAGCGCCCCACGCCGTGGTCCATGTGCACCACGAAATCGCCGGGGCGGAGCTGGGCCAGGCTCTCCAGCGCCACGGCGCCCCGGAAGCGACGGCCGCGCCGCAGGCGGCGCTCGCGCCGGAAGATCTCGTGGTCGGTGAGGATGCGCACCGGCGGCTCGGCCCCCTCCAGCACCAGGCCGCCGGCGAGGGCGCCGAGCGCCAGCCGGGTGCCCTCCGGCAGGCGCTGCGCGCGGTCGCCGACCAGCTCCTCCAGCCGCTCGAGCTGCCCCGGGTTGTCACACAGGATCCAGCTCTGCTCGCCGCGCGCCGCGCCCGTGCGCAGCAGCGCCGCCAGCGTGTCCATGTCCCGCTCGATGGCCTCTGGCTCACGCGCGTCGAAGCGCACGGCCGCCCCGGCCGGCTCGACCATGCGGATGCGGCCGAGGGCGCCCAGGCGCGTCATGGCGGCGTCGGTGGGCAGGAAGAGGGAGTGCGGCGGCTCCGGCTCGGCGCCCCGGCGATGGGCGGCCTCGTGCAGGTGCAGGACCTGATCCCAGGTGTGGCGGAACTCCTCCTCCTCGCGCCCCGCGTCCAGCTCCACCAGCACGGCGTCGCGCGAGACCACGTCCAGCAGCGAGCGGCGCGTGGGCACGGTCTCGTCGGCCTCCGCGGCGGCGCGCAGATCCACCGGCAGCACGTCGATGTCCTCCAGCTCCCCCGTGGAGCGCTGGTCCAGGACGTCGAAGTGGCGGATGGAGACCACCTCGTCACCCCAGAATTCCAGGCGCACCGGCTCGGGGGCGCCGAAGCCGAAGAGGTCCACGATGCCGCCGCGCAGCGCATACTCCCCCACGCCCTCCACCATCGGCACGCGCTCGAAGCCCATGCCCTCCAGCCGCTCGGCCAGGTCCGTGGGCTTGACCTCCTGGCCCACCGCCATGCGCAGCCGCAACTCCGCCAGACCGGAGGGGATCTCGGCCAGCTCCTGCAGCGCCCGGAGCGTGGTGACGAGCACGCGCACCCGGCCCGCCAGCAGCGCCTCCAGCGCCTCCACCCGGAGCCCGCTCACCTCCACGTGGTGCTCGGCGGCCTCGTAGGGGAGCGTCTCGCGCTGCGGATAGAGGGCGGCCGCGTCGGGCCCCAGGAGCGCCTGCAGGTCGGCCTCGGCGGCCTCGGCGCTGGCCGGCGTGTGCGCCACCACCACCCACAGGCGGCCGGGCAGGGCGCGGGTGAGCGCGGCCACCAGGAGCGCCGGCCCCGAACCCGGCAGCCCGCCCACCTCCAGCGTACCGCCCGGCGCGGGGAGCGCCTCGAGCGTGTCCGTGAACGATGGCTGGCGCGTGAGCGCTTCGATCAGTGCGTCATGCATCCGCGGCCGCCGGCTGCGCGGTGGGCGCCGGCTCCCCGCCGGACCCGCCCTGGTGCCGCCGTGCCCCCCCGGCGGACGCGGCCACAAGACTCTCCACCACCAGCAGGACCAGCACGGCCGCCAGCGCCCAGCGCCACAGCTCGCTGCCCAGCCGGCGCTGGAAGACCGCGCGCCGCCAGCCGCCCGCCGAGGACGTGGTGTGCAGCTCCCAGCCCGGCAGGCCGGCGGCCAGGCCGTCCCGGTCCAGGCGCGCCAGCTCCGACTCCGCGGGGTCGGGATTGACGGCCACCGCCCCCAGCACCGAGTCGCCGGCCAGGATGCGGTAGGCGCCCGGGGCCACGGCGCCGCCCCAGCGGGTGCCCCCGCCCACCGCCTCGCGGGTGCCGTCGGGCAGCAGCACGGCGTCGGCCGCCGCGGGCAGTGGCACCTCCACTCCGGGCGCCACCGCCGCAACCGGCGCGGCCACCCGGCGCGCGGCCAGCAGGCGGTCCAGCAGCGGCAGCATGGCGGCCGAGGTGGGCAGGGTGGTGGCGGCCTCGTCCAGCGGCGACGCCAGCAGCAGCGTGGGACCACCACCCGTGCGGGTGGTGCGTACTGCCCACGGGCGGCCGTCGGCCAGCGCCACCAGCACGCTGTCCCCGGCCGTCGGCGCCGCCGGCGCGCGCAGTCCATAGGCCGTGCGCACGCGCGCCTCGGCCAGCGTGGCGGCCAGCTCGTCGGGGCTGCCCTCCGCAGGTGCGAAGGCCGCCTCTCCACCGCCCTCGGGCGGGTCGTAGCGCCAGGCTACGCCCGCCGCTGCCAGGCGCCGCTCGAGCGCGGGCAGGGCCACGGCCGAGGCCGGGGGCAGCACGATGGCCAGCGCGCGTCCCGCCGCCAGCCCCTCCCCGCCGGCATGGAGCGCCACGTCCGCGGCCGCCACGCTGCCCACGCGGCGCAGCCGTCCGGCCTCCTCCAGCACCTGCAGCGCCTCCTCCACGAAGGGCGCCTGGCCCGTCAGTGCCACGGTGGGCGGTGGCTCCACGCGCAGCGCGAAGTGGCGGCGGTCGTCCGCGCGCAGCGCGTCGGGGTCGATCTCCGCGTGGCCGGTGAGCGTCCCCGCGGGGCGGGCGGGGAAGGGCAGCACCGCCGCGGCCCCGGGCGCGGCCGTGCCCGCGGCCACGATGGCGCCGTCGAGCGCCAGCCGCACGGCCACGGAGTCCCCGGCCCGGTCACCGGCCACCTCCACGGTGGCCGTGCTGCGCCGCCCCGCCAGCGGCGGCAGGCCGCCCCCGATGATGGTGGCGCTCACCCAGGCATTGGGTGGCGGGTCATCGACGGGCAGCCACACCACCACGGGCACCGCGGCCGTGGCCGCCAGGGCGCGCGGCAGCGCCGTGGCCTGCAGGTCGGAGAGCAGGTGGATCTCGGGCGCGCGGCCCTCGGCGCCGGCCGCCACCAGCGTGGCCGCGCGCTCCAGCGCGGCGCCCAGATCGGCCGCGGCCGCCGTGGCCTCCGTCTGCCGGATGGCGTCGGCCAGCGTGGCCGCATCCGCGGTTAGGGCCGGTTCCCAGGGCGCGCCCGCGCGGAGCAGCCACAGGCGGTCCCCCGGCGCCACCCGCGCCACCGTCTCCAGCGCCCGCTCCTTCAGCACGTCGAGCACCCGCTGCTCGCCGTGCACCGCACCCGTGCTCATGGAGTTGTCCAGCACGATGACCAGCGCGGTCGGCTCGTGCGCGTCGCCCGCGGCGCGCAGGAAGGGCCGCGCCGCGGCCGCCGCCAGGAGCAGCACCACGGCCATGCGCAGCAGCAGCAGCAGCAGCTGGCGCAGGCGTACGCGGCGCGCGCTCTCGCGCTCCGCCCGGCGCAGGTAGCGGAGCGCGGGAAAGACCAGGCGGGGCCCCTGGTGGCGCTGCAGCAGGTGGAGCACCAGCGGTACGGCGGCCGCGGCGCCCAGCAGCAGGAAGAGGGGGGTCACTACGCCCATGGCGTCCTCCGCTTCATCCCAGCCGCTCGCGCTTGGCCAGGTAGGCCCGGAGCGCGTCCGCCATGGGGGCGTCCGTGGCGCTCACGACGTAGTCGATCCCCTGGGGCGCCAGCGTGCGCCGCCATTCTTCCAGCGCCGCGTCCACGGCGTCCCGGTACTCGCCGCGCAGGTCGGCCACGCTCACCGGCAGCTCCTCGCCCGTCTCGGGGTCCACGAAGCGGGCGTCGCCCACGCCCGGCAGCTCCCGCTCTCCGGGATCCAGCAGGTGGAAGACCAGCACCTCGTGGCCGCGGTGGCGCAGGAAGCGGAGCGCCAGGCGGGTGCTCTCCGGGTCCACCAGCAGGTCGGAAAAGAGGATCACGAGCCCGCGCCGCGTGAGGCGGCCCGCGATGTCGCGCAGCGCCGTGCCCGCGTCCGTACCGCCCGTGGCCTCCAGCGGCTCCAGCGCGCGCAGCACCTGGTGCCAGTGGCGCCGCCCGCCGCGCGGTGCAATGCCGGCCGTCGTCCGCTCCGCGAAGGCCACGGCCCCCACGGCGTCCCCCTGGCGCAGCAGCAGGAGCGCCATGCACGCGGCCAGCTGCTTGGCGTACCACAGTTTGGGCGGCAGCCGGCCCGGATCGGAGGACCACGCCATGGAGGCGCTGGCGTCCACCAGCAGGTAGGCGCGGAGGTTGGTCTCCTCCTCGAACTGCTTGATGTAGTAGCGGTCGGAGCGGCCGTACATGCGCCAGTCGATGTAGCGCAGGTCGTCCCCCGGCTGGTACATGCGGTGCTCGGCGAACTCCACCGAGAAGCCCCGGTGCGGGGAGCGGTGCAGCCCGGCCAGGAAGCCCTCCACCACGCGGCGGGCCACGAACTCCATGCCGCCCAGTGCGGCCAGCTCGTGGGGCTGCAGCAGGTCAGCGCGGTCGGCCGGGGTGGTGCGGGCATCATTCATGAGCGGGCGGCGATCTTAGCAAGACGCGGCGTTGCGGGCAATCGGTGGGCGCCGCCCGCGGGTGTGCGCGGCCGTCCGCGACGCCCTATCATGCGGTTGGTCGCGGCACATACCGCACCGGGCGTGGCCGCGCGGGGCGCCGCGGGGCATACCGCACCGGGCGTGGCCGCGCGGGGCGCCGCGGGGCAGCCCCAGCGGGCGCTGCGGCCGCGCTGGCGGATCACGACATCAACTGGCCCGGGAAGGGCGGCGGTGGGCACGATGTGCGCTCTGGCGCTGCGATCACGACGCCAAGTGGCCAATGAGATCGCGGCGCGAGGCTTCGATGTGCAGTTATGGTCGTGATCGCAACCACAAGTCGACATTTCTCGGTTGCGGCCGCTTCGGAGTGCACTTTTCGTCGTTGTGGCGGTGCGGGTCATGCCGCATCGCGGCTGGACGCGCACGCAGCGGGCCTAGCCGGACGCGGCGGCCCGGACCGGTGGTCATCCCGTTCACCCTCGTAGCCAGGAACACCGTTTGGCACGGCAACTCCGCATCGTGGCGCGCACCAACCGCGTGGGCATGGATCGCGACGTGCGCCTGCTGGCGGACGCGCTGACCGCGCTGGGCCGGCAGCCCGCGTTCTCCCATTACCGTAGCATCAATCCGCTGCGCCGCCTCTACGGCCGGCCGCGCGCCGACGAGACGCTGCTCTTTCTGGAGCGGGTCACGGCCCGCTGGCTCCGCTCCGCCGGCCGCTACGTGCTGGTGCCCAATCAGGAGCGCTACGCCCGCCGTCTGGTGCCGCTGCTGGCGCGCATGGAGCACATCCTGTGCAAGAGCCGCCACGCGCAGGAGATCTTCGGCGCGCTGCACCCCTCCGTGCACTACCTGGGCTTCACCTCCGTGGACCGTGCCCTGCCAAATGCTGACCCCGATTACGGCCGCTTCTTCCACCTGGCCGGCGGCAGCAACCTCAAGGGCACCGCGGAGCTGCTCGACGTCTGGCGGCGCCACCCGGAGTGGCCAACGCTCACGCTCGTCCAGCACGGCCGCGCCGCCCCGGCCGAGCAGCTGCCCGCCAACGTGGAGCGCGTCGAGCGCTACCTGGCGGACGACGAGCTGCGCGCGCTGCAGAACGCGTGCGGCGTCCACCTGTGCCCGTCCCGCAGCGAAGGGTGGGGGCACTACATCGTGGAGGCCATGTCGTGCGCTGCGGTGACGCTCACCACCAACGCCCCCCCCATGAACGAGCTGGTCGGCCCGGAGCACGGCGTGCTGGTCCCGTACAGGCACAGTGAACCCCGCAAGCTGGGCTACAACTTTCACGTGGATCCGGAGGCCCTGGAGCGCGCCATCGCCGACCTCATCACCCGTCCCACGGCGGAGAAGGAAGCGCTTGGCCGCGCGGCGCGCGCGTGGTTCGAGGCCAATGACCGCGCCTTCCGCGAGCGGCTCGCCCGCCTCGCCGCCGCGTTGCTGTAGGGTCGTGCAGCCCGCCTGCGGGTGGCGGCCGATGTCCCCCCGGTGAGGGTGGTGCGGCGCCGCCCGCACGGATAATTTCCGGGCACGACCGGCGCGGGTTGACCCCGCCGGGGCGCCGGGGGGCACGCCCGCGGCGCGCACCCCAGAGCACGGGCACCATCATGACTCGCCTCACCGCCTTCGTTCTCGGCCTCGGCATCCTGGCGGCGTGCGCGCCGCCGGCCTCCTCCCAGGCCTCCGACGCCGAACTGCGCCGCGCCGCGGCCACCATCACACCCAACGACTTCTACGCCCGCATCGGCTTCCTGGCCAGCGACGCCCTGCAGGGGCGGGACACGCCCAGCCAGGGCCTCGAGGTTGCGGCCGCCTACATCGTCAGTGAATTCCGCTCCATGGGCCTGGAGCCCGCCGGCGAGAATGGCACCTACTTCCAGCGCTACCCCTTCGTGATCCGCGAGCTGGTCACCGAGGGCACGGTTTTCGAAGCGACGGCGCCGCGCGCACGTGCGCTGACCTACGGCGCCGACTTCTACGCCGGGCCGGCCACCACCGCGCCGATCCGCGCGGAGCTGGTCTACTACCATCCCGGTGAGGGCGCGGCGGACGCGCGGGTGCGCGGCAAGGTGGTGCTGGTCACGGATCCTCTTGCCGCGGGTAGGAGCCGTGCGGACGAGCGGGCTTTCCGGCCGGTGCGGAGCGCTCTCCTGGAAGCGGGCGCCGCGGCGCTCGTGGTGGCCCTGCCGGACGACATGGGCCCCGCCGACGTGGCCGCGCGCGCGGCCGCCTCCACGAGCACGCGCAGCACGGCGGCCGCGCTGCCCACCTTCTTCGTGCGGGCCGAGCCGTTGCGGGAGCTGGTCCGTGCCGCGGGTGGAGACCTGCAGGCCCTCGCGGCGCGCGCTCCCGGCGCGGGCCCCACCCCGCTCGGCGCCGTGCACCTGGCCGCGCCCTACGTGGACGTGGACCACCAGCCGCCCAACGTGGCGGCCATGCTGCCGGGCAGCGACCCCGCGTTGCGCGACACCTACGTGATCTTCAGTGCGCACATGGACCACGTAGGCATCGGCAACCCGGACGAGAGCGGCGACTCCATCTACAACGGCGCCGACGATGACGCGTCCGGCACCTCCGCCATCCTGGAGATGGCCGAGGCGTTCGCCGCGCTGCCCACGCCGCCGCGCCGCTCCGTCATCTTCATGGCCGTGAGCGGGGAGGAAAAGGGGCTGCTGGGCTCACGCTACTACGCCGACCATCCCACCCTGCCACTCGGGCAGATCGTGGCCAACGTGAACATGGACATGATCGGCAGAAACGACCCCGACAGCGTGGTGGCCATCGGCCAGGACCTCTCCTCGCTGGGGCCGCTCGTGCAGGAGGTGGCCACCCGCTACGCCGACGACCTGCGCCTCACCGTCGCGGAGGACATCTGGCCCGACGAGCGCTTCTTCTTCCGCAGTGATCACTTCAGCTTCGCGGCCAAGGAGATCCCCGCGCTCTTCTTCTTCACGGGGGTCCACGAGGACTACCACCGTGCCTCGGACCACGTGGAGAAGATCGACACGGACAAGGCCGCCCGCATTGCCAAGCTGGCCTTCTACTTCGCGCACGCCATTGCCGCGGACACGGAGAGGCCGGCGTACACGGCCGAAGGGCTCCGCCAGGTGCGCGAGGCGGCCGGCGGCCGGAACTAGCGGCGGCGCCAACGCCGCCTCGACCATCACTGACGGAGGACGCACGACATGTCGTTCGGACGCAGTATCCTGACGCTCCTGGCCGCCGCGGTGGCCATAGGCTTTCCCTATTTCCTGGGGCACGGTCTGGCGCTGCACGAGACCACACCGATGCTGATCGGCGCAGGCTTCCTGCTCGTGTCGGTGGTGTTGTTCTTTCTGCTCTCGCGCTTCGGGAGGGAGGCGCGGCAACAGCCGCACTGAGCGTTCTCGAGCGCGTATGGATGGCGCCCGGGTGGGCGGAGCACATGCGGGGCCGGGGCGGAAGGCGTGCGCGGCACCCGAAGCTTCCCTACAGTCCGGCCCGTGGTTGAGCCAAAATACTTTATAAAATATTTTGGCGGAACGGCGGGACGGACCTCCGCCCGCCCCCGAGCGTTCCGCAACCTTGAAGAACCCTCTCAGCGTATCGATCTCCGCATGCGCGCGTTCCAGCATGGCCATCGGCCGCCGGCAGACGTCGGGATGCTCGCCGGGGCATGTCACCGCTGACATGGCGCCCACCGCCGTGAAGGCCGGTCATGTCGGCCTTGGCCCGCCGCCCCCGGCAACGATTGATCCCGGCCGCCGCTGCCACTATACTTCGGGATTACGTCCACACCGGCCAAATCGTTGAGCCACAGGCATTTCACGGGACACCGCGTGCACCAGCAACAGATCCGCAACTTCTGCATCGTCGCCCATATCGACCACGGCAAGTCCACGCTGGCGGACCGTCTCCTCGAGGAGACGAAGACGCTCACCAAGCGGGAGATGGACGAACAGGTCCTGGACGCCATGGATCTGGAGCGCGAGCGCGGCATCACCATCAAGCTGCACGCGGTGCGCATGGCGTACGCCGCCGGGGACGGGCACACCTACCAGCTGAACCTCATCGACACGCCCGGGCACGTGGACTTCACCTACGAGGTGTCCCGTTCGCTGCAGGCCTGCGAGGGCGCGGTCCTGGTGGTGGACGCCTCCCAGGGCGTGCAGGCGCAGACGCTCTCCAACCTCTTCCTGGCGCTGGACGCCGGGCTGGAGATCATCCCGGTCCTGAACAAGATCGACCTCCCCGGTGCCGAGCCGGAGCGCCGCAAGGAGGAGCTGGTCGAGCTCCTGGGGGTGGATCCGGACGAAATCCTGGTGGTCTCCGCCAAGGAGGGCACCGGCGTGCCCGAGCTGCTGGAGGCCATCGTAGCCAGGGTACCGGCCCCGAAGGGGGACCCCGATGCGCCGCTCCGCGCCCTCATCTTCGACTCCTACTACGACCGCTACCAGGGCGCCGTGCCCACCATCCGCGTGGTGGACGGGGCCATCCGCCCGGGCACGCACATAGCCTTCGGCGCCACCGAAAACACGTACGAGGTGGACGAGGTGGGCTTCCTCCGGCTGGGTCGCTTCAAGGTGGAGGAGCTGCGCGCGGGGGAGGTGGGCTACGTGCTGGCGGCCATCAAGCGGGTGGCGGACACCAAGGTGGGTGATACGATCTTCGACGCGGACGACCGCGCCGCGGAGATGATCCCGGGCTACCGGGAAATCAAGCCCATGGTGTTCAGCGGGCTCTACCCCTCCGACTCCGACCAGTACGAGGAACTCCGCGACGCGCTGGAAAAGCTCAAGGTGAATGACGCCTCCCTCTTCTACGAGCCCGAGTCCTCCCTGGCGCTGGGCTTCGGCTTCCGCTGCGGCTTCCTGGGGCTCCTGCACATGGAGATCATCCAGGAGCGGCTGGAGCGCGAATTCGAGCTGGACCTGGTCACCACCGTGCCCAACGTGAAGTACCAGATCCATCGCACGGACGGCACGGACGCGCACATCGAGAACCCCAGCGCCATGCCGGACCCCAACTTCCTGGAGTCCATCGAGGAGCCCTTCGTACGTGCGCGCATCGTCTGCCCCGCCGAGTACATCGGCAACGTCCAGAAGCTCTGCCACGAGCGCCGCGGCAGCTTCCAGGAGATGCACTACCTGGACACCGCGCGCGTGGAGTTCACCTACGAGCTCCCCCTGGCGGAGATCATCCTGGATTTCTACGACAAGCTGAAGAGCGGCACGCGCGGCTACGCCTCGCTGGACTGGGAGCCGATCGAGTACCGCAGGAGTGACCTGGTCCGCCTGGACATGATGATCAATGGGGACCCCGTGGACGCCTTCAGCATCATCATCCACCGGGACAAGGCCTACGATTGGGGCCGTGGGATGGCCGAGAAGTTGAAGGAGCTCATCCCGCGGCAGATGTTCGAGGTGGCCATCCAGGCGGCCATCGGTAATCGCATCATTGCCCGGGAATCGGTCAAGGCCATGCGCAAGAACGTCACCGCCAAGTGCTACGGCGGAGACATCTCCCGCAAGCGGAAGCTCCTGGAGAAGCAGCGCGAGGGGAAGAAGCGCATGAAGCAGGTGGGCAGCGTGGAGATCCCCCAGGAGGCGTTCCTGGCGGTGCTGCAGGTGGGGGAGTGAGCTTTCAAGCGACGTCCTCGCGCCAGCGCGCGGCCCGGCCACCTTGCAGGTGCCATGGGGTGCGCGGCACATTCGCTGGGGGCGCGCACCGCGCGCCCGCACGCACTCACCCTTACCGTGATGCTTATGGCTGTCACTGAACCGACTTCGGGGAGCGCCGGTCAGGCCGAGCCCGCTACGGCCAGCGGCAGGGCCGGGTCCACGGCGGGTGCCGCCGCCCCTTCTGGCGACAAGAAGTGGATCATCGGCGTGGACCTGGGCGGCACCAACATCGGCGTGGGCGTCATGCCCATGGACGGGGGGAAGGGTGAGCCGCTGGCGCTGCGCAGCGTGCCCACGGAAGCCGTGCGCGGCGCCAAGTTCGTGGTGGATCGTATCGTGGGCCTCATCGACCAGGCGCGGCGGGACATCCTCTCGGAATTCGGCGGCACGGAGGCTGACTTCGCCGGGGTGGGCATCGGCTCCCCCGGTCCGCTGGATCGGGCCACGGGCACGGTCATCAACACGCCCAACCTGGGCTGGCGCAACTTCCCCCTGCGGGACCTGATCGCCAACGCGGTGGGGCTGCCCGCCACCCTGGACAATGACGCCAACTGCGCCACGTACGGCGAGTGGTGGCTCGGCGCCGGCCGCAACGTGGACACGCTGGTGGGGCTCACCCTGGGCACCGGCATCGGCGGCGGCATCGTGCTGAACGGCAGCATCTTCCACGGCGTGAGTGACGCCGCCGGCGAGATCGGCCACATGTCCATCGACTCCACCGGCCGCAAGTGCAAGTGTGGCAATTACGGCTGCATCGAGGCCTACGCCTCGGGGCCCGCCATCGCGCTGCGCGCCGTGGAGGGGCTGGAGGCCGGCACGGATTCACTGCTGCCGGCGCTGGTCAACGGCAGGATGGACGACATCACCGCCGCCACCGTCTACGAGGCCGTGATCCTGGGTGATCCGTACGCCAACGAGGTCATGCGCGAGACGGCCAAGCTGCTGGGCAGCGCCGTGGCCAACCTGATCAACATCCTGAATCCCGAGATGGTGGTGATCGCCGGCGGCGTGACGCGCGCGGGGGACCACCTCTTCGTGCCCCTGCGCGCGGAGGTGCGGCGGCGCGCCTTCAAGAGCGCCGAGGAGCGCTGCCAGATCGTGTCCGCGGAGCTGCCCGGAACCGCCGGCGTGATCGGGGCCGCCGGGGTGTTCAAGAAGGAGACGTACGGGGCGGTGTGAGGCTGGGCGTGCTCGGCACCATGGTCTGGGATCGCATCCACGCGCGGGACGCCTGGGCCGCGCCGGTGCAGGAATGGGGCGGCATCGCGTATGCCCTGGCCGCGGCGGCGGCCGCCCTGCCGCGCGCCTGGCGGGTGGTGCCCGTGCTCAAGCTGGGCGCCGACCTGCAGGAGGAGGGGCTGCGCTTTCTGCGCGAGCTGCCGGAGCTGGAACTGGAGCGCGGCGTACGCGTGGTCCGGGAAGCGAACAACCGCGTGGAACTGCGCTACGTGGACCAGGAGCGGCGCTGTGAGCGGCTCACCGGCGGGGTGTCCCCATGGCGCTGGGACGAACTCTGGCCCATCGTTGAGGGGCTGGATGCGCTCTACATCAATTTCATCTCCGGCTTCGAGCTGGATCTGGAGACGGCGCAGCGCCTGCGCGCCGCCTACAGCGGGCCCATCTACGCCGACCTGCACTCCATCTTCCTGGGACTGGATGCGCAGGGCAACCGGTTGCCGCGGCCGCTCGCCAGCTGGCCCGAATGGCTGCGCTGCTTCGATGCCGTGCAGATGAACGAGGAGGAGCTGGGCATCCTGGCCAGCGCCTGGGGGGATCCGTGGCGGCTGGCCGCCAGCGTGGTGGGCGATGAGCTGCGCCTCCTGCTGGTCACCCTGGGAGCCCGCGGCTCGGCTTACGTGGCGTCGCCGGCCTTCCGGCCGGAGCCGCTCGGCTGGCGGAGCGGCGGTTTGGGGGTGGTGCGGCCGCTCGCCACGCCGGGCGCCGCCACGAGCGAGCGTATACTGGTGCGGGGCGCGCCGGTGGAGGGTGACCCCACGGGCTGCGGGGACGTCTTCGGCGCCACCTGCTTCAGCGCGCTGCTGGAGGGGGCCGGGCTGGAGGCGGCCATGCGCGCCGCCAACGCGGCCGCCGCACGCAACGTGGTGCACCGGGGTGCCACGGGGCTCTACGACCATCTGCAGGGAAGGATCGGCACGTGAAGCACCGCCTGTTCGATCGTCGGCACGGGAGGATGGCCACGTGAGGCCGCACCGCTTCGATCACGCTCGGGGGAGCCGGCCATGAAAGTCGTCACGCTGCCGGGCTCCGTGGAGGAGCGGACGTTCGAGGGCGTGGTGCGCGAGGCGGACCTGCAGCCCGACACGCGCCTGCTGGTGGACGCGCGCCACGTGCGCTGGGTGGATCCGTACGGGATGCTCGGCCTGCTGGCGCTGGGCACCGCCGCGGCGCGCATCGGCGAGCGCCCCGCGCTGCGCCTGCCCGAGAACCACGAGGTGCTCTCCTACCTGGACCGCATGCGCTTCTTCCAGCACGCCGAGCCGCTCTTCGAGCTGCACGGGGGCGCGGGCCGGCCGCGCGCCGAGCAGGGCCACTCCGATGTCCTCCTGGAGGTGACGCCCATCCGTTCCCATGATGACGTGCACGGGGTGGTGGACAGGGTCAACGAGCGCGGCCTCACCATCCTCACGCGCCAGCTCCAGTATCCGGCGCGCGAGGCCTTCCAGTTCAGCGTCATTCTATCCGAGGTGTGCCAGAACATCATCGAGCACGCGGAGGCGGACGGCTGGGTGGCCACGCAGACCTATACGTGGACCAAGCGGCTGGGCAGGAAGGTGGTAGTCATCGCGGTCATGGACATGGGCATTGGCTTCCGCCGTTCGCTGGCGGGCGCCGCGCCCGGTCAGGACACGGCCGGGTGGGATGACGCTGCCGCGCTGGAGGCGGCCTTCATGCACGGTCGCACGCGCTTCCACGATCCGGGCCGGGGACAGGGCATCCAGCAGATCCGCCGCCAGGTGGGCCGCTGGGGCGGCCGCGTCTCCATCCGCAGCGGCACCGCCCGGATCGCCGACGTGCCGGCGTGGGACGACGCCGTGCGGCAGGAACGCGGCCTGCCCTTCCTCCCGGGTGCGCAGATCGGCATCGTCCTGCCGGCGCGCGTACCGCTCGAGGAGGGCTCCGGCGCCACCGAGGGCGGTGCGCACGGCCGCAGCCCCGCGCGGGCGGCGTCATGAGGCAGGAGGGGGCGCCGGTCCCGTTCTCCTTCGACATGTCCGCGCTGGTGCGCCGGCAGGTGGCCAGTCTCTATTCGCACCTCGTGACCCGGCCCACGGGGCGCGCCCTGCGCATGGGTATCGAGAGCCAGATCGGCGAGCTCGGCTCGGCGTGTCTTTCCGTACTGGATTTCAGCCAGGTGGTGGTGCTGGACTACAGCTGCGCGGACGAGACCGTGGCCAAGCTGCTGCAGCGCTTTGTGGGGCCGGGCAAGCCCCTGCCGGTCTTCTTCGTGGCCCGCGGCCTCTGCGAGCAGCACCGCGAACCCATCGAGAGCGTACTCGAGCGGCACCACCTGGCGCTGGTAGGGGAGATGAGCAGCGGCGCCTGCGAGCTGCTGGGAGATGTGAGCGTCCTGGAACGCGCCGTGTGGGACCGCGTGGAGCGCCGCGGCGTGGCCACGGCCGCGGAGGTGGCCGCCGACCTGGAGGTGCCGACGGCGGCTGCCGAAGAGGCGCTGCGGGTTCTGGGCGAACGTCGCTTACTCGTGCGTCGGGAAGAGCCGGAGACCTTCATGTCCCTGGGCGCGTTGCTGGCCGCGGGCTGAGTACAGGCCCCCTGGCTGGGGCTCAGGAAGCGGCTCGCGCCTGGTTGCCGGGGAGCACGCGGGCCAGGATCCGGTTCACGGCTTTCAGGGCGGCCAGCCCCGCGGCCCACTCCGGTCCATCCTCCTGGAGCGGCTGCGCGGCCACCAACGCGAGCGGACGCCGCCCCAGAAAGGGCGCGGCCGCCGTGGCCGCCACCAGGACATAGTCGCGCTCGAAGGCCCGCAGGGGTGCCACCGTTTCCAGGGCCAACCGCACGCGCCCGTCGCAGGCCGCCTGCGCGGCGCTGAGCGCCGCCCGCGCGGCGGCACGCTGCGGTCCCAGCCCCGCGTCCATCTCCACGGCCTGGCCATCGTAGTGGCCGCCCCCCCATCCCAGCCGCACCTCGACCGTGGTGCGCCCGGCCCCACGCCGGGTCTGCAGCGATTCCAGCCGGGCACGGGCGTCGGCGGCGGCAATGTCCGGAGCCGGCCTGGCCGCGGCGGGCGGAACGCTGGCCGCCTCACGGGGGCCCTCCTCCGGCCACGCGGCGTCATCCGCCAGTTGGGCTACGCTGATGACGCGCTGATCGATGGGGATGCCCAGGCGCTCCTCCAGGAGGTCGCGCACATCGCGCGCGAAGTCACGCGCGGTGGGGCCGGCAGAGAGCAGGACGTGAATCTCCCGCGGGTGGCCGTGCATGTCCTCGCGGACGGCGGCGCCGAGCACCGAGGGAAGCTCCCGGAGCACGGCCTCGGCGGCGTGCTTGGTCCCGCTGCGGGCCATGGGCGTTTCTGGAAGAGGGAGCGGGGTGGCGCCAGGCTGCGCCGAAGGCCTTTTCAGATTGGCGTCCGGAGCGCCGGGCGTCAAGCGGCGCGCGCGCAATCCGCGGATGCTCCGCGGCGGGCCGCGCCGGCGCCCGTGGCGCATCCGGGCTCGCGCATCCGGCGGGTCGCGCAGGTGCCCGTGGCGCATCCGGCACCCCGACCCCTAGTTTGGCGCCGCCGGGCCACGCCGGTGCCGGCCGACTCTCTCCGGAGCCACCATGGCGGACCACCGAGACCAGGGCCCATCCACACGCGCCGTCCACGCCGGGTCGGGGGAACGGACCCCCGGCGCCCCCGTGACGTCCCCCATCTACCCCGCCTCCACCTTCTACAGCGGCGCCGTGCCCGACGGGGAGGTCCGCTATACGCGCTACGGCACCAACCCCAACCACCTGCTGCTGGCAGCGCGCCTGGCGGCGCTCGAGGGGGCGGAGGCGGCTCTGGCGCTGGCCAGCGGCAATGCCGCGGTGGCGTTGAGCCTGCTGAGCTGCGTGGGCGCCGGCGACCATGTGGTGGCCCAGCGGGCCCTCTATGGCGGCACGCGCCGCATCCTGGATCGTGAACTGGCACGCCTGGGGGTCCAGACCACTTACGTGGATGGCGCCGACGGCTTTGCCGCAGCGCTCCGGCCGGAGACCCGGCTCCTCTACATGGAGGTTCCGGTGAACCCCACGCTGCGCGTTTCCGACCCGCGGCCGGTGGCGGCGCTGGCGGCCCGCCACGGCATCCCCCTGGTCGTGGACGCCACCTTTGCCACGCCCATCAACCTGCGTCCGCTCGAGCACGGCGCCGCCCTAGTGGTGCACAGCGCCACCAAGTACCTGGGTGGCCATTCCGATCTCACCGCCGGCGTGGTGGCCGGGCGCGCGGACCTCGTGGGCGCGGTGCGCGAGCTGCTGAAGAGTTTCGGTCCGGTGCTCGATCCCCACGCGGTATGGATGCTGGAGCGGGGCATCAAGACGCTGGCCGTGCGCATGGAGCGCCACAACGCCAACGGGCTGGCCGTGGCGCGCTGGCTACAAGCCCATGCGGCCGTGGCGGAGGTCCTCTACCCGGGCCTGCCGGAACACCCCGACCACGCCCTGGCCGCGGAACTGATGGACGGCTTCGGCGGCATGGTGAGCTTCGTGGCGCGTGGCGGGGACGAGGCCGCCCTGCGCATCGTGGAGCGGCTCCGTCTGCTCTGTCTGGCCCCGTCGCTCGGCGGGGTGGAGACACTCGTCTCCATGCCCGTGCACACCTCCCACGTGGGGCTCTCCGCGGAGGAACGGCACGCGGTTGGCATAGGCAGCGGCTTCATCCGCCTCTCGCTGGGCATCGAGGACGCCGCCGACATCCTGGCCGACCTCGACCAGGCGCTGGCGCCCGAGCTTTTCTGACGCCGCGTGGCGGCGAACGCCGGGCACCGTCCCGGGGTAGCACCCTGGACCCTGCGGCCGGTGGCGGGGTTCTCAGGAGCATCATGTGTGGTCTGGAGCGCAGAGGGTATGGACAGGTTGGTTGAACGTGCGGATGGCGAGGGGGCTCAGGCTCGGGGCGAGCCGTTGGAGCTGGCGGTGATCGGAGCGGGCCCCTGCGGGCTGGGCGTGGGCATCGCCGCGCGGCGCGCGGGGCTTTCCTGTACGCTCTTCGACAAGGGCTCCGTCGTGGCGTCCATCGCCGGCTACCCCACCTACATGACCTTCTTCAGCACCGCCGACCGGCTGGAGCTGGGTGGCGTGCCCTTCATTCCGGTGGGGGACAAGCCCACCCGCCGCGAGGCGCTGCGCTACTACCAGCGCCTGGTGCCGCACTTCGAGCTGGACGTGAAGCAGTACCACCAGGTCCTGGCTGTGGAGGGCCAGGCGGGGGCGTTCGGTGTGCGGGTACGGGACCGCGCCGGTGCCGAGGCCGTCCGTCCGGCGCGCAACGTGGTGGTGGCCACCGGCTACTTCGACCATCCCAATCTGCTCGGTGTGCCCGGTGAGGACCTGCCGCACGTGGCCCACCGTTACCGGGAGGGCCACCCCTATTTTCAGCAGCGCGTGGTGGTGGTGGGGGGCGGCAATTCCGCCGTGGACGCCGCGCTGGAGCTGGTGCGCTGGGGGGCGCGCGTCACGCTGGTCCATTTCGGTCCCGAGCTCGACCCCAACGTGAAGCCGTGGGTGCGGCCGGACGCCGAGGGACGGATCCGCGACGGCACCATCGCCACCCGCTTCGGCAGCCGCGTGGCGGAGATCCGTCCCGATGCCGTGGTCGTCCACCACGAGGAGACCGGCGCCACCGAGCTCCTGGCAACCGACTTCGTGCTGGCCATGACGGGCTACACGCCCGATCCGTGGCTGCTGCGCTCGCTCGGCGTGGGCATCGACGCGGCCACCGGCATCCCGGTCCACGATCCGGAGACCATGCTCACCAACGTCTCCGGTGTGTTTCTGGCGGGCGTGGTGGTGGCGGGCAACAATGCCAACAAGGTCTTCATCGAGAACGGACGGGACCACGGTGAGCGGATCGTGCGGGCGCTCACCGGCGTCCCCTGAGCCGATCGTGGGGTCACTCGCCCGGGGCCCGCTGAGCGGAATGTGCGGTCGCCCACCCGGGGCCCCTGAGCGCTGCCCGGGCACGCCTTGAGCGGCCCGCGTTGACACTACTGGAACCCGCGGGGTACACTCTGCCGGGGGGCGGCCTGAACCGCCCGGTTTGACCAGCTGCCAGGGACGGCTCGCCGCGCGGCGAGCCCTGAGGAGGATGGGACATGGCAACCATTACGGCAGACTTCGTCACGGGCTTCCAGAATGAGCCCATGACCGATTTCTCCGATACGGAGAACGTACGACGAATGCAGGCGGCGCTGGCCACGGTCCGCGCCCGCCTGGGGGAGAGATACCCCCTGATCATCGATGGGGAGGAGATCCACGACGGGCCCACGGCCGATTCCGTGAACCCGGGCCGGCCCGACGAGGTTGTCGGGAGCATAGTCCAGGCGGGCACCGCACAGGCCAGGCGCGCCATCGAGGCCGCGGACCGCGCCTTCGAGAGCTGGCGGAAGGTCCCGGCGGAGGAGCGGGCCGAAGTCCTGCTGCGCGCCGCCGAGATGCTGCGCGAGCGGAAGTTCGAGTACGCGGCGCTCATGGTCCACGAGGTGAGCAAGAGCTGGCCGGAGGCGGACGGGGATGTGGCCGAGCTCATCGACTTTGCCGCGTACTATGCGCGGGAGGCCATCCGCCTGGGCGGGTCCCACCCCATGCACCCCTATCCGGGCGAGGACAATCAGCTGCGCTACATCCCGCTCGGTGTGACGGTGGTCATCCCACCCTGGAACTTCCCCGGCGCCATCATGGGCGGCATGACCATGGCCGCCATCGTGAGCGGCAACACGGTGGTGCTGAAGCCCGCCTCCACCTCGCCGGTGATCGCCGCGTGGTTCAGCCAGCTGCTGATCGAGGCCGGCCTGCCGGCGGGGGTGCTGAACTTCCTGCCCGGTTCCGGCTCCGAGATCGGCGATCTGCTGGTGGACCACCCGCGCACGCGCATGATTGCCTTCACCGGCTCCAAGGAAGTGGGGCTGCGCATCTACGAGCGCGCCAGCAAGGTCCACGAGGGACAGCTCTGGCTGAAGCGCACCATCCTGGAGATGGGCGGCAAGGACGCCATCCTGGTGGACGAGACGGCCGACCTGGACGCCGCCGCGGCGGGCATCGTGGCCTCCGCCTTCGGCTTCCAGGGGCAGAAGTGCAGCGCCTGCTCGCGCGCCATCGTGGTGGACGAGGTCTACGACGAGGTGCTCGAGAAGGTGGTCGAGGGCGCGCGCAAGCTCACGATGGGCGATCCCACCGACCAGGGCACCTTCATGGGCGCCGTGATCGATGCCAAGGCCTTTGCCAAGATTCGCGAATACATCGAGATCGGCGGGGAGGAGGGCCGGGTGATGCTCGGCGGCCAGGTGGACGAGGACGCCGACGGGTACTTCATCCCGCCCACCATCGTGGCGGACGTGGCGCCCGATGCGCGCCTGGCGCAGGAGGAGATCTTCGGACCCGTGCTGGCCTTCATCCGGGCCAGGGACTTCGAGGATGGATTGGACATCGTCAACAACACCGAGTACGGCCTGACGGGCGCCCTCTATTCGCATAGCCAGGAGCGGCTCGAGCGGGCGGCCGAGGATTTCCACGTGGGCAACCTGTACCTCAACCGCAAGTGCACCGGCGCGCTGGTGGGCGTCCAGCCCTTCGGTGGTTTCAACATGTCCGGTACGGATTCCAAGGCCGGTGGCCCGGATTACCTGCCGCTGTTCATGCAGGGCAAATCCGTCACTCGCAGGCTGGACTGACGGGGAAACTCCCACGTTGACGAGGGGTACTAGCGCCGGTAGTTTTTGCAGGGTCGGAGCATGCCATCATCGGGAGAGCAGTCGTGAGCGCCAGGGACAAGATCGAGGAAGTTCTGGACGGTATACGTCCCGCACTCCGTTCCGACGGCGGGGATGTGGAGTTCATCGATTTCGACGAGGAAGACGGCGTGGTCCATCTCCGCCTCATGGGGGCGTGCGGCTCCTGCCCGGTCTCCATGATGACGCTGAAGCAGGGCATCGAACGGCGCATCATAAGCGTGCTCCCCGAGGTGACGGGCGTCCACGCGCTCTGAACCGGTGGGCGGATGGGCAACGAGGGCCGGCGTCCCCGCGGGGGGGCGCCGGCCCTGCGCGTTTCCGGCCCGCGCGGCGCGTCCGCGGGTGGTCAACGCGCCGTGTCCGCTTTAGCTTTTCGCACGCCGGCGCGGCGCATGGCCGCGGCCGGTCTTCCGTGAAGAGAGGCGCACATGGCAGTGGATCGGCAGCGAATCGAGCGGGACGTGCACGCCGCCCTGGCCGGGGTGACGAATCCCCGTACGGGCAAGGACGTGATCGAAGGCGAGCATACCCGGGACGTCCAGGTGGACGAGGAGGGCAACGTCCGCATGCAGTTCCTCCTCCATCCGGAGGACCCGGGGACCCTGGTGCGCGAGACGCGCGCAGCCGCCGAGAAGGTGGAGGGCGTGGCGCGGGTGAAGATCGACGTGAAGCTGCCCACCTCCAGCCAGGGCGGCGGCGACGCGGGCCCCGCGAAGGGTGGGCTCCAGCCCGGCTCCGTGCCGGCACCCACACCCCAGGGCAACCTGATCGCCGGCATCGACCACGTGGTGGCCGTGAGCTCCGGCAAGGGCGGCGTGGGTAAGACCACGGTAGCGGTGAATCTGGCAGCGGCGCTGGCCGCGGCGGGCAGGAAAGTCGGCCTGATGGATGCGGACGTCTACGGCCCCGACATTCCCCTCATGTTCGGCGAGACGCGCCGGCCGGCGGTCACGGGGGAGAAGGGGGCCGAGAAGATCGTGCCCCTCGAGGCCCATGGCGTGAAGCTCATGAGCATCGGTTTCCTGCTGGAAGCGGAGCAGCCCGCCATCATGCGCGGGCCGCTCATCTCGGGCATCCTCAAGCAGTTCCTGGAGCAGGTGGAGTGGGGCGAGCTGGACTACCTCATCGTGGACATGCCGCCGGGTACGGGTGACGCGCAGCTCTCGCTGGTGCAGACGGTGGACCTGGACGGCGCCATCCTGGTGACCACGCCGCAGCGGGTCTCAACGGGAGACGTCCGGCGGGCCGTGCGCATGTTCGAGCGGGTGCGCACCAACCTGCTGGGCATCGTGGAGAACATGGGCCCCTACACGGACCCCGAGACCGGCAAGGTGCTGGACCTCTTCGGCTCCGGCGGCGGACGCGAGCTGGCCGACGCCATGCACCTGCCCTTCCTGGGTGAGGTGCCGCTCGATCCGCAGGTCCGGATCGCGGGCGACGAGGGCGTTCCCACGGTCATGGGCGCCCCCGACTCCGCGGCCGGGCGTGCCTTCCGCGAGATCGCGGAACGCGTGATGGCCGCGGTGGAGGCGCCGGTGGACGCCGCGTGAGGGGGGCGGACGATGCCGGCCGATCGGCCCATGGACATGCCCGCGGAGGCGGCGCACACTGAACCCGGGGGGACGCCGGAACCCCGGGGGACGCCGCGCGTCACGCTCCTCACCGATTTCGGCACCCGCGACGGCTACGTGGCCGCCATGCGCGGCGTGCTGGCCACCCTGGCGCCCGCGGCGCGCGTGGAGGACGCCGCCCACGACGTGCCGCCCGGTGACATCCGCCACGCCGCCTTTGCCCTGCAGGCCTACTGGCGGCGCTACCCGCCCGGCACCATCCATCTGGTGGTGGTGGACCCCGGTGTGGGTGCCGCGCGCCGGGCGCTCGTGGGAGCCGCGGACGGCCGCCTGCTGGTGGCGCCCGACAACGGCGTGCTCGGCCGGGTGCTTGCGGCGGCCGGCGCCGCCGAACTGCACGCCATCGAGAATCCGGAATTCATGGGTCCGGACGTGTCCGCCACCTTCCACGGCCGGGACGTCTTCGCCCCCGCGGCCGCCCACCTCGCGCGCGGCGTGCCCCCGGATCGCTTCGGCGCCCCCGTGGAGGATCCCGTACCGCTGGACGTCCCCGCGCCGCTCCGGAGCGAGGGGGTGGTGCAGGGGGAGGTGGTGCACGTGGACCGCTTCGGCACCCTCGTGAGCAACATCCCCGCGGAGTGGGTGGAGCGGGATGCCAGCGTGAGTGTGGAAGACAAGGTGGTCGGCGGGGTGTGGCGGACCTACGCGGACGTGGAGCCCGGCCAACCCGTGGCGCTCATCGGGTCGGCCGGGCTCCTGGAAGTGGCGGTGCGTAATGGCAGCGCCAGCCGGGCCCTGGGTTGTGAGCGGGGCGCCGAAGTCACGCTCACCCGCGCCTGAGGCTCAGCTCTCCAGCCACTCCCGGTCGGCGGGCGAGAGGCGCTTCTGCCGGGGTGCCAGGAAGCGCACCACGAGCCACCCCACCAGCACCAGCGGCGCCACCTTGAAGAGCAGGGTGAAGACCAGGCCCACGGCGGCCCCCACCACGGCCAGAACCACCCCGGCCACGAGCACCACCACCAGACTGATGGCGAGCAAGGTCAGCAGAGCAGAAAGCATCCTATCCTCCTTCATGCGTGGGCCGAGCCGGCGGATTCCGGTGTGGCCGTTCAGTCTACCCAGACCACCTTGATGCTGCCGAAGGCGGCGTGGATGTCCACCGTCAGCTTGTGCGCCGCGCTCTCCCAATCCGTGGAATAGAAGGCGTCCCCGCGCTTCACGAGACCCTCACTGTCGAAGCCCGCCAGGAAGCCGTCCTTGACCACCCGCACCCCGAGGCCGCGCGGCACCCGCAGTGTGAGGGCGCCCAGGCCCATCTTCACGCTTACGCTGGTGTCCAGCCGCGGGGCGCCGCGGAAGTCCAGCGTGACGTCACCCACGCCGCCGCTCACCTCGATCCTGCGGGCATTCAGATTGCCCAGGCCGACGGCTTCGAACTGCGCGGCACCGATCTCGAACACCACGCGTTCGGCCGTCTCCGGGTTGGGCTCTGATACGTTGAGCAGCGTGCGACTGGCTCCGGTGGCAATGTGCGCCTCCAGGATGCGCAGCCCACCCAGCTCCAGCTCGGCCTCCACTGCGCCGAAGGCCAGGTCCAGCTCCAGCGGCACGTCGGGGGAAAACGCCGCGCGCAGGTACCCGGATTTCACGTCCCGGCCACGCACGTTGCCGCCGCCCACGCCGAGCTTGAGCAGTCCGCTGTCGAAGGCTGCCACCGGGTCGAAGAGGTCATCGTCGTAACGCATGGAGGTGCGATAGAGCGTACCGGGCTCGCCGGGCTTCACCTCGAAGCGGCCGGCGGCGTACTCCACCTCCACGCGGAGCAGCGTGTCGCCATCCACGGAGCGGCTGGCGGAGAGCGTGCGCCAGTCCTGCGCCGAGGCGGCCGCCGGCAGCGCCAGCAGCACGGCCAGCGCCACGATAAGGCGTCGGTCAAACATTGCCGTCCTCCGAGAAGAGTCCCTCGTCCGCCACCGGCTCCCGGCCGAGGGGGCGCGTCCCGCCGCGGGAGATGAGCACCGCGCCCAGCCCCACCGACAGGGCGGCCCAGGTGAGCGCGCAGCCGAAGAACATGAGCAGTCCAAAGATGAAGCTGAGCAACCGGCCGGCCATGTGCGCCACCATGGCCGCGAAGAACATGGACATGAGCAGTCCCACGCCGGAGACCAGGAAGTAGTAGGAGTTGGCCCGGTGGAACCACTCGCTGCCGCGGAAGCGGTACTCCGCCATGGCCTCACCCGCGGCGTGGGCCACGCCCAGGTAGCCCAGCAGGATGGCCACGGCCACGGCCAGCGGGAAGCCCGGTACCCAGACCAGCAGCCCGGGGATGCCCACGATGGAGATGACCAGGGCAATGATGCCCAGGAAGAAGGCCGGCAGCACCAGGAAGGAGCCGGCAATGCCCACCAGCAGCGAGCGCACGGTCATGCGCCGCGCCGTGTCAGCCACGCCCTCCAGGTACTTGCGTCCACCGAAGAAGATGGTGGCGAAGCCGATGCCCACGACGATGGCCATGGTGACGAGTAGCCCTATAATACCCTCGAAGGCTTCGCCCACGTTGTGGAACGGGCCGCGGCTGCGTCCACCGCGGCTGGCTGCGCGCGCCTCCACGCTGACGCGACGATCCTCCAGCTTCTCCACCGTCGACTCCAGCTCGTTGATCCGGTCCAGCAGGCGCGCCACGCTGTCGGAACCCTGGGCCGCCGGATCGAGGCCGGCCGTCCCCGCGATGTTGGCCAGCGCCGCCGCGGGCGTCTGCCCCCGGAGCGCCGCCTCGAGGGCGCGGTCCAGGCGGTCGCCCACACCGTCCGAGGAGGGCGCGTCCCACACCTCGAGCAGCGCGGCCAGATCCGCGTTGGGGGTGTCCATGGCCTGCTCGAGCAGCTCCCGCCAGGCCCGGTCCAGCGCCCCACTCCGTGCGGCCCGGCCCAGCGACGTCCCGTCCAGGTAGGCCTGTCCCTCACGCACGGCGAGCGTAAATACCTGCCCGCCCGCCAGCTCCAACTGGAGCCTGGCCTCGTCCCGGGAAAGCGCGATCTGACTGGAGCGGATGTCCACCGGCGCGTCGGCGCTGGCGGCCTGGTCGGCACCGGCCTGGGCGTCTACCGCGGTCTGGTCGGCACCGGACTGGGCGTCAACCGCGGACTGGTCCGCTCCGGCTCCTTGGGCGGCCAGCGCCGGGCCCGCCCACAGGAGCGTGGCGCCGAAAGCGGCCGCCGCGAGGGCGCCCACCGTTCTAGAAGCAGTACGAAGCATGATTCGTTTCCCGTTGGGGGGTCCGGTAGAGGTTCCGGTACAGCACCCATATGGAGAGTGTCGTGGACAGTAGCGCCACGGTTGCCACGAGCCCGATGCCCTGTACCCCCGCGTTGGCGTAGAAGCCTTCCGCGGTGGCCAGCAGCCGGGTGACGAGCGAGCTCTGCAGCACGGCGCTGGAGGTCTGGCTGGCCAGCCGGTTGGCGCCGGTGGCAAAAACATCCTCGGCAAAGACCCAGAGGCCGCTGGCGGTGACGTAGGACCTGGACAGGAGCCAGGCCATCACGCCGCTCCCGAGCACCACGGGCAGCGCCAGTAGCGCCACCGCGGCGGCCCAGCCCCGCGTGCTGTCCGGTACCCAGCGCTGCAGGCGGCCGAGCGCGGCGGCGTGCCAGGGTCGGGCAATCCGCACCCGGGCCATGACCGCGTTGCCGAAGTCGGCCGAGGGGGCCAGCCGCGGCAGCGTTCGCAGCGCGGTGAAGAGGGCCCGCCATTCCTCCAGCTGGCCCTGGCACCGGCTACACGCCACCACGTGCGACTCGAGGCTCGCCCGATCGGCGTCCTCGAGTCGTCCTTCGACGTAGGCTTCGAACCTGTCGTCCGTCGGATGGTGCATGCTCTCCTCGTTCGTTGCGGCCCGGTGCGGGGCTTCGGATCACCATACGGCTCCGGCCCCTTCCGGGTTTCAGATGCGCAGATGCGCCAGTTTCTTCTTCAACTCGTTGCGTCCACGGTGGATGAAGGTCTTCACCGTGCCCAGCGGTACGTCCATGATCTCGGCGATCTCTTCATACGGCCGGCCCTCCACATGGCAGAGTGTGATGGCCGCGCGATACTCGGGCCGGAGCGTGCCGATGGCGGCCTCGATCTCGCTGCCCAGTTCGCGGCTCGCGGTGTACTCCTCCGGCGTCTCGTCGGTGGACTCGGGCGTGAGCCTGGACGCCTCCACCTCCGCGCTCGTGCGGGCGTGGGGCGAGCCGTCGATGGAGAGGGTCACCGGCTGTTTCTTGCGCACGTGGTCGAGCGCCGTGTTGTGGGCAATCTTGAAGATCCACGAACTGAATTTTCGCGTGGGGTCGTAGCGATCGATGGCGTTCAGCACCTTGATGAAGGTGTCCTGCGCCAGGTCCTCCGCCTTTTCCCGGTCCCGCACGACCCGGTAGATGAGCGAGAACACCGGCCGCTGGTAGCGGCCGATGAGCTCGCGGTACGCCGACTCACGACCCTCACGGGCGTGGGCGACCACCTCCTGGTCGGTCAACTGGGAGTAATCCAACGCTCTCCTGCCGGGGCGGGCCGCCGCGCGGCCCAGGATGCATCCGCGTTGCTCTACGGCACGCGCGGCCCGGAGTTTCACCGCGGGCGGCTTGATCGGCCCGCCCGCTGAGGGTATCATCCCGGCCGTTCCTCATCGGGGCGCCAGGATTCAGCAAATCTAAGCGTCGGAGGCGTGCGGAGCTAAGGTCCGCCGCCCGGCGCGGAAACGGCATGCATGCAGGAATCACCGGGGCGCTCCGTGCTGCCTCCGCGGGAGGAGAAGGCCGCCGCCGTGCGCGCCATGTTCGGCGCCATTGCGCCGCGCTACGATCTGCTGAACCATCTCCTCAGCCTGAACCGTGACCGCCGCTGGCGGCGCCGCGCGGTGGATCTGCTGCTGGCCCACGCGCCCGCCGACGGCCGCTACCTGGACGCCTGCGCGGGCACCCTGGACCTGGCCCGGGAGCTGGCGGGCAGGGCGGCCTTCTCCGGCCTGGTCGTGGGGTGTGATTTCAGTCTGCCGATGCTGCGCGGCGGGCTGGACAAGGTACGCGGCGTGGCGCTCGCGCCCGTGTGCGGGGATGCGCTCCGCCTGCCCCTGCCGGACGCCGCCTTCCATGGCGCCACGGTGGGGTTCGGGGTCCGCAACCTGGCCGACCTGGACGCGGGGCTCCGCGAGCTGCGGCGCGTACTCAAGCCGGGCGGCCGCCTGGTCATCCTGGAGTTCACCACACCGGGCTGGCAGCCCTTCCGCGCCCTCTACCTGGCCTATTTCCGCCGCGTTCTGCCGCTGGTGGGCCGCCTGGTCTCGCGGCATGGATCCGCCTACGACTACCTGCCGGCGTCCGTGCTGGACTTCCCCGAGCCGCGGGAGCTCGCGACGCGCCTGGAGGCGGCCGGCTTCGGCGGCGTGACGTGGGAGACGCGTACGGGGGGCATCGTGGCCATTCACGGCGGCACGGCCGTCTAGACTGGCTCCAGGAGCGCCAGCGGCAGGGTGGCCAGGAGCGGTGCGAGCGGCAGCCGGCCGCTGCGGCTACGGGTCTCCTCCCCGGTGAGCGCGTTGCGCCATACGCCCTCTGTTTCAAGCGACGTCCCCTCCCATACTCCGGCCGGCACCGCCGGCTCCATTTCCACCGCGAACGCCATCAGCCGCGGGGCCACCGTCACGGGCCCGTCGGCGCTCCCCCGCTGGAAGGCGAACAGGTGTTCGCCCGCCGGGCCGACGGCCTCCAGGGGTGTGTAGCCCCCGCCCGCATAGGCGGCGTGCCGCGCGCGGCACGCCAGCGCCGCGCGCGTGACGTACAGCTTGAGTGCGCCGCTCCGCCAGTCGCGCACCAGGGCGGCCACCCCCGCGGGGCGCGGCGCCTGCACCAGAGGCTCCAGCTCTGCCAGCAGCCGCGCGCGTGCCTCGAAGTCCACCGGGCGGCGATTGTCGGGGTCCACCAGGTCGTAGCGCCACAGTTCGCTGCCGCGGTAGAGGTCGGGCGTGCCCGGCGCGGTGGTCTTGATCAGCAGCTGCGCCAGCGAGCCGAGTACGCCGGGCGCCGCCGTGCGGTCCGCCAGGGCGCCGGCCTGCCGGCGGAAGTCAGCGTGGTCCGGATGCGTGAGCAGGCGCGTCAGCATGGTCTGGAGCGCTTCCTCATACTGTGGGTCGGGATCCCGCCAGCTGGTGCGCGCCTTGGCCTCCCGCGCCGCCTTGACGGCGTAGGCGCGCAGCCGGTCGAGCCACGTCTCCTCCACGCGCCCGTGCAGCGGCCAGGTGCCCACGATGATCTGCAGGAGGAGATAGACGGTGTCATCCAGCGCGGGCGCCGGGGCGCTCCGCTCGACCCCGGGCCGCGACCCCCGCACGGCGGTGGTTCGCCCCGCGACGGTAGGTTCCGACCCGGGCACGGGTGCGTTCCATCCCTCGATGGCGCGTGTCCACCCCCCGACCGCGGCCGCCCAGTCGTCCGCCAGCTCCGCCAGTACGTCCAGGCGCGCCCGCACGTCCTCGCTCCGCTTGGTGTCGTGGGTGGAGGTGGTGTTCAGCGTGCGCGGCGCCGCGGCGCGCCCCGCCAGGAACGCGTGCACCTCCGCCGCGGGGGTCCAAGGGCGGTCCAGCTCGGCGCCCACGTCGCTGCCGGCGGCCAGGGCGCTGTAGCGGTAGAGCGCCGTGTCTTCGTAGCCCTTGGCCATGAGTGGGCCGGTGAGTTGCTGCCAGCGCTGCACGAAAGCCAGGGCGGGGCGCAGCCTTCTGTCCAGCACCTCGGCGTCGAGCAGGAGCACGGCGCGCAGGAAGGGCAGTGTCCCGGCGGCGCTCTGCCCGGCCAGGGCCTGCTCCGCCGCGGCGAGCGCGGCCTCGATGCGCCGGCGGTCCGTTGGGCTCGGCCCGGGGCCGCGGACGTACGTACGATAGACCTCCATGCGCACGCTGGTCTCCGCCAGCGCGGCGCGCAGCGCGGGGTCGGCGGCGGGCACGGGCACGCCCTCCCGCAGGGCGGTGAGTTCCCTGGCCAGGAGATCCAGCTCACCGCTGAAGATGCGCTCGAGCACCTGGCGTTTGCGTGCCAGGGCCATGTCGGTGGGCTCCACGCGCATGCCGGTGAGCCGGCCATGCAGCGCCTGCAGGGAACGTCCGCCCGCCTCCGGCACGAGCAGGCCGTTCAGCGTCACGAGGAATTCGTAGCCGGTGGTGCCGTCCACGGGCCAGTCCGCGGGGAGCGCTTCGTCGGGCGCCAGGATCTTCTCCACCAGCAGCCACGCGTCCGGCCGGCGTCGGTCCAGCAGGGCCCGCAGGCGCCGCAGGTAGCCCACGGGATCGAGCAGGCCGTCCACGTGGTCCACGCGCACGCCGGCCACCGCCGGGTGGGCCAGGCAACGGTCCAGCCCGGCGTGTACCGCGTCGAAGACCCCCGGGTCCTCCACGCGAACGCTCACCAGATCGTCGATGTCGAAGAAGCGGCGGTAGCCCACCACGCCGGCGCAGGATCGCCAGAAGCGGATGGCGTAGTGCTGCAGGTCCAGGAGCTCCCGGAGCACGTGCGTGCGCTCCGTGTCCGCGAGCGCGTCGAATCTCGCAACCAGCTCCGCCGCGGCAGCGGGATCCGGTGCGCTGGCGGTTTCGGCTGGGGCTGGGGCGCGCGCCATGCTGGCCGGGTCCGCGGCGCTGGCGGCGTCGGCTGTGGTGGGGGCACTCGCCATGACGGTGGTCTCCGCATCAGCCGCGATGTTGCCCGGCGCACCCGTATGCATCCCGGTGGTCCGCGCCAGGAACGCACAGCCCTCCGGGGAGCAGGGGAAGCGCCGGTCGAAGTAGGTCACGACCACACTGCCGTCCTCCGCCGCCAGCGCCAGCTCGCCGGCGGCCAGGACGTCCTCCAGCGGCGCGCCCAGCACGGGGAGGGGGATGGGAAAGGGCTCCGGGCCGGTATGCCAGCTCAGGTCGAACCAGCGCGCGTAGGGTGAGGCGGCGCCGAGGCGGAGCACGTCCCGCCAGGCGGGGTTCTCCTCGGAGGCGGCCATGTGATTGGGTACGATGTCCAGGAGCAGGGTCAGGCCGTGCTCGGCGGCGGTGTCCGCCAGCGCCACGAACGCCGCCATGCCGCCCAGCTCCGCCCGCACGCGACCCGGATCCGTCACATCGTAGCCGTGGGTGCTCCCGGCGCGCGCTTCCAGCACGGGGGAGAGATAAACGTGCGTGATGCCCAGCCGCGCCAGGTACGGTACGAGGCGGCGCGCCTCGTGGAGGTCGAAGCCCGGCTCGAGCTGGAGGCGGTAGGTGGCCGCCTGCCGGGTCACTCCACCGCGATGTGCAGGCGCTCGCCCGTGGCGCGGAACAGCTCCACCCACCGAGCGGCCATCTCGTCCCCCTCCTCCGCGCAGACGGCCTGCGCCGGCCACGCGTCCCTCAGGAGTGAGAAGGTGAGGTTCTGCGCCGGCCCCAGGGCAGGTGCCATGGCGGGGTGCTGCAATAGCGTCGTGGTGGCGGCCAGCTCCTCCAGGGCGCCCAGGTCATCGGGGTCCTCGCGCAGGCGGAGCGCCTGGCGGCGGAGCGCCTGGCCGAGCGCCCACCCCAGCGCGCTGGTGTCCAACTCCACATGCGCCTCCTCGGCCTCGACCAGCAGCCGGCGCACCCGCTCCGCATCCACCCGCTGTGCGTCCAGCGCGGCGCGCAGCTGGCTGTTCAGCGCGTACTCCGCCGCCAGTCGGAACGCGCCCGGCAGCGGCTGGTCGTGGGCGGCCAGGAAGCGCATCAGGTTGGCGTTCTCGCCGTAGATGCGGGCCAGCCCGTCCCCGGCCTCCTGCACCGCCGGGCGCAGGATGCGGTACAGGATCTCCCGCTGCCGATCGGCGAAGAGTGAGCGCAGTGAGAAGGTGTAGTCCGGGAACTCGAGCGCCAGGCGCTGCACCACGGCCGCGAAGTCGCCGTCCTTGAACGGCTGCACCAGGCCCTCCCGGAGCTGGTCGAAGCGGCCGGAGTCGATCGAGGCGCGCGTGCCACCGTTGACGTTGGGGCCGCCCATGTGCAGCACGGCGAAGGTGACCGGCGCATTGGCCCCCGTGATGGCGGAGGTGATCTGTACCCGGCCGGCGAAGAGCGCGGCGTCACCGCTGGCCCGACGATCGGCCTGCTCCACGTCCACGTCATAGCAGTAGACGCGGGCGTGGTCGCCTTCCGGATCGAAGAGCGAACTGACCGCGTAGTGCGCCGCCACCCGGGGCAGGTCCACCCGCGCCGGCCGCACCATGGTCTGCCAGATGCGGGCGCCGTTCTCCAGCTGCGGCAGGTTGCTCTCCGCGGCGGCCAGGCGCTCCACGAACCCGTCCTCCACGTCCAGGCCCAGGCGGAGCTCGGCCAGCTGCACGGCGCGGCCGGCGTAGTGCAGCACCTGGACGGTCTCGATGCCCGAGAGTTCGTTGAAGAACCAGCCGCAGCTGGTGTACATGAGCATGGCATGGCGCTGCAGTTCCAGGAGTTGCAGCGCCGCCACGCGGTCATCCCCCTGCAGGTCCCGCCCGGCGTGGCGCTCCAGGAAGGCGCTCACGTTGGTGGGCGAGCGGTCCTGGATCACGCCCACGTAGTCGTCACGCGCGGCCCAGGGATCGCCGAGCAGCGGGCGGGCCGCCTCCTCGTAGGCGGGGGCCAGGGTGTCCCGCAGCCAGTCGAGCGCCTCCCGCAGCGGCGCGCGCCAGCGCTGGTGCCAGCCTTCCTCCCCGCCGGTGCGGCAGCCGCAGTCGCTCCGCCACCGCTCCACGCCGTGGGCACAGCTCCACGAGGAGGCCTCCACGATGCGTGCTTCGTGGGTGGGCGGGTGCTTGGCCAGGTAGGAGGCGTAGTTGATGAGTTCGGCCTTGCCTCCGTCACGGATGTGCTGGAGCGCGAAGGCCAGCGCCATCTCGCCATACCGGTGATGGTGGCCGTAGCTCTCACCGTCCGTGGCGATGTGGGCCAGCTGCGGTCCGTCCCGGCGATCCTGGAGCAGGCCCGTGAGCCGCTGCGCGAAGCGTGCGCCGTCCGTGAGCAGCCCCTCGAAGGCCACGCCCCGGGAGGCGGGTCCGTCATAGAAGAAGACCGTGATCTCGCGCCCGGAGGGCAGGCGCACGAGGTAGGGCATGCGCGGATCCACGGAACCGTCCGAGACATCGTGCCAGTCCCCGCCGCCGCCACCATGATGATCGCCATTTCCAGCGGCGCTGCCACCACCGTTGGCGCCGGCACCGTCATCACCGCCATTGCCATTACCGTTGCCATCGCTGCCGCCGTTGCCGCCGTTGCCACCATTGCCACCGTTGCCGCCGTTGCCGCCGCTGCCGCCCTCACGCTGTCCGAGCGGGCGGACGGCCGCCGCCTGATTGGGCGCCAGGACGGTGAAGCGGATCCCCTCGGCCGCCAGCGCCTCGAGCGACGGGGTGTCGGCCGCCGCCTCGGCCAACCACATGCCCTCCGGCGCGCGCCCGAAGCGGTGCTGGAAGTCCCGCACGCCCCAGTGCACCTGCGTGCGCCGGTCGGCGTCATTGGCGAGCGGCAGGATCAGGTGCCCGTGGGACTGGGCCATGGCGGAGCCGTGGCCGTCGAAGCGCTCCATGCTCAGCCGGTCGGCCGCCAGGATGGCGTCGTAGGTGTCGGGCGCGTGATCGGCCAGCCACTTGAGCAGGGTGGGACCGAAGTTGAAGGAGATGTCCGCGTAGTTGTTCACGATGCCGGTGATGCGCCCGCGCGGATCCAGGATGCGGGCCTCCCCGTTGGGGCCGTAACACTCGGCGGTGATGCGCTCGTTCCAGTCGTGGAACGGGCGGGCGGAGTCCTGGCGCTCGATCTCTTCCAGCCAGGGGTTCTCGCGCGGGGGCTGGTAGAAATGCCCGTGCACGCAGACGTAGCGGTTCATGCTTCCTGCTCTTCGTGAAGGAGCGCCACGGCGCTCCAGGGGGCCAGCTCGATGGTCTCCACGGGCTCCCGCGGGTCCGGCTCCGGACGCTCGAAGTCCGCGTCGGGCCGCCAGCGCGCGGCACCGGTGTCCACCAGGACACGCCAGCCTCCCGCCGCATCCGGCAGCGCGACCCGCTCGTTGCCGTCCCCGAAATGGAGAATCAGGAGCGCGCTGCCTCCGGCGCCGGCGGTGCGCACCCTGAGCACGCCTCGTGCCTCATCCACGTCCACGTGGATGTCCTCCATGCTGGCCGGGCGGAGCGCCGGCACCTCCCGCCGCAGTTGCAGTAGCGCACGGTGCAGCGCCAGCAGCGCGGCGTGGGCTGGCTGGCTGGCGCGGTCGCGGTCGGGCACGGCGCTCCGGAACGTGCTTTCGGCCTGCGGATCGGGCACCTCCTGGCCGTCGTGGAAGCCCGCGAACTCCTCCTTCCGGCCGCGCCGCACGGCCTCCACCAGCGCCGGGTCGGTGTGGCTCACGAAGTAGGGGAACGGGTTGGTCTCGCCGTACTCCTCACCCATGAAGAGGAGCGGCGTGAAGGGGGAGAGCAGCACGGTGGCGGCGGCCAGGCGGAGCTTGGCGTGGTCCAGCGTGGCGGCCAGGCGGTCGCCCGCCGGGCGGTTGCCCACCTGGTCGTGGTTCTGCGCGTAGACCACGAACGCCCGGGGCGGCACGCCGTTCGGCGCGGCGCCGTGGCTCCGGTCGCGGTAGCGCGAGTACTGGCCGGTGTAGACGTAGCCACGGCGGAAGGCCTTGCCGAGCTGCGCCAGGGCGCCGAAATCGGCGTAGTAGCCGCGTGCCTCACCCGTCAGGAGCGCGTGCAGGGCGTGGTGAAAATCATCCAGCCACTGGCCGTCCATGCCCAGGCCGCCGCGCTCGGGGCCGTAGAGCACGCGCGGGTCCCCCAGGTCACTCTCGGCAATGATGACGGCGGGGCGCCCGTCGGCGGCGGCCCGGGCGCGGGCGCGCGCCGCCAGCTCGCGCAGGAACGGGCGGGCCGAGCGATCCAGGATGGCGTGCACCGCGTCCACGCGGAGACCGTCGATGTGGTATTCGCCCACCCACTGGCAGGCGTTCTCCACGAAGTAGCCGCGCACCTGGTCACTGCCGCGTTCATCGAAGTTCAGCGCGCTGCCCCAGGGGGTGTGGTAGACGCGGGTGAAGTACGGGCCGTAGGGAGCCAGGTAATTGCCCTCGGGTCCCAGGTGGTTGTAGACCACGTCCAGCACCACCGCAAGGCCGTGCCGGTGGGCGGCGTCCACCAGGCGCTTGAGCCCACGCGGCCCGCCGTAGCTCTCCTGCACGGCAAAGGGGTGGGCGCCGTCATAGCCCCAGTTGCGGGTGCCCGGGAAGGCGGCCACCGGCATGAGCTCCAGCGCCCGGACGCCCAGCTCGGCCAGCGCGGGCAGGTGCGGGATGACGGCGTCGAAGGTGCCCTCGGGCGTGAAGCTGCCCACGTGCAGCTCGTAGAGGACCCAGTCGCGCAACGGCGGCGCGCGCCAGCTATCGTCGGTCCAGTTGAAAGCCACGCCCACGACGGCCGAAGGGCCGTGCACGCCCTCGGGCTGCCAGCGCGAGGCGGGGTCGGGGAGCGGTTCGCCCCCGTCGAGCCGGAAGCGGTAGCGCGTGCCTTCGGCCACGCCGTCCACGACGGCCGCGTGGTAGCCGCGGGGCAGCGGCGCGAGTGGAACGTGACGGGCATCGTCGCTTAGAAGAACCACTTCAACCCGCTCGGCGTGCGGTGCCCAGACGCGGAACGAGGCGCCGCCGCCGGGCAGCGGACGCGCGCCCAGCGGGAGTTCGGCGAGCTGGCTCAACCGGCCGCTCCCGCCTTCAGTACGAGCGCGGCCAGCGGCGGCAGGCGGAGTACCACCGAGTGGAAGTGGCCGTGCGAGGCCACGGGCGTGCTCTCCACGCCGCCCAGGTTGCCCTGGCCGCTGCCGCCATAGACGGCGGCGTCACTGTTCAGCACCTCCTTCCAGAGCCCCGGTTCGGGAACCCCGACACGGTAGTTTTCCTGGATCACGGGCGTGAAGTTCAGGACGATCACCAGGCGCTCCCGCTCGTCCTCTCCATGCCGGATGAAGCTGACCACGCTGTTCCTGCTGTCATTGGCGTCCAGCCAGGCAAAGCCGTCGGGGCGGAAATCCCGCTCGTGCAGGGCGGGCTCGCCGCGGTAGATGCGGTTCAGATCGGCCGTCCAGCGGCGCGCGCCCTCGTGCTGCGGGTCATCCAGCAGGTGCCAGTCCAGGCTGCGCTCGTGGCCCCACTCCTGGCCCTGCCCGAATTCGCTGCCCATGAAGAGCAGCTTCTTGCCGGGCATGGTCCACATGTAGCCCAGCAGGAGGCGCAGGTTGGCAAACTTCTGCCACGCGTCGCCCGGCATCTTGCCCAGGAGGGAGCCCTTGCCGTGCACCACCTCGTCGTGGGAGATGGGGAGCACGAAGTTCTCATTGAACGCGTAGACCATGCGGAAGGTCAGCTCACCGTGATGGTAGGTGCGGTGAATGGGATCGCGCTGCATGTACTGCAGCGTGTCATGCATCCACCCCATGTCCCACTTCATGCCGAAGCCCAGGCCGCCCGCGTAGGTGGGCCGCGAGACCATGGGCCAGGCGGTGGATTCCTCCGCCACCGTCACCGTGTCGGGGTGGGCGCCGTAGACATCCTCGTTCAGGCGGCGCAGGAAGCCGATGGCCTCCAGGTTCTCGCGCCCGCCCCACTCGTTGGGGATCCACTCGCCCGCCTCCCGGGAGTAGTCCAGGTAGAGCATGGACGCCACGGCGTCCACGCGCAGGCCGTCGGCGTGGAAGACGTCCATCCAGTACATGGCGCTGGAGAGCAGGAAGCTGCGCACCTCGTGGCGGCCGTAGTTGAAGATGGCGCTCTTCCAGTCCGGGTGAAAACCCTGCCGCGGATCCTCGTGCTCGAAGAGGTGGGTGCCGTCGAAGTACTTGAGGCCGTGGGCATCCTCGGGGAAGTGGGAGGGCACCCAGTCCAGCAGCACGCCCACGCCGCGCTGATGGAGGGTGTCCACCAGGTACATGAAGTCCTGCGGGGTGCCGAAGCGGCTGGTGGGCGCGAAGTAGCCGGTGGTCTGGTAGCCCCAGGAGCCGTAGAACGGGTGCTCCATGACGGGCAGGAACTCCACGTGGGTGAAGCCCATCTCCACCACGTAGGCGGCCAGCGGCTCGGCCATCTCGCGGTAGGTGAGGGGGCGCCAGCCGCCCTCGCCGTCCGGCGTGCGGCGCCAGGAGCCGATGTGCAGCTCGTAGACGCTCAAGGGGGCGTCCGCGGCGTTGCGCGCGGCGCGGCCCTCCATCCAGTCCTTGTCACCCCACGCGTACTCCAGCTCCCATACCACGGAGCCGGTCCGGGGCGGCACCTCATGGCGGAAGCCGAAGGGATCGGCCTTGTCCTGCTCGTGACCGCTCTGAGCGCGCACGCGGTACTTGTAGATGGTGCCCTTCTCCGCGTCGGACACGAAGGCGGTCCAGATGCCTGAGGAGCCCACCCGTTCCAGCGGGTGGAGGGAGGCGTCCCAGCCGTTGAAATCCCCCATCACCGCCACATGCTCGGCGTTCGGCGCCCAGACGGAGAAGCGCACGCCGTCCTGTCCGTCTTCCCGCGCCAGGTGGGCCCCCAGCTTACGATAGAGGCGGTTGTGCGTGCCCTCGTTGAAGAGATGGAGATCCTGCTCCCCGAGCACGGTCAGTGGCGAGGCAGGCGGGGTGGGTCGACTCATGTGTCTCCGATATGGTTCAAGACTCTCCGTTGCTGCGGGCGCGTTGGACGCGCGCCAGGGTCTCCTCCACGCCCGGCAGCGCGCCCCATGCTTCCAGCGGGTGCGCGGCCCGCCGCCGCCAGTTGGGGCGCTGCTCGGAGGTGCCCGGCACGTTCTGCGGCCGCGTCTCCCCCCACAGGTCCTCCGCATTGGCGAGCAGGATTCGTGCGGGGCCGGCGGCCAGGCGCTCCAGAAGCGCCGGAAACGCCCGCTCTGCCGGGGCCTCGACGGGCAGGTCCACCGCGCGCGCCAGCGCCCCGCGGACGGCTGCGCGCTCCGCGCGGGCCCCGGCTTCCTCCTCCTCGTCCAGCCAGCCCAGCGCGCGCTGGTCCGCCAGATCCGCGCCGCTCCAGAAGGCGGCGAAGGGGGGCATGTCGTGCGTGTTCAGCGTGGCCAGCGCCTCCCGCGGCGCGTCGGGCAGCGGATGGTCTTCGTGCGGGCGCGCCTCGAAGGGGGCCACGTACATGCGCAGCACGTGGCGCTCGGCCAGGGCGTGCCGGATACGGTCGGTGACGGTTCCCAGATCTTCCCCGATGACCGGTGTGCCGGCCCGCCACGATTCCAGCGTGAGCACCGCGAAGAGTTCCTCCACGGCGTTGGTGACGTAGACGCCGTCGGTGGCGGGGAAGCCGTCGGGAATCCAGTAGAGGCGCTCCAGGGACATGACGTGGTCCAGGCGCAGCGCCCCCGCGTGGCGGAGCTGGTGGCGCAGGCAGGCCGCGAAGTAGCGATGGCCGCCCGCCCGCGCGGCGGCGGGCACGAGCGGCGGGAAGCCCCAGTTCTGGCCGCCGCTGAAGAGGGCGTCCGGCGGCGCGCCCGCGGCCATGCCGGCGGCGAAAAGATGGCGCTCGCGCCACACGTCGTAGCCGGCGCCGTGCACGCCCAGCGGCAGGTCCAGGTAGAGGTCGGCGGCCGTGGGGTCGGCGTGGTGCGCGGCCAGTTGCCGGTCGGCGGCCCACTGCGCGAAGAGGTGGTAGCGCTCCTCCCGCGGATCCACGTCCGCCTCCTCCAGCCGGCCCTCCCGGGCGCGCTCCGGCCACGCCGGCCAGCCGCGGCCGAAGCGGGCCGTGGCGCCCCGGAAGCGGGCGTAGTCGGCGGCCCGCGGGCGCTCCTCGAGGAAACGGCGGAAGTCCGGGTCCTCCTCGGCTCCGCCGCGCTCGAAAAACGCCGCCGCGGCCGCCTGGAGCGCCCGCCGGTGGTCCGCGGCCGCGGCGCGGTAGTCCACCAGCGTGCGCGCCGGGGCCGTGCGCGGCGGGACGGCCCCATCCGGTGCGCGGGCGCGCACCGCTGCCTCCTCCGGATCCACGTAGAGCTCGTTCCAGAAGAGGCGGCTGGCGGGCGCGTACGGGCTGGGGTCGAACGGGTCCCCGTCCAGAAAGGCCGCGAGCAGGGGGAGCACGCCCACCAGGTCTCCGCCCCGCGCGCGCACCCAGCGGCCCAGGGCGCGCAGGTCGGTGAAGTCGGCCAGCGCGCCCGTGCGGGCGGTGTGCAGGGCATGCAGCGGGAGGAAGAGGCCCCAGGGGCGGTCCGGCACGGACGCCGCCAGGGGGGGCGCGGCGATGATCGCGCTCTCCACCACGTCACCGGCCCGCTCCACGCGGAGCGTGTGCAGGCCCAGTGGGAGCGCGGCGTCCCCCAGGGATGCCACGGTTCCGGCCAGGCGGCCGCCATCCTCGAGCACCACCTCCGCCTGCGCGTCGGCGGGGAGGGAGGCGGTGGGCGACAGCCACCCGCCCCACGCCAGCAGCACGGGCGGCGGGCCGCCGTCCGCGTCCGCCAGTGAGGCGCGCAGCGCCTCCTCCGCACCGTCCGGCTCCTGGATGGGGGCGCCCAGGCTCCGCAGCACCGCTGTCAGCGCTTCGGCCGAGGGCCTGCGCGCCTGGCCGCGCCAGTCCGTGTACCCGGGCTGGACGCCCCAGCGGATGGCCAGCGCGTCCAGGGCGGCGTGTTCCTGGCTCACGCCAGCAGCTGCGTCAGCCCCTTGAGCGGTATGGCCGCCCAGTCGGGACGGTTGTTCAGCTCGTAGGCCAGTTCGTAGACGGCTTTGTCGAGCAGGTATGCCGCCAGGAGAACGTCCAGGTCATCCGGTTCGGAGGGGAGCAGCGCGGAGCCTTCGGTCACGTCCAGGTAGTCGTGCAGGAAGGCGCCCGCCACGCTCACGTACCAGTAGTCCGCCCACGGCTCCATGGCCTCCCGGTCACCCGCGCGCACCGGCATGCCCGCCGCGCGGTCATGGAGCACGGCGTTCACCGCGTAGTGGAAGGAGCGGAGCATGCCCGCCACGTCGCGCAGGGGCGAGCGCTTCAGGCGCCGCTCGCCCAGGGGCCGGATGGGTTCCCCCTCGAAGTCCGTGATCATGAAGTCCTTCCCCGTGAAGAGCACCTGCCCCAGGTGGTAGTCCCCGTGGGTGCGGATGCGCATGCCGCCGCGCGTGCCGCGGATGAGCAGCTTGAAGCGCTCCAGCACCTGGTCGCGTCGGCCCGCAATGGTGGCGGCCTCGGCGCGGCTCTCCTCCGGCAGCCGCTCGAGCACCGTGTCCAGCAGGCGGAAGGTGCGGCCCGCCAGGTTGCGCATGGACTGGTAGAGCGAGCGCTGGTAGAAGGGGGTGAAGGGCTCCGGCGCAAAGGCCGGGTCAGCCGGATCGGAGCCGAGCGCCAGGTGCAGTTCCCCGGTGCGGCGGCCGAGCAGGCGGACCTCCTCCAGGAACGGCCCCACGCGCTCGTGGGCCATGTCTCGCGGGGGAGCGGCCGCGAGCGCCAGCAGTCCCGCGGCGGACGGGTCCGTGGCCGGCGCCTCCGCCTCCAGCGTGGCGGCGCGCTCGAAGAAGTCCCCCGCGGCGTCCAGGGTGAGCCGCCAGGCGTCGCCTTCGTTGGGAACGAACCGGTGGATCACGGCCACGGTGCGCGGCTCGCCGGCGTCCGCGTGATACTCCACGGCCCCCAGCAGCTCGGGCGTGTGGGCAAAGCCCTGCGTGGAGAGGAAGCGGCCGAGCTCCAGGTCCAGGCTCACGCCTTCCTCGAGCCGGCGGTAGAGCTTCAGGACCGCGTCGTGGCCGAATACCACGCTGGTGTTGGACTGCTCCGCGCTGACCAGCCGGTTGGGCTCCGCCGCTGCGGGCAGCTTGCGCCGTCCGCCCGCGGCGCGGAGGCGCCCCTGCGTGCTGCTCTGCCGGCGGCGCGCGCCCGCCAGCCCGTAGAGCGCGGTGCGGAAGGGGGGCTCCGCCATGGCGTCCACCAGCAGCTCCGCCGGGCCATCCACCAGCGGCGCGATCACCGCCCTGCGCAGCTCCTTCTCCAGCTCGTCCCGCCGCTCGGCGGTGGTGGCGGACAGGGGGACGGCGTACGTCTCCGGGTCGCCTTCCACGTACGTCACGTCCACCAGCACCAGGCGGCTGTGCTCGGGGGCGCCCGGCACCTGCACCACGTCGGCGACGGCCATCTGGCGGATGCGGCGCGCCTTGCCCTGGAACCAGCGCTGCTCCGGCAGGTAGTCACCGAGCGCCCTGAGCATGGCCGGCGCGCCGCCGTCCTCCAGAAGGGCGCTCCATTCCCGTCGCGCCGGCACACGCAGCGGCTCCGCTTCGGTGGGCTCCGCCGCCCGCCCCTCGAGCTGGAACCAGTAGAAGCTGTGGGGACCCAGGGTGATGAAGTAGGGGTTGGCGCCCACGCGCGGGAACTCCGTGTGGCCGAACATCTCCACGGGCAAGGCGCCCTCGAAGGCCGAGAGGTCCAGGTGGGCGTGCTGCACCATACGGGAGAGATTCACCACCACCAGGATGCGCTCGCCCTCCCACTCCCGGAGGAACGCCAGCACCCTGCGGTTCTCCGGGAAGAGGAACTCGATGGTGCCCCGCCCGAAGGCGGGGTGCTGTTTGCGCAGCGCCACCAGCCGCTTCATCCACCACAGCAGCGAGCTGGAGTTGGCCTGCTGCGCCTCCACGTTCTGGCTCTCGTAGTGGTACTCCGGATCCACGATGACGGGCGCGTAGAGGCGCTGCGGGTTCGCCCGTGAGAAGCCGGCGTTGCGGTCCGCGCTCCACTGCATGGGGGTGCGCACGCCGTTGCGGTCCCCCAGGTAGATGTTGTCCCCCATGCCGATCTCGTCCCCGTAGTAGAGCACGGGGGTGCCCGGGAGTGAGAAGAGCAGGGCGTTCATGAGTTCGATCTTGCGCCGGCTGTTGCCCAGCAGCGGCGCCAGCCGCCGGCGGATGCCCAGGTTGATGCGCGCCTGGGGATCGTTGGCGTAGACGCGGTACATGTAGTCCCGCTCCTCGTCCGTCACCATCTCCAGCGTCAGCTCGTCGTGGTTGCGCAGGAAGGTGGCCCACTGGCAGGCCTCGGGGATGGCCGGCGTCTGCTCCAGGATGTCGATGATCGGGAAGCGATCCTCCATGCGCACGGACATGAAGAGGCGCGGCATGACGGGGAAGTGGAAGGACATGTGGCACTCGTCGCCGTCCCCGAAGTAGGGCACCGTCTCCTCCGGCCACTGGTTGGCCTCCGCCAGCAGCATGCGGTCCTCCCACTTCGCGTCCACGTGGGCGCGCAGCTCCTTCAGGAAGTCGTGGGTCTCCGGAAGATTTTCCGAACTCGTCCCGGCCCGCTCGTAGAGGTAGGGGATGGCGTCCAGCCGCATGCCGTCCACGCCCATCCGGAACCAGAAGTCCATGGTCTTGAAGATGGCCCGGTGGACGGCCGGGTTGTCGAAGTTCAGGTCCGGCTGATGGGAGAAGAACCGGTGCCAGTAGTACTGCTTGGCCACCGGGTCCCACGCCCAGTTGGAGTGCTCGAAGTCCTTGAAGATGATGCGGACTTCCTTGTAGAGCTCCGGCGTGTCACTCCACACGTACATGTCCCGCGCCTTCGTGCCCGGCGCCGCGCGCCGCGCCTTCTGGAACCACGGGTGCTGGTCGGAGGTGTGGTTGATGACCAGCTCGGTGATGACGCGCAGCCCGCGCTTCCTGGCCTCCCGCATGAAGCGCTTGAAGTCCGCCATGGTGCCGTACGAGGGGTGGATGCTCTCGAAATCGGCAATGTCGTAGCCGTCGTCGCGCCAGGGCGACGGATAGAAGGGCAGGATCCAGAGGGCGGTCACGCCCAGGTCGGCCAGGTAGTCCAGCTTCTCCGTGAGACCGGCAAAGTCCCCCATGCCGTCCCCGTTGCTGTCCGCGAAGGCGCGCACGTGCAGCTCGTAGATGACGGCGTCCTTGTACCACTGCGGCTCGGAGACCTTGTGGTCGGTGGCGGCGCGCGGCATCAGCGCCCCCTCGCCGGCCGCGCGGCGCGGCTGCGCTCCGGGGCGCCGGGTCCGGGCGGGGCGGTGGGCGCGGGCGGGGCGGTCGGCGCGAGGCGCAGGATGTGGGCGGGCAGCACACGCGGATCCAGCTCCACGTAGTTCCAGGCGCCCTCCCAGCGGTAGCGGGCGTCGCCCAGCAGGTCGTGGGCCTCGTAGGGCGCGTCCTCCGGCAGGCCCAGCTCCGCCAGCGGCACCTCCACCCAGCCGGATTGCACGTGGTCGGGGTCCAGGTTCACCACCGTGAGGATGATGTTGGGATGGGCGTCCGGGTCCGTGGCGGGAGCCACCTTGCTGTAGGCAATCACCTGATCGTTCTCGATGGTGTGGATGCGGATGCTCTCGTTGGCGTGCAGCGCCGGATTCTCCCGGCGGATGGCGTTCATGCGCGCGATGATGTGGCGCAGCGATTCCGGCCGCTCCAGCTCCCAGTGCCGGATCTGGTACTTCTCCGAGTGCAGGTATTCCTCGCTGCCAGGCTCGCGCGGCGCGTGCTCGAGCAGTTCGAAAGCGGGACCGTAGATGCCGTAGTTGGCGCTCATGGTGGCAGCCAGGATGAGGCGGCTGATGAACATGGGGCGCCCGCCGGTCTGCAGCTGTTCGGTGAGGATGTCCGGCGTATTGGGCCAGAAGTTGGGCCGGAAGAAGTCCGCCACGGGCGGCGTGCTGAGCTCTCGCAGGTACTCCTCCAGCTCCCACTTTTCCTGGCGCCAGGCAAAGTACGTGTAGGACTGGGTGAAGCCGAGCTTGGCCAGGCGGTGCATGATGCTTGGCCGCGTGAACGCCTCCGAGAGGAAGACCAGATCGGGATGGCGGGCCTTCAGCCGGCCGATGCACCATTCCCAGAACGCAAAGGCCTTGGTGTGGGGATTGTCCACGCGGAAGGTGCGCACGCCCTGCTCGACCCAGAACTCGAAGACGCTCTCCAACTCCTGCCAGAGCGCCTTCCAGTCCGCCGTCTCGAAATCGAACGGGTAGATGTCCTGGTACTTCTTGGGCGGATTCTCAGCGTACTGGATGGTGCCGTCCGGGCGCGCCCGGAACCAGTCGGGATGCTCCGCCACGTACGGATGGTCCGGCGCCACCTGGAAGGCCACGTCCAGCGCCAGCTCGATGCCCTGCGCGCGTGCCTCGTCAGCCAGCCGCCGGACGTCCTCCACGGTGCCCAGGTCGGGATGCACCGCCTTGTGGCCGCCCTCGATGGCACCGATGCCCCACGGCGAGCCCACGTCACCCAGCGCGGCGCTCTCGCGGTTGTTCTTGCCCTTGCGCCTGGTGCGGCCGATGGGGTGCACGGGGGGCAGGTAGAGCACGTCGAAGCCCAGTTCGCGGACGTAGGGCAGGTGCGCCTCCACGTCCCGCAGCGTGCCGTGTTCGCCCGCCTTGCCGAGGGAGCGGGGGAAGAGCTCGTACCAGGCGCTGAAGCGGGCGCGCACCGGGTCCACCTGGACCTCCAGCTCCCGCTCGAAGACGCTCTCGTGCGTGCGGTCCGGCCAGCCGGCGGCCAGGGTAGCCAGCGCCGGATCGAGCGCGCGCCGGGCGCGTTCGGAGGCGTCGTCGCTTCCATCCTGGAGCTCCTCGGCGGCGGCACGCAACTGTTTGGCGTCCGCCCCCCGAGCACGGTCGGCGGCCGCTGTCAGCAGCATGGCCCCGGTGAGTGCGTCCACGCGCACGTCCTGGTCGGCGGCCAGGCGCTTCTCCATATCCCGGCGCCAGCTGGCGAACGGGTCCACCCAGGCGGCCACGCCGAACACGAAGGTGCCCAGCCGGTCCGCCGTGAAAGCGGCGCGCCAGCGATCGTTGCCGAGCGGTTCCATGGGGGTCTCACGCCAGCGGCGTTCGGTGCGGTAGCGCCAGCGCAGCACGGCGCGCAGCACGTCGTGCCCGTCGGCGAAGACATCCGCTTCCACCGCCACCGGATCCCCCAGCGTGCGTTTGGCGGGAAATCGCCCGCAGTCCACCTGGGGACGTACGCCCTCGATGATCACCCGTCGCTTGCCGTCGTACCGCCGAATGTCGTTGCCTCGGTCCCTCATGCCTGTCCGGTCGTGGTGTTGGGGTCTGGCGCGAAAGCGTTGCAGCTGTGCAAGAATCGGGCGCTCCGCTCCGGCGCGCTTGCGGGCACCCCCGGCCGGCCACGAAGATCCATGGACGGGGGCGCGGCACGGACGGTGCCGTACGCGGTGAACGTATGGAGGATGAGCAATGATGCGCTATAGCATGAGTATACTGACCGTGGCAGTGGCGCTGGCGGCTGCCTGCGGCGGGGACGGCGCGGAGGATGTCGGGGACGCGGACGCCCCCCGTATCGAGGGGGAGCTCCCGGCCACGAGCGCCGCCGATGCGGCGGCGGATACCACGGCCACGGGGATGGAGCCCGGGGACCCCGCCGGGCAGGTCATCCAGGTGCGCGTCACGGGTGACAGCCTCACGCTGGAGCCGGACACGCTCGCTTCGTCGGGGCAGGTCACCTTCGTCATGGAGAACGGCGGGGAGGACACCTACCAGCTGCACGTGCAGAAGGAGGGCGGCGGGCAGTGGAAGTCCCTCACCGTGCCGCCGGGCGGATCCATCGAACTGAGCATGGTGCTCGAGGCCGGCAACTACACGGTGGGCGCGCCGCTGGCCTCCGCGGACGAGACTCCCGAGTCCATGCGTCGCCCGCTGGTAATTCGCTAGCCCGGGTTCCACCGCGTCCGCTTTCGCCGTACATTCGGCCGCCTATGGCAATCGACAATCTCAGCTCCTTCCTGGAGGAGCTCGACCGTGCCGGTGAACTCGTGCGTGTGCGCGAGCCGGTTTCCGTGCACCTGGAGATGGCGGAGATCGCCGACCGCGTCATGAAGAGTGAGGGCGGCGGCAAGGCGCTCCTCTTCGAGCGGCCCGTGCTGCATGACGGCACCGAGGGGGACATCCCGGTGGCCATCAACCTCTTCGGGTCGCGCCGCCGCATGGCCATGGCGCTGGGCGTGGAGGACGTCTCCGAGCACGCCGAGCGCATTGCCACGCTGCTCCAGCCCGACGTGCCCGAGGGCTTCTGGGCCAAGGTGCAGATGCTGCCGAAGTTCGCCGAGCTGGCCAAGGTCCCGCCGCGCGCTGCCAGGGGCAGGCCGCCCTGTCAGGAAATCATTCTGGAGGGAAGCGACGTCCAGCTCTCCCGCCTCCCGGTGATGACCTCGTGGCCGGGGGACCCGGCACCCTTCATCACCTTCCCCATGGTGCTGACCAGGGACCCGGAGACGGGCGTCCAGAACGTGGGCATGTACCGCATGCAGGTGGTGGACGAGAAGACCACCTTCATGCACTGGCAGCGCCACAAGGGCGGGGCGGGGCACTACCGGAAGTACCAGGAGCTGGGCATCCAGCGCATGCCGGTGGCGGTGGCGCTGGGCGCGGACCCGGCCACCATGTATTCGCCCACGGCGCCGCTGCCGCCCGGCATTGACGAGTACCTCTTCAGCGGCTTCCTGCGCCGCACGCCGGTCATGGTGGCGGAGGCCACGCTCTCCGAGCTGCGCATTCCCGCCGAAGCGGAGATCGTGCTGGAGGGGTACGTGGACACCACGGAGCCCAAGGGCATGGAGGGGCCGTTCGGGGACCACACGGGCTTCTACACGCCGGAGGACCTCTTCCCCTACTTCCACGTGGAGCGCATCACCATGCGCCGGGGCGCGGTCTACCCGTCCACCATCGTGGGCCGGCCGCCCGTGGAGGACGCCTACCTGGGCGGGGCCACGGAGCGGATCTTCCTGCCGCTGCTGCGCCTCACCATGCCGGAGATCGTGGACTACCACATGCCCCCCGAGGGCATCTTCCACAACCTGGTGCTGGTGAGCATCCGCAAGGAGTATCCCGGCCACGCCCGCAAGGTCATGAACGGCCTCTGGGGCCAGGGGCTGATGGCGCTGGCCAAGGTGATCGTGGTGGTGGACCATTTCATCGACGTGCAGCAGCCGAAGGAGGTGTGGTGGTACGCGCTGAACAACATCGATCCCGAGCGGGACGTGGCCTTCACGTTCGGCCCCATCGATGACCTGGACCACGCCGCGCGGGGTCCGGCCTACGGCTCCAAGATGGGCATCGACGGCACCGCCAAGTGGCCCGAGGAGGGTGTGGACCGGGTGAAGTGGCCGGAGGTCATCGAAATGGACGCGGACGTGAAGGCGCGCGTGGACGAACTCTGGCCGAAGCTGGGGCTGTGAGCGAGCGCGAACTGGCCATGGACGGGCCACGCCGCGAGGGGCAGGTCTACCACGGCGCCTCGTTGGTCGCGCGTTACGCCAGCTTCGTGAAGCTGCCGCACACGCTCTTCGCGCTGCCCTTCGCCGCCATGGGCGCGGTGCTGGCCACCTACCAGCCGGGGGCGGAGCTGGGCTGGGCGGAGGCAGGCTGGATCGTGCTGGCCTTCACCGCCGCGCGCTTCGCGGCCATGGGCTTCAACCGCATCGTGGACCGTACGCTGGACGCCGAGAACCCGCGTACCGCGGGGCGCGAGCTGCCGGCGGGCAAGCTGGCCCTGGGGCAGGCGGCCGTGGCCGTGATCGTGGCGTCGGCGGTCTTCGTGGCCGCCGCCTGGATGCTCAATCCCCTCTGCGGCATGCTGGCCCCGGCGGCACTGGCGTGGCTGTTCTTCTACTCCTACACCAAGCGCTTCACCGCGTGGTCGCACCACGTCCTGGGGCTGGCGCTCGGCATCGCGCCGGTGGGCGGCTACCTGGGCGTGACCGGCGCCTGGGCGGCGCCCTGGTACGCACTGCCCGTGGTGGCGGCCGCCGTCACATTCTGGGTGGCCGGCTTCGATGTCATCTACGCCCTGCAGGACCGGGCGTTCGACCGCGCCCGGGGGCTGCACTCCATTCCCGCCCGCACGAGCACGGCGCGCGCGCTCGGAGCCGCCCGCTGGTTCCACCTGTGCGCGGCCCTCCTCTTCCTGGCTGTGTGGGCGCTGGATCTCTTTGCTGTGGGCTGGGTCTATCTCCTGGGGGTGGGCGTGGTGAGCGCTCTGCTGGTGTGGGAGCATAGGGTGGCGGGGCGGCTGGCGTCGGGCGCCACCGACCTCCGCACCGTGGACCGCGCCTTCTTCCACGCCAATGTGGCCGTCTCGAGTTCGCTCTTCCTCTTCACGCTGTTGGACCGGGTGCTGCTGGCATGAGCGCCGCCGCGGACGCGCCACTCACCCTGGCCATCACGGGAGCCTCCGGGGCGCCGTACGCCGTGCGCCTCCTGCAGGTGCTATCGGCGTCCGACGTTTCTGTCCGCCTGATCGTCTCCCGGACGGGCTGGCGGCTGCTGGCCGAGGAGGCCGGCATAGCCTCCGAGGAGGAGCTGCGCAAAGCCACCGCCTGGCGCCGCGTCCAGCTCTATGAGGATAGCGACCGTGGCGCCACGCCGGCGTCCGGCTCCGCACCTTCGCGCGGCATGATCGTCTGTCCCTGTTCCATGGGCACCCTGGCCAGCATTGCCCAGGGCACCACCCGCTCGCTCATCGAGCGCGCGGCGGACGTCTGCCTGAAGGAGCGTCGCCCGCTGGTCCTGGTGCCGCGCGAGACGCCCTACTCCACGATCCACCTGGAGAACATGCTCCGCCTGTCGCGAGCGGGCGCACTGGTGCTGCCGGCCTCACCCGGCTTCTATCACCGCCCCGAATCCATCGACGAGCTGATCGACTTCGTGGTGGGCCGCATCCTCATGCACGTGGGCGTGGAGCACTCGCTGGGGCCGCGCTGGGAGAGCGGCGAGCGGGCGAGCGGCGGGCAGGAGAGCGACGAGCGGGCGAGCGGCCAGGGGATGGGCGGCTGAGCGCATGCGCGTCGGACTCATCAGCGACACCCACGGCAAGCTCCGCCCCCAGGTCCTCACCCATTTCGGGGGCGTGGACCTCATCCTCCACGCCGGCGACGTGAATGGCCTGGAGCTGCTCGATGAGTTGGCGCTGATCGCGCCCGTGCGCGCGGTCTGGGGCAACACGGACGGCATGGATCATCGGGCGCACCTGCCCGAGGTGGCCGAGGTGGAGGCGGCCGACCGCCGCATCGTGGTCGTGCACGGCCACCAGCTCGGCTCGCCCACGCCCGAGCGGCTCGTGGAACAGTGGCCCGACGCGGACGTCATCGTGTACGGCCACACGCACCGGCCGATGGAGCGACGGGCGGGGAAGGCCCTGGTGCTGAACCCCGGCGGCGCGGGTGCAGCCCGCTTCGGCATCCCGCCCACGGTGATGGTGCTTGAGCTGGCGGACGGGCATGAGGCGGTGGAGCTGATCGAGTTGTAGGTGGGCCCCGCGGCCCCTACGGCCCGGGCTTCTCGATGCGCACTCGCACGATGGACTGCACGCCCAGTTCGTCGGCGGCCATGGCGAACACGTGCTCGTCACTGATGTGGAAGACGCGGAGCGCTTCCAGGTCCACGTCACCGGCCACTTGACCCAGATAGTGGCCTGCCGCCGTGAAGACGTCGAAGGCGGAGCGCCCATGCTCCGCCACACGGAGCACCCAGAGCATGCCGTCCGTGGCCTCGTAGAGGCGCGCGAAGGGCGGATGGGCGGTCGGGATTTCGTCCGGATCGAGGTCCGGTTGCGAGAAGCCCTCGCGGTACATGTTGTCGATGGCGGGCTGGCGGGCGGAGTCGGGCACCGCCACGGGCTCATAGCTCCGCTCGAAGACGAGCAGAGTGTCTCCCGTCAGCGACACATGGCGGATGCGGTAGTCCGGCCCAGGCTCGGCCACCCAGAAGCTGCCATCCTGGCTCAGCGCACGCATGCCGTTGGCCGCGAAGGGGATGTAGAACGAGATGCTGCCGCGGCCGTCGAGACCTGTGATCCTGACCCTTTCCGGGGTGGGCAGCACGGGAAAGGGAAAGGAGTCTCCCGGCACGAGTTGCCCCTCGGCGTCCAGAGTATTCCGTACCCAGATGGCCCGCTCCTCTCCCGGGGCGGCGCCCGGTTCCCTCAGGAGCTGGATCTCCAGGAGCCGACCGTCCGGCGTCCACCTGCGGGCGCCGTTGCCCAGATTGCTGTTGATGCCCGTGCGCCCCACCACGTTGCCGGCCGTGTCAAAGCGCTCCCACCGTCGCTCCCGTGTGTCCTCCGCCCAGATCTCCCCATCCGGTCCACGAAAGACATTGCCGCCATTGCTCAGTTCGCCGGGGCCGGAGCCGCGGCGTCCCACGGTGCGCACGTAAGTGCCATCGATGTCGAAGACCCGCATTTCCGGGATGGTCGGGTCCATCACCCAGAGCCTGCCCATGGTGTCCAGCAAGGCGGACCCGACGCGTCCGAATACGTCGGGACCCTGGCCGTCCGCGCTGCCGATGCGCAGGTCCTCCACCAGGCGCCAGCGTTCCTCCGGGGTCCACACGCCGGACGCGTCGTTGCGCACGTGCAGGGCGCCGTTGGCCAGCGTGTCCACCGTGATGCCCCGCTCGTCCCCGGGGTCGGCGGTGCCACACCCGCCCAACAGCGTGCCGCCCGCCAGGATGAACACAACGGCCAGGGGAAGCAATAAACGAAGCATGATCGGTATTCCGTGAGGTGGTGGCCGCACGCTGGATCGCTGTTTTGCAAGCTAGGCGGCGCCTTGTGTGCACGCCACGATAGCGCCTAGCGGCCCCCGCGTCGGTACCAGATGGCCACCACGCCGCAGCGCGCCGTGCTGCCGCCGAAGATCTCCGGTGTCTCAGCGGGCCCCCGGTAGACCTCGACGGCTTCGATGTCGGCCGCGTACGTGCGCAGCAGGTCATCCAGGAGGCCCGGATCCCCGGCCAGCGAGCTCATGCGGGCACCGTTGACGTAGACCTGCATCCGGCACTCGCCCGTGGTCACCCGGCCAGTCTCCAGGACCCACTCGCGACCACCGTCCGCGGCCCTGACGCTGCTCAGGCGGACGCCCGGCACCGTGCGTAGCAGGTTCAGCAGGTCGTGCGAACTGCGCCGCTCGATCTCGGCGCGGTCGATCTGGTGGCCGAACCCGAGACGCCTGCGCTCGTTGAAGCCGGCCGCGATGTGCACCGGCTCGGCGGTGGCCTCCACCACGATCTCGGCGAGCCGATAGTCCAGCCGGGGCACGGCGATCTTCACGAGCTTGGGCGCCGTGGCCACGGGAAAGGGCCGGGACAGGACAGCGGGGAGGCCGAGTCCGGGGCGGATGGCAAGCTCGTAGCTGGCGTCGGGCGGCACGCGGAACGTGACCTGGCCGGTCGAATCGGAGATCGCGCTGGCCACCTCGGCATCCTGGCCGGCCCGCCGGAGCTGCACCGCCGCCGCGTGCATGGGCTCACCGGTCGGATCGTGTCGCAGGTTGACCACCAGGAGGACGGCGGCCGGAGCAATGGCGGCCCCTGGCGGCGCCGCGTCGGCATCCGGCTCGGCGACCACGGCGTCCGCCGCTGCCTTCGCCGCCGCCTCTGCCTTCGCCTCCCCCTCTGCCTTCGCCGCCGCCGCTGCCTTCGCCGCCGCTGCCTTCGCCGCCGCCTCCTCCGTGGCTCCGGCGCGAGTGAGCGTCGCGCGTGGATCCTCCGCCGATAGGAGCACACCGGCCGCCTCCACGAAGCCGATCATGCGTCCGGCACGGAACCGCCCGCCCACCGCGTTGGATCCCATCATGCGCGGGGTGCGGAGCAGCCATTCCGCGGTGATCCAGTGCCCGGAAGGCAACTGCTCGAAGCGCAGGAAGCCACCGAGCTGTGCGGGATTACCGCCCAGCGGATCGGTGGTGTAGCTGAACTCGGTTGAGAGCAGCGCGCCGCTTTCCGGGTCCAGCCAGAGCGTGCCGAGCACATCGGGTACGTCCCGCTCGCGCACGGGCCGGAAGCTCAGGCCCACCCTGCCGCCTTCGGTGGGGAGGGCCGAGAAGCAGTGGGTCTCCAGGAAATCGTCCGAGAGCAATACCTCGGCGTCGGGCGCATAATAGGCGTAGCCCGCCCCCTGTCCGGGCTGGATGTAGCCGCTGGCGTGCAGTTCCGCCGCGGGCGGCGTCAGGAAGGGGCGCATGCCCGTGCCCACGAGCGTGTCCACGCTGGCGCGGGTGATGGCCCTGCCCGCCAGATCCACCGGCCCCTCGCGTTCCACGACGCGGAAGGTCAGTGGCTCCGCCTGCGCCCACGCCACGGCCTCGAGCGTCTTCCGCGCCTCCTCCCAGAGGGTCTGCGTGGCGACCTCCGCGTCCACCAGTTCGCAGCGCCGCTCCCCCTCGGCGGCAATGCTCCCGAGCGGGATGGCCCGGAGGTCCATGCTGATCTCCACGCGCACGGAGCCTGAGGCCGGAACCGTGGCCAGAACGTGTGCGGGCGAGGTGTAACCGATGCGCGCCGCGCTGACCCGCCAGTCACCCGGCCGCGCCCTGAGGCCGAAGCCGCCATCCGCACCGGTCATGGCCTGGAGCGTGTCTCCCTCCGCCGAAACGGAAAGGACGAGCGCGGCCGGAATGCCGGACCCCGTCGCGGCGTCCACCACCCGGCCGGTGATGATCTGCGCGCTGAGGGGCGCGCCGATGGTGCACGCTGCGATGGCGAATCGGAAGCTCCATCGGGTCATGATCCCGCCTGGCTCGGGGTGCGTGGGCGGCAGGGGTACCGTGGCCTACCGCTCGTTGTCAGCTTCTGTTCCCCGCAGCCTCACACCCCCAGCACGGCCGCTGGCAGCCCCGGTGAGGGCACCGGCGCGCCATTCGGCCGCCACACGCGCTGCATCTCCTGCGGGCGGAGGCGGAACCAGCGGGCCAGCAGGAGGATCTCGGCCACCTGCGTGGGCTGCACGCTGGCGGGGCCGGTCTCGCGCCGGCTGAAGAGGCGGCGGGCGCGGCCCCTGAGCGCGCGCCACCCCGCGGCGTCGGTGGGGGCGGGGTGCTCCTCGCGGATGCTGCCACGGCGCACCAGATAGCAGCGGTCGCTGCCGCCGTGGCCGGGCACGGTGTAGAGGAAGCTCAGCGACTCGATGGTGCCGCGCAGCGCCACCAACTCCTCGCGCGCGCTCTCCAGGTGGAAGATGCGGTCGCGCAGCGCGGCGGCGTACTCGAACTGCAGGCGCTCCACCGCGCGTGCCATGCGGTCATGCAGGAGGGCCAGCGGCAGGTCGGCGTTGCCTTCGAAGAACTGGCGCGCCAGCTCGGCCTGGGCCACGTATTCGGTGCGCGTACAGCGGCCGGCGCACGGCGCCAGGCAGCGACCCACGTCGGCGCGCATGCAACCGGGCGTGGCTTCGTGGCCGAAGAGGTCGGCCTGATCCGCCCATGTCATGGGCGTACGCGCCGGACAGTCGCGCAGCTCCAGCAGGTCGGTGACCTCGCGCACCACCTCGCGCACGCGCCGGCGGCCGCGGAACGGGCCGAAGTAGAGGGCGCCGTCGTGGGCCACCTCTCCCACCACCAGCAGGCGCGGCGCCTCCTCGCGCGTGAGCTTCACGAAGCAGAAGGCGCGGTCGCGCTTGTGCTCCACGTTGTAGGGCGGCCGCCAGGCCTGGATGTGGCGCATCTCGGTGAGCAGCGCGGCGAACTCGCTGGGGACGTACTCCCACTCCACGCGGTGCGTGTGCGCCACGATCTCGGAGGCCTTCTCCCCGCGGGGCGCCCGAAAGTAGGACAGCAGGCGCGTGCGCACGCGAATGGACTTGCCCACATAGAGGACGTCGTCGGCGGGGCCGATCATGCGGTACACGCCGGGGCGGTTCTCACAGGCGGCGCGTACGTCCGCGCGGAGCGCCTCGGCGGGGCGGGGGCCGCGCGCGCCGAGCGGCGGCCAGGACTCGTCGCGGTGCGCCTTCCTGCGCGAGTAGCTGGGCCGCGCGGCCCGCCGCAGCAGGGCGGCCTCGATGCGCTCCTGCTCCAGGCGGGCGCTCACCGGGCTGGCCTCATGCCTGGCACGCCGGGCAGTAGTACGCGGACCGGTTGCTGAGCACCACCCGCTTGATGGGCGCTCCGCACGTGAGGCACGGCTCGTCCGCGCGGTCGTAAACGCGCAGCCGGCGGTTGAACCCGCCCGGCTCGCCGCTGCCGTCCCGGTAGTCGCTGATGGTGGTGCCGCGCCACTCGATCGCCTCCTCGAGCACCGCCACCAGGCCGTCGCGCAGCGGGCCGGCCTCCTTGCGCTTCAGCCGACCGGCGCGGCGCGTGGGGCGCACGCCGGCGCGGAAGAGCGCCTCGCTGGCGTAGATGTTCCCCACGCCCGCCACCCTGCGTTGATCCAGGAGCCAGTTGCGGAGCGTCACCTTCGACCTGCGCGTCAGCGTGAAAAGACGTTCGGCGGTGAACTCCGGTGCGAGCGGCTCCACGCCAAGCTCCTGGCTGCGCTCCTCCCAGGAGGCCGCGTCGTGCAGGTCCAGCCGGCCGAAGCGCCGGGCATCGTCGTAGAGCAGTGCGGCGCCATCGTCCAGCGTGAGGTGCACGGCCACGTGGCGGAGCTCCCCCGCGCGGGTGGCTTCGGAGGCCACCAGGCGGCCGGTCATGCCCAGGTTCACCATGAGGCGAAGCTGGCCGTCGAAGACCACCACCACGTTCTTGCCGCGCCGCTCGATATCCATGATCTCCCGCTGCTTCAGGGCCGCGTCGAGATCCGCGGGATCAAGGCCCTGCCCCAGCACGTCGGCGTGGCGCACATGGACTGCCGTGACACGCCGGCCCGGGAGCTGGCGCCGCAGGTCACGGACGATGGTTTCGGCCTCGGGAAGCTCGGGCACTTCGGGATCAATCAGCAGCCAGGGCGCGCCAGCCGATGTCCCCGCGGTATTGCCGGCCCTCGAAGGTGATGGCCGCCGCGGCCGCCCGGCTGCGCTCGGCCGCCTCGGCCAGCGTGGACCCGAGGCCGGTCACGGCCAGCACGCGCCCACCCGAGGTGAGCAGGCGCCCGTCCTTGCGGGCGGTGCCAGCGTGGAAGACCAGCGTGTGCTCGTCCTCGAGCCCCGCCGGGATGGTGATCTCCTTCCCCTTGCCGTAGGAGCCAGGGTAGCCGCCCGAGGCCAGCACGGTGGCGAGCGCGGCCCCCGGCCGCCACGCCAGCTCCACCCCCTCGAGCGAGCCCCCCATGGCCACCGCGCGCATGGGCTCGAGCAGGGAGGAGGCCATCATGGGCAGGACCACCTGCGTTTCAGGGTCGCCGAAGCGGGCGTTGTACTCCACCACCTTCGGGCCGTCCGCGGTGAGCATGAGCCCCGCGTAGAGCAGGCCGCGAAACTCCCGCTCCTCCTCGCGGAGCGCTGTCAGCGTGGGCTCCAGGATCTCACGCCGGATGCGCTCGATCAGCTCCGGGCTGCTCAGCGGCACGGGAGCGTAGGCGCCCATCCCTCCTGTGTTGGGACCCGTATCCCCTTCACCCACACGCTTATGATCCTGCGAGGCGAGCAGGGGTAGCGCGTGCGTCCCGTCGGAGAGCGCGAAAACGGAAAGCTCGGGGCCCTCCATGAACTCCTCGATGACGATCTCGTCTCCAGCAGAGCCGAACGCTTCGCCGGAGAGCATCTCGCGGGCGGCCTCCACGGCCTCCGCCTCGGTGGCGCACACCACGGCGCCCTTGCCCGCGGCCAGCCCCGAGGCTTTCACCACGATGGGCGCGCCCCGCTCGCGGATGTGGTGCTCGGCGGCGGGGAACTCCGTGAAGGTGGCGTGGCGGGCGGTGGGCACGCCGGCGCGCTCCAGCAGGCGCTTGGCGTATGCCTTGGACGCCTCGATGGCGGCGGCCTTCTTGGTGGGTCCGAAGATGGGCAGGCCGCGCCGCGAGAAGATGTCCACGACGCCGTCGGCGAGGGGCGCCTCGGGCCCAACGACCGTCAGCGTCACGCCGTTCGCCTCCGCCCAGGCGGCCAGCCCGTTCAGGTCGGCGGGCTTCAGCGGCAGCGAGGTGGCAAGGCCGGCGGTGCCGCCGTTGCCACCCGTGACGTAGAACTCGGCGTCGGGCGCGTCCCGCCGGAGCTTCCAGAGGAGGGCGTGCTCGCGCCCGCCGTTGCCGATCACGAGAATCTTCATGGTGGCACTGCCGTGCAGGAGTCGTCCGCAGGACCCGAAACCATCCCGAAGTTAGACGGCCGTGCGCCGCCCTGCAAACGGATCGGCCGCCAGGGCCTGGTGGCTGCGGTCCGGTGGCGGAGGTCTGATGGCTGAGGCCCGGTGGCGGAGGTCTGATGGCTGAGGCCCGGTGGCGGAGGTCTGATGGCTGAGGCCCGGTGGCGGAGGTCCGGTGGCTGAGGCCTCATGGCGGCGGCTTGATGGTATTGCGTCGGCCCGTCCGGTCGTTTGCACGGGAGCGCTCGGGTATGCCCCTGCGCGGCGCCCGGGTTTTCGGAACGACAATCGTTGGGAGAGAACAACTTTCTTGCATACTGTATACAGTATTACAAAAAAACGTTGGGGCACAACGGGTCAGCTCTGAAAACGCAGGGCGTTCCGGAAGGGGAGACCCGCCGACCGCCGGAGTAGCGGGGCGCCGGGTCAGGGTCCGCCGGGTGAGAGGCCGCCGGGTGAGAGGCCGCCGGGTGAGAGGCCGCCGGGTGAG